>DATGFT010000001.1:0-2308 GCA_035308915.1 Solirubrobacteraceae bacterium
AGCTCGTTGAGCACCGACGCGACACCGCCCCGGGTCGCGTCGCGCAGACAGTGCAGCTCGGCGCCAGTCGCGTCGAGCAGCGCATCGGTTGCCGGCCAGAGCGAGCACGTATCGGACTCCACCTCGGCGTCGAGGTCGAATTGGTCGCGGGCGAGCATGATCGCGGTCCCGTGCTCGCCGATCGGGCCCGAGACCAATACCTGGTCGCCGGCTCGAATCCCGTCCGTGCTCAGAGAAGCTCGCGAGTCAACCACGCCGACCCCGGTCGTGCACAGGTACATGCCGTCTGCGGCCCCTCGTTCGACGACCTTGGTGTCGCCGCCTATGATCTCGACCTCCGCCTCGCGGGCCGCGGACGCGATTGCCTGAACCTCGGCTCTGAGCACGTCCGCGTCAAGCCCCTCCTCGAGGATCATCCCGACGGTCAACGCGAGCGGCCTGGCCCCAGCCATTGCGAGGTCGTTGACCGTCCCGTTGACCGCGAGCTCGCCGATCGAGCCGCCCGGGAAGCGCAGCGGCTTGACGACGAAGCTGTCTGAGGTCATCGCCAGCCTCGTGGCTCCGACCTCCAACACGCCCGCATCGCCGAGCGCCGATAGGACGGGGTTGTCGAACGCGGGTACCAGCAGGCCCTCGATCAGCGTCTGCGTAGCCTTGCCGCCCGCGCCGTGAGCGAGCGTGATCTGCTGCTCGCGGAAGCGGGGTCGCTTGGAGCGCGCGGTCTCGATGATCTCCAGCACCCGCTCCTCACGCCTGGTCGCGGTCATCACACGGCCTCCTTCTCGCGCGCGAAGCGGCCGAAGTTGTAGTAGGCGGCGCACGCGCCCTCGGGCGAGACCATGCAGGTTCCGATCGCATGCTCGGGCGTGCAGGCGGTGCCGAACACCTTGCACTCCCACGGCTTGATCACGCCCTTGAGGACCTCGCCGCACTGGCAGGCCTTCGGGTCGGCAACGCGCACGCCGGGCACCGAGAAGAGCTTCTCGGCGTCGAACTTCGCGTAGTCCTCGCGCACCTTGAGGGCGGAGTGGGAGATGAACCCGAGCCCGCGCCACTCGAAGTAGGGCCGCAGTTCCATCGTCTCGCCGATCGCCTTGAGGGCGACCAGGTTGCCGTCCCACGGGACCACGCGCGAGTACTGGTTCTCGACCTCGGACCGGCCCTGCGAGAGCTGGACCATCAGCATGTAGATGGACTGCAGGATGTCCAGCGGCTCGAACCCGGCCACCACCACGGGCTTGCCGTACTGACTGGCGATGAACTCGTACGGCCGGCAGCCGATCACCGTCGACACGTGCCCGGGGCCGATGAACCCGTCGAGGCGCAGGTCGGGGGAGTCCAGGATGGCCTTGATGGCCGGGATGATCGTGACGTGGTTGGCGAATACCGAGAAGTTGGTCAGCCCCTCCGCGGCGGCACGGAGCATGGTCATCGCGGTGGACGGCGCGGTCGTCTCGAACCCGATCGCCATGAACACCACGCGCTTGTCCGGGTTCTGCCGGGCGATCTTCAGCGAGTCCAGCGGCGAGTACACCATCCGGATGTCGGTGCCCTGCGCCTTGGCGTCGAAGAACGACCCCTGGCTGCCCGGGACCCGCATCATGTCGCCGAACGACGTCATGATCACGTCCGGCTCGGCGGCCAGGTGCATGGCGTCGTCCACCCGCCCCATCGGGATCACGCACACCGGGCACCCCGGCCCGTGCACCAGCGTGATCGACTCCGGCAGGTAGTCCTCGAGGCCGTGCTTGTAGATCGTGTGGGTGTGCCCGCCGCACACCTCCATGAGCTTGTACTGGCGCCCGGGCTCACACAGCGCCGCGATCTTCGCGGCGAGCGCGTGGGCCTTATCGGCGTCACGGAATTCGTCGACGAACCGC
Organism: Solirubrobacteraceae bacterium; assembly: GCA_035308915.1. GTDB lineage: Bacteria > Actinomycetota > Thermoleophilia > Solirubrobacterales > Solirubrobacteraceae > Palsa-465. Next base: position 1,881 of record DATGFT010000001.1, read on the forward strand.
ATACCTGCCACGCTCCTTACTCGATCAGTGAGTCCCGCAGCGCCGCGATCTCGTCCTCGTAGGCCTGCCCGATGCCCTCGAGGAACTCCATGGCCGCGGCCGCCTCGCGTTCGTCGATCTTCGACAGGGCGAAGCCGACGTGAATCAGCACCCAGTCACCGGGGACGGGCGGGTCGTCGTCGAGCAGGCCGATGTTGATCAGCCGCCGGACCCCGCTGACGTCCACCTTGGCTAGGTCGGGTTGCTCCGGGTGGAGCTCAATCACCTCACCGGGAATGCCCAGGCACATGTGACACCTCTTCTTCCTGCGTCTGCCGGCCGAGAGCGGCCAGGGTGAGTTCCCAGAGCACCTGGTAGATGGTGGTCTGCGCCTCCTGGATCCGGTGCACGGACGCCGAGGGCGCGACGAACAGGTAGTCGATCGTGTC
>DATGFT010000002.1:0-34537 GCA_035308915.1 Solirubrobacteraceae bacterium
GGTGTTCGAGGTCAAGGCGACGGCGGGTGACAACCACCTGGGTGGCGACAACTTCGACAAGGCGGTCGTCGACTGGCTGGTGGCCGAGTTCAAGAAGAGCCAGGGCATCGACCTGAGCCAGGACCCGATGGCCCTCCAGCGCCTCTACGAGGCGGCCGAGAAGGCCAAGATCGAGCTCTCGACAACCCAGGAGACGCAGATCAACCTGCCCTTCATCACCGCCGACGCCAGCGGGCCGAAGCATCTCGACATGCGGCTCACCCGGGCGAAGCTGGCCGAGCTGACCAGCGATCTGCTCGACCGCACGGTGGCGCCTGTGCGCCAGGCGCTCGACGACGCCAAGGACAAGGGCGCGGCTCAGATCGACCACGTCGTCCTGGTCGGCGGCATGACGCGCATGCCGGCGGTTCAGGAGAAGGTCAAGGAGCTCACGGGCAAGGAGCCGCACCGCGGCGTCAACCCCGATGAGGTCGTGGCCGTCGGCGCCGCCATTCAGGCGGGCGTCCTGGCCGGCGAGGTCAAGGACGTGCTGTTGCTCGACGTCACCCCGCTGACCCTCGGCATCGAGACCAAGGGCGGCGTGATGACGAAGCTGATCGAGCGCAACACGACGATCCCGACCCGCAAGGGCGAGGTCTTCTCGACCGCCGAAGACAACCAGCCGTCGGTCGAGATCCACGTGCTCCAGGGTGAGCGCGAGATGGCGATGTACAACAAGTCGCTGGGCAAGTTCCAGCTCACCGGCATCCCGCCGGCTCCGCGCGGCATCCCGCAGATCGAGGTCACGTTCGACATCGATGCCAACGGCATCCTCAACGTGTCGGCCAAGGATCTCGGTACTGGTAAGGAGCAGAAGATCGAGATCAAGGCCGGCTCCGGCCTCTCCGAGGACGAGATCAAGCGGATGGTGAACGATGCCGAGGCGCACGCCGAGGACGATCGCCGTCAGCGTGAGCTGGCCGAAGCTCGGAACAACGCCGAGAACGCCGCCTACCAGGCCGAGCGCCAGCTGAACGAGCTGGGCGACGCCGTCGACTCCTCCTCCAAGGAGGAGATCGAGGCCGCGATCAAGGAGGTGCGTGAGGTCCTGACCTCAGACGACGCTGCCCAGATCAACGCCAAGGCGGAGGCACTCCAGGCCTCGTTCCACAAGGTCTCAGAGGCCATGTATCAGCGGGCCCAGGAGCAGGCGGCAGCCGGGGCGGCGCAGGATGGCGCCGCTACCAATGGTGCGTCGGGCGACGGCGCCGCCGAGGAGGACGTCGTCGACGCCGAGGTAGTGGACGAGGGCAGGTAAATGACACCTCCCTTCGATGAGATCCGTGATTCGGGGGCCGCGCCTGCGGCCCCCGAGATGGAGGCCGATGAGTCGCAGCCGCTCGAGCCTTCGGTCCCCGCCGGGGAGCCGGAGGCGCCGGTAGGCCCCGCGGCGCCAGTGCAGACGCCTGAAGAGGACGCGGACGCGCCCGAAGAGGGAGCGCCCGAGCCCGGCCTCCCGGACGAGGAGGGCCGCGACGCGCGACAGCTCGAGCGTGACCTCGACGAGCTGACGGCTCGCGCCCAGAAGGCGGATGAGTATCTCGAGCTCGCGCAGCGCACTCGCGCCGACTTCGAGAACTACCGCAAGCGGGCGGCCCGCGACGCGGCAGCAGCCCAGGAGCGAGGCGTGGTCAAGCTGGTCCGGGAGCTGCTGCCGGCGGTCGACAACCTGGACCGGGCGCTCGAGTCGGTGTCGACGAATGGCGACTCGCAGGATGAGTTCCTCTCTGAGATCAAGCTGGTTCATGCCGAGGTCATCGCTGCGCTTGGCCGGGCGGGAGTCGAGCTGTACTCGCCCGAGGGTGAGAAGTTCGACCCAACGCGCCACGAGGCGGTGGCCCAGCAACCGGTCGACGGCGCCGAGGCTGGCACCGTCGTCGAGGTCTACCAGCGGGGTTGTCGTCTGGGCGAGTCGGTGATTCGCCCAGCCCGGGTCGTCGTCGCGGGATAGCAGGAGCAGCAGATGGCCGCGAGACCCGACTACTACAAGATCCTCGGGGTGGGCAAGGGTGCCTCGGACGAGGAGATCAAGAAGGCGTACCGCAAGCTGGCGCGCAAGTACCACCCGGACCGCAATCCGGGAGACAAGGCGGCAGAGGAGCGGTTCAAGGAGATCTCGCAGGCCCACGATGTCCTCTCCGACTCCGAGAAGCGCAAGGCGTATGACCGCGGCACCGGTCCGTTTGCCTTCGGCACGCAGGGCGGCGGCTTCGACCCCGGCGCGTTTGCCGGGGGGTTCGGCGACATCCTGTCCAACCTGTTCGGCGGGGCGGCCGGCACAGGGCGGGAGCGCACCGGTGGGCGGGCCACCGGCCCCCAGCGCGGTCGGGACCTCGAGACCGAGGTGTCACTGAGCTTCGATCAGGCCGTGAACGGGGCCCAGGTGCCGCTATCGGTGCCGACGTCACAGCCGTGCCCGACCTGCCACGGAACCGGTGCCAAGCCCGGGACGTCTCCCAAGGTGTGCCCGGTGTGCGGCGGCCGAGGTGTCGAGAACGAGAGCCAGGGGATTTTCTCGATCTCCCAGCCCTGCTCACGCTGCCACGGCGCGGGAACGATCATCGAGGACCCGTGTCCAACCTGCGGGGGAAGCGGGGCCCAGCGGACCGTGAAGCGGCTGCGGGTCAACATTCCCGCCGGGGTGAAGGACGGCAGCCGGATCCGGCTCGCCGGCAAGGGCGAGGCCGGCCCCCGAGGGGCCGAGCCGGGCGATCTCTACGTGATCACGCGGGTCAAGGAATCACCTGTCTTCAAGCGCGTCGGCGACAACCTCGAGGTCGAGGTTCCGCTGAGCATTCCCGAGGCCGTGCGCGGAGGAGTGGTCGAGGTCCCAACCCTGAACGCCTCCAAACGGTTGCGCGTGGCGCCCGGGACCAAGCACGGGACCGTCCAGCGGCTCCGGGGCGAGGGCCCGGCCCGGTTGGGTGGGCGTGGGCGCGGTGACATCCACTACCGCTTCGTGATCGACGTGCCGACCTCACTCTCCCCCGAGCAGGAGGACGCCGTGGACAAGCTCTCGCAGGTGATGAACGGCAATCCCCGGGCCGAGCTGTTCGCCAAGGCCGGCTCACGGACCAAGGCAGGGGCGGCGGCGGGAGGTGAGGCGTAATGGCGGCCGGGCGGTCGGACCGCGACGACACACCGAGGGCCTCGCGGACGACGACGCGGGTTCGCGTGTCTTCCCGTCGGGGTGTGTTCATGATTTCGGTTGCGGCCGAGCTGGCCGAGATGCACCCGCAGACGCTCCGCATGTACGAGGCGCGTGGGCTGATCGAGCCGAAGCGATCGCCCAAGGGGACACGTCTCTATTCCCACGAGGATGTTGAGCGCCTGCGCCGCATCCAGGAGATGACCGCCGAGATGGGTATGAACCTGGCGGGCGTGGAGCGCGTGTTCGAGCTCGAGGAGCAGCTCGAGGCGATGACACGGAAGGTCGAAGCCCTGGAGCGCCGCGCCAAGGAGCTGAAGGCCGAGGTCGAGCGTCTCGAGCACGTGCGGCGCGAGCTGCGGGCCGAGATCGTCCCCTACGTCAAGGGCGGGCAGCTGGTCCGCGCGGCCGATATCAAGCAGCTGAAGATCACGCTCAGAGCCTCCAAGAGCCAGCAATCCGGTGATAAGATCTAAGTCGAACAGACTTAGATCTTCAACCCGCCGAGGCTGACACCTGATGCAACCAGACCGTTTCACGATCAAATCTCAAGAGGCGATCCAAGCTGCCCAGCAGCTGGCCGAGGAGCGCGCCAATCCCCAGGCCGCGCCTGAGCACCTGCTCGCCGTGCTGCTCGAGCAGGAGGAGGGACTCGTCCTTCCTGTGCTGCGCAAGCTCGGCATCGAGCCGAGCCTCGTGCGCCAATCGGTCAACCAGGCGCTCGACGCACTGCCCAAGCTGAGCGGTGGCTCGACGGCCGAACCGACCGGGGCCTCGAGCGATCTCATTCAGGTCCTGCGCGACGCCGAAAAGGAGATGCGTGAGCTCGGTGACCAGTACGTCTCGACGGACCACCTCCTGCTTGCGATCGCGGCCCACCCCGGGGCAGCGGGCGATGCGCTGCGCGCCAACGGGGCCGCGCACGACGAGCTTCTGAAAGCGCTGAGCGAGGTCCGGACCCAGCCCGTCACCGACCAGAATCCCGAAGATAAGTTTCAGGCGCTCGAGCGCTTTGGCCGCGATCTGACGGAGGCCGCGCGTGAGAGCAAGCTTGACCCGGTGATCGGCCGCGATGACGAGATTCGTCGCGTGATCCAGGTTCTGAGCCGGCGCACCAAGAACAATCCGGTCCTCATCGGAGAGCCGGGCGTGGGCAAGACGGCGATCGTCGAAGGCCTGGCCCAGCGGATCGTCGACGAGGACGTGCCCGAGGGCCTGCGCGACCGCCGCGTCGTGGCCCTCGACCTCGGCGCGATGGTCGCCGGGTCCAAGTACCGCGGCGAATTCGAGGACCGGCTGAAGGCGGTGCTCAAGGAGATCGCCGATGCCAAGGGCCAGATCATCGTGTTCATCGACGAGCTGCATACGATCGTCGGTGCCGGCGCGGCCGAGGGCGCCATGGACGCCGGGAACATGCTCAAGCCGATGCTGGCCCGCGGCGAGCTGCGGGCGGTCGGCGCGACGACGCTCGACGAATACCGCAAGCACATCGAGAAGGACGCCGCGCTCGAGCGGCGCTTCCAGCCGGTGTACGTCGGCGAGCCGACGGTCGAGGACACGATCGCGATCCTGCGTGGGCTCAAGGAGCGCTACCAGGACCACCACGGCGTTCGCATCCAGGACTCCGCCCTGGTGGCCGCGGCAACTCTGAGTCATCGCTACATCGCCGACCGCTTTCTGCCGGATAAGGCGATCGACCTGGTCGACGAGGCGGCGTCACGGATTCGCATGGAGATCGACTCCAAGCCGACCGAGATCGATGAGGTCGACCGGCACATCATGCAGCTCGAGATCGAGCTCCAGTCTCTGGGCGAGGACGATGATCCCGGCACCGTGACCCGTCGCGAGCAGCTCGAACGCACCCTGGCCGAGGAGCGCGAGCGGTCTGTGGCGATGACGGCCGAGTGGCAGCGTGAGAAGGAGGCGACGAAGACCGTCGCCGAGGTTCAGTCGCAGCTGGTGCAGGCGCGAGCCGAGCTCGAGCGGGCCGAGCGCGAGGCGGACCTGGGACGGGCGGCGGAGCTGAAGTACGGCGCGATCCCCGACCTGGAGAAGCAGCTCGAGGCCGCGGAATCCGCGGAGGACGACGCCGCCGAGCTGCGCTTCCTCAAGGACCACGTCGATGCCGAGGACGTGGCAGAGGTGGTCGCCAAGTGGACCGGGATCCCGGTGAGCCGGCTGATGGAGGGCGAGATCGAGAAGCTCGTGCACATGGAGGAGCGGCTGCATCAGCGCGTGGTCGGCCAGGACGAGGCGGTTGAGGCCGTCTCAGCCGCCCTGCGACGCTCCCGTGCGGGCCTCCAGGACCCCAACCGGCCGATCGGCACCTTCCTGTTCCTCGGGCCCACCGGGGTCGGCAAGACCGAGCTCGCGCGAGCGCTGGCCGAGTTCATGTTCGACTCCCAGGACGCGATGGTCCGGATCGACATGTCGGAGTACATGGAGAAGCACTCAGTGTCGCGGCTGGTCGGCGCCCCTCCGGGCTACGTCGGCTACGACGAGGGCGGCCAGCTCACCGAGGCGGTGCGGCGCAGGCCCTATGCCGTGGTGCTGCTCGACGAGATCGAGAAGGCCCACCCCGACGTGTTCAACACCCTGCTTCAGGTGATGGACGACGGCCGGCTGACCGACGGCCAGGGACGCACGGTGTCGTTCAAGAACGTCGTGCTGATCATGACCTCGAACATCCCCGGTGGCCGAGCCGGTGTCGAGGCGCACTTCAAGCCGGAGTTCATCAACCGGCTCGATGACATCGTCGAATTCCAGTCGCTCACCCGCGAGCAGATCGGCGAGATCGTCGACCTCCAGGTCAACCAGCTCATCCAGCGGGTGCGTGAGCGTGACATCGAGGTCGAGTTGACCGACGAGGCGAGAACGCTTCTCGGCAACCTCGGGTACGACCCGACCTACGGCGCTCGCCCGCTCAAGCGGGTGATCCAGAAGCGCCTCGTGGACCAGCTGGCGCTGGCGATTCTCGAGGGTCGCTTCGGACCGGGCGACGCCGTCCGGGTCGATGCTGAGAATGGTGAGCTCAGGCTGGAGAAGGCGGAGGCGGCGGCAACGGTGTAGAAGTCGGGCACTGGCAGCCACCGAGAAGGGAGGAACCGTGCCCACCTACATCATGCTTTGCACGCTGACGCCCGAGGGCGTCCAGACGATCAAGAACAACCCGTCGCGGATTCGCGAGGTCAACCGTGAGGTCGAGCAGCTCGGCGCCACCGTGAAGGCACAGTGGGCGACGCTCGGCCAGTTCGACTTCGTAAACGTGGTCGAGGCTCCAGACGAGAAGATCATCTCCCGGGTCTCGCTCGAGCTCGGGTCGCGGGGGACGGCCAAGTACGAGACGCTGACCGCGATCCCGATCGACGACTTCATTGGCGCGATCTGAGGCGGTCGCCGAGTGAGGGGCCGGTGAGCCCAGGGGAGCCCGAGTGCGTCCTCGTCGTTGGATCAGGCGCGCGCGAGCACGCGATCGTGCAGTCGCTGCTGCGCTCGCCGCGCCGCCCTGAGGTGCTGTGCGCGCCCGGCAACGCGGGGATCGCTGAGCAGGCGCGCCTGTTGGCCATCTCCTCCGAGGATCTCGATGGCCTGGTCGCCGCGGCGGCGCGTGAGCGGGTGTCGCTCGTCGTCGTGGGCCCCGAGGCGCCGCTCGTGGCAGGGCTCATCGACCGTCTTCAGGCCGTCGGAATCGGCTGCTTCGGACCGGGCGCCGCCGCCGCCCGGCTCGAGGGCTCGAAAGCCTTCTGCAAGGAGGTGATGGAGGCGGCCGGCGTCCCGACGGCCGCCTACCGGGTCGTGACAAGCGTCGAAGCGGGCCTCGAGGCAATACCCACGTACCCCGTTGTGATCAAGGCCGACGGCCTCGCCGCCGGGAAGGGAGTGATGATCGTCGCGGACGAGCATGAGGCGCGCCAGGCGCTCGAGGCGCTTCTCGTTGAGCGGCGCTTCGGCACCGAGCGGGTCGTGGTCGAGGAGCACCTCGAGGGCTATGAGTTGTCGTTGCTCGCCCTGTGCGACGGCGAGCGCGCGCTGGCGCTCGCCTCGGCGCAGGATTACAAGCGCATCTTCGATGGAGATCGGGGGCCGAACACCGGCGGTATGGGCTCCTATTCACCCGTCTCGGCTGTGGACGCGGCGGCCGCGAACCAGCTCGCCCTGCGCATCCACCAGCCGGTGCTCGATGAGCTGGCGCGGCGAGGCAGCCCGTTTCACGGGGTGCTCTACGCCGGGCTGATGATGACCGCGGACGGCCCCAAGGTGCTCGAGTTCAACGTCCGCTTTGGCGATCCCGAAACGCAGGCGATTCTTCCGCGCCTGCGCACCGACCTGCTCGCGCTGATGGAGCGCGCGGCCATGCCCGGGGGGTTGAATGGGGCCGACCTCGAGTGGAGTACGGATATTGCGGTGACCGTGGTGCTGGCGAGCCGCGGCTATCCCGAGTCCTCCTCGAGCGGCGATGTCATCACCGGCCTTGACCGAATCCCGGAGAGCGTCTACGTGACCCACGCCGGCACGGCACGGCGCGCGGACGGCGAGGTCGTAACCGCGGGCGGCCGCGTGCTGAATGTCACCGCGTTGGGACCTGATGCGGCGTCCGCCCGTGGCGCCGCCTATGCTGCCGCGGAGATGATCGACTTCGATGGCAGGCAGCTGCGCCGAGATATCGCTCTGCGGGTCCGCTGAGCATGACCGAACAACCGCAGACAATCGTCGAGGAGGGCCTCACAGAGCCTCAACCCGAGCTCGAGGAGCTCGACGTCGATGCGCCCCAGGTGGGGATCGTGATGGGATCCAAGAGCGATCTTCCGGCCATGGAGGCAGCCGAGAAGGAGCTCACCGAGCGCGGGATCCGCAGCGAGGTGCGGGTGATGTCGGCCCACCGCGAGCCCGACAAGGTTGCCGACTACGCGCGCAACGCGAGGCTGCGTGGCCTCCGGGTGATCATCGCCGGTGCCGGGCTGTCCGCCGCGTTGCCCGGGGTCGTCGCGGCGCACTCCGACCTGCCCGTCATCGGTGTTCCGCTGACCAGCCGGACGTCGGTGGCCGGTGGACTCGACGCGCTCCTGTCGATCAGCCAGATGCCGCCCGGCGTCCCGGTGGCGTGCGTGGGCGTCGACAACGCGCGTAACGCCGCCGTCCTCGCGGCCAGGATCCTCAGCAGCTAGGAGCACGACGCGGTAAAGGTGCGGCGCTAGCCTTAGGCCCGCGGCAACTGATGCCCGACGTTATTCACCTGACATCGGTCGGAGGGAGTCCTCTTCTGGACTCGGCCGGAGAGCGCTTGGGCCGGGTCGAGGATCTGATCGCGCGCCTCGACCACGGCCAGGGCCTGCCGCCGATCGTGGGACTGAAGGCGCGGATCGGCGGCCGCGACCTGTTCGTGCCTGCCGATCGGATCGCCGAGCTCGGCCCGGACGCGGTCCGGATCTCGACGACCAAGCTCAACCTCGCCCAGTTCGAGCGCCGGCCCGGCGAGGTGCTGCTGCGGCGCGACGTCCTCGACCACGACGTGATCAACGTCACGACGGCACGACTGGTCCGGGTGCGCGAGGTCGAGCTCGTCTGCGAGGACGGAGCCTGGAGAGTGGCGGGAGTCGACCCCAGCCTGCGCCCGAGGCTGTTCCGCTTCCTGCCCCGGCGCTTTCGCGGTCATGACACCGAGCACAAGCAGTTCGTGCCCTGGAACGACGTCGAGCCGTTCATGGCGCACGTGCCCACTTCGCGGCTGAAGCTGACGACGCGGCGCCTGCGGCGCCTGCACCCAGCTCAGATCGCCGATCTCGTCGAGGCCGCCTCCCACGAGGAGGGCGAGGAGATCCTCGAGGCGGTTGGTGAGGATAAGGAGTTCGAGGCCGACGTCTTCGAGGAGCTCGACGACGAGCATCAGGTCGAGTTCCTGCGTGATCGTCCGGACCCCGAGGCCGCCTCGGTCCTGGCACGAATGGACCCGGACGACGCAGCCGACCTCCTGCTCGAGCTCGACCAGGAGCGGCGCCTGCCCATCCTGAACCTCCTGCCGCCGTCCAAGCAGGGCAAGATCCGCAGCCTCCTGGGCCACAATCCGTCCACCGCAGGTGGCCTGATGAACCCCGATTTCATCTCCGTGGCCGCCGACGCGACCGTGGAGCGGGCGCTCGAGCGCGTACGGGCGAGCGAACTCGGGGCCCAGCAGGCCTCGATCGTCTGCGTCGTCGACGGGGGCAGGCTCGTGGGGACACTGGGTCTGGCCGAGCTGGTCCGCGCCGACTCAGCGGCGAGCCTCGTGAGCGTTGTCGATTCGACCTGTCCCACGGTGACCGTCGATGCCGAGCTACCCGAGGTCGCCCGCGTGATGTCGGACTACAACCTGATCGCGATCCCGGTCCTCGACGGCGGCGGGGCCGTGGCCGGGATCATCGCGGTCGACGACGTGCTCGAGCTGCTGATCCCCGAGGAGTGGCGCTGGCGCGCGGGCGTGGCGCGGGATTAGCCGCCGGGGCGGCCGGCTTGCCCCGGGGCTAGCCGCCGGCGCGACGGCGCACGAACCGTTCAGCCACGCGGACGGCGTCGTCCACCGTCCTCCAACAGAGGGCGGCGGGTGTATCCGTTGGCCAGTGGTAGTTGAGCGGCAGCCCGGTGTGCTCGATCGAAGCCAGCGTGACGGTGGGATAGCCGGCACGCATCGAGATGAGGCCATCGGTTGCCGCCACCGTCCTCAGCCCCCGGGCGACCTCCACGCCGACGTCGGCGGCCGCAGCCGCAAGCTCCTCACGCATGTGAAGTGGGTAGTCGTGGATCTTCAACATCCCCTCTCCCTCGACCACAACCATCCTGCTGCTGCCGAGGCATTCCAGGCACAGAACCTCCGTCCGCTCGCGGTCCAGGTTCGGGAAGTGGCGGTGAGCGAAGCCCTGCATCCCCTCCGAGAAGGACTCTTCAGATCCCGTGGAGACAAGCAGCACGCGGAGGCCGGTAAGCGGTCGATCACGCAGGGATCGTGCTAGGGCGAGCAGGGCCCCCACCGCAGCCAGGTTGTCGTTGGCCCCGGGTACGACTCCTCGGAGGCCGATGTCGACCATGGCGGCCAGCGCCCCCAGGGCAAACACCGTGCCGCTGGATAGCAATCGCCGGGAGCCCAGAGCCGCTCCGGCGAGCACGAGCAGCGGCCCGGCCCAGGTGGCGTGCATGATGGGGAGCGTGTGGCTGGCCTGTGCGTGGAGCCTCGGCCATAGCTTGGGGCCAATCTCGCTCAGCGCCGGGTGGAACACGAGTCCGGAATGGGCGGCATCGTGGTGGGCAACGACGATCACGGTCCGCTCCGCGTCGAGATCGCCGGTGTGGCCGACGACGTTCCAGGTCGCACGGCGGGGGAACAACGCCCATCGAAACCTGAATCCCCGGCCGGTGACGTCGTCCCACGCAGCGGTGGCCGCCGTGACGCCGGCCAGCGCCGCCACGGCGCGGCCGACGCGACCTCGGCGGCGGAGGGCCAGCGCCCCACCCGCCGCCCCCACGGCATTAACCAGGGCCAGGGGCCACCAATAGCCGCCGTGCGCCTGTTCCTCCTCGATCTGTGCCGAGCAGCCGAGTTCGTTCAGCCTGTCGGCGATCCATTCAGCGGCCCGCCGTTCGCCGTCCGAAGCCGAGGGGCGGTCGAAGGCCGCCAACACGTGGACGGCGTGACGCCAGATCTCACGGTCGGCGGTCGATGCGGCGGTCGCTGGCGGGTCAAGCACGGCGGGCTATTGTGGCGATGCCGGCCTCATGGCGCTCGCCGCCCGGACCTGACCCTCGTTGCGCCGTCTGCTGGTACCCTCGAAAGTGTCGCCAGCAGGGCGACGAGAGGATCGAAATGGCCCACCACGACGGACATTTAGACAGCGACGAGCTACCGCGAAGTAGTCGGTTCGCGGCTGGCGTGGTGAGCTCTTCCTCCCGACCCTAGTCCGGAGCCAGAGACCTCCCGCCGGCCGCGACGAGTGCGCGGACGAGAAGGCGAAAGGAGGTCGAGCACATGGCGACGAGTGGCGTGGGCGAGCGCGAGCACGCCGTGCTCGACCCCGCGACCGAGGCCGAGATCAAGGGTGCGTTCGGAACCCTCAGGGACACCGACGATGCCCATCGCAGCCTCCGTTCGCGACTCCTGGCGCTGCTCGCGATCGTCGGCCCCGGGCTGATCGTCCTGATCGGCGATAACGACGCCGGTGGCGTCTCCACCTACGCCCAGGCGGGTCAGAACTACGGCACCGGGCTGCTCTGGGTCCTGCTGCTCCTCGTCCCTGTCCTGATCGTCAATCAGGAGATGGTCGTGCGTCTCGGAGCCGTCACCGGGGTCGGTCACGCCAAGCTCATCATCGAGCGCTTCGGCCGCTCGTGGGGCCTATTCGAGTCGGGATTCCTGCTCCTCCAGAACTTCCTCATCATCGTGACTGAGTTCATCGGCGTGAGCCTGGCCCTCGGCTACTTCGGGGTATCGCAGTACATCTCGGTTCCGATCGCCGCCGCCGCCCTCATAGCGGTGACCGCCAGCGGGAGCTTCCGGGCCTGGGAGCGCTCGATGTTCGTGTTCATGTTCGGGAACCTGCTGCTGATCCCGCTCTTCTTCCTCTCGCATCCGCGCGCTGGCAACATCGCGCACCACCTGTTCGTTCCCGGGATTCCCGGGGGCGCCAACTCGACGGCGATCCTGCTCCTCATCTCGATCGTCGGCACCACGGTCGCCCCCTGGCAGCTCTTCTTTCAGCAGTCGAACATCGTCGACAAGCGGATCACCCCGCGCTGGATCAATTACGAGCGGCTCGACACGATCCTCGGCGCCGTCGTGGTCGTGGTCGGCGCCGCTGCCCTGATCTGCGCCGCCGCCTTTGCCCTGGGCGGTACCCGCTACGCCGGTGGCTTCACCGATGCCGGCGGCGTCGCCTCCGCGCTCCGTCACACGGTCGGCCCGGTCGCCGGTGCCTTCTTCGCGGTCGTGCTGCTCAACGCTTCGCTGATCGGGGCGGGCGTCGTAACTCTGGCCACCAGCTACGTGGTCGGCGATGTCTTCGGGACGCGGGGCTCGCTGCACCGCAGCTTCTTCGAGGCCAAGGGCTTCTACTCGGTGTTCATCGTCCTGATCCTGGCCGCCGGGGCGATCGTGCTCATCCCCGGAGCTCCCCTGGGTGTGATCGTTGAAGCCGTGCAGGCGCTGTGCGGAATCCTTCTGCCCATGACCACGGTGTTCCTGCTCATGCTCTGCAACGACCGTGAGGTGTTGGGCCCGTGGACCAACCCGCGGTGGCTCAAGGCGCTGGCCAGCCTGATCGTGGCGGCTCTCGTCCTGCTGTCGCTGATCCTCACCATCACGACGCTGTTCCCGCACGTCGATGTGACCGCGCTCGCTCTCGGTGGCGGTGCGGTGCTCGCGGTGGCCCTCGCCACGATGGGTCTGTACTCCTCACGGACCCGCTCCACCGTCACAGGTCCGGTCAGCGGCTCTCCGGTCGAGGTTCCGAAGGAGCGCTGGACGATGCCACCTGCGGCACTCCTATCGCGGCCGGAGTGGTCGATGGGCAAGCGCGTCGCGATGTGGGCGCTCGGGTCCTACATGGTCGTGGCCCTGGCGCTGCTGATCGTCAAATCGGTGCAGCTGGCCGGCGGGTAATAATCGACGCGTGATACCTCGCTATACCCGGCGCGAGCTGGCCGAGATCTGGTCTGACGAGGCTCATTTCGAGGCCATGCGTCAGGTCGAGATCGCCGCGGCGGAGGAGCTCGAAGGTCCAACTGAGCGGGAGCTGGAGGCGATTCGCGCTTCCAGCTTCACCGTGGAGGCGATCGCCGAGCGCGAGCGGGTCACCGACCATGACACGGCCGCGTTCGTGGATGTTCTCGCCGCCTCGGCCGGGCCGGCCGGCCGCTGGATTCATCACGGCCTGACGTCGAGCGACGTCCTCGATACCGGACTCGCGCTGCAGCTGCGGCGTGTCGCCGAGCTCGTGCTTCCGGATTCCCGGCGCCTCGTCGAGGCCCTGGCCGCCCGGGCGCGTGAGCACACGCACACCCTGACCGTCGGCCGGACGCACGGGATCCACGCCGAGCCCACGACCTTTGGCGTGAAGCTCGCCTCGTTCACGTTTGAGGCTCATCGGAACGCCGAACGGTTGGAGCGGGCATTCGCCCAGGCGACGGTGGGGGCCATCTCGGGCGCCGTGGGGACGTATTCGGCCACCTCCCCGGCCTTCGAGGAGCGCGTCCTGCGACGGCTGGGGCTGGAGCGGGAGCCCGCCTCGACCCAGGTTGTGGCGCGTGACCGTCATGCCGAGCTGTTGGGAGCGATCGCCCTGGCGGGAGCCGGGATGGAGCGGCTGGCACTCGAGCTCCGCCACCTGGCGCGGACCGAGGTCGGAGAGGTCTCCGAGCCCTTCGGGGCGGGTCAGAAGGGCTCGAGCGCGATGCCCCACAAGCGCAACCCGATCAAGTCCGAGCAGGTTGTCGGTCTGGCCCGGGTTCTCCGCGCCAACGCCCACGCCGCGCTCGAGGACGTTGCGCTCTGGCATGAGCGCGACATCTCCCACTCCTCCGTGGAGCGGATCATCATTCCCGACTCAACGATCCTGCTCGACCACCTCCAGCGGCGCACGCTGGCCCTGATCGAGGGCATGGTGGTGAACGTCGAGCGCATGCGGGAGAACCTGGACCTCACCTACGGGGCCCTGTTTTCCCAGCGGGTGCTGCTCGCGCTCGTGGAGCGGGGACTCGGTCGAGATGACGCCTATCGCGTCGTCCAGCGGCTGGCTCGCCAGGCCATCGACGAGCGGCGAGCAATGCGTGAGCTCCTGGCCGCCGATCCTGCTGCGTCGGGCCTGGAACTCGACGCGGTCTTCGACTACCAGCCCTTCGTGCGCTACGCCGACGACATCGTGGGCCGTCTGGACGAGATAGCTCCGCAGAGAAGCCCGGCCGGCGTCGCCTGAGGCAGACCCCGAGCCGCGCAACCAACGGGCTCACCGGTTGTTAGCTCTCCCGGTAACCGGGTGCTCTGAGAGCACCCACACGACTAGGGAGTTCTGATGAAGAACGTCTTCCGGCGCCGTCCGTCGGCGTCAATGGTGGTCGCGACGACGGCGCTGGTCTTCGCCGTGTCGGGCTCAGCACTCGCGGCGAGCAATCTGGTCAGCGGAGACAGCCTGATCAAGAAGCACTCGCTTTCCGGCAACCGTCTGCGCAATCACACGATCACCGCCACGTAGGTCAACACGAACAAGCTCTCGACCCCAATCTCGAAGGTGACCTACGCCGTCACCACGGTCACCGTCCCGAAGACCGGACCCGGGGGACAGCTCGTGACCGCGGCCTGCCCCACCGGAACCTTCGTGATCGGCGGGGGCGCGAGCGTCAGCAACGAGAAGGCCGGGTTGGTCAACGATTCCTATCCCCAGGCCAAGACGCTGTGGGCGGCTGACGTCTTCAACAACAGCTTCACCACGCCGTTGACGGCGACGGTCACGGCGATCTGCGCCCCGGCGGCCGCGACGGCGCCGTAGGCGGCGAGGGCCAGCCGCGACGCGCCCGTCGAAGCGGAGTCCGCACTTAGCGTGAAGGCGACCCCGGGAGGTGTCCCGGGGTCGCCGACCCCGTTGCTAGCATCGCCCCAGTGACTGCTCTGCGCGACTTGCCCCGCATTGCATCGGGCAAGGTTCGCGAGATCTATGAGGCGCCGGATCAGACGCTGCTGCTGGTGGCCTCGGACCGGATCTCGACCTACGACGTCGTCCATCCGACGCCGATCCCCGATAAGGGCAAGGTTCTGACCGGCCTGTCGGCGTTCTGGTTCGAGCGGACGGGGCACATCATCCCCAATCACCTGATCTCGGTCACCGACGGGGTGCCCGAGGAGGCGCGTGGCCGCGCGATGCTCGTCCAGCGTCTCGAGATGCTGACCGTCGAGTGCGTCGTCCGCGGCTACATCACCGGCTCGGGGTGGAAGGACTATCAGCGCACCGGCGCCGTGTGCGGGATCCAGCTGCCCGAGGGCCTGCGGGAGTCAGATCAGCTTCCGGAACCGATCTTCACCCCGACGACGAAGGCGACGACCGGGCACGACGAGGCGGTCGACTTCGAGGGGGCCGTCGAGCTGATCGGCGACCGGGCGCTGGCCGAGCGCGTCCGGGACGTGTCACTCGAGCTCTACCGGTTCGCCGCCGAGCACGCGCGTGAGCGAGGCATCATCCTCGCCGACACCAAGTTTGAGCTGGGCCTCGCGGCGGATGGGAGCCTGACCCTCGGGGACGAGGTGTGCACGCCCGACTCCTCACGCTTCTGGCCCGCCGATCAATACGAGCCCGGACGTTCGCAGCCGAGCTTCGACAAGCAGTACGTGCGGGATTGGGCCTCCTCGACTGGCTGGGACCGCAACCCACCCGCGCCGGCGATCCCGGATGACGTGGTCAGCCGCACCCGCGGGAAGTACGTCGAGGCCTACGAGCGGATCACGGGCGAACCGTTCGACGCCTGGTTGACCCGTACGCAGGGTTGATGCGCGCCCGGGTCCTGGTCCGACCGAAACAAGGAATCCTCGATCCGCAGGGCCAGGCCGTCGAACGTGCGCTGCCTGCGCTTGGGTTCAGCGGCGTGGCCAACGTCCACGTGGGGCGCCTGATCGAGCTCGACGTCGACGATCCATCACAGCTCCCCGAGATGTGCGAGCGGCTGCTGGCCAACCCGCTGGTGGAGGATTACGAGATCGTCGAGGAAAACGGCCGGTGAAATTCGGCGTCGTCCGGTTTCCCGGCTCGTGTGACGAGGTCGACGCGCTGGAGGCGGCGCGGCGGGTGGGGGATGCCGTGCTGCTGTGGCACGCCGACCATGACCTCCAGGACGTCGATGCGGTGATCGTCCCCGGCGGCTTCTCCTACGGCGACTACCTGCGCGCGGGGGCGATCGCGCGGTTCGCGCCGGTCATGGAAGAGGTGGCGGACTTCGCCCGCGGCGGTGGTCTCGTCCTCGGCATCTGCAACGGCTTTCAGGTTCTGTGCGAGGCGGGCCTGCTGCCCGGCGCCCTGCTCCCCAACACCTCGCTCAAGTTCGTCTTTCGACAGGTGGCGCTGGAGGTTGTGGACGCGGACACCCCGTTCACCAACGCGTGCCAGCCCGGAGAGCGCCTATCCGTCCCGGTGAAGCACACCACGGGGCGTTATTTCAGCCCCGAGCCGGTCCACGTCGTGCTCCGCTACGCCCCGGGAGAGAACCCCAACGGCTCGCAGGACGACATCGCCGGGGTATGCAACGACGCCGGCAACGTGTTCGGCCTGATGCCGCACCCGGAGCATGCGGTCGATCCCCTCACCGGGTCGACGGACGGCCTGAAGATCTTCGAGTCGCTGCGAGCCCAGGTTGACGATCGCGTCCACGCCTAGCCGTCACCGCCAGCTCGGCCTCACCGACCACGAGTACGAGCTCATCGTCGAGCGGCTCGAACGCGAGCCGGGAGACGTCGAGCTGGCCATGCTCTCGCTCATGTGGTCAGAGCACTGCGCCTACAAGCACAGCCGCAAGCTGCTGCGGCGCCTGCCGACCCAGGGCCCCCACGTGATCATGGGACCGGGGGAGAACGCGGGAGCGGTGGATGTCGGCAGCGGGCTTGCCCTCGCCTTCAAGGTCGAGTCGCACAATCACCCGAGTGCGGTCGAGCCCTTCCAGGGGGCGGCCACCGGGGTGGGGGGAATCCTGCGTGACGTGTTCGCGGTGGGGGCGCGGCCGATCGCGGTACTTGACTCGCTGCGCTTCGGTGAGCCCGAGGGGTCCGAGCGCTCGCGCTACCTGCTGGAGCGCGCGGTGGCGGGCATCGGCCACTACGGCAACTCGATCGGCGTGCCCACGGTGGGTGGCGAGATCTATTTCGAGTCCTCGTATGAGCAGAACTGCCTGATCAACGCGATGTGCCTGGGCCTGGCCCCGCGCGAGCGCCTGATCCGATCGGCTGCGGTCGGAGTCGGGAATGTGCTGATGCTGCTCGGCGCGCTCACGGGCCGGGACGGGATCGGCGGGGCGTCGGTCCTGGCCTCGGCGGAGCTCGGCGAGGGCGATGAGGCGAAGCGGCCGTCGGTCCAGATCGGCGACCCGTTCACGGAGAAGAAGCTGCTCGAGTGCTGTCTCGAGCTCCTCGACCGCGGACTGCTCAGTTCGCTCCAGGATCTCGGGGCGGCCGGTCTCACCTCCTCGGCCTCCGAGATGGCGAGCAAGGGCGAGGTGGGGATCGACATCGACGTCTACCGCGTGCCGCTCCGGGAGCCCGGAATGGAGCCCTTCGAGATCATGATCTCGGAATCACAGGAGCGCATGCTCTGCGTCGTCGAGCCCGAGCGCGTGGCCGAGGTCATGGACGTCTGCGAGCACTGGGAGGTGCCCGCGACGCCGATCGGCAGTGTCACCGAGGGACGACGGCTGCGCGTGCTCAACCGCGGCAACGTCGTGGCCGACCTTCCCGTCGAGGTCCTCGTCGACGAATGCCCGCTCTACGATCTCGAGCCGATCCAGCCGGCGATCGAGCTCTATCCCGCGCCGCCGCCGAAGCTCAGTGGCGGCGAGTCGCCGGGCGAGGTCTTGCTGGCGCTGCTCGCCTCGCCGAACGTGGCCTCACGCCGGCCAGTGTTCGAACAGTACGACCCGATCGTCGGGTCACGCACGGTCCGCCGGCCCGAGGAAGCGGACGCCGCGGTTCTGATGCTGCCCGACGGGTCCGCGATCGCCGTCTCGATCGACGGCAACGGCCGGCGCGTTGCCTGTGATCCGCGCCGGGGGGCGGCGGAGGCGGTGTTCGAATGTGCGGCCAACCTCGCCTGCGTGGGCGCCGAGCCGCTGGGGTTGACGAACTGTCTGAACTTCGGCAACCCGGAGAAGCCGCACGTGGCCTGGCAGCTGACCGAAGCCGTGGAGGGTCTGGCTGAAGCGTGCGAGGCGCTCGGGATCCCCGTGGTCGGCGGCAACGTCTCGCTCTATAACGAGGCCCCAGCGGGCCCGATCTTGCCCACCCCGGTGGTGGGGATCGTGGGCAAGCTCCCCGATGCCCGCCGGGCCGGGCGACTCGGGTTCGCCGGGGATGGCGACGCGATCGCACTGGTGGGTGAGTTCAGGCCGTCGCTCAGCGGGTCTGAGGTCGAGAAGCTGATGGGACGCCCGCCGCGCGGCCCGCTGCCGTCCGTGAAGGCGACAGCCGTCCGTGACGCGCGTGAAACCGTCCGGGATGGGATTCGCAGCGAGGCGCTCCACAACGCGCACGACATCGCCGAGGGCGGGCTGGGGGTCGCGCTGGCCGAGTGCTGCATCGCCGGGCGCATCGGGGCGCGGGTCGAGCTGCCGGCCGACTTCGAGCTATTCGGGGAGTCGCCTGGCACCGCGTACGTGGTCTCGGGTCCGGAAGAGGTCGTGGCCCGGATCGGCCAGGCCATCGGTCGCGTGGGCGGAGACCGCCTCGAGGTAGTCGGCCGGCTCGACGTCGCGCTCGCCGAGCTGACGACGGCGTTCGAGGGCGGGTTGGAGCGATTCGGGTGAGCCGCGTTGCTAGGCTAAAAGCCCAGCTTCTGCCGGGGACTGCGCAATGTCTTCTGTGAGCGACCATCGCGATGGCCCTCGCGACGAGTGCGGCGTCTTCGGGATCTACGCGCCGGAGCACGACGTCGCCCGTCTGTCCTACTTTGCCCTGTTCGCGCTGCAACATCGCGGGCAGGAGTCGGCGGGTATCGCCACCGCGCAGCGCGGGGGCGGGATCATGGCCATTCGCGATCAGGGTCTCGTGGCCCAGGTGTTTGACGAGCACATCCTGCGCTCGCTGGTCGGGGACATGGCGATCGGCCACGTTCGTTACTCGACCACCGGCTCCTCGGAGTGGGAGAACGCCCAGCCGATCGTCCGTGACGACCGGCGGACCCTGGCGCTGGCGCACAACGGCAACCTGATCAACGCGGTCGAGCTGCACTCCGAGCTCCGGGAGAGCGGCGTTCCGTTCAGCTCGACCTCCGACTCCGAGATCATCGCCGCCCTGCTGGCCACGCACCCCGCGGAGCGGATTGAGGATGCCGTGGCCGAGGTCGTGCCGCGTTTGAAGGGCGCCTTCTCGACCGTGCTCATGACCGACGAGGCGGTGATCGCGTTCCGGGACCCGGCCGGCGTCCGCCCGCTGGTGCTGGGCGAGATCGTGGACGAGGAGGGGCGTCCGTCCTACTGCGTCGCCTCTGAGTCGTGCGCGTTTGACCTGATTGGGGCCCGTTATCTGCGTGAGGTGCAGCCGGGCGAGATGGTGACGCTGACCGAGGGCGGTTTCCGGACTCGGATGGTGGCCGAGGGCGAGCGCAGGGCCTTCTGCCTGTTCGAGTACATCTACTTCGCGCGGCCCGACACCAAGATGGCGGGCACCGTGCTTCAGGTGGCCCGAGCGCGCATGGGCGAGATCCTGTGGCGCGAGGCGCCGGTCGAGGCGGATGTCGTGATCCCGGTGCCGGACTCAGGCAACCCGGCGGCGCGCGGCCTGGCGCGGGCGGCGGGGCTGCCCCAGGACGACGGCTTCATCAAGAACCGCTACGTCGCCCGGACGTTCATCCAGCCGGGCCAGGAGTTACGCCGGCACGGTCTGCGGCTCAAGTTCAACCCGCTGCCCGAGGTCGTCGCGGGCAAGCGGCTGATCGTGGTCGACGACTCGATCGTGCGGGGTAACACGACGCGGCAGATCGTCCAGATGCTTCGCGAGGCCGGGGCGGCCGAGATCCATCTGAGGATCTCGGCGCCGCCGATCCAGCATCCGTGTCACTACGGGATCGACATGTCGACGCGCGAGGAGATGGTTGCCCACGGGCGCTCGGTGGAGGAGGTCGCGGCCGAGCTGGGAGCCGACTCGCTGCATTACCTGTCGCTGGAGGGCGTCTACCAGGCGGTGGGTGTGACTCGTGAGACGCACTGCGACGCCTGCTTCAGCGGCGAGTACCCGCTGGCCGGGACCGACGAGGCGAACGGCAAGCACGCGTTGGAGGCGGAGCTGCCGCTCGTCCGGGCTTGAGGCGGGCCCGCGGCGTCCGGGCGGGCCGCCGCCCCGCTCGCGGCGGAGTCGTCTGGGAGGAAACTTTGGCTATATCCAAGTTTTCTCCCGCAGGTCCATGAGGGTCGGCGTTCTCGCGTCCGGCGCGGGGACGAACCTGCAGGCGCTGCTCGACCAGGTCCATGGGCGCGATGGGATCTCCGTCGTGGCGGTGGGATCGGACAAGGCCGACGCGCCGGCGCTGGCGCGAGCGCAGACGGCGGGAGTCACGACCCGAGTGTTCTCGTCCGGCACCTTCGCCGACCGTGCTCGGCGGGATGCGGCGATGGCGGAGTGGCTGGTCGAGCGAGACGTCGAGCTCGTGGTTCTGGCGGGTTACCTGCAGCTCCTCTCGCCGGACTTCCTTGCCCGCTTTCGCGGGCGCGTGATCAACGTCCACCCGGCGCTGCTTCCGGCGTTCCCCGGACTGCACGCGGTTCAGCAGGCGCTTGACTACGGGGTGAAGGTGTTCGGGGTGACGGTTCATTTTGTCGACGAGGGGGTCGACACCGGGCCGGTCATCCTGCAGCGCGCGCTCGAGCTCTCGGACGTGCGCACGCCGGCTGAGGTGATGGAGCGCCTCCAGCCGATCGAGCACGAGCTCCTTCCGCGGGCCGTGCGTCTGATCGCCTCCGGGGCGGTGCGGGTGGACCCCGAGAACCCGCGGCGCGTGCTCGTAGAGGGGTAGGCGCCGCGTCAGGGTGGCGCCGGAGAGGGGTAGGCCGGGGCGTCAGGGTGGCCCGGTAGAGTCGCATGGGAATGGAGCAGGGCTCGTCAGCCGCCGCCGGCACCACCGAGGGCGAGGTCAGGGTCGCGCGAGCGCTCCTATCCGTCTCCGACAAGACGGGGATCGTGGAGTTCGCGCGTGGCCTCACCGAACTCGGCGTCGAGCTTGTCTCGACCGGCGGCACGGCGCGGGAGCTCGCGACGGCGGGCCTCTCGGTGCGGGAGGTGTCCGACCTCACCGGCTTTCCCGAGATCATGGATGGAAGGGTGAAGACGCTTCACCCCAAGCTCCACGCCGGACTGCTGGCCGTGC
This sequence comes from Solirubrobacteraceae bacterium, assembly GCA_035308915.1. Taxonomy (GTDB): domain Bacteria; phylum Actinomycetota; class Thermoleophilia; order Solirubrobacterales; family Solirubrobacteraceae; genus Palsa-465. The sequence goes on from DATGFT010000002.1 coordinate 21,253, forward strand.
GCGACGAGCCGAGCCACATGCGGGCGGCAGACGAGCACGACGTCGAGCTGATCGACCTCGTGTGCGTGAACCTGTACCCGTTCGAGCGGGTGGTCGGAGGGCGGCGGGTGGACGATGCGCAGGCGATCGAGAACATCGACATCGGTGGCCCGACGATGATCCGCGCGGCGGCCAAGAACTTCGCCTTCGTGGCGCCGATCGTCAGCCCCGAGTCCTACGACGCCGTGCTCGCGGAGCTTCGTGAATCTGACTGCCGCCTCTCGCCGGGGACGCGGGAGAGCCTGGCCGCGGAGGCGTTCGCCTACACCGCGCGCTATGACGCCGCCATCGCGCGCTGGTTCCAGGAGAAGCGGGAGGACTTCCCGCCGCTCATGGTCCGGGCCTACGAGAAGGTGATGGATCTCTCCTACGGCGAGAACCCGCATCAGCGCGCCGCCTTCTACTCGCGGGTGGGGACGCGGATCCACGTGATGTCGATGGTGGCGCAGCTTGGGGGCAAGCAGCTGTCGTTCAACAACCTTCTGGATCTCGATTCTGCGCGGCTTCTGCTCGGCGAGCTGCCGCGGCCGGCGTGCGTGATCGTCAAGCACAACAACCCGTGCGGAGCGGCGCTCGGGGACACCGGCGTCGAGGCCTACCAGCGGGCGTTCGACTGCGACCCACTGTCGGCCTACGGTGGTGTCATCTGCCTGAACCAGCGCGTGGACCGGGCCACCGCCGAGGCGATCGCGGAGCAGTTCGTCGAGGTCCTGTTCGCGCCGGGCTACGAGGAGGATGCGCTCGAGGTTCTATCCGCCAAGCGCAACCTCCGGGTTCTCGACAACCGTGAGCCGCGGGCCTGGCGAACCAGCGAGCAGGTGGTTCGCCAGGTGGTGGGCGGGGTGCTCGTCCAGGATCGCGACGCGGCGCTCGACGAGCGTGAGGACATGCGCGTGGTCACCAAGCGCCAGCCCACCGAGGCCGAATGGACCGAGATCCAGTTTGCCTGGACGGTGTGTAAGCACGTTCGCTCCAACGCGATCGTGATCTCCCGCGACCGGGGCACGCTCGGCATCGGGGCCGGGCAGATGAGCCGGGTCGATGCGGTGCGGCTTGCCGTGGAGAAGGCTCGGGTCGAGCTCACGGGCTCGATCATGGCCTCGGACGCCTTCTTCCCGTTCGCTGACGGCCCGACGCTGGCACTCGAGGCCGGGGTTGGGGCGATCATCCAGCCCGGCGGCTCGGTGCGCGACCAGGACGTGATCGACGCCGTCGACGCGGCCGGCGGCACGATGGTGTTCACCAACCGCCGCCACTTCAGACATTGATCCCGGCTCCGGGGCGGGCGCGTGGGTGACGTTTCCCGGTTGCCGGGCGACCCGCCGTCGCCGTGGGAGAAGGCCAACGGCTTCAGCCGCGTGGTGAGCGCCGGCGGCTGGGTCTTCACCGCGGGCACGACCTCGGTCGATCCATCGGGCGTGATCCTGGGTCAGACGCCGTATGAGCAGACGGCGGAGATCCTGCGCAAGCTCCGGCATGAACTCGGGCGCGCGGGGGCGCAGTTGCAAGACGTCGTGTGGACGCGGATCTACGTGACCGACGTTTCCCGTGGCGATGAGGTGGGACGAGCGCATGCCGAGGCGTTCGGCGACACGCGCCCGGCCATGAGCCTGGTCGAGGTGAGCGCCCTTTACGACCCGCGGATGCTGGTCGAGATCGAGGCGGGGGCGTACGTGGGCTAGGGAGGTGAGAGCGAAACTTCGCGCCGGCTGGCGGGCTGGCTACCAGCCCGGCCTCAACCTCGCCGTGACAGTTGCTGCATAGCAGCACGCACTTTCTCGCCTCCTCTCGGTACGCCGCCAGGGATTTTCCGGATGACGTGGTCATCGCGAACAGCTTCGTCGCCGCGTCGACATGGTGAAAGGCGAGGCTGAGAACGCAGCGGTCGTACCCACAGAGAGCGCATTGACCCCCGGCCTCCTCGATCAGGGTGCGCCGCACCCGTTGATGCCTTCTCGTCACCGCTTCACCGATGCAGCGCCTGCAACGCCAGCGGCCGCCGCGCTTGCGGTCGGAGTACCACGCGAACTCCGTGAGGCCGTGGCGACGGCATTCCTGTTCCCGGATCGGTTGAAGCCGGTTCACCGCGGGCGGGCGCCCTGCGCGGATCACGATTGGGCGATGCTCGAGTAGGAACACATGTTCGCAAACCTACCGGACGGACCGGTGGTCGAGACCATGGGCCGCCCGAGAGTCGAACTCGGATCTCGGAGCTTAAAAGGCTCGTGCGTTACCGTTACGCCAGCGGCCCGCGGCCCAGCATAGAAGCTGCTCTTCCGACCCCTCGCCCCCATGGTCTAGTGGCCTAGGACGCCTGCCTTTCACGCAGGAGATCGCCGGTTCGAATCCGGCTGGGGGTACCTCCGTACCTCGCTACCTATCTCGACCTCCTACCTACGTACGTACCCGCCGTTCGCGTAGGCGCACGCCGCATAGCCTGGGCGGGGAACGCGGCCGCGTGAACAAGCATGAAGCGACGCTCTGGAATCAGCGCTGGCGCGATCGACCCTCGGCGAAAAAAATCCGCAATTCGGCCTCGCTGCGTCCAACGGGATCCCCCTTCAAGGAGTGGATCAGGCAGCGACCACTCGCGACCAGTTCCGCAGGGCAGTCGGGGAGTCGCCCGTACTCGACAGCGAACGGCTCGCCAGCTTGAGAGAGATCCGCCAACTCAAAGCCTAAAGCAACGGCTAGCGCGGCGAGCATCACGTCGCCAGGTAGGGGAACGGACAACCAGTCGCTGGGCCGGTCGAGGAGCCCTGCATCTTGCAACGCTGCGAGCAAACGAGGCGAGACCGCTAGCGAGCCACCCTGGCAGTGCGTACCAGCCTCCCATCCAGCCTTTTCGGCGCGTCGCAGCCACGTTCGCACGCGGCTGTTCGAGCCGAGCGCCAGCTGTAGTAGATGAGGGTGGCCAGCCGGAGGATCCCGGTACAGCGCGATCGGGTGTGTTAGGCGCTTCGCTGCCCGCGCAACACCGACGACTTGATCGCCCTTGCGGTACGCGCCGACAATCCCGACCGACGGGTGTGCCCCAAGAAACTCAGCCAAACGCCCAAAGCAACGACCGATCACGAGAGCGTCGGTATCGAGGCGCACAACCAAGTCCGGGAGGTCCAAAGCGAGGACCCGCAGCGCTTCAATCGTTACAGCACAGTCGCCCCCGTAGAGCGGATTCCCGCGCCCAGCTCGGGGGTGGGGGATTATCTCAACGGGGATCGTTGATGACGCCGGGAGCTGAGATATAGGTCCCAGTGGACCGTCGCATATGACGAGGACCTCGCGAGTCTCAGGCTCGTAAACCGCCAGCGCTTCGAGAATGTCCCACAGGCCCCGACGATGTTCGACGCCCGGCCCAGTCGGTACGAACACGGCCGTGGCAGCTGGCTGACGACCTCCTTCGAGGCGGATGGGGGCAGAATCGGCGCGGGGTCCGTCTGGGTCAATCACCCGAGCGAGCATAGGCCCGAGTGCCACAGGAACCAAGAGTTGACGTTGAGGCGATCAACTACCCTGAGTGCGCTCAGGCATAGTCAACAAGGCCCGTGCCTGACCAGTGCCCAAACGATGTGAGGTCCAGTTTCGGGCGACGGATCTCGCGCCAGATTTGAAGCATGTTGGGGAGCCGTGTGTCGTCAAAGACGACCAGAGGGCGCCGATCGAAGCCGACTTCTTCGAAGCGCTGTAGGAACACGCGCTCTTGTCGGCCGTCTTTCGCGGCGTCCACGAAAATCAGGTCCGCCTCGCGCAATGCGACGCAGTGCTCCGCGAATCCGTCGTCGGTCGTGATGTCGGCGATCACTTGCATGAGGCGACCGTCGCGGAAGTCGCCAGCCTGCAATACGTGCCCCGGTATCTCCCGATACGGCACGATGTCAAAGGTCAGGACTTGGCCACCGGCCGGAAGCGTTTGCAGAAGCGCGAGGGCTCCGAGCCCCTGATAGGTGCCGATCTCGATCACTCGCTCGGCGCCGGTCACATTCACTAGGGCGGCGAGAAGCTTGTAGTGCTCGCCTGGCCACACGTCTGGGTACTTCGGGCCCTCCTGAATCCGGTCGCTGATCGACGCCATGGAGACGTTCCGAGCAACGCGGATGGCGGCCTCGGCGATATCAAGGAGCCTCTCGGATGCCCCAGCAGGGTCGTCGTCAAGCGAGGCGATTGCTGAAGGTTCCACATGCCGCGCGCCAACGAGCGGCAGGCTCACTTTTGGACCGATTCGGCGTTTTAACCGGTCGAGCATGCGAGCGTCCTCATCAGATGCGGCCGCGTTATATCAGCCGCCGTAGTCGAGGCCAACTCCTCCCGACCCCTCTTATTGCAGGCTCTTCTCACTCACACGAACACCGGTCCGACATCATGGCGCGGCGTGGCCGAGTGTCGGATCTTGCAGCGTGCCGGTGTGCGTCTGGCCTTCTGGGACTTTGGGGGGCAGGGGTTGGCGGTCCTGTTGCTCCACGGACTCGCCGGGCACAGCAAGGAATGGGCGGAGACTGCGTCGTGGCTGGCTACGCGCTGCCGCGTCGTCGCGCTCGATGCTCGTGGCCGCGGGCACAGCGAACGCTTTCCTCCGGATCTCTCACGTGAAGCGCTGGTTGCTGATGCCGCGTTCGTGATCGAGGCGCTCGAGCTGGCGCCGGTTGTCGTGATCGGGTAGTCATTGGGCGGGCTCACCGCGATCTCGCTGGCCGCGGAGCGCCCCGACCTGGTACGGAGTCTCGTCGTGGTCGAGGCGAGTCCGGTTGGAGACGGTGAGGATGCCGAGGCTGCGGCGCGGGATATCGGCGCGGCGCTCCGAGCGTGGCCGGTGCCGTTTCCTTCTCCACCGGATGCCGAAGCATTCTTTGCCGAACGGTTTGGCGGCCGATTGGCTGGCGAGGCATGGGCGGCGGGGCTTGAGCAGCGCGCCGATGGTTGGTGGCCGCGCTTTGACGTCGAGGTGATGGTGGAGACCCTGCTGGCGGCCAGCGCGCAGCCGAACTGGGCCGACTGGCAACGCATACGTTGCCCCACGCTCGTCGTCCGAGCCGGCCAGGGATTGCTGGAAGCCGAGGTTGCCGGCGCGATGGTCGCGGCTCTGCCGACTGCGCAACTGGCCGAGCTGCCGGAGGCCAGGCATGATCTGCACCTGGACCGACCCGGCGAGTGGCGGGAGATCCTGACGCGCTTTCTCGATTCGCCGGCCCCGCCCCCGCGGACCGAGCGCTAACCGCCGAGGCCTTCCGTCAAGCCGTTGCGGGCTCGTCGGTAGGGACGATCAGCACGTCGCACCGGGCGTGATGGGAGACGTGGTTTGGCACCGATCCGAGGACGCGTCGCGCCCCCGTCATGCCCCGGTTGCCGACGATGATCATCTGGGCCGCCTCCGCGTCGGCGACGTGGATCAGCGCCTCCGCGGGCTCGCCGGAGAACACGTGAGCCTCGCTGGCCACCCCAAGCTCTCGCAGGCGTTCCTGCGCACGGTCGACGCACCTCTGGGCGAGGGCCCGCGTCTCCCCGTCGTCGTGGATCTCGGTCGGAGCGAGCGCTCCGCTGGCCGCTGTCGTCCACACGCCAACCGGACCCGGGCGGTAACCGCTCACGACGTGGACCTTGGCGCCGAGCGCGCTCGCGAGCTCGCCTGCGCGGTGTACCGCTCGCTCGGCTCTGGGCGAGCCGTCGGTGCCCACGACGATTGATCCCGGTGTTGCCATCTGCTCCCCCTGGTTGTGCTCCGCTGCCTCCGGTGCGGACCTATTAACTCATGCGGCGGCGCTGCGGCGCAAATCAATCCACGGCCGGATCGCCGGAGACGGAGAACACGCACCTGGCCAAGGCCCGAAGCAGCTTGTGCTCAACCGTGAGGTCGGTGCATGGCTTCCAGTATTTTCCCGCCCGCCGGCTGCGGCGGCTAGAGTCCAGGCCGAGATGAGCATCGGCGGAGATACGCGGCTCTGGCACCCGTTCGCCGACATGGGCTCGGTCAAGGACAACGAGCTCGTGATCGCGCGAGGTGAGGACGTCTGGGTCTGGGACCGCGACGGCCGGCGCTACCTCGACGGTACGGCCAGCCTCTGGTACGCGAATGTCGGCCACGGCCGCCGTGAGATCGCCGCCGCTGTTGCCGCCCAGATGCAGGAGCTCGAGGCCTATTCGGCCTTCGGCGATTTCTCCAACCTCCCCGCGCGTGAGCTGGCGGCCACGCTGTCCGATCTCGCGCCCATGCCCTCACGGATCTTTCTCGTCTCGGGCGGCGGCGATGCGATCGACACCGCGGCCAAGCTTGCCCGGCGCTACTGGTTCGAGGTCGGCGAGCCGGATCGAACGCTGCTGATCAGTCGCACCGAGGGCTATCACGGAACCCACGGTTTCGGAACCGCTCTGGCCGGAATCCCGGCCAACCGCACCGGGTTCGGCCCCCAGGTGGAAACGCTTCAGGTCCCGCACGATTCCCTCGAGGCGATGGAGGCCGAGATCGAGCGAGTGGGGCCAGAGCGGGTGGCGGCCGTGTTCGTCGAGCCGGTGATCGGAGCCGGCGGCGTCTACCCGCCGGTACCCGGATACATGGAGGGCCTGGCCGCGCTGTGTGAGCGCACCGGCGTGCTCCTGGTCGCCGACGCGGTGATCTGTGGCTTTGGCCGCCTCGGAACTTGGTTTGCGGTCGAGCGCTGGGGAATCCAGCCGGCGATGATCGTGTTCGCCAAGGGAGTCACAAGCGGGTACCTGCCGCTCGGTGGCGTGGTCGTCTCCGACCGAGTCGCCGAGCCCTTCTGGCAGGGCCCTGGTGCGCCGGTGTTCCGGCACGGTCCGACCTACTCAGCCCATGCCACCTGCTGCGCCGCTGCGCTGGCCAACATCCGCCTGCTCGCCACGGACGGGCTGCTCGAGCGTGGCCAGGACCTCGAGGACGATCTCTTGCAGGCCATGAAGCCCCTCGAGGCGCACGAGAGCGTGGCCGAGGTCAGGGGCGGCGTGGGCATGCTGGCGGCGGTGGAACTGGCGCCTGAGGTGCTCGAGCACCAGCCCGGCGCGGTTGCGCGCGTGGTCGCCGGCGCCCGGGAGGCCGGGGTTCTGATCCGCCCACAGGCCCGCGCCGTTGCGGTGTCGCCACCCTTGACGGCGACGCCGGAGCACTTCGATCAGCTCGCCGAGGCCGTGGAAGCTGGGCTCGCCGCGCTGACCGCGGGCGAGATCGCGCGCTAGCTACCGACCCCGGTTCGCCTCGATCTGGTGCGGACCGAGGCCGTCATCTTCGACATCGGCGGCGTCTTGGAGCTGACGCCTCCAACCGGGTGGCAGGAGCGCTGGGCGGCGCGCCTCGACCTCGACGAAGGCGAATTTGAGGCGCGGTTGGAACCGGTGTTCGCTGCTGGGTCCGTCGGCCGGATGTCACTGCCCGAGGTTGAGGCCGGAATCGGCCACGCCCTTGAGCTCGCGAGCCACGATGTTCAGGCGCTGATGGACGACATCTGGGCCGAGTACCTCGGGAGCCTGAACGAGGAGCTCGCGAACTACCTCAAGCGGCTGCGACCGCGTTACCGCACCGGCATCCTCAGCAACAGCTTCGTCGGGGCGCGCGAGCGTGAGGAGCAGCGGTATGGGTTTGGCGAGATGTGCGATGTGGTCGTCTACTCCCACGAGGAGGGGCTGCTCAAGCCCGACTCTCGCTTCTACGGCATCGTCTGCCGGCGCCTCGGGGTTCCGGCTGACGGGTGCGTGTTCGTCGACGACACCGCCGCTCACGTGGATGGTGCCCGGGCGGCCGGGATGAAGGCCGTCCAGTTCCGGGACAACGACCAGTGCCTGCACGACCTCGAGCGCCTCCTTGGGGATTCGATCTGACGCTTTTCGCCCGGGCCCGTCTGCATGCTCCGCCTGGACATGGGAATCGCGTCTGGGCAGGGGCTGGGCGGTTATCTGAGGGCGCTGCTGTTTGCGCTCTGGGGAGTGGGAAGAGAGTGGATCCCGATTGTGACCTATCGACCAAGCGGTCAACACTGGACCGCTTCTCGGGATCGGCCCCGGTCCGCCTATACCATCAGCCTGGGGGCGGTTAGCTCAGCTGGTAGAGCGCCTGCCTTACAAGCAGGAGGTCGCCTGTTCGAGCCAGGCACCGCCCACTTGCCCCGGATAGGCGGGACGGTCTACGCCGCGCGCCGGGCCGCCCGGCGAGCTGATCGCTCGCGCTTGGCCAAGAGCAGGCGCTCATCCGCCGCCTGGAGCAGTGCGGTCGCACTCGCGCCGTCCTCGGGGAAGATGGCGACGCCGACGCTCGCGCTCAACGCCTCCACCCCGGCCGTCGCCTCGCCAACGGTCTCGGCGATCCGCCGGGCCAGCGGTACGGTCCGCGGGCCATCCGTCTCGGGGGCGAGCACGCAGAATTCGTCTCCGCCGAGCCGGGCCACGGTGTCCTGTGCCCGCATCGCGTGGGTCAGGGCGGCTGCCACATCGCACAGCAATTCATCGCCGGCCGGGTGCCCGAACCGGTCGTTGAGCAGCTTGAAGCCGTCGAGGTCGAGGATCACCAGCGCGAAGCTGTGGCGGGTTCGCTGATGGCGGGCGATTTCATAGTCCGCACGGCTGAGCAGCAGCCGTCGATTGGCGATGCCGGTTAGCGGGTCGCTCAGGGCGACGCTCCGAAGCGCTTCACGTTCACGCTCGAGGCGTTCCCGCACCGCGATCGAAAGGGCGACCGTCAGGGCGACGATCAGGAGACTCAGGAGCGGTGAGGGAACCGGGGCGGTATTCAGCCAACCTGTAAGCGGGAGGGCGCTCACCCCCACCACTGCTGCGGCGCTCAGAGTGGCATCGGTGCGGGTAGGAGCCAACGAGCTCGCCAGCAGAGCGGCCGGCACGCAGAACCAGAACGCCTCACCCCCACCGGCCAGGCTGATCAGGATCGCGCTGACGGCGGCGATCAGCGCGACCCGGGGAGCTGAGGGTCGGCGACCGCGGCTGCCCACGGGGAGACTTCCACTTCGGCGCCCACTCACGCCCTAGAACGTAGGACACGGACCGGACTGGACGGGAAGTGAAGTTCGCAGATTGCGCATTTCGAAGGCTCGTCAGGGCAGTTGGCGTTGCGTCATGCTGCCGTTAGCCATCACTTCGCCCGGGTAGGAGGCAGACATGCCACAGAAGCTCAACGTTGCCGATCTCAGGATCAAGAGCCCTGCGTTTGAGGGCCACAAGCGGATTCCGGACAAGTTCACGACGAACGGCGAGAATGTTGCGCCCCCGCTTGAATGGTCGGGCGCGCCCGAGGGGACCGAGGCCTTCGCCATCGTTGTCCACGATCCCGATGCCCCGCTTGTCGATGGCTTCACCCATTGGGTTGCCTACGGGATCCCGGCCGCCACGACGAGTCTCCCCGAAGGTGGTGCCGGCGTCGTGGCGGGGCTCAACTCGATGGGCGAGGAGGGGTACATGGGGCCTGCTCCGCCTGCGGGTCACGGACCCCACCACTACTACTTCTGGGTCTACGCCCTCGACCAGAACCTGGACCTGCCGCCCGGACTCGACCGGCGCGCGCTGCTTGCGCAGATTGAGGACCACGTGATCGAGCAGGCGCGGCTGATCGGGACCTACTCGAACGAATAAGGGTCAGCGCTGTCCCGACTGTTAGGGCTTCCCGATCCCCTCCGCCGCGTCAAGCTGCCGGATGACCTCGAGGCGGTAACCGCTGTCGGCGCCGAGGCCCCGGCCGAGGAGGCGGGCTTAGATGCCTCGGTGGTGGAACGGATCTGGGAGGCGGCGATAGCCGTATACCGCGCCCGCGTGCATCCTGCGCTGCAGGTATGCCTGCGCGTTGGCGGTGCCGTCATTCTCGATCGAGCGATCGGGTACGCCAGGGGTAACGGACCCGGCGATGGGGCTGACGGCGAATCTGTTCTCGTCACGCCCAGGACGCCGTTTCTGATCTATTCCGGCTCCAAGGCCGTGACGGCTTTCGTCGTCCACGTCCTCGCTGAAAGGGGCGCGCTCGCGCTCGAGGATCCGGTGGCGAAGTACATTCCCAGATACGCAGCCCACGGCAAGGAGGGCATCACCATCGGGCATGTCCTGGCTCACCGGGCCGGGGTGGCCGCGATGCCCCGTGAGGCGTTCGACCTCGACAGGGTCGACGACCAGGACTTCCTCCTGGACGTGCTATGCGAGGCGAGACCGGTCGGCAAGCCTGGCGAGTTCCTCGCCTACCACGCCGTCTCGGGCGGCTTCATTCTGGCCGAGGTTGTACGGCGCGCGACGGGAAAGGACATCGCCACCGTACTGAGCGAGGAGATTCGTGGCCCGCTTGGTTTTCGGTGGACGAGCTACGGAGTCGCCGCCGATGATGTCGACGCTGTCGCTTCCGACTACGTGACCGGGCCACCCACCCTGCCGCCGCTCTCCCAGCTGATAACCCGCGCTCTGGGGGTCGGTCTGGACCAACTGGTGGAGCTCAGTCAGGACAAGCGTTTTCTCACCGCGGTGGTTCCCAGCGCGAACGTGGTCACCACCGCGAACGAGCTGTCGCGCTTCTATGAGCTGTTTCGCCGAGGCGGCGAGCTCGACGGCGTCCGGGTTCTCGAGCCTCAAACGGTCCGGCGAGCCATCACCGAGCAGTCTCGACTCGAGCTTGACCTCACGCTGGGCTTCCCCACACGATTTGGCTATGGGCTGATGCTCGGTTCCGCGTTCCTCAGCCTCTTTGGGCGTGACACCCAACACGCCTTCGGCCACCTCGGGTTCACCAACATGCTCGCCTGGGCCGACCCGCAGCGGGCGCTGTCGTGCGCCGTCATGACCAACGGCAAGCCGCTCGTCTACCCGGAGCTACCTCGCTTCTACAACCTCATGCAGCGGATCACCTCGAGCGTGCCCAAGGTGTCCGGGCCCGAGATGGAGGTCTGGGACCCACTGGCGGGACGGCCGGGCTAGGACGAGCCGCTGCTGCGGGACGAGCGGCTGCTCCGGGAGGACGACCCGCCGCTGCGGGAGGACGAGCCGCCGCTGCGGGACGAGCCGCCACTCGAGCGCGAGGTGCGCGACCGCGAGGAGCCCGAACGGGACGAGCTGGAGCGTGGGCTGCTCGAGCGGCTGCCTGACGTGCTCCGCGACCGACCGCCGGAGGAGCGGCTGCTCGAACCCGATCGGCTCGTCGAACGGGAACCCGTGGAGCGTGAGCTGCTGCTCGACCGCGAGCGCGAGGTGGAACGGCGACGCGTCGTCGTCGCGCGTTGCGAACGCGGTACCTCGGCCCGGACCACTTCCTTGACCAGGCGACCCAACTCGGCGTTGAGGAACTTGGCCATGCGCTCCTCGTCGCGGCGAATCGACTTCGCGAGCTGCGCCGTGTCACGATCGCCAACCGCCTCAGCGAAGGTTTGGATGCGGGAGTAGATCGCCATCTCGACGTGCTCCTCCCGCAGCTCCTCCTGGGCGTTGCGCAGATGCGTCTCAGCCTGATTGGTCACCACCGCACGGGCAGCCCCAACCTGTCCCTTGACCGCCGCCACAGCCTTGCCCGCGGCCTCACCGACGGCTCCCGGGACGCCTGGCACCTGCGGGCCTGAGGTGGCGGTTCCGCCGAGCTGCTTGATCCGCTGGGCGACCCGACGCTTGTGATCGCGCGTCTCGGTCAGGTGCTGGCGCAGTCGCTTCTTGTACGACTGCTTCTCGGTCAGCGCGATGTGGGCCGTGAGGTCGGCCTCGAGCTCGGCTTCCTTGGCGTGCGCTTCGTTCAGCCACTGGACCAGCTTCGCGTCACGCTCGTTCGGGCGGTTTCCGTCAGGCATCGATTTGATCTTCCTCTCTATTGGTTCGGCGAACTGTTGCCGTTCGGGCTGCGTAGCTCGCGCTGGACTGCGTTCAGGATTGTCTGGCGACGCCGATGGCTGCTCTCGTAGAGCTGCACGGCGGCAAGCGCGGCGGGCGTTGCCGCATTCAGCCGGGCGATTATCTGCTTGGCGTTCATCTGGCCGTAGCCGTCCCAGGGTTCGTCGATACGGATCTGCGCGCCCGCCCCGTCCTCGGCACCAGGCTCCGCCACTTCCTCCACCAGCTCGGGCTCATCAGAGACATGGACCGGCTCGGGCGGGGGAACGTGACGTGCTCCGAGCGGCGGCGCGGGTGGAGGCGGAGCGACCCATCTATCGCGGGTGGCCGGTGCTTCGCGCTCGATGGTGCCGACGCTCGCTTCTTGAGAGCTTGCGGAGCCGTTGCCGCGCGGACTCTGAGGTGGCCGCTCAGCAGCAACGTCATCGCGAGTCTGGCTCGGCCAGCCGGCTGTGCTGTGGCCTTCCGACCCTCGCGACGCGGCGAGGCCGATCACGCGCCCGGTGGCGCTCGCCGCCACGGCGGCCGTCTCTTCCGCCACACGCAGCCAGAGGCGCGTAGCGCGGACGCCCACGCGCAGGGGCAACAGGATCAGCTCGCCGACCATCGCGGTCCTTCTACCCAGGGTGCGGAAAACGAACCGAGTTCGGTGCGACGGTTTCGATCGCTTCAGTCAAGGAAACACAACCTCATGCGACGTCGCGTAAGGTTGGTCTCGCAGAGGAGAGGACGAAGTGGATCTGGATCCAAGGTCACTTATCAGGGGCGGCGTGAAGCTCGCTGAGCGCGGGGTGGACGAGGCGATCTTTGCCGGGCTGCTCGCGCGGAGTGGTGCGATCGGCATTGAGCTTCCTCACCGGCTGGCGCAGATGGCGCTGGCCTTGGAGCGCTACGGGATGCTCGGCTCGCTCCCCGCCGTGGGCGACATCAGATACGGCGACCGCACGGCAGTGATCGACGAGCGGGGTGCAATCAGCTACAAGGAGCTGCACGAAAACTCCAACGCGATCGCCAACGCCTGGCGTGAGCGCGGCCTGGAGCCGGGCGAAGGAATCGCGATTCTCGTGCGCAACCATCGCGGCTTTCTCGAGGCGGTGTTCGCCGGCGCCAAATGCGGCGCGCGCATCATCCTGCTCAACACGTCGTTTGCGGGCCCGCAGATCCGAGAGGTCGCGGAACGTGAGGGAACCGACCTCCTGGTCTACGACGACGAGTACAGCGAGGTCCTCGAGGGCATCGACGATCCTCCGCGCGGGCGATTCCGGGCCTGGGTCGATGAGGAGGCGGATGACACGCTCGACGCATTGATCGCCAGCGGCAAGAGGAGCGCTCCGCCGCGCGCCGGCGAGGGGCCGAAGATCACGATCCTGACGAGCGGCACGACCGGGACGCCCAAGGGAGCACCCCGAAGCGAACCGAAGTCGCTGGGTCTGATCGGCGGCCTCCTGAG
>DATGFT010000003.1:0-13334 GCA_035308915.1 Solirubrobacteraceae bacterium
GTGGGGGCCGTTCACATACACCCTGAGCGTGGACGGGGCACCCGCGGGCCAGACCACGGCCAATTCCCTGACCGCGGCGCGGCCTCTCTCGGATGGGTCACATCGGTGGCAGGTACTCGCGACGAACCCGGCCGGCCAGCAAAGCCACACCGAGAGCACGCGGGTGTTCATCGACACGGTCCGGCCGCGGGCAAAGCTCAGGCTGACGGGCGCTCGCCGCGCCGGAGCGCTGCTCCGCGCGCTCCTCAGCTACGCCGATCATCCGCCGGCGGGGCAGCCGCGCTCCCATGCCTCCGGTGTGGCGAAGGTAGTGATCCGCTGGGGAGACGGGAGCACGCTCAGGCTGAAGCCGGGTGCGCACAGCGCTGCCCATGCCTATCGCCGCTCCGGCCGCTACCGGATAACCCTGTTGGTGACCGACAGGGCCGGTAACCAGGCTCGGGTGACCTTGAAGTTGAGCGTCGGGAAGTGAGGCTCTCGCCCCGCCACACTCGCCTGCGCGCGCTCACGGTGCTGCTCGCGCTGCTCCTGGCTGCGCCGGCCGCGCACGCCCAGGCTCCGGCATACACCGCCACCCCGCCGACATCCGGTGCGCTCTACCGCGACGGCCAGACCGGGCGCTATCTCCTCGGCGGCACATGGCTCTACCGCGCCGATCTGAACGATGTCGGCGCGGCCCAGCACTGGTGGCAGGACACCGCGTCGACTGACGGCTGGACTCCGGTCAGCGTGCCCAACGCGTACAACGCGGGTGACTTCTCGAATCTGAGCATGCTCGGCTACGTCGGCTGGTACCGGCGGGATTTCACCTTGCCCGCCCACGCTTTCGCCCGCTACGTCCCGGCGGCCGCGCGACGCTGGATCCTGCGCTTCGAGTCGGTCAACTACCGAGCCACCATCTGGCTCAACGGCCGCCGGGTGGGGTCGCACACCGGCGCCTACCTACCGTTCGAATTCGACCTCAGGCCTCGCCCGGGCGTCAACCGGCTGATCATCAGGGTCGACGATCAGCGCGGACTCGGCGATCTTCCGCCCGGTCCCACGGGGGGCTGGTGGAACTGGGGCGGCCTGCTGCGGGAGGTCTATCTGCGCACCGCCCAGCGGGCAGACATTCAGACCGTTGAGGTGCGGCCGCTGCTGCCGTGTCCGACCTGCGCGGCGAAGATCGACGAGCAGGCGACGATCAGGAACGTCACGGGCGCGGTCCAGGTGGTCCATCTGAAGGGATCCTTCGGCCACCGCACGCTTGATTTCGGGAGCGCCCGGATCACGCCTCACGGCAGCTGGACTGCGAGGGCGTCCACCGTGGTCCGCCGTCCTCAGCTGTGGGCGCCCGGCCACCCGAGCCTCTACCGGGCCTCTCTCACGCTGACCGATGCCAACGGGCGCGCCCTGGGCGGCTACACGACCTACAGCGGGGTCCGCTCGATCCGGGTCACGCCCGATGGCCGGCTCACCTTGAACGGCCGCCTGGTCAACCTCCGGGGCGCCTTCATCCACGAGCAGAACATCGTCACCGGCGGAGCCCTGTCGCCGTCTCAGCTGGCGGCGTTGATGGGCTGGGAGCGGGAACTCGGGTCAGACGTCATCCGCTCGCACTACCCGCTGAACCCCCAGATCCTGGAGATGGCCGACCGCGCCGGCATCCTGGTCTGGGACGAGATCCCGGTGTGGCAGGTCCAGAGCCAATATCTCGGCTCGCCCCATTGGCAGGCCTACGCCCACTCGGTCCTCCGGAGCAACATCGTGGGCAACCAGAACCATCCGTCGGTGATGCTGTGGAGCATCGGCAACGAGCTGCCCACGCCGGCCACTCCGGCCGAGGCGAACTACATCGCGGGCGCGGCTGCGTTCGCCCACCGCCTCGACCCCACGCGTCCGGTGGGGATGGCGATCTCCGGCTGGCCCGGAGTGCCCTGCCAGTCCGCCTACGCGCCCCTGGACGTGCTCGGCTACAACGACTACTTCGGTTGGTACGACGCCGGCGGCGGCACGACCGACGACCGCGACGCCCTCGGGCCCTACCTGGACAGCTTGCGCGCGTGCTACCCGCGCAAGGCCTTGTTCGTGACCGAGTTCGGCTTCGAGGGCAACCGGCACGGGCCGGTCGAAGAGCGGGGCACCTACGAGTTCCAGTCCAACGCCGTCGCGTATCACCTCGGGGTGTTCGCCAGCAAGAGCTGGCTCTCCGGTGCCATGTACTTCCCGGTCCAGGATTTCCCGGCCAAGCCCGGGTGGGGGGGTGGTGACCCGCTGCCTGATCCGCCCTGGGTCCAGAAGGGCCTCGTCGATCCGTATGGGGCACTCAAGCCGGCGTTCGGCGTGGTCTCGAGCATCTACCACTCCACGGTTCAGATCGCCCCTGCACGCTGAGTCAGGGGCCAAGCCGTCGCCCCCATCGGTTCACCGGAAGCCGCCACGCCGTGTAATAGCCTCACCGTGTGAGCTCCACTGCCTCCGCACTGCGCCGGACGGCGCTGTATGACCGCCACATCGCCGCGGGGGCCAAGCTGGTTCCGTTCGCGGGCTGGGAGATGCCCGTCCAGTACGCCGGAATTCGCCAGGAGCACCTGGCGGTTCGCGGCCAGGCGGGCATCTTCGACGTCTCGCACATGGGCCAGATCGAGACCCGGGGTCCCGACGCTCTGGCCTTCCTTCAGCGGATGCTCTCCAACGACGTCCGGCGCCTCCCCGAAGGGGGAGCGCAGTACAGCGTCCTGTGTCGGGAGGACGGAGGCGTCCTCGACGATCTCTTCACCTATCGGCTCGCCGAGTGTGAGTTCCTGACGGTTACGAATGCCGCCAACCACGAAAAGGATGTCGAGTGGCTGCAGGCGCACGCCTCGGAGTTCGACGTTGACGTGATTGACATCGCCGAGCGCTTTGCGATGCTGGCCGTTCAGGGTCCCCAGGCGCGCCGCACCGTCCAGGCAGAGAGCGACGGTTCCCTGCCCTCGCGAATGCACTGCTGCGAGCGGACCATCGCCGGAGCCGGCGTGCTGGTCTGCGGGACCGGTTACACCGGAGAGGATGGGGTCGAGCTGCTTCTGGATCCCGGCGATGCGCCCCGGGTATGGGACGCCATCTGCGCCGCCGGTGCGACCCCGGCCGGCCTGGGCGCCCGTGACACGCTGCGGCTCGAGGTGTGCTTCCCCCTCTACGGCAATGACCTGACGGAGGCGCGCGGGCCGATCGAGGCTGGGCTCGGATGGTGCTGCAAGGAGGCGACTGACTTCATCGGGGCCGGGGCTGTCGCCGCCGCCCGCGCCCAGGGACCCAGCGAGAAATTGGTGCCGTTCGTGATCGACGGCCGAGGCATCGCCCGCCCCGGAAATCCGGTGCGGGGAGGCGGCGAGGTGACGAGCGGAACCTTCTCCCCGTGTTTGGAGCGGGGGATCGGAATGGCCTACGTGCCCTCCGAGCGAGCCGAGCCGGGGACGCGTCTCGAGATCGACGTTCGCGGCACCAACCGACCCGCCCTGGTCGAGCGAAAGCCGTTGTACCGAAAGGACGCCTGAGCATGGCCGAACCCAGCTACCCCGAGGACCTCCTCTACCACGAGGAGCACGATTGGGCCCGCGTCGACGGAGACTCGGCGACCTTCGGGATCACGTGGTACGCCCAGGACGCGCTGGGCGAGCTCGTGTTCTTCGATGCGCCCTCGGTGGGGGCCGCGGTCGAGCGCGGACAGTCCTACGCCGAGATCGAGTCCGTCAAGGCGGTTTCCGACGTGATCGCGCCGCTGTCCGGTGAGATCGTCGAGGTCAACGAGGCGTTGTCCGATACTCCCGAGATGGTCAACCAGGACCCGTACGGCGAGGGCTGGTTGGTCAAGGTCAAGCTGACTGACCCGTCCGAGGCCGAGTCGTTGATGAGCGCCACGGACTACCAGACCTCCCTGTCGTGACCCGCTACACCTCGGTCACCGACGACGATCTGCGCGAGATGCTGGCTGAGATCGGCGTCGACTCGGTCGACGATCTGTTCGCGGACATCCCGGGTGCGCTACGGCTCGAGCGGCAGCTCGCGCTCGACCCCGGCCGCTCCGAGCAGGAGGTCTACGACGAGCTGCGCGCGTTGGCGCAGGCCAACGTCTCCACCGAGGACGAGATCTCGTTCCTGGGCGGCGGCATGTACGACCACTACATCCCCGCCATGATCGATTCGATCGTCCAGCGATCGGAGTTCCTAACGCCGTACACCCCCTACCAGCCCGAGATCTCACAGGGTGGCCTGCAGGCGATGTTCGAGTACCAGACGGCGATTTCCGAGCTGACCGGCCTGCCGGTTTCCAACGCCTCGGTCTACGAAGGTCCGAGCGCGGTGGGTGCGGCCGGCTATGTCGCCAAGCTCGAGAAGGGTCGCCGGCGGTTTGTCGTCTCCCCGGCTCTTCACCCGCACTCCCGTGAGACCTTGGCCACGATGGCCGGCGGGTGGGGGATGGAGGTGGTGCAGGCGAGCTTGGCGGGCGGGCTGACCGAGCTTCCCGAGCTCGACGAGGACGTGAGCGCGGTCATCGTGCAGCAGCCGAATTTCTTTGGTGTCGTCGAGGACCTGGAGCCTTTGGCGGCGACGGCGCATGCTGCGGGGGCGCTGTTCATCTGCGCCTGTGATCCATTGCCGCTCGCCCTGCTCAAGCCGCCGGGGGAGTGCGGGGCCGACATCGCGGTGGGGGAGGGGCAGAGTCTCGGCAACCGGCTCGACTTCGGCGGCCCGTCGTTCGGGTTCTTCGCCGCCACCGAGGCGCTGATGCGCCGAGTTCCCGGACGCATCGCCGGTGAGACCAAGGACGTCGACGGTCGGCGCGGCTTCGTGCTCACCCTTCAGACCCGGGAGCAGCACATCCGACGCGAGCGCGCCACCTCGAACATCTGCACCGCCCAGGCCCTCAACGCCCTGGCCGGCGTCATCTACCTGAGCTGGCTCGGGCGCGCCGGGATCGTCGAGCTCGTTGAGCTGATGATGCAACGCACGGCGTATGCCCGGACCCGACTGGCCGAGCTCGAAGGTGTGAGCCTGCTCCACGATCAGCCGGTGATCCGAGAGTTCGCGATCCGCCTCGACGCTCCGCTCGAACGTGTCATCGCCTCCTGCCGCGAGCACGGGATCAACCCCGGATACCCCGTGGGGCGCGACTATCCCGAGCTGACAGACTGCCTGCTGGTCGCGATCACCGAGCGGCGGACCAGAGCTCAGATCGACCGGCTGGTTGAGGTGCTCGGCGCCGCCGTGGCGGCGAACCGGCGATCGACCGAGGTCAAGGCATGACTGCCCGCTGGTTCTCCGCCGCCGCGGACGACGAGCTGACGATCTTCGAGCGCTCGAAACCCGGCCGCCGCGCCTTCGCCCCGCCCGAGCTCGACGTGCCCGAACGTCCGCTGGACGAGCTCCTTCCAGCCTCTCGGCGCCGAGCCCAGCCGCCGCGCTTGCCCGAGGTCGCCGAGCCGGAGATCGTCCGTCACTACAACCGCCTGTCGAAGCGCAACTTCGATCTCGACACCGGCTTCTACCCGCTCGGCTCGTGCACGATGAAGTACAACCCAAAGCTCCACGAGCGCGTGGCCGCGCTGCCCGGCCACGCCAAGCTGCACCCGCTGCAGGACCCGGCGCGGGCCCAGGGGGCACTCCTGTTGATGTGGCGTCTTCAGGAGGCGCTGGCCGAGATCTCAGGGCTGCCCCACGTCTCGCTGCAACCCTCGGCGGGCTCGCACGGAGAGCTCACGGGCGTCCTTCTCACCCGCGCCTTCCACGAGGACCGAGGCGAGCGGCGGACCAAGGTTCTCACACCCGACACGGCGCACGGAACGAATCCGGCCACGGTAACGATGGCCGGCTACGAGGTCGTCAAGGTCGGAACCGACGAGCACGGGAACGTCGATCTGGAGGACCTGCGGGCCAAGGCCACCGAGGACGTCGCCTGTCTGATGCTGACGAACCCGTCGACCCTCGGCCTGTTCGAAACCGGGATCGAGGAGATCGAGCGGATCGTCCACGGGGTCGGCGCCACGCTCTACTACGACGGCGCGAACCTGAACGCGATCATGGGCATCTGCCGGCCCGGGGACATGGGCTTCGACATCGTCCACTTCAACCTCCACAAGTCGTTCACGCAACCTCACGGCGGGGGAGGGCCGGGCGCGGGACCGGTCGCCGTGGCCGATCGGATCGAACCGTTCCTGCCCCGGCCGCAGGTCGTCCGGCGCGAATCGGCGCCGGCCAACGGCGCGGGCCGCGTGCACTACGACCTCGACTACGACCGCCCCAAGTCGATCGGCCGGCTGCGCGGCTTTCAGGGCAATTACGGCGTGTTCGTCCGCGCCTACGCGTATATCCGCTCGCTCGGGGCCAGCGGGCTCAGGGAGGTCTCGGAGGTCGCGGTCCTCAACGCCAACTACCTCCTGGCCAGGCTCAGGCGCGCGGGGGTGCTCGAGTACCTGCCCGCGGCCTACGATCGGCTGTGCATGCACGAATTCGCACTCTCCGGCGCGCCGATGAAGCGCGAGCTCCAGATCAAGACGCTCGACCTGGCCAAGCGTTTGCTCGATCACGGCGTCCACCCGCCGACCGTGTACTTCCCGCTGATCGTCGACGAAGCGCTGTTGATCGAGCCCACGGAGACTGAGACGAGGGAAACGCTCGACCGGTTCGCTGAGCTCGTGGTGCAGATCCTTCGTGAGGCCAGGGGCGACCCTGAGCTGGCGCGCCAGGCGCCCCACAGCACACCGGTACGCCGGCTCGACGAGGCCGCCGCGGCGCGCCGGCCCGTGGTTCGTCAGGCCCTCTGACGCCGAGCGTGTCCGCCCGCCACACTACGGGCATGGACCCGTTCGTCGCCGCCGCCGCGCAGGAGATTGCCGTGCGGGCTGAGCGGGAGCTCGAGGCGTTGGTCGCCGTGTCCTCGCCTTCGGGCGATATCCCCGGGGCCGAGGAGGCGCTGGCCGTGTGCGTCGCGCTGCTGCCAAGCCAGGCCCGGACCGAGCGCGTGGCCAGCTCGACGCCCCAGAGCGCGCCGGATCTGATCGCCCGGATCGATGGTGAGGGGACGCGACGGATGCTGCTCGTGGGGCATGTCGACACGGTGGTGGCTCATGAGGCGCATGGTCCGCTGCGGCGTGAGGGCGACCGCCTGTACGGCCCCGGGACCGCGGATATGAAGGGAGGCGTGGTCATTGCGCTCGGCGTGGCGCGCGAGCTCGCCGCTCGACCTGAGCTGTTCGCCGAGCTGTCGCTGCTTCTGGTCACCGACGAGGAGTGGCGCACTCAGCCCTTCGTGCACGCCGCCGCGTTCGCCGGCTACGACGCCTGCCTGTGCTTCGAGGCGGGCCAGCGGGAGCCGGGGGGCGAGGGGGTCGTCGTCCGTCGCAAGGCCGCAGGAACGCTGCGGGTGACGGCGACCGGTCGCTCCGCCCACTCCGGGAGCGCGCCTGACCAGGGGGCGAACGCTCTGCTGGCGCTGGCGCAGACAGCGATCGCGGTGACCCGGCTCCACGAGCCGGATGGCGCCGAGCGCCTGAGCGTCGTGCCCACCGTGGTCCGCTCCGGACGAGCCTTCAACGTCGTGCCCGCGGAAGGGGAGCTGATCTTCGACATTCGCGCCGAGCGCTCCGAGAGCTTTCAGCGCGTCCTGGCCGCGGTCCCCGCCAAGATCGACGGCGTCGGGGTGCAGGCGCGTCTTGAGCGGGTGTGGCCGGGGATGGACGCCCGCGAGGCGACGGCGAGACTGCTCGAGCGAGCCTCGGAAAAGGTGGGACGGCCGATCGTGGCGGCGTCCCGGGGCGGCGCCAGCGATGCCAGCCATTTCGCGAACTCGATACCTCTGACCGTCGACGGCCTGGGGCCGCGCGGCGGCGGCGCGCATACGCCGGAGGAGTTCGTGGTTGCCGAGTCCCTGGCCGAGCGCGCGCAGGTGGCGCTGGCCGTGGCGCTCGAGGCGCTCGAGGCTGAGCCCTAACCTTCAGCTGTGAGCGAGACGTCGGCCTCAATGCACTCCAGGACTCGGCGCCCGGGTCGAAGCCGGGCTCGGCGCGAGGGGATCACGCTTCTGCTGGGCGTCGTCCTGCTGATGTGGGTCGTCGAGGTCATCAACACGATCGACTCCAACGGACTCGACGGCGACGGCATCTACGGCCGGCGGGTCAGTCACCTGTGGGGGATCCTCACCGCGCCATTCATCCACGCCAGCTTTGCCCACCTGATCGGAAACACGATTCCGTTCGTGTTCATGGGCTTGATCATCGCGCTGCGAGGAGCGGCCCGGCTCGCCGCGGTGACGCTCATCGTGATTCTGGTTGGCGGTTTCGGGACATGGCTGGTGGCGCCCGCGAACGTGCCGACGATCGGGGCCAGCGGCGTCGTCTTCGGTTACGCGGCCTACCTGTTTGCCAGGGGGTTCTTCAACCGCAGCATCCGGGAGGTGTTGGTCGGGCTCGTCGTCGGCGTGATCTGGGGTGGCGCGCTCCTGGCCAGCCTCGTCCCGCACCACGGGATCTCCTGGCAGGGGCACCTGTTCGGACTCGTGGGCGGCGTGGTTGCCGCCTCGCTGCTACGGCGTGACCGCCGGCCGGGTGGCCGCGCGGTTCCCGGGACACCCCCGCGCGCTCAGGCCCTGGCGAAGTAGCCTGCGGCTCGAATGCGGATCTTTTCCGGCATCCAGCCGACCGGGCGCAAGCACCTGGGCAACTACATCGGAGCGATCACCCAGTACGTGACCGGGCAGGATCGCGGCGAGGGCATCTACTGCGTCGTCGATCTCCACGCGATCACGGTGTCCTACGAGCCTGAGGCGCTACGCCGCTCGGTCTACGACACCGCGGCGATCCTGCTCGCGGCGGGGCTCGACCCGGCGCGCTGCGTGTTCCTGCGCCAGTCCGACGTACAGGAGCACACCGAGCTGACGTGGCTCCTCTCGAGCTCGACCGCGTACGGCGACCTCCAGCGCATGCACCAGTTCAAGGACAAGTCGGCGGCGCAGCGGGAGCTGACATCGGCTGGGCTGTTCTTCTACCCGGTGTTGATGGCTGCGGACGTGCTGGCCTACCGGACGCACGAGGTCCCGGTAGGCGATGACCAGCGCCAGCACGTCGAGCTGATGCGGGACATCGCCGAGCGCTTCAACGCTCGCTTCGGCGAGGTCCTCGTGGTTCCCGAGGGCCGGTATCCGACCGTGGGGGCGAGGATCATGGACCTTCAGGACCCCGAGCGGAAGATGTCGACGACCGGCGGCAGCGAGCAGGGGACGATCTATGTGCTCGACGAGCCGAGCGCGATCGCCAAGAAGTTCCGCTCCGCCGTCACCGACTCCGGCGCCGAGGTGAGGCGCGCCCCGGAAAAGCCGGGCGTGTCGAACCTGGTCGACATCCTGGCCGTCGCCGCCGGGCGAGAGCCTGAGGAGGTCGAGCGTCAGTTCGACGGAGCAGGCTACGGCGCGCTCAAGCAGGCGGTCGCCGAGGCGGTGATCGCCTACCTGGCCCCGGTCCGCGAGCGCTATCAGGAGATCCGGCGCGATGAGGCGGAGCTGGAGCGGGTGTTCGCGCAGGGAGCGGAAAAGGCCCGGGCGCTGGCCGCTCCGGTCCTGCACGACGTGCGCGAGGCCATGGGGTTCCGAGGGATCCGCGCCGGGCAGTAGCCTGCACTCGATGCGGCTGGCCGCCCTCGAGCTCGACCTCGACGTGTTCGCGGGGCCCTTCGACCTGCTCCTCACGCTGATCCTGCGTGAGGAGATCGACCTGCTCGAGGTCGACCTGGCCGAGGTGGTGATCGCCTATGTCGACCACCTGGAGCGCAGCGGTCAGCTCGACCTCGACGCGGCCACCGAGTTCCTGGTTCTGATCGCGGCGCTGCTCGAGCTGAAGTCGCGCCTGCTTCTCCCCGGCCAGGAGGAGGAGCTGATCGAGCTCGACCCGACCGAGGCGGCGGACGAGCTCCTTGCGCGACTGCTCGACGCCCACCGCTATCGCGCCATCGCCGAGCATCTCGTGAGCCGCCTGGCCGAGCAGAGCGGACACCGCTTCCGCTCGGCGCCGCTCCCCGCGTTCCTGCGGCGGGCCAGGTTCGAGGACGCCCATGCCGTGTACGAGCCCGCCCGGCTTTCGGCGGCGCTCGGAGACCTGCTCCGGCTCCCTCCGGCGGTCGATGTCCGCCACATGGCGGCGCCGAAGGTGTCGGTGGGGGAGCGTCTGGCCCACCTGCGCCAGCTGCTCAGGCGCGGGAGCTTCACCTTCGACGAGGCGGTGCCCCGCGCGGATCGGGTGACGGTCGCCGTGACCCTGTTCGCGCTGCTGGAGCTCTACAAGCAGGGTGAGCTGACCTGGGTGCAGGAGGAGCCGTTTTCGGAGATCCGGATCGAGCCACGGGCTCCGGTTGGGGGGGCGGTGGCCGCCGGGGGGGCGGGATGAGCCTCGGCATCGAGGCCAGGCTCGAGGCGTTGCTCTTCCTGAGCCCCGATCCGGTGTCGGCGCAGGCCCTGTCCGGGGCGCTCGAGAGCGAGCTGCCCGACGTGGTGACGGGCCTCGAGCGTCTCCGTGAGCACTACGAATTCGAGCGCCGCGGCCTGGTCCTGCGCGAGCTCGCCGGCGGCTGGGTCCTCTCGACCCATCCGGACGCCGAGCCGGCCGCGCGCCGCCTGCTGGCCAGGCCGCGCACGCCCCCGCTGACCCCGGCCCAGGCCGAGACGCTGGCCATCGTGGCCTACCTCCAGCCGGTCTCCCGACCTGAGATCGCCCGCATCCGCGGGGTCAACGCCGAGTCCGCCGCGGCCACCCTGCTCGAGCGCGGCCTGATCGAGGAATCCGGCCGCTCGCAGTTCGGGGCCGTGCTCTACCGGACGACCGACCTCTTCCTCCGCTTGTTCGGGCTCGGCTCGGTGAGCGAGCTGCCGTCGATCGAAGCCTTCGACCCCTCGCCCGAGGTCGCAGGCGAGCTGCGCGAACGGCTGCTGCGAGCCGGGGAGGCGCGGGCGGGGGGTTAGCGGCGTCGAGTGGGCGATTTCTTCGGAATAGGCCAAGTTATCTCCCACAACCCCTGAAGTACGCCATCCGTACCTCTGAGGTACGATGGGCGGCCAGTGGAAGGGTCGTTGGTCACCGCGCATCCGGAGCTCGAGCCGCTGCTGAGCGAACGGCCACAGCGGGCGAAGCTGCTCGACGCGATGGTTCGGGTGGTGGCGGAGAAGGGGTATGAGGCGGCCACGGTGGCCGATGCGGTGAGGCTCGCCCGCGTTTCCAGGGGCACCTTCTACGAGCTGTTCGAATCCAAGGAAGCCTGTCTCGCCGCCGCCTACCGGCTCGGACTGGATGTCCTCGCAGCGCGGGTGAGCGACGCCATCCGGACGGCCGCCGACTGGCGTGGGGAGGTCCGGCTCGGTCTCCGGGCCTACCTTCACACCTTTGACGAGGAGCCGCTGTTCGCACGGGTCTACCTGCTCGAGTGGGCGCCAGTCGCCGCGGAGCGCGACGCAGCCATCCGCCGCTTCGCCCGGCGCTACGGCGCCAGCTTCGCCCGCGGGGGCGTCGCCGTCCCGGAGGCGGCGCTCTACATGCTCGCGGCGGGCGTGCACGAGCTGACCCGAGCCCATGTCCGGGCCGGCAGACGGGCGGTCGAGCTCGAGGATGTTCTGGTGGGCTGCGCCGTGCGGCTCGCCTCCCCGAAGGAGGAACCATGGACCTGACGTTCACCGCCGAGGAGACCGCGTTCCGCGACGAGCTCCGGGCCTGGCTGGCCGAGAACAATCCAGGTGATCCACCGGACGCAGGGGACGATGCTTCCTACGCCTGGCGACGGGACTTCCAGCGTCGCCTGGCCGACGGCGGCTGGGCGGCGGTGCACTGGCCCGTGGAGTTCGGCGGCCGCGGGGCGACGCTCACGCAATCGGCGATCTTCTTCGAGGAGCTGGCCCGGGCACGGGCCCCGCTTCCCGTCAACGCGCTGGGTCTGCTGCTGGCCGGACCGACGATCATGATCTGGGGCAGCCAGGACCAGAAGGACCGCCTTCTCGGCCCGATCGTGACCGCCGAGGAGATCTGGTGCCAGGGCTTTTCCGAGCCCGAGGCCGGGTCCGACCTCGCCTCGCTGAAGACGCGGGCGGTCAGGGACAACGGCGGCTGGGTCGTGACCGGCCAGAAGGTCTGGACGAGCGGCGCCCAGTACTCGAAGTGGTGCATGCTCGTGGCGCGAACTGACACCGAGGCGCCCAAGCACAAGGGCCTGACCTACTTCCTCATGGACATGGAGCAGCACGGCGTCCAGGTCCGCCCGTTACGCCAGATCACGGGCGAGGCCGAGTTCAACGAGCTGTTCATCGAGGAGGCACGAATTCCCGATGAGCACGTGCTCGGCGGGCCCGGCAACGGCTGGAAGGTCGCGTTGACGACGCTGATGAACGAGCGCGCCGGCCTCGCCTTCTTCCTCCAGGTCCGGCTGCGTCAGGTGCTCGACGAGGTCTTCACGCTGGCCGACGCCCGCGGCCTGCTCGAGGACCCGGTGGTGGCCGACAGGCTCGGTGAGCTTCATCTGAAGGCCGAGGTCCTACGCCTCACCGCGTACCGCGGCCTCACGGCGATCGAGCGCTACGGCCAGCCGGGTCCGGAGGGATCGCTGACCAAATGGATGTGGTCGGAGACCAACCAGCAGCTGACTCAGTTCGCCGCCGACCTGCTCGGTCCGGAGGCGTTGACGGCGGGTGATCGCTGGGCCTACGAGCTGCTGCGAGCGCGCGGCAACACGATCGAGGGCGGGACGACCGAGATCCTCAAGAACATCGTCGCGGAGCGAGTGCTCGGTCTGCCCAAGGCGCGTTAGGAGGTACGCAATGGATTTCGATCTAAACGACGAGCAGAAGCAGATCAAGCAGGTGGCCCACGACCTGCTTGCCGACCGCTCGCCCTTTGGCAAGGTGCGCGAGGCGGCCGAGGCGGGAGAGTACGACCCGGGATTGTGGAGCGAGCTGGTCGAGCTCGGGTGGCCCGGGATCGCCGTCTCGAGTCAGCACGGCGGCCAGGACCTGGGGATGGTCGAGCTCGCGGTCCTGCTCGAGGAGCTGGGTTACGCGTGCGCCGCCACGCCCTTCTTCTCGACCGCCACCGCGGCGGCGGTGATCGAGGCCACGGGAAGCGAGGAACAGCGCGGACGCTGGCTGCCGGCCCTGGCCTCGGGCGAGGCGACGGCCGGAATCGGCTCCCGCGGGCTGGCCGCCGACGCCTCGGACGCGGCCGTGATCATCCTGCTCGACGGCGACGAGGCCTCGCTGGTCGAGCGGAGCGCGGCCCAGGTGGAACCCCTGGTGTCAATCGACCCGACCCGCCGCTTCGCGACCGTCCAGGGCGACGGCGAGCCGCTTG
>DATGFT010000004.1:0-1856 GCA_035308915.1 Solirubrobacteraceae bacterium
CCGCCCCCTCGACGGCGCTCTGCGGCGCGAAGTCGCCGCCCATGGCGTCAACAGCGATCGGCATACTCGACCGGCGTCACCGTTCGCGACGCGGCCGCCTAGGTCGCCTCTTTGGTCTCGATCACCGGCCGGTTGTTGTAGTAGCCGCAGTGCGGGCAGGCGCGATGAGGCATCTTGGCCTCGCCGCAGTTCGAGCAGGTCGAGGTGGCCGGGACGGCCAGGGCGTCGTGGGAGCGGCGGCGGTCGCGGCGCGCCGCGGAGTGGCGTCGTTTCGGATTCGGCATGGTCGTCGAGCCTCGCGAAGATGGAACACGTCTACGGCATCTAGTCTTACTTCTCCGGCCGCTCCCGGAGCGAGGCCAGCGCCGCCCACCGGGGATCGGGCTCCGGTCCGGCGCAGGAGCACGGGCCGCCGCGCTCGTCGAGATCGGCCCCGCAGCTCGGGCAGAGGCCGCGGCACTCCGGGCGGCACAGCGCCTTCATCGGGATGTTCAGCTGCAGCTGCTCGAGGACGATCGCGGCCGTGTCGAGGACCTCGTCCCCGACGACCACCGTGTCGAGGTCGTCCTCCGAGAGCTCGCTCTCGTCCACCGCCGAGGCCCGCTGCGGCTTCTGGGGCTTCTTGTGGTGATGCTCCACCACCACCAGCAGCTCGACCTCGGCGGTCGTGCTCACCACGTGCGGCTTCAAGCACCGGATACAGGCCAGCGTCTGGTCGTACGAGAGCCGCCCCCGCAGCAGGTACCCGGGATCGGCGAAGACGATCTCTCCCCGCCAGCTCACCGGTCCGAGCGCCAGCAGCTCCGGCCGCTCCAACGTCTCCGGTGCGATGCTCTCCGTCTCGTCCCAGTGGAAGGGCTCTTCGCGTACCTGATCCAGCCAAATCCGCATCCCGCATCCCTCGACCGGGCAAACGCGAAGGCTAAGGGATTCCTTCCCACCTTGTCAATCAGGGTATCGGGGTGGTCGGGGTGGTAGTGCTCTGCCGGCGCTTGGGCCTGATGCTAGGAGGCTCCGGAGTGCAGCTCGGCGTCTCGCGCTTGGGGATCGGGGCGGGACGGATCTAGCGGCAACCTGAGCTGGCGCTCTTTCCCCTCGTCAACATGGGGGGCGCGGGGGGCGCGCGCCCACCCGACGTCAACGAGGTATAGGAGGATGATCGTCAGCGCAGGCAGGAAGAAGATGATCATCATTGGCTCCTGGAGTCCTGTCGCACTCCGACAACAACGAGGGAACCCAACCCCCGCTATCCTTCGCCAACAACCATAATGCTACCTGAGCGCGCCCCCGAGGCGCTAACCCCGCCAGGCGGCGAGCTCCATCGCCGTATCGTTGTAGTGGCGATAGGCGCTCACCTGGCCGCTGCCGTTGAAGCTCCAGGCATGCACCGCGTCGTTCACGAACGGCTGGCCGTTCTTGTTGACGTGCCCCTCGACCCGCAGCATCACCATCACGTGGTTGCCTTCGGCGACGTAGGTGTGAGGGTTGAAGACGGTGAGCGTCAGCTCCCCGACCCCCTGGAAGAAGCCCGGAACCTCCGCCTTGCCCTGGAAGTTGCCGTTCCAGGGGCACTCCCGCGAGTAGACGCGATCGTTGTTCCAGTCGACGTCGTCCGCCAGGAGGTTCAGGATCGCCGGCACGTCGCCGCGGCCGAAAGCATCGTAGATCGCCCGAATCGTCTCGGTGTTGCTCATCGTGGGTCCCCCTTCCAAGGTAACGCTTCCATGTCGATGGCCACTACGGCGGCGAGCGCCGCGCGGATGACGCGCGAGCGGCGTCGCGGCGGGGCGGGCGGGACCGAGCGCGCGGGCCGGGACGGGCCCTACTGGCTGGCTTCCTGCGGCGGCAAGCGCCCG
>DATGFT010000005.1:0-11063 GCA_035308915.1 Solirubrobacteraceae bacterium
CGCCCTCGGGTAGCGCCACGCCCTCAGCCTGCTCCCACTCGCCGGCCGGATCGTCGGTATAGAAGATCTTGGGCCCGTAGAAGGGCGAGGTGACGGTGGCCAGAAAGCGCCCGCTGCGCGTGTCGTGCAGCGCGTAGTCGACCGGTTGCCCTTCGAAGGTGCGGGTCTGGATCTCGAACCCGTCCCCGGGCTCTCCCTCCAGCACGAACAGCCCCTTCTTGGTCCCCACGATCAACTCGGTCATCTAGAACCTCCTGTAATCGCCGGAAGCACCTCGACGCGGTCGCCCTTCCCCACCGTGACGTGCTCTCCGGCTCTCTCACCAGCGACAAAGATGTTGATATGGCGGCGGATCCGCCCCCGCTCGTCCAGGATCCACCCGGCGATCTCCGGATAGCGCGCCTCGAGTGCACGCACCAGGTCGACCACCGTCGCGCCCTCGAGCTCGTGCTGGGCGCGGTTGCCGGCCAGCTTGCGCAGCGGACCGTGCAGGCACACGACGGTCAGGCGCTGTTCCTGGGCCCCACTGCTCGAGCTGCCGGCGCTGACGGTCATGTTCTGATTGTTAGACGATCCGGCGGTCGAGAACTCATCGCTCGCCCTGACCTGACTCGCCGCCGTCAGGCTGCGGCCGCCGCGAGCGCCGGCCCCCGGCCCGCGATCCAGCGCTCGCTCACCAGCTTGAGAACCTCGACCATCGCCCTGGCCGGCCGTGAGCGGTAGCCGGCCGTCGTCACCGCGCAGATCGGCCGGGTCACCGGCGCGCCCTGCAGGGCGCAGAACCTCACCCCCTCGAGGCCGCGCCGGGCGACCATCTCGGGGACCGCGGCCACGCCCACCCCCGCGGCCACGAAGCCCAGAATCGCCGTGTAGTCGTCGTGGTTGAACGCGATCTCGGGCTCAAAGCCGGCGGCGTGACAGGCCCGGGTGAAGCGGTCGGCGTCGGGGCACGCTTCCGCGGTTCCGAGCATCCAGCGGTCCCCGGCCAGCTCGGCCAGCTTGATCCGCCGCCGACCGGACAGCCGATGCTCCACAGGCAGCGCGATCAGCATCGGCTCCTCGAACAGCACCACCCCGTCCAGATCGGGAAGCTCCAGATAGCTCGGCTCGTTGCACAGCGTCAGGTCGACCTCGCCTCGTCTCAGCAGCGGCAGGACCGCGTAGGGATCGACCATCGATACCGACAGCTGCACATCCGGCAGCCGGCGGCGAAACTCGGTGATCGCGAGCGGGACGATCGTGGCCGCCGCCGAGGTCAGCGTGGACATCCGCAGCCGGCCGGCCCGGAGCCCGAGCAGTTCGTCGAGCTCATCCTCGGCGTCGCGCAGGCGGGCGAGGATCGTGTCCGCGTGCTCGACGAGCAGCTGCCCGGCATCGGTGAGGCGAACGCCTCCGGGCCGGCGCTCGAGCAGCGTGGTGCCGGTCTCCTGCTCGAGCAGGGCGACGTGGCGTGAGATGGCGGGTTGTGTGTAGCCGAGCGACTCAGCTGCGGCGGAGAAGGAGCCGCGACGGGCGACCTCACGCAAGACCCGCATCCGCCTCACATCGAGCATAACGGGAAGTTATACCGAACCAAGGCATCAATATTTGTGTTTATAGGCCTTGAGCTTCATCCTGACCGCCATGAGCTATCCAGATGCCCCGGCACTGACCATCCGGCCGGCGACCTTCGCCGACACCGAGCGGATCGAGCTTCTGGCCGAGCTCGACGAGGACGAGCTTCCAGCCTCCCCGGTTCTGCTCGGCTTCGTGGGCGGTGAGCTGTGGGCCGCGCTGTCATTGACGTCCGGCGCCGTGATCGCCGACCCGTTCCGGCCGAGCGCCGACGTCGTCACGCTTCTCGCCCGCCGCGCACGACAGCTCACCGAACCTTCACGCCGGCGGAGATTCGCGTTCGGCCGGACTGGTCACGGCGACCCGAGGGCGGTACGGTTCGAGCTCAAGACGAGCTGAACGGGGATTGGTTTGATCGTCGTCCTGGCAGTGAGCCTGCTCATGCTGGCCGGCGCGCTGATGCTGGCTCTGGTTGGCCTCCGCGCCGGCGACCGACGGGACGACGCGAGGCTCGTCAGCCTCACACCGGAGCCCGGCCTCCCCGCGATCCACGTCAGCGTCACGAACCCCGGCGACGCGCCGGTGCTCGTCGGCCTGTCGCTCCGGCGACCGGGCCTTCGCCTCCGGCTCGAGGGTGGTCATTACGTGAAGGTGAGGCCGGTCCGCGCGAGCCCAGACGGTCTCGCCGCGAGCCAGACGACGCTCGGCGTCCTGGAGCCACGAGCCACCGGGACCTTCCTCGTCCCGGGGCCCACGCTCGCCGGTGCCCGGGCCGAACTGGTCGCCTTCTTGGGACAGCCCGGCCGGCTGCGTGAGATCCACCGGGGATTGCGACTAGGTCAGTCCGAGGGCCAGCTCACCGGCGGCGGTCCACCAACACCTCGCACATATCCACCGACGCACGTGTACCCGGAGTCTCGGCGGGATCCATATCTCCCATGACCCGGTCGCCGGCCTGCATGTCCTCAGCCGTATCGAAGATCTGAACCACCACCGCGGTCTGCTGTGCGGCGTCCAGGAGCACCTGGATTCCCGACGCAGGAACGCCGGGCGGTGGCCCCTCGGCCTCCTCGATACGGCTGGCCAGCTCGGCAACCCGCTCGGCGTTCACATCGGTAAAGCGGACTACGCGCAGGTACATGGCGATCTCCTCGTATTCGGTTGGTCAGGCGGGCTGCCACCTGCGCACCTGCCGGCGGCTTCTCCTCGACGCCGTGATTCGCCGGGGCCACTAACCGGCAGGTGCGCCCGGTGGCCGATGGGAGGAACCCGGGACACGCTCGGACGAGTACCCGGATTCCTCTGCCCCCGCGGCGTTCCGTCGTCCGCAGTTCACCAAGCATTCCGACGTCCGTCGTTCACTATGTTAGGTTAGTAACCTAACTAGCTACCTAAACGCCGGCTCAAGCGGGGCGGCGCGCCAGCTCAAGCGGCGCGGCGTCAGCCGTCGAGCGGCTGGAGCTGGAAGGCGCCGCTCCCGCTCAGCGGTCGCAGCATCTGGAAATGTCGCTCGTCCAGCGTCGCGATGCTCGTCGTGGCCAGCCGATCAGCGAGCGCGACCAGCGAGGCGTCGGCGAGGCCGATCCCTAGGTTCGTGCACTGCGCGGCGATCCTCACGCACGCCGACATCGCCCCCGTCCACCACTCGACCAGGTAGGCACCCGCGGTCAGGTCCGCGTAGAGCGCCGTCAGCGCTCGCGACCCTCCCCGCGTGCGGACGAGGTGGTCGACCTCGGCCACGATCAACGGCGTCGTCGCCAGGTCGTCGTCGACCGCCTCGATCCATGCCGTGACGGTCGCATGGTGGTCATCGCCCGAGTTCATGTAGGCGACGATCACCGAGGTGTCGACGACGATCACTGATCGCCGAAGCCTGACTCCGTGAGGTAATCGTCGGCACGCGCGGCAAGGTCGGATGGGCCCCGGAACACGCCTCGCGCCCGCGGCTTGACCCGCAACGATGTACCTGCCGCGTCGCGCAGGGCCTGGCGGATCACCTCCGCCTTGGTCGTCCCTTCGGCCGCCGCCCGCCGCGTCAAAGCCGCGTCGACGTCCGGCTCTATGTAAATGCTGGTCTTCTTCATCCGCTTCCCAAGCCTACCACCTGCCACCTACCACCCGCAAGCGCGACAATGTCCGCCATGAAGCCACCCATCACCACCCGGCCGGCCTCGGTCGCGGACCTCGACACCCTTGTGGCCAACGTTCAGGCCGGGTTCGATTCCTACGTCGAGTTCGCCCCCGCCGGGTGGCGCCCGCGCCGGGTGGCCGATGACGCCGAATGGATCACGATGCTGCTCGAGGCTGAGGGGACGTGGGCGCTGCTCGCCTTGGCCGACGAGCAACCCGTGGGCCACGTGTCGTTCTATCCTGCCCGCGCGCGTCCTCCGGACGACACCCGTCCCATCACCGAGCTGCCGACGATCCCCGGCGTCGCCCATCTGTGGCAGCTGTTCGTCCTGCCCGCCTGGTGGGGCCGCGGCGTCGCGCCGCTCCTGCACGACGCCTCCGTGACCGAGATGAACCGCCGCGGCTTCACTCAGACGCGCCTCTACACGCCCGCGGGCCATCTCCGCGCCCGCCGCTTCTACGAACGGCGCGGTTGGAGTCCGGTGAGCGACGAGTTTCACCCGGTGCTCCAGCTCGTCTTGACCGAGTACACGCGGGCGCTGCCGTAGAGGGTGCGCGGACCGCGACCGCGTCAGAATGCGTTGATGAGCAACTCAGCGAACGACGGCGAGCCGATCACCGAGGAGGGGCTGGCGGCTCTGAAGGAGGAGATCGGCGAGCTGGAGACGGTGGGGCGCCGTGAGATCGCCGCCCGGATCCTCACGGCACGGGGCCACGGCGATCTCAAGGAGAACGCCGAATACCACGCCGCCAAGGAGGATCAGGCCCATCTGGAGACGCGGATCCGGCGCCTGCGACAGCGGTTGCGCAACGCCGTCGTGGTCGATGTTGCCCAGGGCCCGGGAGCGACGTTTTCCTTCGGACGCTCCGCCGAGGTCCGGGACGAGCGGACGGGTGAGGTGCACACGTGGACGATCGTCGGCACCGCCGAGGCCGATATCGCCCAGCACAAGCTCTCGGCCGAGTCGCCGGTTGCCAAGGCGCTCCTGGACCGCGCGGTTGGTGAGACGGTCGAGGTCCCGACGCCTCGCGGTAAGCGTCAGCTGACGATCGAGCGCATCCTCTAGCCGGCGCGCGAGCCCCGAACCGGCTACCCGAAGCTTCCGTGGCGGCCCGCCCCGCCACGAAACCTCTCGAGCCCCGCCTCCACCTCCTCGAGCGACCGCAGTCCGTGGGCGAACTCGTTTGCCATCGCCTCGCGCTCGCTGAGGCCCTCCTGCTCGAGCACTGACAACCGGTCCTCCCGTAGGCACCTCTGAGGAAAGCGCGCCAGCTCGTGCGCCATCTCCTCGGCCGCACCCCGGGACGTGCCGTCCGTCACGACGCGGTTCACAAGCCCCATCTCGAGTGCCTCCTGCGCCCCCACGGGCCGCCCGGTCAGGACCATGTCCATGGCCCGGCTCGACCCGATGAGCCGGGGCAGCCTGACCGTTCCCCCGTCGATCAGCGGCACCCCCCAGCGGCGACAGAAGACCCCGAACACCGCACTCTCCTCGGCCACCCGCAGGTCGCACCAGAGCGCCAGCTCGAGCCCGCCGGCGACCGCGTGGCCGGCCACCGCGGCGATCACCGGCTTGGAAAGCCGCGTCCGGGTCGGTCCCATCGGCCCGTCGCCCTCGGCCGCCACTCGGTTGCCAGCGGGGGTCCCGACCGCCTTCAGGTCGGCGCCGGCGCAGAAGACTCCGCCCTCGCCGTGCAGGACGGCCACGGCCGCGTCGGAGTCCGCGTCGAAGCGGCGAAACGCCTCGGCCAGAGCCTGCGCGGTCGCTCCGTCGACGGCGTTGCGGCGCTCGGGGCGGCACAGGAGCACGGTGAAGACCGGCCCGTCACGCTCGACGCGAACCGCCTCGCCGGAGCTCACGCGCCCGCCCCCACCGCGCGGCGTACGAACAGCCGCAGCGCGGCAACGATCTCCTCGTCTTCAGGGCGCGTCCCGGCGACCGGTGATAACGGGCCGACCAGCGCCTCGCCGCAGCCCCCGACGAGCGCCGCCGCAGTCAGCTGCACGTTCTGGGCCGGGAGCTCGCCCCGCCTGATCCCGGCCTCGAGCGCCTCGGCGATCACCGCCGCGTAGCGCTCGCGATACGCGAGCCGCTCGGCGTCCACCAGGGGGTCGACCGGCTCCGCGATCAGCGCCCAGGCGAGGCGCGGATTGCGGAGCGCCCGTTCGGCAAAGGTGGCGAGCACCTCCTCGAGCCGCGCCACCGCCCCGGCCAGCGCCATCTCGTCCGAAGCCGCCCGCATCGCCCGCTCCTCGCCTGAGCACACCGAGCGGAACACCTCGACGAACAGGTCCTCCTTGGAGTCGAAGTGCCGGTACAGCGTTCCGGCCGCGACGCCAGCTCGCGCGGCGATCGCGGCCACCGGCGCCGCCGCGTACCCGCCCTCCTCGATCAGCTCCTGGGCGGACCGGAGCAGCCGCTCGCGGGTATGCGCGACGACCGTCATCGCCCGAAGTCTCCAAACGGCTGATCGCGCTGGCGCACGGCCTCGCGGAAGCCCTCGGCGGCCGCCAGCTGCTGAAACGCGTAGCCCTCCCGCGTGTGCCGCGCGATCCCGTCCAGCAGCGTGCCCACGATCTGCGAGCTCGCGAGGCCGCCGGCCTCGAACCATTGGTTACAGAGGAGCTTCATCATCTGGAGCTGGTTCGCGGGCAGCCGCGCGATCCGCCCCGCCAGCGCCTCGACCCGCTCCTCGAGCTCGCCGGCCGGCCACGCTTCGAGCGCCAAGCCCCACTCCGCCGCCTGGGCGCCGGTCAGCGAATCGCCGGTGAAGAGCAGCCGCTTGGCTCGCTGGGGGCCCAGGCGGTAGGCCCACATCGCGGTCGTCGGCGAGCCCCACACCCGCGCCGGCGGATAGCCGATCTTGGTGTCCTCGGCGGCCACGAGCAGATCCGAGCACAACGCCAGGTCCGTCCCCCCGGCCACGCAGAACCCGTGGACCTGGCAGATGACCGGCTTCGTGCAGCGCTGCAGCGCCATGAACGAGCGGACGTTCCGGCTCATCATCGCGTAGTCGAGCATCGGGTCCCAGGGCTCAGAGGGATCGTGGTTGGGCAGCTGCGTCTCCGCAGCCTCGACCAGGTCATAGCCGCCGCAGAACCCGCTCCCGGCGCCGCGCAGCACCAGCACGTGAACTTCGGGGTCAAGGTCAGCCCGCTCGATCAGCCGCTCGAGCTCCTCGAGCAACCCTCGAGTGAGCCCGTTGCCCCGCTCCGGCCGGTTCAGCGTCAGGCGGGCGACCGGCCCCGCCACCTCGTAGAGGATGTCGGGCATGGCTAAAGCGGCAGCGCGCGCTCGATGATCGCGCCCGCATCGACGGTCGAAGGCAGGGTCCCGTAGACCCGGCCGCCCTCGCCGGCGAGCCGCGTGGCACAGAACGCGTCGGCCACTGGCGCAGGCGCGTGGCGAACGATCAGCGAGCCCTGGAGGGCCACCGCCAGGTCCTCCACCACGCGGCGAGCCGAGAACTGCGGATCGCCGTCGGCAAAGACCTCGGCGGCCAGCGAGCGCACGCGGTCCAGGTGGGCGTCGAGCCGCGGCTCGGCGCCGCTCGCCAGCTCACATTCGGCCAGGAACGCCGGGAGACCCTCGGGCTCCTTGACCATCGCCCGCAGCACGTCGAGCGCGGCCACGTTGCCGGATCCCTCCCAGATCGAGTTGAGCGGGGCGTCCCGGTAGAGCAGCGGCATCCCCGAGTCCTCCACGAACCCGTTGCCGCCCAGGCACTCGAGCGCTTCCGCCGCGTGCCCGGGAGCGCGCTTGCACACCCAGTACTTCATGACGGCGGTGGCGAAGCGCCGAAAGGCCGACTCCGAGTCCTCGTCGTAGGCACGGGCGACGCGCAGCGCCGCGACGGTCGCCGCCTCGGACTCCACCGCGAGGTCGGCCAGCACGTTGCGCATCGCGGGCTGCTCGGACAGCAGCTTCCCGAAGGCCGAGCGATGCCGGGCGTGGTGGATCGCCTCCACGACTCCGCGCCGCAGCCCCGTGGTCGCCCCGAGCAGGCAGTCGAGCCGGGTGTGGTTGACCATCCGGATGATCGCGGGCACCCCGCGCCCCTCCTCGCCCACGAGCCGTGCCTTCGCGCCGCGGAACTCGACCTCGGAGGACGGAAGCGAGCGCGTCCCAAGCTTGTCCTTTAGGCGCTGGAACTCCATCCCCGGCCCGCGCTCGACCAGAAAGCAGGAGAGCCCGCCCGGCGCCTGCGCGAGGACGAGGAAGACGTCGCACGGCGGATAGGAGCAGAACCACTTGTGGCCGTGAATCTCATAAACCCCATCCCCGACCGGCTCGGCGCGTGTGATGTTCGCCCGCACGTCGGAGCCCCCCTGGCGCTCGGTCATCGCCATTCCGGCCAGTGCGCCCGACTCGTAGTCAGGCTCGGTCAACCGCGGCTCCCACTCCGCGGCCAGCTCCGGCGCTGCTCCCCGGAGCGCCGCCACCGCGGCGTACGTCATCGAGACCGGGCACATGACGCCGTCATTGGCGTTGCCCCACTGCATGAACAGCCCGGCCCGAACGACGTGGCCGCCGCGGCGCGTGGCTCCGTCGGGACCGGTTCGCCAGGGCAGGCTGTGGATCTCCCGCTCGATCGCCCCCCGCAGCAGCCAGTGCCACGACGGGTCGAGCTCGACCTGATCGACGCGGTTGCCGTAGCGATCGTGGGTGTGAAGCACCGGGAGGTTGTGCTCGGCCCGCCGCGAGTGTTCACGGGCCTCGACCGAACCCGCCACCGCCCCGGCCTCGCGAATTCGCTCGATCCCCCACTCTCCCCCCTCGCGCACGAGCGCCTCGCCGAGGGCGAGGTCGGCGTCGAACAGGTTGATCGGCTCGAGCCGGGGCGGCTGGTTGAGGACGGTGCGGGCCGGATCGACGGAACCGTCCTCAGGGCGCGTGTGTGTGGTCTCGATCGTGGCCATCCGACTCTCCTCGGGCAAGGGTGAATCTCGGTTCACAGCAGGCTAGTGAATCCAGATTCACATGGCAAGCCCGCGGCCCCTACGATGAGCTCAGGCATGGTGCCCCTCGACGCTAAGGCCGATGCGGTGGTCGCGTTCCTCCGCCAGGAGGGCGCCGCGAGCCACCGCCACCTCGGTACCGCCACCCTCCTCGACCACCTGATCGAGACCTACAGGATCCTCCGCCGCTGGGACCAGCCCGAGCCCCTCGCGCTCGCCGGCCTGCTCCACAGCGTCTACGGAACCGACGCGCACCGGGACCAGCTGCTTGCGGTCTCCCGCCGCGACGACGTCGCCGCCATCGCCGGCGAGCGCGCCGAGCAACTGGCCTACGCGTTCGCCTCCACGCCGCGCGATGCCGTGCCTCACGCCGCACCCGAGGAGCGCGATCCGCTGGTGATCCTCCACATGGCCAACCTGGCTGAGCAGGCCCAGGGCCCGGAAGGCACGCCGGGGCGCTGGCTCGCCCGACTCGCCGAGCTCGCCGAGATCGTCATCAACAGCCCGTCGGTGCGCCTGCCGCTGTTCATCGCCGAGCTCACGCTGTTTTCCGAGGCCGACGAATCGCTCACCCGCAGCGCCTATCTTGGTGGACTGGCTCCGGGAGCCGACCCGGACGTGCGATTGAGCCGGCTCGCCCTCGCCGCCGCCACCTGCCCGGTGGTCCCTGAGCCGTGCGTGTGGCTGGCCCACCTGACCGCGACCGGCGGCGATCACGCCTCGGCCCGCGACTGGGCCGGCGCCGCGATCAAGCGCCAGTCAGCGCTAGGCACGGTCTGGGACAAACGGCTCGGCTTCGAGGAGTGGCTTGAGCTCGCCGAGGTGCTGGCGACCCAACCGCCGCCCGCCGCGGAGGCTGTCCCGCATCCGCGAGCCTTGCTCGAGGCGATCCGCCAGAACTCCGACGACCCGCCGCGAACCAAACGGACCGCCTCAGCCTCGAGCACCCGCTTTCACCGCTACGTCGAGTCGCTGGCCGGCGCGGGCGGGAAGCCGCTCGGCGCGGTTTACCCGGACCTGCCGAGCCGTCCTTGGTATGACCCCGCCGACTTCCCGATCGTCGGCTACCTCGAGGCTCACTTCGAGGCGATTCGGGACGAGGTTCTCAACCTCGATGCGTCCCGCTTTCACCGCGAGAGCGAGCGCATCCCCCGTTCAGGCGATTGGGATGTCGCCTTCTTCTATGAGCGCGGCCGCCGGCACGATGAGCCCTGCCGCGCCTGCCCAGTGACCACGCGCTGCATCGAGGCGTACCCCACCGTCCGCACGCTGGCGGGCCTGATCTACGCCTCGCGGATGCGCGGGGGCACGCACATCAGCCCGCACCGGGGACCGACCAACCTGCGGGTCCGCTGCCACCTCCCGCTCAAGGTGCCCGAGGGCGATTGCGCGATCCGGGTCGGCGCCGAGACCCGCCGCTGGGAGGAGGGCAGGTGCCTGGTCTTCGACGACTTCTTCGAGCACGAGGCGTGGAACCACACCGACGAAGAGCGGATCGTGCTCATCGTCGACCTGTGGCATCCCGGTCTGAGCCCGCGTGAGGTCGAGCTCCTGACCGGCCTTCACGGATACGCCTCCGCCCACGCCGACCGGCTCGATCGCTACTGGGCCAAGAACGCCGCCGCCGCCTTCGAGGCGGAGGTCAGGGTCTAGAAGTCGCCTCCGAAGTCTCCGCCCCCGAAGTCTCCGCCGTCTCCGAAGCCATCCCCGCCGTCGCCGCCGTCGCCCCCGCCGTCTCCGCCATCGCCCCAGCCGCCATCACCGTCGCCATCCCCGAACAACCCGCCGACCGCCTCGGCTCCCAGTCCCAGGCCGGCGCCGAGGGCTGAGCCCATCAGCAGCGAGGACAGCAGCCCGCCCCCGCCGAACCCGCTGAAGTAGCCGCCCGCCCAGGGGCCGTAGTGCGCGGGCGCGTTCCAGTATGGCATCGGGCGGCCGTTGACTGAGACCTGGCGTCCGTGCGGCTCGAAGCCCTCCCTGATCCGCAGCGCATCGGCGGCGCATGCCGGGACCGGCCGGGGCGTTCCGCCGGGTGGCGCCCATTCGACGTCCTCGGTCGACGGCCCGTGGCGCGGGTCGAAGAAGCAGGGCGGCCGGCGCTCCGGCGGTGGCTTTCCATTCAGCACCGCCTTGGCATAGGCCATCGCGTAGCGGCCCTCCTCAAGCGTCTCAGTGACCGGCTTCAGGTCCTCCGGGCGCTTGGCCTGATCGAAGATCTCGCTCGCGTGCTGGTAGGCCTCGAGCGCCTGCTCGTAGCGTTGCTTGGCCTCGTCGGAGACGCCGGGCATCTGGATGTCGACGTCGAGCGAGCGGATGTCATCGCCCAGGGACACGAGGTCGTCCTGAGCCGAGCTCCGGACCTCTTCCCATTCACGTTCCCGCCGAGTCTTGTGGCCGAAGAAGGGCACCGGCCGACAAC
>DATGFT010000006.1:0-8315 GCA_035308915.1 Solirubrobacteraceae bacterium
GTCTCCTGTCATGGGGGTGAGGGACCACGCGCCGTTGGGCGCGCGGTAGCTGCGGCGGCGGGTCAGGGCCAGCAGCGCGGCGCCGCGGGTCGCCTTGTCCGCGACGTTGGCGTGCAGCCAGTCGCTGACCACCACCACGCGGCCGCCCTCGGCGTCGCCGGGAATGTCCAGGCAGGCGCGCATCAGGCCTCCATCCGGGCGTCGATCAGCAGCGCGGTGTGCGCCAGCTGCTCGCGGTTGGACTCGAACAGGTAGCGGGTCAGCGCCGCCGCCAGTTCTTCGGCGCGGTCGTCGTTGGCCCACTTGAAGCCGTGCGCCTTGAGGGCGTCGGCGGCCGCATCGAAGGCCGTGTCGATGGCCTCGAAGGCGTTCCTGGCGGTCTCGTCGGCGGGGGCGAGGTGGTCCAGGGCGCGGTAGCGGGCGTGCCACGCGCGGGTGTCGATGGTCTGCAGGGTCATGGTGGTCTCCCAGGGGTCAGTCCCCACGCCCTCGGGCGGGCCAGGGTTTCCCCCTCCCGCCTTGGGCGCGTCGAGCGCGATGACGCCTTGGTCAGGGGCGGTTGGCCGCCGCGTCCCAGTCAGCGGGCGCCCTGCAGGACGCTGCGGTTGAAGCGGCCGTCGGCGTCGTAGTTGTCCGGGTTGGCGCCGGGCGCGGCCCAGCCGAACAGCGAGCCCGCCTCCATCGCGGCGCGC
Source organism: Solirubrobacteraceae bacterium (assembly GCA_035308915.1). Taxonomy (GTDB): domain Bacteria; phylum Actinomycetota; class Thermoleophilia; order Solirubrobacterales; family Solirubrobacteraceae; genus Palsa-465. The sequence goes on from DATGFT010000006.1 coordinate 693, forward strand.
TGGCCCTTGGTGACGCCCATCTGCTCGTTGAGCAGGTCGGCGACCTGATCCCAGGTCAGCTGGCCCTTCGAGTAGCCCTCGGTCGGGTAGTAGCCGCTCTCACCCTTGCGCAGGAGGATCAGCGCGCCGTCGCTCGGGTTGGTCGCGTAGCACGTGGCGGGCAGGTCGGTGGTCATCGGTTCTCTCTCCGGGGGTCCATCCCCCACGCCTTCAGGCCCGCCACCGTCTCCGGCTCGGGCCCTTGGGCGCGTTGAGCGCAATGGGATGGGGCTAGGTCTCCTCAAACTCGGCCTTGCGGGTCAGCGGGCCCGGATCGTGCGTCTCGTTCCAGCTGCGGCAGACGGCGCGGGCCTCCTCGACGGTGTCGGCGTAGGCGATGTGGCTCTTCTTGCCGGCGCCCGGCTCCCGGCCGTTCGGCCAGGAGGGATTGGCGACCCACCACGTGCGGTGAAAGCAGCGGTACATGCGGTCCTCTCAGTGCTGCAGCAGGCCGAGGGCGCGGTTGCGCAGGCCGTAGGGGTCGGGGCGGCCGGCGAGGCCGAGGCGCTCCATCGCCGCGTCCAGCGCAGCTTCGAGGTCGTTGAAGTGGCCCAGGTCCACGAGCAGGCGGGTGACCTGCTGCAACACCGTGAGGGTGTGCAAGGACTTCGCGACGGGCTTCAGATCGGTCATTGGTGGTCTCCAGTGGTCTTGAGACATGTTTATGGCATCGTTGGGGGGTGGTGACAACTGGTATCACCACCAGGGGCAGGTGCGACAAAAGCGCAGAGCCCCGCCAACGAGGGCTGGCGGGGCGCGCAGGGCGGCGATGTTGGTGGGCGGGCTAGCGCCTGACGGCGAAGTCGCCGAAGCGCTTGCGGCACTCGGGGCCCAGCGCGTGGAACCCCATCTCGCCGCCTTCGTCCTCGTAGTCGGCCTCCGAGTCCGGGTGCAGCACGTGGCTGCCGCCACGGTGCGGAGCGCGGCCATCAGGCGATCTCCCCGCGGCTCTCGTCGCCCACCGACCAGCCGAAGCTGCCCCAGCGGCCGACAGTGGGGCCGTCGCGCTGCACGCAGGCCATGCGGATCGAGCGCTTGGCGCGCGGCGCGTCCGGCGTGTAGCCGAAGTCGTGCCCGAAGATCGCCGCCGCGTCCTCGGCCGTCGCCGGCCACGCGCTGTCGAAGCGCAGCATGTCCAGCGGGAACAGCCCGGCGCCGGTGACCGTGAAGTAGTAGCGCGGCACGCGGTCGCTGCCTTTGGTGAACAAGGTCATGGTTGTCAGTCCTTCCAGTGAAGCTCGTTGAGGAGATCGTCGTCGCTCAGCGCGGCGATGGCGGGGTCGACGGGGCCCAGGTGGGCCAGTTCGGCGGCCTCTTCGCGCTCGGCCTGCGCAACCCAGACGGCGCGCAGCTGGCGCTCGCGCTCGGTCGTGGCCTGGGCGAGCCGCTGGCGCTCGCGGGCGAGGCGTTCGCGGATGGCGGCGAGGTGGCTGCTCACCAGCCGCCCTCCGGGGTCATGGCGTAGGTGCGCAGCGCGATGTCGAACCAGTACAGCTCGTTCTCGTCCGCGCCCTCGGTGTCGCAGGCGTTGGTCTCGGCGCTGGCCTTGGCGGCGTTGTCGGGGAGCGCGTTCCACTCAGCGCGGGCAGCGTACAGCGCGTCGTAGTAGGCGCGCTCGGCCGCCTCCAGCGCCGGCAGCGTCGCCAGCGTGGCGTCCGCGTCGAACGCGAGCTGAGCCGTCTGGTAGGCCCGGAAGAGCGCGTGGGGGTCGGTCATGTCTCAGTCCTCAGTTGTCCGAAGCCCTTTCTAGGGCTGCGCTTGAATGGTGACAAGCTGAGTCATCACCTGATGTGTGCGGCAGATTGTACGTTACTCGGCACTGAGAGTTGTGAGCGCCTACCTTTGGTGGATCGCTGCCACCTGGGCGCGAAGCGGTGCTGTTGGTCGGCAACCTCCGGGGTCTTCGATCCACCCCTTCGTTCCCTTCGATCCATCAGCGGTTGCTACGATCCGCCTTCGTTCGACCCCTTCGATCCGGACGCGAAGGGTTCGATCCACCCGGTGATCCCTACTTTAGGTGTGCATGCTTCGTTCCCCCCCATACCCCCCCTAAAGGATCGAAGGGGTGAAGGGGGCTTAGGCCCCCCCCTTCGATCCCGTTACCGATGGGGAGCGGCCAAGCTTGTTTCAGCCAAAGAGCTAAAAACGACCGCGTCACCCAAGGCTAAGGTTGCGAGCAGTCGCGCAAATCAGGGGCCGGGCCGGGCTTGCAGACCGCGTCAAGAATTTAGATCATCCCGCGCGAGATGGTCGCCGCTAAGGGAAACCAGTACGCCGCGATCCCGCCCGCCAGGCGGGCTGAGATCATGGACGCTGTCGCCGCCGGGCTGCGGCGCGGGACGCCGCTCACGGTCATCTGCGAGGCGCTGCAGGCGCAGGGGCGCTTCTCGGGGCAGAGCGTCTTCAACTGGCTGAAGAACGACCCCGAGGCGGCCCTGGCGATCCGCTACGCCCGCGACCTGGGCTTCGACTGGATCGCGCACGACTGCATCGAGATCGCCGACGACACGAGCAACGACGTCGTCTTCGACGGCGACGGCATCCCGCATGCGAACAGCGCCGCGGTGCTGCGCGCCAAGGTGCGGATCGAAACGAGGTTGAAGCTGCTGAGCAAGTGGGACCCGAAGCGCTACGGCGAGACGCGCCGCGTCGAGATCGAGGGCGAGCTGCAGTCGACCGTGCGCCACACCATCGACCCGCGCTCGCTGCCAGCTGAGCAGCGCGAGGCGCTCCGGTCACTGATCGAGCACGCGGCCAGCGCTGGCCTGCTGCCCAGTCCTGACGTAGTAGATGCCGAGTATGAAGAGGTGGCCTCGGACGACGATAGTCCGTGACCGTCCCTCCCCTCCGAGGGGAGGGTTTGGTGAGCAATATCAAGCACTTAGCTGCCACTCGTCAGACAGACGTCAGAAACCTGGGTGAGCTTTACGCTGTAAGCCAGCGCCGGCCTCGCGCTCTGCGGCAGAGCGCCGCACAAGACATTCGTTAGTGGTCTGATGAATTGAACACTGTAGAGCGCCGCGCCTATACAGTACTCGCCACGACTATACATAACTATACCAGGGCTCTACTTGCGAACACTGCAGCACCTGGCCAGGCGCCGGTGGGGGACGCCCTTGACGCCCTAGCGGGCGCCGGGCCGGTAGAGACCGACCGACAGATGGTGGGGATTTTCTGGAATTTGGGGCCCCACCCCTACCTCCCCTGTAGGAATTTGGGTCCCGCAGGCTGTACTTGACACCCACAGCAAGCGGGTGTCCGCTGCCTAGCCGACAACAGAGAGCGAACCTGATGGCGGAAGCCTACGCGAAGCTGGAGCGGCTGATCCGCTGGAACATCCTGCTGCTCACCGGCATGGTCTTGGTCGTCGGCGCCAGCAACGTGGTGCTGACGGTGCTTCAGGGCGGCCCGCACAGCTTCCTGAACGCGGTTCGCTTCGGCTGCATGATGGTCTTTGGCCTGCTGGCGTGCAGCAGCGCAGCGGCGGTCTACCGCCTGTGGCGCAAGCAGAACGCGGAGATCGTGGACCTCTACGCTCGTCTCAACGAGGCCAGTGAGATGCTGCAGACCTGGAACCCGTTCTTTGACGCGATCAACGAGGCGCACCGCCAGGGCTGCGCGGCCATCATTCAGCCGGCAGACCCCGAGCCGCCGCGTCAGCTGCACTAGCCGGGTTCGCCGAGGGAACCGGAACTGATGAGCGAGCCGATCCATCAAAGCGAACCGTAGCCGATGGGCGAGCCTGAACGTCGAAGCGAACCATACGAGCGGGGCGAGCCGTACCTGATGAGCGAACCAGGGACCCTGTGCGAGCCAAGTGAGTCGAGCGAACCGAAGTGGCGAAGCGAGCCGTCGCAGTAGGGCGAACCGAAAAACGAGTGCGAGCCGCGCACACGGAGGGAACCGCGAACCATGAGCGACGTCACTGAAACCTTCACCCAAGCCGAAGTCATGTCGCGGATGTCCCGTGACATCCGGGCGATGGGCCGCGATCTGAGCAAGAACCAAGCCCGCCTGCTCGTAGACCGCTACTACCAAGTGCAGCACGACCGCATCCGCGCCGCCGCCCAGGTCCGCGCTGCCGAGGAGGCGACCGAGCCCACGGAGCTGCTGGCGTTCTTCCTCGCGCAGACGGAGACGCTGGAGAACCAGATCAAGGTGTCGCTGGACGTCTACTCGGCGCACCACCCGATGGGCCGCTGGGCCAGGGGTCACAAGGGCGTCGGCCCGGTCATCGCGGCGGGCCTGCTGTCGCACATCGCCATCGAGCGCTGCACGACGGTGGGCGACCTCTGGGCGTTCGCCGGCTTGGCGCCCGGCAAGACCTGGGAGAAGGGTCAGAAGATACCCTGGAACAGCCGGCTCAAGACGCTGTGCGCGTTCAAGCTGGGCGAGAGCTTCGTCAAGGTCAGCAACCAGCCGGACGCCTTCTACGGGCGTTTCTACGCGGAGTGGAAGCAGCGCTACCGCGACAAGAACGAGGCCGGCGGCTTTGCCGAGACGGCGGCCAGGACGCTGACCCAGCGCAAGTTCGGCGACGATACGACGGCCCTGGCCCGCTACAAGCTGGGCAAACTGCCGGACGCGCGCATCCATGCGATGGCGCGGCGGCAGGCGGTGAAGCTGTTCCTCAGTCACCTGCACGAGACGTGGCGTCAGCACGAGGGCCTGCCGGCGCCGCCGCCCTACGCCTTCGCCATGCTGGGCCACGGCCACTACATCCCGCCGCCGCCGCCGGTGAAGGAGGTGTAGCCGTCAGCTCCGAGCGAACCGAAGAACCCAAGCGAGCCGTAGTTGGTGAGCGAACCAGGACAATCGTGCGAGCTGCTAACGAGGAGCGAACCGTAGAAATCGAGCGAGCCGGTCCGCCTGGGCGAACCGAGAGACTGGAGCGAGCCGGATCAGATGAGGCGAACCGAATGTCGGAAGCGAGCCGTCGTACCAGAGCGAACCGCTGACCTCATGCGAGCCACCCCACACGAGCGAACCGAAGAAGTGGAGCGAGCCGCGCTGTGGTGAGCGAACCGAATGGCAGGAGCGAGCCAGGAGTGATGAGCGAACCGTCCACCAAGAGCGAGCCGCATTGGCCGAGGGAACCGAGATTGGAGAGCGAGCCGTAGCCGACGAGCGAACCGAGTATTGAGTGCGAGCCTATCCCCGCAGGTGAACCGGGATCAAAAAGCGAGCCAGCCGTGTGGAGGCGAACCGAGACGGATGAGCGAGCCGGGAAAGCCGAGGGAACCTTACCTTGAGAGCGAGCCGGATAGAGTGAGCGAACCGAGGACCAGATGCGATGAGCGAGCCGATTTGTCAGAGCGAACCGGCCATGAAGAGCGAGCCTGGAAGCAGCGAGCGAACCGAATGTGAAGAGCGAGCCGGCCCCGGCGAGAGAACCGTCGTACTCGTGCGAGCCTGCACCGAAGAGCGAACCGGAAACGGCAAGCGAGCCGGATCAAAGGAGCGAACCACGCTCGATGCGCGAGCCGGAGTCGATAAGCGAACCGATGGCTGCAGAGCGAGCCGTCCCACAGGAGAGAACCGCGTACGAAGTGCGAGCCGTCCTAGTGGAGCGAACCAAGCTGGATGAGCGAGCTGTTGAGGACGAGTGAACCGAGCGGAGCGAGCGAGCCGCACATCAAAAGTGAACCGTCGACAGCGTGCGAGCCGACCTAGGAGAGCGAACCGAACCTGCTGGGCAAGCCGTCTTCGATGAGCGAACCGTGCAAGCTGAGCGAGCCGTAAGGTAGGAGCGAACCGAAGCGTCGGAGCGAGCCGAACACAGGCAGAGAACCGTGCATGATGGGCGAGCCGAGTACGTTGAGCGAACCGATTATGGGGAGCGAGCCTCGAAGCGCGAGGGAACCGAGAAAGATAGGCGAGCCGGGCTGAATGAGCGAACCGAACCTCTGGCGCGAGCCGAACATCGAGAGCGAACCGACCCGACCGAGCGCGCCGCTTGACACTTTGGGATAGTGACTGTCACGTCCGCGGCGTAAGGGTAGGCCTGCCACCCGCAGGAGAGCACCATCATGGCACGTCGCGGCTTCCTCGCCCGAATCGTCCCCGTCCTTCGCCCCGGTCACCCGGACCAGGGCCTGCCCGACCCCGAAGCGCCGACCGACCCGGACTACGGTGTCGACGTGCCGGCGCATCCCGAGCACCCGGACATCGAGCCGCCGGTCGGGGTCTGGCCGCCGATCCCCGGCCGCCCGGACCTGCCGATCACCCTGCCGCCGCCGGTCGTACGGCCGCCCATCGCGCACCCGCCGGTGGTCTGGCCGCCCAAGGTGGACAACACGCTGCCGAGCCCGCCGCCCGGCATCTGGCCGCCGCCTGGCGCGCCGGACAACAGCCTGCCGCCCACCCCCGGCAACCTTCCCGTCTTCCCCGGCACGCCGGCTGAGCCGGGCACCGTCTGGCCGCCGCTGCCGGTGAAGCCGGACCAGGGGCTGCCGAGCGGCGAGAAGAACTACCTCGTGATCTGCTGGATTCCCGGCGTCGGCTATCGCTGGGTGGTGGTCGATCTGTCGCTGACCGTGACGCAGCCCATCGCGCCGCACCCGGAACCCAAGTAAGGCTTCGCGCCGCCGCGCACCTCAGAGCGGCCGGTGTGAACAACGGCCAGGGCAGACGGTCCCCCCGCGCCCTGGCCGTTCGCATGTCAACCACTTGACGCCCGTGTAAAGCCGCGCCTCTTTTCGCGGCGATGACCGTCGCAGCTCTCTACGTGCAGGCGGACGGCGCCTATGCCGGCGTCGCGGGCGTCGACGCCTGGGACGAGAGCCGGGACGCCCGCACGTACGCCGGCCCGCATCCGGTCGTCGCGCATCCGCCTTGCCAGCAGTGGGGCCGCTACGGCCGCAGCCACCCGATCCTGGGCGCCAAGTACCGGCCGGGGGACGAGGACGACTGCTTTGCGGCGGCGCTGCGGGCGGTGCGCACGTACGGCGGCGTCATCGAGCACCCGGCCTACAGCAAGGCCTGGGCGGCGCACGGACTGCCGTGGCCGGACGAGCGGGCCGGCTGGAGCACGCCCGATCTGTGGGCGGGCGGCCGCTGCTGCTACGTGGAGCAGGGGCACTACGGGCACTTCAGCCGCAAGCCGACGTGGCTGTACGTGATCAGCCGCGCCGAGCTGCCCGAGCTGACCTGGGGCCCGGCCGAGCAGCGCCTGCCCCAGTACGCTGTCGAGCGTTACGGCTACGCCAAGGCGCGGCGGATCGGCGTGATGGCGGCGGTCGGCGGCGGCCGCAAGACGCAGATTCGCGAGGCCACCCCGCCCGCCTTCCGCGACCTGCTGATCAGCATCGCGGAGGCCGCCGGTGAGTAGCACCCACATCAACTTCGGCGGCTTGCAGATCGACCTGGAGCAGCAGCGGCAGGACTTCGAGCGCTTCGACCTGGAGGAGGACCTCTACGCCTTCACGCAGCAGGCCTGGGGGCAGATCGATCCGGCGGCGTTCCGGCCCGGCTGGCCTATCGAAGCGGTCTGCGAGCACCTGGAGGCGGTGGTCGATGGCCAGATCAAGCGGCTGATCATCAACATCCCGCCTCGAAGCGGGAAGAGCACCTTGTGCAGCGTCT
>DATGFT010000007.1:0-13302 GCA_035308915.1 Solirubrobacteraceae bacterium
GTTCGGCGGGCTTGCGGGTTGGGCAGTTAGTGATTGCCATTGGGAACCCGCTCGGTTTTCAGAGTACGGTTTCAACCGGGGTCATTTCTGCGCTGGGTCGGTCACTACGGGGGCAGTCGGGGAGACTGATCGATAACGTGATCCAGACCGACGCGGCCCTCAACCCGGGCAACTCAGGCGGAGGACTCGTGGACAGCGCCGGGCGCGTGGTGGGGATCAACACCGCCGTGGCCGGCGTCGGCCTCGGGCTGGCGGTCCCGATCAACACCGCGACGCGGCAGATCATCGGCGCGCTGATGCGAGACGGCCGGGTGCGGCGGGCCTACATCGGGATCGCCGGGGGGCCGCGTCCGCTGCCCCCGCAGGCTCGCGTCCGGCTCGGCCGCGCGGCCGCGCTCGAGGTGGTCGAGGTGGCCGATGGGAGCCCCGCGCAGCGCGCCGGCCTGCGCGCCGAGGACCTGATCGTCGAGCTCGGCGGCCGGGCCGTTGAGCGGGCCGACGACGTCCAGCAGCTGATGAACGAGGCGGCGATCGACCGGCCGCTGCCGGTCCGGGCGCTGCGCGGCGACCGCTGGCTTAAGCTCGAGATCTACCCCCAGGAACTGGTGGAATAAGCCGGCTCCCCGGGCTCCGGAGCGTTCCCAACGACGCCCCAGAGCATCCCCCTACGGCCGGGGGAGTAGCTACACTCAGGCCGGCATCGGGTGGTGCATCCACGCCTGCGCTCGGTGCCCCGATACTGAACCTGAACCCTACGGGAAGCAGACCTGAATGGCCCGTGGAGATGTCCGGATCGCCGTCACCCTCGCCTGTGAGGTGTGCAAGCGCCGGAACTACCAAACCAACAAGAGCAAGCGCAACGATCCTGAGCGAATCCAGCTGCGCAAGTACTGCCGGTGGTGCCGTCGCCACACCGACCACCGCGAGACGCGCTGAGCTGACGGGGCTCCCACGTGGCGCGTAACCGCAAACGGGCGAAGGAGCGACAGGCACGCAGACCGCAGCCGGTGGCCAGCCGGCGGCGGGATGGTCGCCCCGCGCCCGTCGCTCCACCCGATCTGCCCGACCGCGACGAGGCGATGGAGCAGGCCGAGCAGGAGGTCGTGCCCGGACCGACGAGCGCCCGCCCCCACGAGCTTGCGCCTGACCCGCTCCAGCATGCCGCCCCCGACGTCGAGCTCGCTGACGAGCACGTCGCGTTCGGAAGCCGGGTGGTCGCGGACGGGCACCCGGCGGCAGCTGATGAGCTGTCCACGCGCGACGAGGAGTTGCTCGAGGAGGAGATCCAGGATCAGCGTGAGCGACGCGCGGCCGCGGCGCCCGCGGTCAGCCACGAGCGTCCCAGTCTGTTCGCGCGTCTCATCGGCTTCCTGGAAGGAAGCTGGCGCGAGCTTCAACGGGTACAGTGGCCCGACCGCCGTCAGGTGGCGCAGGCGACCGGGGTGGTGATTGGGTTCGTGATCGTTGCCGGGGTGTTCCTCGGCCTGGCCGATTTGGCCTTCTCGCACCTCGTCAACTTCGTTCTCAAGTAGCGCCAGGTAGGGCGCTGAAAACCAATTAGCGCTCGCCGGGCGCTAGAAGTAGTAGGTAGGAAATGTTTCGCTGGTACGTCGTCAACACATATTCGGGCCACGAGAACAAGGTCAAGCAGAACATCGAGCATCGCGTGGCGTCGCTCGGGCAGCAGCGCGCGGTCAGGCAGATCGTGGTGCCGACCGAGTCCGTGTCGGAGATGAAGGACAACCAGAAGATCACCGTCGAGAAGCGGACGATGCCGGGCTACGTGCTCGTCAACATGGATCTGAACGAGGACTCGTGGAGCCTGGTCAAGGGCACCCCCGGGGTCACGGGCTTCGTCGGCGCCTCCAACGAGCCGGTTCCCCTGACCCAGGACGAGGTCAACCGGCTGCTCCACCGCGAGCAGGAGGTTCGGCCCCGGAGCCGCGCGCAGTTCTCGATCGGCGAGTCGGTCAAGGTGGTCTCCGGACCGCTGTCTGACTTCAGCGGCGAGATCTCCGAGGTCAACGAGGACGCCCAGCGCCTCAAGGTGCTGGTCTCGATCTTCGGCCGTGAGACCCCGGTCGAGGTTGGTTTCGACCAGGTGAAGAAGGTCTAGGGGCTACTCTCTCTGACGCCCCATGGCGAAGAAGGTCCTCACCCAGATCAAGCTCCAGGCCCCCGCCGGCCAGGCCAGCCCGGCGCCGCCGGTCGGCCCTGCGCTCGGTCAGCACGGGGTCAACATCATGGAGTTCGTCAAGGCGTTCAACGCGCAGACCCAGGGCGAGGCGGGGACGGTGATCCCAGTGGTCATCACCGTCTACGAGGACCGATCGTTCACGTTCATCACCAAGAGCCCGCCGGCGGCGGTGCTGATCAAGCAGGCGCTGTCGCTGGAGAAGGGCTCCTCCGAGCCCAACCGCGACAAGGTGGGGCGGATCACGCAGGATCAGCTGCGCCAGATCGCCGAGCGCAAGATGGGTGACCTGAACGCCAACGACATCGACGCGGCGGCCAAGATCATCGCCGGCACCGCGCGCTCGATGGGCATCGAGGTGGCGGGGTAGATGGCCCACCGGGGAAAGAAATACGCCGACGCCCGGCAGCGGCTCGACCGCGAGCACGAATATTCCCCCGCCGAGGCGGTCGCGCTGGTCAAGGAGCTCGCACCGGCCAAGTTCGACGAGTCGATCGAGGTGCATGTCCGCACGGGGCTGAACGTGCGACACGCCGATGAGCAGCTGCGGGGAACACTCGCGCTGCCGAACGGGCTGGGGAAGGACGTCAAGGTGGCGGTGTTCGCGCAGGGCGATAAGGCGCGCGAGGCCGAGGAGGCGGGCGCGGACGTCGTCGGCGCCGAGGACCTGGCCCAGCGGATCCAGGACGGCTTTGACGACTTCGACACCGCGATCGCGACCCCGGACCTGATGCCGGTGGTGGGGCGGCTGGGGCGGATTCTCGGGCCCCGCGGCAAGATGCCCAACCCGCGGGTCGGGACGGTGACGATGGACGTCGGCCGCGCCGTCGAGGAGGCCAAGGCCGGCAAGGTGGAGTACCGCACCGATCGCAACGCGATCGTCCATCTGGTAATCGGCAAGAAGAGCTTTGACGATCGCCGCCTGCTGGAGAACTACGCGGCGGTGATCGATGAGCTGATCCGAGCCAAGCCCTCCGCGGCCAAGGGGCGCTACCTGCGCACCGTCACGCTGACGAGCACGATGGGACCCGGCGTGAAGGTCGATCCCGCGCGGACGCGAGACATCATCGAGGAGCCCGTAGCCGCGTAGACTCAGTTACAGAGATCCTGCCTCAGACCTTCGGCCGTGCCGAGCGCGTAAGTCCGGAGCAGGCGGAGCATCGAGACGAGCCTTCCTGGTTCGGCTACGGCGCCCGCCTGAGAGCGGGCGTTTTCATTGGAGTGACATGAACCGAGACCAGAAAGCAGCCGTCGTAGACCAGCTGAGCGAGGAGATCCGCGCGGCCGACGCGATCTTCGCCGTCGACTACCGCGGCATCTCGGTGTCGGAGGCCGCCCAGCTCAGAAACCGGCTCCGGGAGGCCCAGACACGCTTCCGCGTGGTCAAGAACTCGCTCACCGAGCGCGCCTCCGACAAGGCGGGCGCCGAGGCGCTCAAGGAGATGCTCGAGGGGCCGACCGCCCTGGCCTTCGTGAGCGGCGACGTGGCGCTGGCGGCCAAGGCGCTGAGTGACTCGGCGCGGACGTTCGGGACGCTCACGTTCAAGGGCGGCCTGATGAACGGCGACACGCTGAGCGCCGAGCAGGTCCAGTCGATCGCGCGCCTCCCCGCGCGGGATGTCCTGAACGGCCAGCTGGTGGGCACGATCGCGGCGCCGCTGTCCCAGCTCGTGCGGACGTTGAACGCGCTGATTGCCGGGGTGGCGATCCAGCTTCAGCAGGTGGTCGAGAAGGGGCTCGTGACCGGGGACGCGGACGCGTCCCCGGCCTCTCACGCGGGTGAGGAGGCGGCGGCTGAGGAGGTGCCGGCGGAGACGGCCGAGGAGCCGGTGGGCGAGGCTGAGACTTCTGAAGAAACCGAAAATGAAGCTTCCGACGCCGAGGCGTCAGAGGAGTAAGGAGGGAACATGACCACCACCCAAGAGTGGATCGACGAGCTCAAGAGCATCTCCGTGCTCGAGCTGTCCGAGCGGATCAAGGCGCTCGAGGAGACGTTCGGCGTCTCGGCGACCGCCGTCGCCGCTGCGGCTCCGGCCGCTGCGGGCGCTGGAGCCGCCGCTGACGGCGCGGGCGAGGCGGAGGAGCAGAGCACCTTCGACGTCGTCCTGCAGGCGGCGGGCGACAAGAAGATCCAGGTGATCAAGGTCGTCCGTGCGGCGACGGGCCTCGGCCTCAAGGAGGCCAAGGCGCTGGTCGACGAAGCTCCGAAGCCCGTCAAGGAGGGCATCGAGCGCGACGAGGCCGACAAGCTGAAGTCAGAGCTCGAAGAGGCGGGGGCGACCGTCGAATTGAAGTAGGCCGGCCCCGGCGCGCGCGGGCGCGCGAACTTTGGCTCTGCGGTGTGTCATAGGTGAACTCCAGAGCCAAAGTTCGCGCCTCGGCGCGCGATAGCTCAGCTCTTGTTGGGCAGCCCGAAGGCGTAGAAGACGTGGCTTCCCGTCCAGCTGGGCTCGAGGGCGCCGTAGCCTGAACCCCAGTACAGCGTCCCGTCGACGATCGCGGGGGACGCGTTCACCGACCCGGCGGCCGCGAAGCTCCAAAGCGTCTTTCCTGTGGCCGCGTCCAGCGCGAACATGTTGTCGCCGCTGGGGGCCATGTCGCCGACATAGACAACTCCGTTGGCGACGCTGGCCGGCCCGTAGGCGGCGGCGGCGCCCGGCGTGGCCACCTGCCAATCGAAGGCACCGGTCTGGGGGTCGAGCGCCGCCCACGATCCTCCGCTGGCGGGCGGTCCACCCGGGCCGCCCAGGTCGTAGGCAGTGCCGTCTGAATTCGAGAGCGGGACGTAGATCCTCTGGCCGTCGTACGCGGTGCCCCAGACGATGCCCCCGAGTCCGCCTCCCGGGCCCACCAGAGAGTTCCAGACGATCCGTCCCGTGGCGGCATCGAGCGTCCAGTAGACGCCGCTCTTCTGCCCGATCCCCACCACGGTCTCCCGCTTCCCCTTGGCGCCGGTGATCTGCATGATGTTCGGACTGTCGCCGAAGTCGTAGTCCGGGCTCGTGATCGAGGGGCACCAGGTGGCACCCGGCGGCCCGTTGTCGCAGGCCAGGTTGGAAGCGTCCCAGCCTTCGACCTTGTGGCCCCACTCGACCTTCCCGTTCGAGAGCTTCATCGCGACGACGGCATCGAAGTAGTCATCCGGCGCGGTGCAGTTCGCGTCGGAGGTGCCCGACGACATGGCGGCCTCTTGGCATGCCGTGGCCGAGTCGGGCGTCGTGTAGTCGTTGCCCGTCCCCACGAACACCTGACCGGTCTTGGTGTCGACGGCCGGGGAGCCCCAGACGGCGGCGCCGCTGTAGCCACAGCCGACCGGGCCGATGCCGGGCTCGTTGCCGGTGCACGGGCCGCTGTTGGGGGGAACCATGTAGGTCGTCCAGCGAATGGCGCCCGTCCTGGCCGACAACGCGACGACGCTCCCACGGAACGTGCAGCACGGGTAGCTGGCCAGTTCGGCGTCGCCCTCCTCGTTGGACGACACCGCGACGATGACCAGGTTCTTCGCCACCACCGGGCTGGCGGTGATCTGCGCGGCGTGGTGACTGGAGACCTGGGTCATCCAGACCAGCCGGCCGGTGAACCGGTCGACCGCGAACACGCGCGCGCTCACGCTCTGATCGGCGCCGCTGTTGTCACCGCGGTCGCCGAGGATCAGGTAGTTGCCCCACACCACCGGGCTGACGCGTGACACCGACTTCGCGATCCCGTCGTAGGTGGAGATTCGCGTCCTCCACACGCGGGTGCCCGTCGTGGCATTGAGAGCGTAGAGGTAGCCCGCCGAGTCCGGGAAGTACACGATCCCACCCGCCACCGCGGGCGTCGCCGAGACATACCCGGCAGTGAGGTGCGCCCACTTCCGCGTCAGCTCCCCGACGTTGCCGGGGTTGAGGATCGACTCCAGCGGCTGACTGCGACTGTTGGCCAGGTCGTGTCCCCAAGACGGCCAGCTCTGCGCGCTTGCGACGGCCGCGCCGAACGCCGCTGTCGCGAGCGTTGCCACCAGCACCGCTGTCGCGCCGACCAGAACGCCAAGACGAACGCGACGGCCCGCGGTACCCCGCGTACGCGTTGTTGAGCCCATGGCAAACCCCTCCCCCGCAAAAGATGAGCTTCGACCGCGAGATCGCCCCGTCTCGCCCCTGCCCGCAGTCGACTATCGACTGGGGGTCATTGTAGAGCCGACGAGCCGCCGCGTGCGCGAACTTTGGCGCGCTGTCGTCGCATAGCTCAACTGCAGAGCCAAAGTTCCACGCGCGCCAGCGGCGGCGGCGGCCGCGAGCCGCCGAGCCGAGCGAGGTCCCGCGGCGGGCCCTAAGCCGCGGCCACCATCGGGCCGGCTGAGATCGCCACCGCGCTGGCCGCCCCGAGGAACGCGTTGACCACGACGGGATCGAACTGCGTGCCCGCGAAGCGCAGGAGCTCGGCCCGGGCCTCCTCCTCGGTCAGCGCTGCGCGATAGCAGCGCTCGGACACCATCGCCTCGTAGGCATCGGCCACGGCGAGGATCCGGGACTCCAGGGAGATCTGGGTTCCGCGCAGGCCATCGGGATAGCCCTGGCCATCGATCCGCTCGTGATGCGCGCCGACCCAGGCGGCGATGTCGTGCATCCCGGCGTGGCTGAGGATCTGGGCGCCGATCGCCGGGTGGCGCTTCATCTCGACCCACTCGGCGTCGCTCAGGGGTCCCGGCTTGTGGAGGATCGCGTCGGCGATGCCGACCTTGCCGAGGTCGTGCAGGACCCCGGCCGCGTGGATCCGATCCACCCGGTCGGGTGCGAGGCCGAGCGCGACCGCGGTGGCCCGGGCGTACCGGCCGACCGTGTAGGAGTGGCGCGCGGTCGAGGGGTCGCGCATGTCGAGGGCCTCGGCGAGCAGGAGCATGGCGGCGAGCCGGGGCTCGTGCGCTCGCGCCGCCTCGACCTCGTGGCGGGCGTGCTCCAGGGCCAGGGCCCCGTGGTCGGCGACCGCCATCAGCACGCTCAGCTCATCCTCGGTCGGGCGGCGGCCAAGCACGGGCTGGTCGACTGACACGACGCCCAGCATCTCGCCCGAGGCGCCACGCAAAGGCAGGAGCAGCATGTCCTCGGGGTCCCACACGTCCGGGCCTTGAGCCGTCACCGGCGGCGGCGTCCAGGTGGTCGACTCGCCTTCCCACACGTAGGTTCCGGCGGGGAGCCAGATCGCGCCGTGACCCTCGTCGCGCCCCTCCATGACCGTCAGCCATTCGCTCCACGGGCTGCTCGTCCCGAGCAGGGTTCGCTCCGCATCGGGATCGCCCTTGACGACCACGCAGCTGAGCTCCTCCCGCGCGTCGTCGAGCACGTTGACCGCGACGACGCCGAAGGAGAGCTCGTTGCAGATCGTCTCGGCCAGCGCGTGGAGCACGGGCATCGGTCCCTGACCGGAGGCCGCGGCCCGTGAGACCGCGAGCATGCTGCGCAGGTGCCGTGGCACCGGCTCCTCGGAGTCGCTGATCCGCGGACGCGCCATCGAGCGCCCGACCGAGCCGTCGCCGGCCACGACCACGCGGTTGCGCCCCTGGCGCTTGGCCTCGTACAGCGCCGCGTCGGCGCGTTCGATCAGACGGCTGCTGTCTCCCTCGCCTGCCGTGACTCCGATCGACACGGTCAGCACCCCGGCGTCGCTGTCGGGGTGGGGGAACGCCGTCTCCTCAACCGCGGCGCGCACTCGCTCAGCCACGGCGAACGCCTCGTCGATCCCGACGTCACGGAGGACGAGCAGGAGCTCCTCGCCGCCGTAGCGGTAGGCCGCGTCGCCGGCCCGCAGGACCCCGCGGATGGTTCCCGCGATCATCCGCAGAGCCTCGTCGCCGGCCAGATGGCCGAAGCGGTCGTTGTAGGCCTTGAAGCGATCGGCGTCGCAGAGCGCGAAGGCGAGCGACTGGTCCGCGTGGGGCGTGCGGTCAAGGGCATCGAGGTCACCGGCCAGGGCCCGGCGGTTGCTCACCCCGGTCAACGGGTCCCGGCGCGAGTCGTCGATCAGCCGTCGGTTCAGGTGGGCGAGCTGGCGGTTCAGGCGGCCGAGCTCGGACTCACGCTCGGCGACGCTGGCCAGCGCCTCACGCTCACGCAGAAGCAGGCGCCGCAGCCGGCGCCCGGCGTAGGTCGAGCGGAGGATCACCGCCACGCCGCAGAACAGGAGGCCGCCGACGATCCCGAGGCGAATCTCGATCGGCGTGTCGTTGACCGACTCCTGAAGCAGGGTGAAGGGGAGGATCAGGAACATCCCGAACGGGAGGATTCCGCTCCGGTACGTGGGCTCCTCGACGACAGCCACCGGCTCGGGCTCCCGCGCCGACTGAAGACCGCCGAGGGCGATCGCCGCGAGTCCGACGACCCAGAGCGGATCCAGGGGCGACTTGCCGACGACGTAGTCGTTGTCCAGGAGCTGGATGCTCCACAGGCAGAAGGCGATCGCCTCGGCCACGAAGCCGGTCAGGACGAGGCGGGCGCCTGCCGTGTCGAGCACTCGGGATAGGCCACCGATCGCGGCCTGGAGGGTGAGGATGGCGACGGCGATGTAGAGCGCGGGGTAGGCGACCGCGGCCATCTTGGGCGCCAACGGGAGGGTCGAGGCCGCGGCGGGATCCCAGAGCTCGGCGAAGGTCAGCGCACTGGCCGCGATGATCAGCGGCACCGCCTCGATCGTCGCCAACGCGCGCAGCCAGGAAGCGCCGCCGGGAATTCGGACCAGGCTGAGCACGACGACGATGGCAAAGCCCCACCAGCCCACATCGGCGATGTTCGGCGAGGGCGGGGACCCGATCACCCCGAAGAGATCCCAGCCGAGCTGGCCGAAGAGCCAGGACCCGGCGGCCAGGGCCCAGAGGTTCCAGCGACTCCGGTTGGGCTCAAGCGCACGGGAGCGGCCGAGGATCGTGCCGCTCAGCGCCCCGACCGCCGCTGAGGTCCAGGCGATGTCCCAGCTGAGAGGTAGCGGAGCTCCGAGGCGGGTGGCGAGCATCGCCCCGGCCGCCAGGGCCAGCGGGGCAAGCACGCTGAACTGGGCGGGGCGAGACACCCGCTGTGAGCCCGCAGCCATTTGGAACCTGTTATCGGCCTGTAAGCGCCGGAACTTTCGCCCCGGGTGAGCCGGGCCCCGAGCGAAGGCCCGAGACCGCGCTGGGCTTGCCGAGTGGCCTTTTTGCCTCTACACTGCCCCGGTCAGCCAATAGTCGTAGCCGCCCTTGTGAGGCGGGGTCGCGCCACATACGCGGCCTCAGCGGGCGGGGTCCGTGAGAGCTTGACAGTCCTGCACAGGGCAGTGATGCCGTGTGCTATCTTTGTTGGTCGCGCTTCGTCTGGGAACTGCTCGCTGAGATGCGGGGTTAAAGCGGTCCTCAGACCAGCGCGGATCTCTGCCGCCTCTCGATCGCCCGAGGAGTCGCCGTCTTGGCAACCAGTCATGCCCTCCGGACGCGCCGTAGCTTCGCGCGTCTTAACAAGGTTCTCGATGTCCCCAACCTGATTGACATCCAACGCAGGTCCTTCGAATGGCTCACCGATCCCCAGAAGGGTGGGCTCCGCGAGACGATCGACGACGTCTCGCCGATCGAGGACTACACCGGAAATCTCGCCGTCCAGTTCGGCGAGCTCCAGTTCGACGAGCCCGTCGCCAGCCTTGAGCAGTGCCGTGAGAAGGACCTGACCTACTCCCGTCCGCTCACCGTCACCGTCTCCTTCATCAACCGTGAGACGGGCGAGATCCGTGAGCAGTCGGTGTTCATGGGCGACTTCCCGTGGACGACCGACCGCGGGACGTTCATCATCAACGGCACCGAGCGCGTCGTCGTCACCCAGCTCGTGCGCTCCCCCGGCGCCTATGTGATGGAGCCCAAGGACCGGGAGAAGCAGGTCTTCGTGGCCAACCTGATGCCGGCTCGTGGCTCGTGGCTCGAGCTTGAGATCGACAAGAAGGGCCGCGTCTACGTCCGCATCGACCGCAAGCGCAAGCTTCCGGTCACGGTGCTGCTGCGCGCCATGGGCTACGTCTCCGACGAGGAGATCCTCAAGCTCTTCGACAACTCGCTCTACATCCGCAACACGATCGACGCCGACCCCGAGGCGGTGCAGACGGAGGAGGGCTCCCTGATCGAGCTGTTCAAGAAGCAGCGACCGGGAGAGCCGCCGTCGATCGATGCCGCCAAGGCGCTGCTCAACCAGCTGTTCTTCGATCCCAAGCGCTACGACCTGACTCGGGTGGGGCGCTACAAGCTGAACTCGCGCCTCGGCCTCGATATCGACCTCGACACGCGGGTCCTGACCCACGACGACATCATCGCCCTGGTCAAGGAGCTCGTCTCGCTGCCGCGGCTGCTCGGGATGCCCGAGAACCCCGAGGAGGAGATCAAGGACTACGCCGCCGAGGCGATCGTCCTCCCGCGGGAGCCGATCGAGGATCACCTCGACGAGTACGAGCACTTCGGCAACCGGCGCTTGCGCACGGTGGGCGAGCTGATCCAGGAGGCGTTCCGGATCGGTCTTTACCGGATGGAGCGCGTCGTCCGTGAGCGCCTCACCACCGAGGACGCCGACACGATCACGCCGCAGACGATCGTCAACATCCGGCC
The DNA here is from genome assembly GCA_035308915.1 of Solirubrobacteraceae bacterium. Lineage (GTDB taxonomy): Bacteria > Actinomycetota > Thermoleophilia > Solirubrobacterales > Solirubrobacteraceae > Palsa-465. Next base: position 10,785 of record DATGFT010000007.1, read on the forward strand.
GGTCGTGGCCGCCCTGAAGGAGTTCTTCGGGTCGAGCCAGCTCAGCCAGTTCATGGACCAGACGAACTCGCTGGCCGGCCTGCGGCACCGTCGGCGTCTGTCGGCCCTCGGCGCCGGCGGCCTCACCCGTGAGCGCGCCCCGATCGAGGTGCGCGACGTCCACCCGACCCACTACGGCCGCATGTGCCCGATCGAGACCCCGGAGGGGCCGAACATCGGCCTCATCGGGTCGCTCTCCTCCTACGCCGAGATCTCCGAGCACGGCTTCGTCACCACCCCCTACCGGGTGGTCGAGGGCGGCAAGGTGACCGACAAGATCGTCCACCTGGATGCCACCCAGGAGGAGGAGAAGCTGATCGCCCAGGCCAACACGCCCGTGGATGCCAACGGCAAGATCACCGCGCAGGAGGTCATCTGCCGCACCCAGGCCGGTCACTACGTGACCGCGGCTCCCAAGGAGGTCGACCTGATCGACGTCTCGCCGGAGCAGATCTGGTCGGTGACCACGGCGATGATCCCGTTCCTCGAGCACGACGACGCCAACCGGGCGCTGATGGGCTCGAACATGCAGGCTCAGGCCGTCCCGCTACTGGTCACCGATGCCCCGCTCGTGGGCACCGGAATGGAGCGCCGGGCGGCGATCGACACCGGCGATCTGGTGATCGCGGAGAACGCGGGCACCGTCGCCTACGTCGATGCCGAGCAGATCGTGGTCGACCGCAAGTCCGGAGGCCAGGATGAGTACCTGCTCCAGAAGTTCATGCGCTCGAACCAGGGCACGCTGATCCACCAGAAGCCGATCGTCGATGTCGGTGAGACGGTCAGGGCCGGCGATGTGCTGGCCGACGGCTCGGCCACCGACGCCGGCGAGATGGCCCTGGGCAAGAACCTGCTCGTGGCCTTCATGTCCTGGGAGGGCTACAACTTCGAGGACGCGATCATCCTCTCCAACCGGCTGGTCTCCGACGACGAGCTCACCTCGATCCACATCGAGGAATACGAGATCGACGCCCGGACGACCAAGCTGGGCGATGAGGAGATCACCCGCGATATCCCGAACCGCTCGGAGGAGTCGCTGCGCAACCTCGACGACCGCGGCATCGTCCGCATCGGCGCCGAGGTCCAGTCGGGCGACCTGCTGGTCGGCAAGGTCACGCCCAAGGGCGAGACCGAGCTGACGGCCGAGGAGAAGCTGATCCGCGCCATCTTCAAGGAGAAGGCGCGTGAGGTCCGCGACACCTCGCTCAAGGTGCCGCACGGTGAGGGTGGCGTCGTGATCGACGTCAAGACCTTCAGCCGCGACGACGGCGATGACCTGTCGCCGGGCGTCAACGAGCTCGTGCGGGTGTTCGTGGCCAAGAAGCGCAAGATCGCCGAGGGCGACAAGCTGGCCGGCCGCCACGGCAACAAGGGCGTCATCTCGAAGATCGTCGACGTCGAGGACATGCCGTTCCTGGAGGACGGCACCCCGGTCGACGTGATCCTCAACCCGCTCGGGGTGCCGAGCCGGATGAACCTGGGTCAGATCCTCGAGACCCACCTCGGGTGGGTGGCCGCCAATGGCTGGTACGACGACGGCTCCGAGGCCTACAAGAAGGCTCAGAAGGACTCGGGCAAGGTCTACGTTTCCACCCCCGTGTTCGACGGCGCGACCGTCGACGACGTCGACACCGCGCTTGTCAAATGGCAGGACGAGCACCAGGGCCTGATCAGGATGGACGTGGACAAGAAGCGCCCCGTCGGTTCGCAGGCCTCGGGCAAGGTGCGGCTGTTCAACGGCCGCAGTGGCGAGCCCTTCGAGGAGCAGGTGACCGTCGGTCACATGTACATCCTCAAGCTGCTCCACCTGGTCGACGACAAGATCCACGCCCGCTCCACCGGCCCCTACAGCCTCGTCACCCAGCAGCCGCTGGGAGGCAAGGCCCAGTTCGGCGGCCAGCGGTTCGGCGAGATGGAGGTGTGGGCGCTCGAGGCCTACGGCGCCGCGTACACCCTCCAGGAGATGCTCACGATCAAGTCCGACGACACGGTCGGGCGGGTCAAGGCCTACGAGGCCATCGTCAAGGGCGAGAACATCGCCGAGCCCTCGATCCCCGAGTCGTTCAAGGTCCTGCTCAAGGAGATGCAGTCGCTGGCGCTAGACGTCAACGTGGTCTCCGAGGAGGGCGAGCGCGCCGAGATGCGTGAGGAGGACGACGACCTCCTGCGCGCGGCCGAGGAGCTCGGGATCGACCTTTCGGGCGTTCGCGCGACCGACGGGGCCGCGGCCGATGAGACGGTGGAGCACGAGGGCGAGACCGTCGAGGCCTCCGAGGAGGAGGTCGAGGTCGAGGACCCGGACCTCGAGCCCGGCGAGGAGCTCGAGGCCGAGGACTTCGACGCCAACGGCGACGACCCGATGATCGACGACGACATCCCCGCTGGCGAGGCGGAAGGCGTCCTGGAGGAGGACGAAGCGTAGGTCTCGTCCTCTCCCCAAGTTTTTGAGAATGCACTCTGAGTAAGGAACCCAATTGAT
>DATGFT010000008.1:0-84785 GCA_035308915.1 Solirubrobacteraceae bacterium
GTCTGCGACCGCGCTCGGCCGCTGGGCTCGCCACCCTGAGGCCGAGCTTCCCAGTGGGCACGGGGACCGGCGCGCCGCGGTGTGGGCGGTCATGTGCGCTCTGTCCTTCGGAGGCAGCCTGTTCGCCACCGGTCGCGCCGGTGCGATCCTCCCCGTGGCCTGGGCCGTACTCCCGCCGCGTGTCCTCGGCGTGGCGGTGATCACGATCCCTCTCGCGCTCCGCGGCCGCGTCGGGGTTCCCACGGGCACCGTGCGCCTGCTCGTGATCGCGGGGATCTGCGAGGTCGGCGGTTTTGTCTCCTACGCGCTGGGCGCCCGCCATGGAGTCGCGGTCGCGGCGGTGCTGTCGACACTCGGAGGAGCGATCGGAGCCGGCATCGGGCGCGTCGTGTTCGGGGAGCGTCTCCGGCGCACCCAGCTGATCGGCGTGGCTGTGATCTCGGTTGGGGTCGCCACGATCACCGGCCTGAGCGCCTGAGATCGCTGACACCGGCGTTGCGTCTGAGAACGCCGTCACCGGCCTCAGCGCCTGAGTTCGCTGACGCCGCGGCTGAGCGTCCGCGGTGTGGGCGATTTCTTTGGCTATTTCGAAGTTTCCTCCCACGCCGAGCCAATTGCCCTGCAAAGGCCTACGAGTCCTCTTGACAAAGTGTCAAATTGAGGGGTCATGACATGACGTTGCGGGTGTTGTGTGGCCCGGGTCGGGGCTCGATCCTGTGTTAGCCGCAGGGCAACGCAACGCGCGCGGTAGCCGACGCGCGCTCTAGACAACGCGCTCCACATATACACGCGCGAGAAAGATGGTGAGGGTGTGGTAGTCGGAGTTCCCAAGGAGATCAAGCCCGCCGAGCGGCGGGTGGCGCTCACGCCCGCGGGGGCGCACCAGCTGGTGGAGCAGGGAGTGGATGTCCTCATCGAGCGCGATGCGGGCACCGGATCCGGCTTTGACGACGTGCAATACGCCCAGGCCGGCGCCCTGGTGCTCGACGCCGCCGCCGAAATCTGGGAGCGAGCCGATCTGATCCTCAAGGTCAAGGAGCCGATCGCGGCCGAGTACGAGCTGCTACGCGACCAGCAAACGCTCTTCACCTACCTGCACCTCGCGGCCGACCGGCCCCTAACCGAAGCACTCCTGCAGAGCGGTGGTCTGGCGATCGGCTATGAGACCGTGACCGACGCGCACGGCGGTCTGCCGCTACTCACGCCGATGAGCGAGATCGCCGGGCGGCTCGCCACCCAGGCCGGCGCGTACTTCCTTCAGAGCCCGCTCGGCGGCAGCGGCACGCTGATCGGCGGTGCGCCGGGTGTGGCTCCGGCGCACGTGGTTATCGTCGGGGGCGGCGCCGTCGGCAAGGCGGCGGCCCGCGTGGCCTGCGGAATGGGCGCGCGCGTAACGGTCCTGGAACGCTCGCCGGAGCGCATCCGTGAGCTCGAGGAGTTCTTCGACGGCCGCGCGACCGTACTCATGTCAGACCCGCTCACGCTCGACTCCCTGCTTCCGGGTGCGGACGTGCTCATCGGCGCCGTCCTGATCCCGGGCGCTCGGGCGCCGCGCCTCGTGACCCGTGAGTCACTGGGGCTCATGCGCCGCGGCGCGGTCCTGGTCGATGTGGCCATCGACCAGGGCGGGTTCGCCGAAACCTCCCGCCCGACAACGCACGCGGAACCGGTGTACGAGGTGGACGGCGTCGTCCATTACTGCGTGTCCAACATGCCAGGGGCGGTGCCCGTCACCTCGACGCAGGCGCTGACCAACGCCACCTTGCCCTACGTCCTGCGCCTCGCCGGCGGAGTCGAGGACGCGTTGGCGTCGGACGCCGGCCTGGCCGCCGGCGTGAACGTGCGGGCGGGCGAGATCGTCAACCCCGCCGTCGCTGTTGCCTTTGAGAGCTCCGAGGTGGCGGTACCGGCGTGAGACCGAACTTCACAATTGCCAAATACATAAACGAGTTGGGAGAGTGACCATGCAGTCCGACCACCAGTCGCTCCAGCAGATGGCGGCGGAGCATCTCTGGCTGCACTTCAGCCGGATGGGTGCCTACAAGGACGGCGAGGAGATCCCGGTGATCGTCCGCGGCGAGGGGTGCTACCTCGAAGACACGAAGGGGCGCCGCTATCTCGACGCTCTGGCTGGGCTCTTCGCGGTCCAGATCGGCTATTCGTACGGCGAGGAGATCGGCGAGGCGGCGGCGGCGCAGATGCGCGAGCTGCCGTTCTACACCAACTGGAGCTACGCCCACCCGCGCGCGATCGAGCTGGCCGCGCAGGTGGCCGAGCTGGCGCCGGCCGGCCTCGAGCGGGTGTTCTTCACCTCGGGCGGATCGGAGTCGGTCGAGTCGGCGTGGAAGCTCGCGCGCCAGTACCACGCGCTCCGCGGTGAGCGTCGCTGGAAGGCCATCTCCCGCAACGTTGCCTATCACGGCACGACCATGGGAGCGCTCTCGATCAACGGCGTGGCGTCTCTGCGCACGCCGTTCGAGCCGCTCGTCCCCGGCGTGTTCCACGTCTCGAACACCAATCGCTATCACCGCCCGGCCGGCGAGTCCGACGCCGAGTTCACCGCCTGGCTCATCGATGAGCTCGAGCGGACGATCGAGGCCGAGGACCCCTCGACGATCGCGATGGTGATCATGGAGCCGGTGCAGAACGCCGGCGGCTCGTTCGTCGCGCCCGAGGGCTACTGGGCCGGCGTGCGTGAGCTGTGCGACCGCTACGGAATCCTTCTCTGTGCCGATGAGGTGATCACCGGCTTCGGGCGTGTCGGGGCGTGGTTCGGCTCGGAGCGCTACGACATCCGGCCTGACCTGATCACGTGCGCCAAGGGGCTCTCGTCGGCGTATGCCTCGATCGGGGGCGTGATCGCCTCCGAGCGGGTGGCCGAGCCGTTCTACGCCCCGCGCGCGAGCTACACGCACGGCATCACGTTCGGCGGCCATCCCGTGCAGGCAGCGATCGCGCTGGCCAACCTCGAGATCATGCGCCGGGAGCGGATCGTCGAGGGCGTCCGGGAGCACGAGCACGACTTCCACGAGTCGCTCTCGTCGCTGCTCGATCTTCCGATCGTCGGCGACGTTCGCGGCGTCGGCTACTTCTGGGCCATCGAGCTGGTCAAGGACAAGGACACGCGTGAGTCGTTCAGCCACGAGGAGTGCGAGGTTCTGCTCCGCGGCTTCTTGTCGCAGCGCCTGTTCGAGGCGGGACTGATCTGCCGGGCCGACGATCGCGGCGACCCGGTGGTGCAGATCTCACCGCCGCTGGTCGCTCGCCAGGCCGAGTTCGATCGGATCACCGCCATCCTGGGCGACGTGCTCACGGAGGCGGGCGAGCGGATGGGCCGCGGGGCGCCCACCCCGGCCGCCGCATAGTCCTCGCGGCCCGCGGCCGGCCGCCCGAACGAAAGGGTGGCCGGCCGCTGCTCGAGGCCCTGGCCTGCTCGGGGGGCTGGCCGCTGCTCGGGGTGGCTGCGGCCGCTCCTTGTCATAACGTGACCCGAAAGTCGCCTGGCGCGATTCGAGTCACCTTGTTGCTCTCTCACGACCAAGAAGCGACCCGAACCGCGCGGATCCCGGTCCGGGTCACGTTTTTGTCATGGAGTCGGGGGAGGGGGCGCCCCACGATGCCGCTGCGCCCCAAACTCACGATGGCCTGGGGCCGGGCTAGCCTGACCGCATAACCAAGGCCAATCTGTCCCCGACCATCGGTCCGCTCAGCGTCGCGGCGGCGCTGGCCCTGCCGGTGCTGCGCCGCGCGCTGCCCGAGGTGGTGGCGGGGCGGGAGGGGCTCGAGCGCACGGTTCGCTGGGTGCATGTGATGGACATCGCCCGGCCCGATGACCTGTTGCGGGGAGGTGAGCTGGTGCTCTCGACGGGCGCCGGGGCGGGCGTCGAGGCGCGCTCGCAGCGGCGGTTTGTCAAGTCGCTGGCCGACCAGGAGGCGGCGGGGCTCCTGATCGAGCTCGGATATAGCTACAAGGACGCGCTGCCCGCGGCGCTGATAGATGAGGCGGATGAGCGGCAGCTGCCGCTGATCGCCACCCATCGCGCCACGCGCTTTGTCGACATCACCGAGGCGATCCACGGGGCCCTGGTTGACCGACGGCTGGCTCAGCTGCGGCGCGCTCACGAGGCCGGCGAGCGGCTCACCCAGCTCGTGCTGGAGCGGCGGGAGCTGAACGATCTGCTCCGGGAGCTTGCGCGAGCCCTTCAGAACCCAGTCACGCTCGAGAACATCGTGGGCCAGCTCGTGGGCTACGCCACGTACGAATCCGGCGAGCAGGAGCTGCTCGAGGCGCACGCCGAGTACCGGCGGGGGCTCAAGCCGGGGGTGCTCGAGGGACGGGGCTGGATGGCGGTCGAGATCCAGTCCGGGGGGCACCTGTGGGGGCAGGTGATGGCACTCGAGCTCGATTCGCCGCTGCATCCCGACGACCGGAGCGTGCTCGAGCGGGGGGCCCAGGCCGTGGCCCTGCGTCTGCTCGATACCGAGCACGGCGAGCACCTGCGCGACCGGGCCCGCGGGACGTTCCTGGTCGACCTCATGCACGGTCGGATCAGCCACCCGGATGCCGACCGCCGCGCGGCGGCGCTCGCCTTCCCGGGCAGCGGCGGGAGGCTGCTGGCGGGCGCGCTCGGCTGGCGCTCTGAACGCTGGAAGGAGTTGGCGACGACTCCCGACGCGGCGTGGGGGAGCCTGATCCCGGGCTTGCGGGCCTCCGCCGCTCCGCGCCCGGTGCTCCTCGGCCTGCACAGCGGGATGGTGCTGATGATCTGCCGGCTGCCCGACGGAGAACCCACGCGTGAGCAGCTCGACGCGCTGGCCACCGAGCTCCGAACTCCGCTTCGTCACCGAGGACTTGGCGACGCCGACGTGGCGCTGGCCTTCGGGGGAAGCAACTCGGGCTGGGCGGGCGCCGCCCGAGGCCTCGAAAGGGCGGCGAACGCTGTCCTCTCAGCGCGCGCCACCCCGCCCGCGCCGTGGCGTGACGCCGGCCACGGCTCGGTGGTCGACCTGCTCTATTCGCTTCGTCGCTCGCCGGAGCTCCTGGCCTTCGCGCGGGACCAGCTGGGGCCGCTGTTCGACGCCGCCGACCCCCGCAGTCTCGAGCAGCTCCGCACGCTCGAGGCATACCTGGCCAACTCCGGGCGCAAGGCCGACGCCGCCCGGGCGCTTCATCTCACGCGCCAGTCTCTGTATCTGCGCCTCGAGCGGCTCGAGCGCCTCCTGGAGGTCGACCTGGAGGAGCCCGATGCCCTGCTCGCGCTGCATCTGGCGGTCCGCGCGCTGCGGCTGACCCAGGCGCTCACACCTGAGGAGCGCCTGTAGCCCTCGCGACACGATTGCCGCGTCCGTGATATCTGGAGGCCACGATGGAAGGAACTTCGATCGCCTCCGCCGGTCCTGAAAGCGCCTTGGCGAACTCAACCGACCCTCCGCAGCTCAAGCACGGAGCGCTCGGCTATCTGAGCAACGTCGTCATCGGTGTCGCCTCGACGGCTCCGGGATACAGCCTCGCCGCGACGATCGGGTTCATCGCGCTCATCTCGGGGCTCGGCACCCACACCCCGGCCGTGATCGTCGTCTCGTTCGTGCCGATGCTGTTCATCGCGCTGGCCTATCGGAACATGAACCGCGCCGATCCCGACTGCGGGACGGCGTTCTCCTGGATGACGCGCGCGCTCGGCGCGGGGTGGGGATTTCTCGGGGGCTGGACGCTTCTCATCTCCGCCATCGTGGTCAACGCGAACCAGGCTCAGATCGCCGGCAGCTACGGGGTCCAGCTGTTCGGCGGCACGCCGACGACCACGGAGACGGTGATCATCGGGGGAGTGTTCATCGTCACGCTGACCTTCATCTGCTGGAAGGGCATCGAGATCTCGGCGCGCACGCAGCGGCTGCTGCTGTTCTTCGAGATGGCGACGCTCGTGATCTTCGCCGTGGTGGCGCTCGTGAAGGTGTACGTCAAGCACCCCGCGCATTCGAGCGGGGTTCAGGTTGACTGGTTCAACCCGTTCACCGTGGGTGCCGGTCCCCTGCTCCAGGGGATGCTCTTCGGCGTCTTCCTGTTCTGGGGCTGGGACACCGGCGTGGCGGTCAACGAGGAGTCCGAGAACCCGCGCTCGGGACCCGGCCGCAGCGCGATCGCCTCGACGGTCGTGCTCATCTGCATCTTCCTGCTCGTGTCGGTCGCCTCGCAGGCCTACGCCGGAACCAGCTACCTGGCCCACAACCCCAACGACATCTTTGCCGGCGGGCTGTCCCGCGCCGTGCTCGGCTCGCTGCACATCCTGCTCATCGTCGCCGTGCTGACGTCAGCCACGGCGGCAACCCAGACGACGATCCTGCCCGCGGCCCGGGTGGCGCTCTCGATGGGCCGGCGCGGGGCGCTGCCGGCGCGGTTTGCCGAGATCCACGCGCGCAACCTCGTGCCCGCGTTCGCCACCCTCGTGGCCGGGGCGCTGTCGCTGGTCTGGTTCGTGTTCATCGAGTACGTCTCGACCAACGTGCTCGGCGACTGCGTGGCCGGCCTCGGCTTCCTCGTCTGCTTCTACTACGGCTTCACCGGTGTCTCGTCGGCCATCTTCCACCGGCGCGAACTCGGCCGATCGCTCAGCAACGCGCTGGTGCTCGGGATCCTGCCGCTGATCGGGGCGGCGGTGCTGGGGCTGATCTTCGTCAAGGGCATGATCTTCTACGGGCACGCGGCCAACGACTACAGCAAGCCTCTACTCGGGCTCGGCGTGCCGGACTGGATCGGGATCCTCGGGATCGGGAGCGGGATCGTCGCGATGCTCGTGACCCGTGCGAGGGCGCCGAGGTTCTTCGGTGAACGCCGGCTCGTGGCCGGCGATCAGATCGAGACGGTCACGCCGGAGGCGACGTTCGCCCCGGCAGAGTCGCTGCTCTGACGGGCGGGTTGGAATTCCACGTCGTCGGCGTCGGCGCCGCCGGGCTGGGGTACACACGCGCCGCGGGCGTGACTAACTGAGCAAAATCGCTCAGCTAGTCACGGGGCGCGGCGAATGCGCCTCGTGGCGCGGAGCTCGCGGCCCGGGCTATTGCCGCGCCGCGAGGCTCAGATTGAGCCTGCTGTCTCAGGCGAGCGACCGCCGCCCGCCAACGAAGGCGATCAGCGCCAGGATCGCGATCAGGAACAGCAGCGGATGAATTGCGATCCCGCCGACGATCGCGAGGATCAGCAGGATTACAGCTATGGTCAGAAGCATCCTCCACCTCCGTGGTTGGTTGGCTTAATGCTTTCCCGCGGCGGGCCCATGTATGCACGCTGACAAAAACCTCCCACGGCGATGGCGGGTACAGCGCATGCCCCCGGCCGGGCTTCCCATCCGCGGCCGGATGCGCGATGATCAACGGGAGGGGCGGACCGGGGCGGTCCGATTCAAGCCAGTCGGTCAGGAGGCCGAAGAAACACTGCAGTGATAAGTCAGATGCTCGTGATGCTCCTGGGGCTAGGAGTCGCGGGGTGGGGGCACCTTCTCCTGCACGATCTATTCGGGGCCTGCGATGCGTGGGCGCGCGCGGACTCCCGGTTCCCAGACACACTCCAAACAACGCCGTCGTTTGCCGGGGGCGTGTTGCTCGTGATGGGCGCGATGCTCGTGTTCGTCGGCGCGGCCGGCTGAAAACCGCTGGTCGCCGGAGGGTTGCAGCTGGCAGGCCGCCGGAGGCGTTCGCGCCTCAGGCGATCGTGAGCAGCGCGGCGCTGGCGGGCGGAAGCCGGACCCGATAGCCGGCCGAGCTTGCCGGCACCGGCGTCGTGCGCGGCGCCGGAAGGACACCGGTGGGCGTGGCCGAGCCGTAGCCCTCGCCGCCCAGCGTGACCTGGCTGGTCGATCCGGCGCTCGGCGCCGTGAGGCGCTCGAGGCTCCCGACCGCATGCGCTCCGGCGAGGTGGAGCGTGACGTTGTGCGCCTGACCCGGATCGTCGTTGATGACCAGGACGCGGGTGGTGCCCCGGGAATCCCGCGTCGCCCAGACTCTGACGGCGTCGCCGCCGCCCCTGGTCGCCAGCAGCCTTGAGCCTGGGGGGGCGGCCTGGGCGAACAGGAGCAGCCCGTAGTACTCGGGTTCGACCAGGGCCTGCCACCCGGAGCTCGTACGGGTGAAGCGGAACAGCTGATAGACCGAGCCCGGATAGGTGTGGATGTTCACCCCGTCGACGCCGGCCTGAACCTCGGCAAACAGGGTGTCGAGCGCCCACAGCGCCATGGCGAACGTGTTGGGGACGCCGGCCGGGGTCCCGCACGAGATCGTGTTCATCTCATCGATGCGGAGCGGGAGATGAAGGTGGTGCGCGGCCCGGACGGCCGGGGCGACGGTGTCGGCGGGGGCACGTGAAGCCGTGAGCGAGAGAAGCCGCGCAACCGTCGGGTACGTCGATGAGGTGGTGGGGTTGAAGCAGGCCTGCATCGCATAGCGATGAACCGTCATCAGGCGCAGGTGATGCTGCGGGGCGGCGAACTCGCCCAGCTGGTCGAACCACTTGTGTGCGCCGCTCGAGGGGCCGGCCAGCGGCGCCGAAGGCAGCGCCCCGCCGATGCGGGAGAAGTCACGCGTGAAGGCGGCCAGGTCGTAGCCGGGCGAGCGGCCCGGCACCGGATGCCCGTTCTGCCAGTACCACCCGAAGTTGGGGTTGGAGTAGAGCTCGGGTTCGTTTCCGAGCTCCAGGGCCTCAAGGTTCCGCGACCCTATGTCCCGGAGCATGGCGCGGGCCTCGGCACTTGCGACCTTCGTACTGTCGGCCTCGAGGTTGACGCCCATAATCAGCCGCGCGTCAACCGCGTGGGCCAGCGCCTTGATCACCGCGAGGCGTCGGGCGGAGAGGTTGTAACTGACTCCCGCCGGCCGTTTGAGGTGTGCGACCGGCCACCAGGTCTTGTCGGTTGTCACACCCCCGATCCGGAGCACGCCCGGCTGGCCGGCGAACAGGTTGCGGATCAGCTGGACCAGCACCGGGTTCACCCCCGATGGGTCCTTGCCCGCGTACGCCTCGGTGGCCCAGTACTCGATCGAGAGCCCGAGAAAGCCGGGGGGTACGCGGCGCCCGTTGGACGACCGCTTGAGGCTGACGGTCACCGTCTGCGCCGCCGCGCCTGACTTGGCCTCGGCCGACCAGCCGGCGCTGAGGGTCACCGCCGCCGCGCTCAGGGCCAGCGTCAGCGCAAGCGTGCTACGGCGCACAGGGCTGAGCTTTCTCCCTCCTGAGTACACAGCGCGTTAACGAAGGATCCTGGTCAACGTTGCGGACGCCAGCCGCTTCCGGGTGCTGAGCGCAGCGCGCTACTGCACCGTCAGGAGACCGGCGCTGGCGGGTGGGAGCTGGAGTGAGAGGGTGCCGTTATTCGCCGGCACCGCGGTGAGCTGCGGCTTGCCCCTGAGGGCGCCGTCGCTCGTCCGCGTCCCGAAACTCTGCCCGGCCAGGCTGACCCCGCCCTTGGCCAGCGGGCCCGGCGCGCGCAGGAGCTCGAGCGTCGCTCCGTGAAGGCTGGCCGGGTTGGTGTTGGCGAAGGTCAGCGACACAGGCTGGGAATCCGAGGTGTCGTCGTTGATCAGCGTGACCCTGATCCGCCCGTCGGCGCCGCGCGTGGCCCAGGCACGGACCAGCGGGTTGCTGGTCGAGGCCGTGAGCAGGCGCGAGCCCGGAGGGGCTGCCCGCGCGAACAGGAGCAGACCGTAGAACTCGGGAAACACCGACCCACTCCAGCCCCCGCGCGGGTGCGTGAACCGGAAGAGCTGATAGACCGCGCCCGGCCAGGTATGGACGTTGACGCTGTCCACGCCGGCGGCGGCATCGGCGAAGAGAACGTCGACGACCCAGAGCGCCATCGCGAAGCTGTTGGGCAGCCCGGGCGGGTTGCCGCACGAGATCGAGTTCATCTCATCGACCGCCAGCGGAAGGTGGTGGGCGTGGACGATGGCCACGAACGGGGCGAGGCTGCTGGCCTGCCCCGAGGACGCCAGGGGCGAGAGGAGCCGCTGAAGCGTCGGGTACTGCGGCGAGCTCGGCGAGGCGAAGCACGCCGCGAACGGATAGCCGTGCAGGGTCACCAGCGCGAGCCGGGGCGCCCGGGTCAGAAACGGGTCCAGATTCCCGATCCACGCGCTGATCGTGCTCGAGGGTCCCGCCAGAGGGACGCCCGCCGGCAAGCCGTTGCCGATCTTCGTGAACTCCTGGGTGAAGGCGCCCAGGTCGTAGCCCGGCGCGCGGCCGGTCACCGCGTGCCCGCGCCGGCGGTACCAGGCGAAGTTGGGGTTGCCGAAAAGCTCAGGCTCGTTGCCGAGCTCGAAGGCGAGCAGACGGCTGCGGCCGATGTGGGCGACCATCGCCCGGCCCTCGGCAGCCGCCAGCGCCCGGCTGTCCTGCTCCAGGTTGATGCCCATGATCAGGCGTGATCGCGTCGCCGTCGCCACGGCCCGGGCGACGTCGAGGCGCGCGGGAGACAGCCAGTAATTCACCCCCGCCGAGTGGGGGACGCCGCGTGCCGGCCACCACGTCTTGTCGGTGGTGACGCCGCCGATCCTGAGGATGCCGCCCCGAGGCGGCAGGATGTCGCGGAGCAGGCGCACGAAGATCGGGTTGATGGCGCCCGGATTGCGCCCGGCATAGTTCTCAAGCGTCCAGTACTCGAGCGACAGCCCGAGATAATCGGACGGGATGGCTCGCTGGATCGTCGTCGGGTCGACCTGGACGCTGACCCCGCCGGTCGGCCCCGAGGGCCCGGTCTGACCCATGTGCGGGGGCGGCGAGGACCCGTCTCCGGATGCCTCGCCGCGGGAGAGCAAAAGGGTTCCGGCTGCCACCGCCCCGCCGACCAAGACCACCGTGAGGAGAAGTCGCCCCCGCGACCGCAGCGAACTGAGAAGCGCTTGGACCAGGACGAAGACAGTAGCGGGGAGGGCGGCTGCTCTCCCGGCGCGTCTCAGCCTCAGCGCCCTGAGGCCAGGCGCTGCCCGCGGGTCCGCGGCCTGCGAACGCGCGGGGCTCGCGCGGCCGACGGGCGCCGCAGTGTCGCGGGGGTGAGCCGCATCGCCAGCGCCTGCAGAGCTCGGTCGCGTGCGCGCTCGAAGGCGCGGCGCCGGAAACGCCGTCGCCCGCCGGTCTCGCCCTCGTCAGCACGCTGCAGCTCCTCCCAGCGAGACAGGGCGAGCGCGGCGTCGTTCTCCTCCTCGGCGACGATCTGGCACAGGGTCAGAACGCAGGGCTCGCCTCCCTGCGGGGCGTTGCAGCCGCGACCTGGAGGACAGCACGACGCCATGCCATGCCGCTACCCGTCCGTGCGGGCGGCAATGCATCGGCACTGCCCGAAGCCGCTCGCCGGCGGCTCCTGTTCGAACCGGCGCGCTCCCGCATGAGATGTGGGAGAGTGCCCCGCCGTGCGGAGAGGGATGGTCGAGTGCAGTGCCCGGCGCCTGGTGGCAGGGCTGGCCGCCGCGGTCGCGTTGGCAATCGTCCTGATCGCTCCCACCCCCGCCGCGGCGCAGAGCTTCACCGCCGCCGGCAGCGCCGGACAGGTCTACGCCACGGGGCTTCCGGGCAACGCGTCGACGTCGCTGCTCTCCTCGAGCGGTGCGACGGTGGCCACTCAGAGCGCTGACTCGCTCGGCGGCGTGCTGTTCCGGAACGTCACTCCGGGGGACGGTTACCGCGTCCGTCTGAACTCGACCGGAGAGGAGTCGGATCCGCTCACCGTCCACACGGATGCCGCTGCGCCCTGGGACCCGAGCATCTACAACCAGACGATCACCGACGACGGCTACCAGTACCTGACGACGCGTGACGGGACCAAGCTCGCGATCGACGTTCACCCGCCGTCGAGCCCCGCGGGGCTGCCGGGTCCGCCGTCCGGCTTGATCCGGAAATCCCAGATCCCGCTGCCGCCCGTCCCGACCGTACCGGGATTGCCGATCCCCACCGGGACGCCGCTCTCGAGCCTGGTTCCGCCCTATCCCACTCTGATCGAGTATTCGGGCTACGGCTATGCGGACCCGGCCGGACCCGTCAATGGCATCGCCATCCTGGCCAACCTCATGGGCTTCGCTGTGGTCGACGTGAACATGCGCGGGACTGGGTGCTCAGCCGGGGCGTTCGATTTCTTCGAGCCGCTGCAGAACCTCGACGGCTATGACGTCATCGAGACGATCGCCCACCAGCCGTGGGTGCTCGATCACAAGGTCGGGATGCTCGGCATCTCCTACGGCGCGATCAGCCAGCTCTTCACCGCCCAGCTCGATCCTCCGGACCTCGAGGCGATCACGCCCCTCTCCACGATCGATACCACCGCGACGACCCTCTACCCGGGCGGCATCCTCAACACCGGCTTCGCGGTGGCCTGGGCCGAGCAGCGCCAGCAGGAGGCACAAGCTGCCCCGGCCCCGGGCACTCAGCCCTACGCCACGCAGCAGATCAACAGCGGTGATCAGACGTGCAAGCAAAACCAGGTCCTGCACGGCGAGGCCGCGGATCTGATGGCGAAGATCCGCGCCAACAGCCACTACATCCCGAGCACGGCCGATCAGCTTGACCCGATCACGTTCGTCAACAAGATCAACGTCCCGGTGTTCATGGCCTGCCAGTGGGAGGACGAGCAGACCGGTGGTCACTGCCCGGACCTGGCCGAGCACATGACGGGTACCAAGCTCAAATGGTTCACGTTCACCAACGGCGCCCACATCGACTCGCTCGATCCCTACACCTACGACCGCTGGTACGACTTCCTCCAGCTGTTCGTAGCCCATAGGGCCCCGATCGACAACGTGGCCCTCACCGACGTCGCGGCGCCCGCCTTCTACCAGGAGGGCTTCGGCCTGCCACAGAACGACGTCGACACCTTCCCGCCCGACCCGATTCAGACCAAGCCCACCTACTCCTCCGCCCTGGCGGCGTTCGAGGCGCTGCCCGAGATCCGGATCCTGTTCGACAACGGCGCCGGAAGGAAGCCCACCGGCGACATGACGCCCGGCGATCCCTACCCCGGCTTTGAGCGGTCGTTCTCAAGCTTCCCGATCCCCGGCACGCAGGCCCGCTACTGGTACCTCAACTCGGGCGGGGAGCTGGCCGGCTCGCCGCCCAGCCGCGAGGGCATCAACTGGTACACCTCGAACGCCAAGGCGCTCCCGCTCAGCGACTACGCCAACGACAACACCGGCAGCGGCGGCCTGTGGGGGAACGCGTCGCAGTGGCAGTGGGCCTGGAAGCAGAATCCAGCCGGGACGGCGGTCTCCTACGTATCGGCTCCGCTGCGCTCGAACACCACGGTGATCGGTGCCGGCGCCGTTCATCTGTGGGTGCGCTCGTCGCGCCCCGATGTCGACCTCCAGGTGACGATCAGCGAGGTCCGTCCCGACGGCAAGGAGACCTTCGTCCAGAACGGCTGGATGCGGGCCAGCGAGCGCAAGCTCTCCACCGGGTCCGACAACCTGTTCAAGCAGCCCAGCACGCTGCTTGAGCCAATCCCGACCGAGAAGGCCTCAGACGTCAAGTCGATGCCCGCGAACCGGTTCGTCAAGGTCGTGGTCCCGCTCTATTACGAAGGCCACGTCTACCGCGCGGGCTCACGCATTCGCATCACGATCGCCGCGCCGAACGGCAGCCAGCCGATCTGGTCGTTCACCGAAACCAAGCCAGACTCGGGGACGGCCAAGGTTTCGATCGCCTTCTCGAAGTCGATGCCCTCGAGCCTCATCCTCCCCGTGGTGCCCGGCGTGAGCGTCCCCACGCCGCTGCCGCCCTGCCCGAGCCTGCGTAACGAGCCGTGCCGACGCTACGTGGCGATCACCAACCAGGTCGCCGCCGTGACGTCCACGCGCACCTCCAGGCATTCCCCGCGCCGCCATCACGCGAAGCATCGGCGTCGCCGGCGGGCCGCCTTCACTGGATAGCCGCGGAGCCGGGCCGCCCAGGCGGAGCGCGCCGCGGACTTTGCTGAATCGTCTTCCCCTACACCCCCTAATTCAGCAAAGTTCTCCGTCAGACTCGTGCGGTGGCCTCGGAGATTCGGATCCCGCGCCGGCTCTCCGAGCCGGCCGAGGCACATCCTGAGCGGGGGCGATGGCTCGAGGCCTTGCCGGCCAGGGTCGAGGAGCTCCTGGCTGAATGGGAGCTCGAGCTGGGCGCGCCGTTCGACCACGCCGGGACCGCCGCCTGGGTCGCGCCCGCGGTCGCCGCCGGCGGGGAGGAGCTCGTCCTCAAGCTGGGGTGGCGGCACTTCGAGGCTGAGCACGAGGCCGAGGGCCTGCGGACGTGGGCCGGGGACGGGACGGTCAGATTGCTGGGCGCGCGGCGCTTCGATGACGCGGTCGCGTTACTGATCGAGCGCTGCGTCCCCGGCACCTCGCTCAAGCTTGCGCTGGGCGAACCAGAGCAGGATCTCGTCATCGCCGCCCTGCTCCGCCGGCTGTGGGCGCATGCGCCAGAGGCGGGGAACCCGTTCCGGTCCCTCGGGACCCTGTGCGCGTATTGGGGGACAGCATGGGCGGAGGACCTCGAGGGCACTCCGGTGGCAGGCGATCGGGGCCTCGAACGCGAGGCACTGTCGCTGCTCCGCGAACTCCCGGCGAGTGCCGATCGGGAGGTCCTGCTCTGCACCGATCTTCATGCCGAGAACGTGCTCTCGGCCGAGCGGGAGCCGTGGCTCGTCATCGACACCAAGCCGTTTCTCGGCGACCCGGCCTTCGACGCGGTACAGCACATGCTGAACTGCGAGCGGCGGCTGGCCGCCGACCCCGGCGCCCTGGCCGACCGCATGGCCAACCTGCTTGATCTCGACGGCGAGCGAGTTCGCCGCTGGCTGTTCGTCCGCTGTGCTCAGGAGGGGCGCCGGGAGCCAAGGTTGCTGGAGGCGGCGCGGCGCCTCGCGCCGTGACGCGGTACACCCCCTCTGATGTCGCGGTTGCTTCGCCTCCAGAACCGTGTTCTCAACTGGCCCGCGCGCGCCCTGCTGGCCCGCGGGCTGGCTCCGCCCACCTACGCCCTGCTCGAGACGACGGGGAGACGGAGCGGGAGGCGCCGCCAGGTTCCGGTGGCCAACGGGCTCCAGGGCCGGACCTTCTGGCTGATCGCCGGCCTCGGCGACGAGGCCCAGTACGTGAAGAACATCCGCTCCGAACCCCGGGTGCGGGTCAGGGCACGGCCCGCACGGTTGCGCGATGGAGTGCGGATGCGCTGGTACTCGGGTACCGCACATCTGCTGCCCGAGGACGACGCGGCGGCGCGACACCGGCAGCTCGGCCGCGGCCGGCCGGGCTACCGCTTGGACGGGATCCTGCTCCGCAATCTCACGCGTCTGGGCACCGGCCGAATGCTCACCATCCGGATCGACCTCGACTGATCCCGGCGCCGGGCCGCTCAGGCCGGCAGCTGGTGGCGGAGATCCCAGAGCGCTTTGGCCTCACCAAAGGGGAGGCGACTCCAGCGCTCGAGAGCCTCGTCCCACACGTAGATCGAGATGTCGACGACGCTGCGCACACTCGCGAGTGTCTCGACCGCGCGCCGCGCGTCGACGTCGTCGGCCAGCACCTGCTGGGTCAGGACGTCGACGACGCGAAACCGGTACGGCTGCTTCGGTTCCGCGGGAGCGGCGGCTCGCGCGCGCCGCTCGGGAAGGGTGAAGCCGGGGACACGCTCCCGGCCGGGCTTGAGGATGCGCTCCAGCGGAACCATGTTCGCGCCAGTCCCCTTGGTTTCCGTATCCAGGACCCAGACGCGGTCATCCTTAGAGGCAGCCATGGTTTGAAATGTAGGACGCCCCGAGGTGATTTACGCGGCCCGGGCGGTTCCCGGTTTGGCCTCGGGGTCGGTCGCGGCCAGCGCCTCGCGAACCAACGGCGCCACCCGGGTCCCGAAGAGCTCGATCGAGCGCATGACATCCGCATGGGCGACGGCGCCCACGCTCATCTGGGCGATGTAACGGTCGTTCTGGAAGAGCTCGTGCTCGAAGAGGATCTTCTCGGCCACGATCTCCGGCGTGCCGACGGCCAGTGCGCCCCGCGGCGAGCGGAGCGCCTCGTACTCGGGGCGTCCCGCGGGTGGCCAGCCGCGCTCCCGCCCTATGCGGTTCATCATCGCCAGGTACGAGCTGGCGAAGGCGGAGTCCGCGGCGGCCATCGACTCGGCGACGAACGCGTGCGTGTTGATGGCCAGCTTGCCGAGACTCGGGTCGTGGCCCGCAGCGGCGAGGGCTCGCCGATAGAGGTCGACCAGCGGGACAAAGCGCTCAGGCTGGCCGCCGATGATGGCAAGGGTCATCGGTAGACCGAGCGATCCGGCGCGCAGCACCGATTGTGGAGTCCCACCGACCGCGACCCAGATCGGCAGCGGATCCTGAAGCGGCCGCGGCCAGATGAGGGCCTCGTTCAGCGGGGCCCGATGCTGTCCCGACCAGGTGACGCGTTCCGAGTCTCGGATCCTGAGCAACAGGTCGAGCTTCTCGGCGTAAAGCTCGTCGTAGTCCTCGAGGTCATAGCCGAACAGCGGAAAGGATTCGGTGAAGGAGCCCCGCCCGGCCATGATCTCAGCCCGCCCGCCGGAGATCAGGTCGAGTTCGGCGAACTCCTGGAAGACGCGGACAGGGTCGTCCGAGCTCAGCACCGTGACCGCGCTCGAGAGCCGGATCCGCTCGGTGCGCGCCGCGATGGCTGCGAGGGCGGGTACGGGAGCCGACACGAGGAAGTCCGCGCGATGGTGCTCGCCGATCGCGAACACGTCGAGCCCCAGCTGATCGGCGAGCTCAGCCTCTTCGATCAGCTCACGCATGCGCCGCGCAGGCGAGACGCCTGAAGAAAGATCCGCGAAGGTGGCGAGGCCGAGTTCCATATGCGTCAGTCTAGCAGGTAGTTGTCTGATCAACTATCATCGTGAGGCGCGACACTCTGCGTGCAGATGAGTCCCTCCACCTCACCACTCGTCACGCCTGGTCAGCTCGCGCGGTGGCTTTCGGCCGAGGCGTGTCTCACCGTCCTCGACGTCAGGTGGGAGGTTTCGACCGGCGCCGATCACGCGGCGTATCTCGCCGGGCACATCCCCGGGGCCGTGTTCATCGATCTCGATCGGCAGCTGGCCGACCCTCCATCTGACCGCGGCCGCCATCCGCTCCCCGACGCCGTCCGGTTCGGCGGCGAGATGCGGTCCGCCGGGGTCTGGAACGAGCGTCCCGTCGTGGTCTACGACGCCGCGGCGTCGTTGGCGGCGGCTCGCGCCTGGTGGCTGCTTCGCTACTTCGGTCATGCCAGGGTGGCCGTGCTCGACGGCGGATTCGCGACGTGGGTCGGCGAGGGCTACCCGGTCAGCTCAGCCGTCCTGACGCCGGAGCCGGGCGACTTCGTCCCGCAGCTCGGCGGGATGCGGGCGCTCACCGCCGAGCAGGCAGCTGCCCTCGCCTCCTCGGGCGGCGTCCTGCTCGACGCGCGCGCCCCGGAGCGCTTCGCCGGCCTCTCCGAACCGATCGACCCGGTGGCGGGCCACATTCCGGGGGCGCGCAACCGGCCTACCGCGGCCAACCTGGCGCCCGACGGTCGGTTTCTGCCCCCGGCGGAGCTGAAGGCCGCGTTCGAGGAGATTGGGGTCCGGGAGGATGCGCCGCTCGGCGCCTACTGTGGCTCAGGGGTCACCGCGGCCCACGAGGTGCTGGCGCTCGAGCTGGCCGGCTACCGCGCCGCGCTCTACCCCGGCTCCTGGAGCGAGTGGATTCGTGATCCGGCGCGGCCGGTGGCCAGGGGGGAAGACCGGTAGCCGCGGGGGGGCCGTCACCCGGGTAAGAAGCCGTCAGCCTCGGATCGTCGTGTCGAGCTCGAGCCTGAAGCCAGGGCTCAAGCGGAGCGCCCGTGCTAGGGCACACCCACTTCTGTCGACCTGCCGCCTCTGGCAAAGACGCGCTGCAAATCGTTCGCATGGCTAACCATTGGCTAACCCGCCACTAACCGGCACGATCGGATCGGGGTGAAGAATCTCCTGAACAACCCCTCGATTTCGTTAGCGGCCCGACGCGATGAGTGCGATTACGGCAATTGATCGGGGACTCCGCGCTGGCTCGATGGCGCGCGAGAGCTTTTGGCGCAGGACCGACGCAGTCGAGTTGGCCGTGCTTTGGTTGTTCGTGCTGCTCAGCATGTGGGTGCTGGGAGGCGACCTGTACGAAGTGTTCTCGCAGGGTGCCACGTGGACCGGTACTGACGGACTCTTCACGGCCGATCAGCTCCAATACCTGGCCTGGATCCGCGACGCCTCCCACCACCTGCTGGTGGCGAACCTGTTCGTGCTGAGGCCGACCCCGCACGACTACCTGCAGCCCATGATCGCGATCTCCGGCGGCCTCGTCGCGCTCGGGATGGCGCCGTGGCTCGCGTTGCTCCTGTGGAAGCCGGTCGCGCTAGCCGTGGTCCTGATCGGAGTCCGCGCGTTCGTCCATCGGGCCGTCCAAGGGGCCGGGGCGCGGCGGGCGGCGCTTGCGGTGGCGCTGTTCGGCGGGACCAATCGCATGTTTGTCGATTTGTGGCTCCCGCTCTGGGCTTGGGGCTACCCGTTTGCGCTCGTCGCCTTCGGCGCGGCGCTCCTGTCGTTGCTGCGCTATGAACGAGCCTGCGCTGCTGGGCGCCTTCCGTTTGCGGCCGCTCTGCTCGCCGGCCTCGCTGGGTGGCTGCACCCGTGGCAGGGTGAGGTCTTGATCGTCACTCTGATTGGCGCTGAAGCGTTGCTATGGCTACTTGGGCGCCGCCCACATCCCCAGTCGCTGCTGATGGTGATCGGAGCGGCAGCGCTGCCGCTGGCCTACTACGCGATGCTCCACAACTTCGATCCCTCCTGGCGCCTGGCGGCGCAGTCCGACACTTCGGGTCTACCGGTCTCACGCCTCGGGCTGTGGCTCTGGCCGCTTCTGATTCCTGCGGCGCTGGCATACCGGTTGCGGCCGCGCGGCGTCAGCGACGCCGCGGTCCGTATGTGGCCGTTCGCCGCGCTCGCGTGCTATCTGGCCAACCTGCACGGCATGGGAAGCAGCCCGTTCCATGCATTCCTCGGGATCACAATCCCCCTGGCGGTGCTCTCCGCGCAGGGTTTGCAGAGCCTTCGGTGGCCGAGGGGAGTCCCGCGCACTGCCCTCGCCGTGGCGATGACCGCCGCGATCACGGTTCCGGTCGTCATCTATCACCTCAATACGAACGCACATTCCGTGCCGCCAGCTCAAGGACATGCGGCGAACTTCATGCCCGAGGCCGAGGCCGATGCGCTGCTCTACATCGCCGCTCAGCCCGGTCCCGGCGGCGTCTTGGCCGACTCCCACATCGGCGTTGCGGTGCCCGCTGCAACCGGCAGGCGCGTGTACGTCGGCGACAGATACTGGTCCCAGCCCGACTTCCACGTGAAGCAGAACCTCGTCGATGACCTGCTGATGGGGTGGCTGACTCCGCCGCGGGCGGGCGCGTTCGTCCTGAGCACCGGCGCGCGTTTCCTGATCGTCGACTGCTGGGTCCACCACAGTCCGGATCGATTGCTCGGAGGCATCATCCAATCGAGCCACGATTTCGGTTGCGCCCGCGTATACACGATAAAGACCGAGCACCGCTCGACGGCAAACGGCGCTCGGCGCTAGATCCTCGACCCGCCCTCAGCCCCGAATCGTCGTGTCGAGCTCGAGCTGAAGCGGGGAGGGTTCGAGCGGGGCCTCGGTCGCCCGGGGGCGGCCGCGCTTGGCCCAGTGCCCGACGACCTCGTGGGCGCGGCAGCTCCGGTAGGTGACGCGACGATCCAGGGGCTGGATCGCCAGCCCGCCCGGCGCGTTGCCACTGACCAGGGCGTGGAACCTGCGTCCCAGGCGGTCGACTTCGACGATGTCCCCGGTCTGGATCCCTTCCAGGCGCATGCCACAAGGCTAGGGGCTCGGTCCAATCAAAGCCGCGAATACTCCGGGGTAGGCTCGAACTCGAATGCCCGGGCAGAAAGCAGGGACCGCCGAGGCGAGCGGCCTGAGCTACGGCCGGCGGATGGCTGTGCTCGCCATCTGCTGCCTCAGCCTGTTCATCGTCGGACTCGACACGACGGTCGTGAACGTCGCGCTCCCGGCGATTCACCGCGCACTGCACGCCTCGGTCTCCGGGCTTCAATGGACCATCGACGCCTACACGCTGGTTCTCGCGAGCCTCCTCATCCTGTCCGGCTCGGCGGCTGACCGTCTCGGGCGCCGGCGCGTGTTCCAGGTCGGGCTCGTCGTGTTCGCGCTGGCGTCGTTGCTCTGCGGGCTCGCGCCCAGCCTCGGGCTGCTCGTTGGCGCGCGAGTGTTGCAGGCGATCGGCGGCTCGATGCTCAACCCAGTGGCGATGTCGATCATCCGCAACGTGTTCGAGGACCCGCGGGAGCGCGCGCGGGCGATCGGCCTCTGGGGAGCCGTATTCGGGCTGAGCATGGCCCTGGGCCCGGTCGTCGGGGGCGCCCTCGTGGACGCGGTGAGCTGGCGAGCGGTCTTCTTTGTCAACGTCCCGATCGGGCTGCTGGCGATCCTCCTCACCGCCCGCTTCGTTCCCGAGTCGCGGGCCCCGGAGCCCCGCCGCGTTGATCCGGTGGGTCAGCTGCTGGTCATCGCGGCGCTGGCCGGCCTCACCTACGCGATCATCGAGGGCCCTCGGGCCGGATGGGCCTCGGCGGAGATCGTCGGCCTGTTCGCCGGCGCGGCTGCGTGCGCCGCCGCGCTTGTGGCCTATGAGCGCCGCCGCCTCGAGCCGCTGCTCGAGATGCGCTTCTTCGCCAGCGCGCCCTTCTCCGGGGCCAGCGCGATTGCCGTCCTCACCTTCGCCAGCCTCGGAGGCTTTCTGTTTCTGAACACCCTCTATCTCCAGGACGTCCGCGGCCTCTCGCCGCTCCAGGCGGGGCTCTCGATGCTTCCGGTGGGCGGGCTGCTGCTGTTCGTCTCCCCGATCTCGGGCCGGATCGTCGCCCGCCGGGGTCCGCGGATGCCGCTGCTGGGCGGGGCCGTGGCCACGATCGCCGCGGCGGCGATGCTGACCCGCCTGACGCCGTACACGGCGTGGGGATATCTGCTCGCGAGCTACGTGCTGCTCGGCGTTGGGATGGGGCTGCTGAACCCGCCGATCACCAACACCGCCGTCTCAGGCATGCCGGGCGAGCAGGCGGGCGTCGCGGCCGCCATCGCGTCGGCCAGTCGTCAGGTCGGAATGACCCTCGGGGTGGCGGCGATCGGCGCGATCGCCGGCGGCACCATCGCCGGCTCGATCGGCAGGAGCTTTGCCTCGGCGACCCACCGGGGTTGGTGGGTGATCGTCGCCTTGGGCGCGATCATCCTGCTCGGTGGGCTCGTCTCAACCGGCCGCTGGGCCGAGCGAACCGCGACGCGGACGGCCGAGCGACTCCGGAGCGCTGAGGGCGACGACGGCCGAGCCGAAGCCCCGCCGCCCCTTCCGCTCCGCCGCGCGCTTCAGCGCAGGTAGCCGTGCCGGCGCAGGAAGCGGTGGAGGTTGGCGACGAACCTCTTGCCGCCCGGCTGGCCGGTGGCGGCATTCAGATGCCCGGCCCTCGCCTGCGCGTTCAGAAAACGGTCGACGTGACGGCTGTGGCCGAGGAGGTCCTCGTCGGCCGCCCACGCGGCGATCACTCCCACGCTGTCGCGGTAGTGGTCGCGCGCCATGTCGCGGAACGCCCGCATCCACCGCCGGGCGTCGGCGGCCACGCGGCTGGGGAAACTGCGCGTGACGTTGTGGAAGCGACGGTTGGCGAAGGAGAGGATCTGGACCGGGAGCCCCGAGGCCGCGAAGTCGGTGAACTCGTAGGCGAAGGAATCATCGGCGGTGAGGAACTCGACCCGGCCACCGCGGGCGGGGTCGGGAACCAGCCGGGCGCCTGGGTCGCCGAAGTTCCGCTCGGTCTTGACGTAGGTCATCGTGCCCGGGTCAAACGAGAAGACCTGTTCGACCGAGCAGCAGTGCGCACCCCCGGTGAAGAGGTCGAGCACTACGTCGAGCTGGCTGGTGCCCTCGAGGTTGACCAGATGCACCGAGGACGCCTGGGCCGAGGTTGAGCCGGGCGCGCACCGGCTCCCGCAGAAGCGTGAGACGGCCGCTTGGTCGTAGAGAACCGTGCCTGACTGCGAGATCGTCAGGCGCTCATTGGAGAAATGCGGGAACTGGCCGCTGAAGCTGAAGCTGGCGGTGACGTTTCCGGCCGAGGCCGTCTGCTGGGCACCTGAGGCCGCCGCGGGGACCAGGAGCAGGCCGAGGAGGGCGAGGCTGACAGCGAGCTTGGGCATCGTCGCCGGATCCTACGCTCAGATCAGCTGGTGCTGGTAGGCGTAGCGGACGGCCTGGGCGCGGTCTCGCGCGCCCGTCTTATAGAAGACACGGTTGACATGGGTCTTGACCGTGGCGGCCGACACGACGAGGGCCTCGGCGATCTCGGCGTTTGATAGCCCGGCGGCGATCAGCTTCAGCACCTCCGCCTCACGGGGAGTGAGGTCATCGGGGAGCGTGGTCGCAGCGGGGGCGACGCCGGCCGCTGGGCCTGGCGGGGCGGGGGCGGCTCCGCTCGCCTCCTCTCCCACCACCGCGGCGACCAGCCGCTCCTGGATCGCCGCGTCGAGGTGGGTGCGGCCTTCGGCGACGGCGCGAATTGCCTGCTCGATCTCCTCGGCGCTCGCGTCCTTCGTCAGGTAGCCGCGGGCTCCGGCCTGGAGGGCGGGGAAGAGGGAGGCGTCGTCGGCGTAGGTGGTGAGGACGAGCACCTGGGTCTCCGGGGCGCGGTCGCGGATTCGGCGCGTCGCCTCCGCCCCGTCCACCTCGGGCATCTGCAGATCCATCAGCACCACGTCGGGACGCTCGGTCTCGGTCAGCGTGACCGCCTCGACGCCGTTGGCCGCGGTGCCGACGACCTCGAGTCCGTCGATCAGGCCGACGAGCATCGTCAGGCCCTCGCGCACGACCCGCTGATCGTCGGCGATCAGGACGCGCAGCGTCATGCGGGCACCTCCAGCTCGACCCGCCAGCCGGATTCGGTTGGCCCGGCCGAGAGAGCGCCGCCGGCGCGCGTCACCCGCTCGCGCATGGCCGAGAGGCCGCGGCCTCCGCCCACGCCGGCCAGCCCGCCACCCCCGGCGACCGGAGCCGCGGCCGGCAGGGTGTTCTCGACGGTCAGGATCGCCCGGGCGCCCGCATGGCGCAGCGTGACGTCGGTCTTCGCGCCGGGGGCGTAGCGCGCGACGTTGGTCAACGCCTCCTGAGTCCCCCGGTACAGCGCGAGTCCGGCGTCGGTGGCCAGCGCCGGGAGGCCGTCCTCGGCCGTGAAGGTGACATTCAGGTTCATGTCGTGGCGGAAGCTGTCAACCAGCTCGGCCAGCTGGCTCACCCCCGGGAGCTCGTCGCCGCGCAAGGCGCCCACGGCCTGGCGGGCCTCGCTCAGACCGTCCCGAACCAGCTCGCCCGCCCGCGCGATGGCCTCGCTGACCTCGGGACTGGCCTGGTCACGCGCGGCAAGCATTCGCGCTCCCTGAAGCTGGATGGCCGCGCCGGAGAGCGAGTGGGCCAGGACGTCGTGAAGCTCCCCGGCGATTCGACTTCGCTCGGCGACGGCGGCGGCTTGCGCCTGCTCGTCTCGCGCATCCTCGAGCTGGGCGAGCAGCTCCTCGGTCCGGTCCTGGCTCTGGCGGGCCTGCTTCATGAAATGCGCGATCAGGGCGAGGATGACGCAGAGCAGGGTCGCGGCGAGCACGGTGTCCGAGCCGCCGCCGGTGACCGCGGTGCCCACGCCGAGGGCGATCGTGATCGCGGCGCCCACGACCGCGCCGAGGACCAGTGGCAGCCGCGCCACCGCCATCCATACCGCGGCACCCGCGGCGAGCTCGGTCGCGTGCTTGGGCTGAAGCCAGGCGAGCGCGACTCCGGCGCCGCCCATTGCGCACAGCAACCCAGCCTGAAGGCCCAGTGGCAGCTCTATGAACCCGTCCCTGATGGCTACGGCAATCGTGACGACGAAGATCGCCACGACGAGCGCCACGCCGAGGCCCCGGCCGTGAAGGGCGGGAGCCGGATGAGCATTGAAGGCTCCCAGCAAGACAGCCAACGCCACCGCCCACCCGACCGGGCGGAGCACCGATCGCTGGCGGCGCAGGCGCTCCTGCGCCCGGGCGTGAGCCTCGGCTACGCGCTCACTCTCGGCCAGGCGCTCACTGGCAGGTCCGTCACTCACGTCCGGTCCCATCCCTCACCCGCACAGACCGCAGACGATAGAACGCGGATGGCCCGCCGGGGCGGGCCATCCGCGCTCGAGATCCGCTGCCGAGGAGCTCACGCGTGGGCCGGCGCAGGAACGGAGGTCAGGGCGGCAGCGTGGCGGAGCCGGTAGGCGCGGAGGTGAACCATGCCCTGGCGCGCCACGACCTCGACGAGCGCCATCGCGACCAGCGCGAGCGGCCACGCCGCGGCGCCGATGTGATGCGCGATGCTGAAGCTGCGGACGGCGGGTCCGGCGCCGTTGGTGACGGCGAACACGAAGATCATCCGGGCCGAGATCCCGGCGATCAGCAGCCCACCGGCCACCCAGCGCACACGGGCGAGGACATCGCCGTCGGCGGCACGACGGACGCGCGTCGCGAAGCCGCCGGAGATACCCAGGATCAGTCCGACCGAGGCCAGTGCGGCGACGAGCACGAGATCGTTTCCGGTGGTCGGGATCGAGTGGACATAGTTACGGGCGACGAAGAAGACGATGGTCAGCGGGACGAGCAGACTGCGGAGATCGACACGGCGCTCACGCACCTGGCGAAGCACGAAGAACACGAACACGGCGTTGATGAGGTAATCGGTGATGGTCATGGGACGATCATCCGCCTCGCCGCCTCGCCTGTCGTCGGGCCACGGGTTGATCCGTGGGTTGGTCTGCGACTCAACCCACGGGTTGATGTCCTGCGTCCCGCCGCGTCGCACCGGGTATCACCGGAGTGTCGCGTGAAAGGAGAGCGGCGATCGCCAACTCCCCGGGTTCCTCGAGCCGGGGTGGGAAGAGCAGCGGCTCGAGTCAGAGCAAGAAGAGCTCCGGCTCCGGGAGCGGTGGCAACAAGGCGCAGAAGGCCGCCGCGGGTCGGAAGGGCGGAAAGAAGTCCTCGGGTAGCTGAGCGTGCTGCGGATGTTCGAGCTCCGAGCTCGAACATCCGTCCAGACGTCCTAAAGCCTTCACTCGAATATGTGTTGACGCCTGGGTGAGGGGGGCCAGACTCCCGGCGGCGGACGCCGAAACGGGATATGTGCGATGCAACCAGTCGAGTGAGGAGCCACGAGACAGGCGGAAGGTCTGACCCGTGACCGAGACGATGATGACCATGCCTGCGCTCGCGGTGGTCGGAGCCGATCACCGGATCATCCGCAGCACTGAGAGCTTCCGCCAGCGCTATGAGGACGCGGAAACCCTCTGCGAGCGCTCGCCGGAGATCGACCGGGTGCTGACCGGCCGGGCCGACGTCGCCACCGTGTCGTTGGGCGACGTCAACGTCGAGGTCGAGGCGGTGACCGACGCCACGGGCCGGCGCCACGCCATGCTGACGCTCCCGCCCCAAGACTCATCGAGCTCAGCCGACGAGCCGCTGACTGCGCTGCGCGAGGTGGCCGAGCATAGCCCGGCCATCGTCTGGGTCAAGGACCTGGATGGGCGTTACCTCTATGCCAATCCCCGTTACGGCCGTGAGCTCGGAACCTCCCAGGAGAAGCTGCTTGGCAACACCGACGCCGATCTCCCGGAGGCCGAGACCGTCGACGGGCCCCGGCTGCGCTACGCCGAGGATGGGCTCAAGGAGCCGCTTCAGCTCGAGTACACGGTGCCGCCGATCGACGGGCGCCCGGCGATGGCGGCGTTTCGCTTCCCGCTGCGCGACGAGGCCGGAGAGCCGGTCGCAACCTGCGGCGTGGCGGCTCCGAGCACCGAGGCGCAGGTCGCGCAGAGCGAGGCGGTTCGCCTCATGCAGCTCGAACGCTGGAATCGCCTCGACCCGCTCGACGTGCGCGCCGAGCTCCTCGAGCAGTGGCACGTGCAGACGGCTTCCTTCCAGACCACTGAGGCCGACGCGGAAGACGATTCGGATCCCGAGGACGAGGTCGGCTCGGAGGCCCGCCAGCATGAGCCTGAGCCTGGACCCGCTTCAGAGGAGCCTGAAGCTGACGCGCCCGCTGCCCAGCCCGAGCCGCCGATGCAGCGCGAGCGAGTGGAAGAAACTTCGCGTCCCACCGAGTCAAGCGCGGCCTCGCGTCCCACCGAGTCAAGCGCGGCTTCGCGTCCCACGGAGTCAAGCGCGGCTCCCACCCCCACGCCGTCGCCGGCGAAGGCCCCGGCCGAGCCCGTACCGTCCCTGTCCGAAACGGCTGAGCTGCTTCAGACGAACCTCCAGCTGGCTCGCAAATGGGCCGACCGGGCCGAGCAGTTGCAGGGCGAGCTCCACGCGGCCCAGCTACGCGTCCGCGAGGCCGAGAGCGAGGCCCAGCAGGCGCTGGCGGCGGCGGCGCGGGCGGCCGAGGACGCCGACCGTTGGCGGAGCGAGCTCGACCAGACGCGGCTCGAGCTCGAGGAGGCCCAGGCCGAAGCTCACGCCGCGCGTTCGGAGGCGGAGGTGGCGCGGGGCGAGCTGGGCGCGGCTCGCGCCCAGGCAGAGTCGCTGCGCGGCCCTTCGACCGTCGCGCTGCGCCTTTCGGAAGAGCTCGGGCGCGCACTCGCGGCCGAGCGTGAGCGCAGCGACGAGCTCGACCGAACCCTGGCCCGTCTGCGCTCCCGTCTCAGCGACTTCGAAACCGCACTCGAGCGTTCCCCGGCGATCCCGGCCCGCTCGGTGTAGTCCCCGGCAGCCCAAGACGACCGCCCACGCCCGGCAGATCCCGGCGTGGGCGGCTCGTCTTTGCGCGTGGTCCAGACAGACAACCGCCCGCACCGGCCGAAGCCAATGCGGGCGGCTTGCTGCCGCGCAAGCTTTGCGTCAGGAAGCTGTGACCGGCTTCGTCTTCGTCAGGAGCCGAGCCTCCTCTGGCATCTGCGCTGCGTGCCAGAACCCGAGTGCGACCAGTACGGCCATCACGAAGGCCAGCACGAACGAGGCGATGGCGCCGTAGAGCATGAACTGCCCGACCTTCCAGAACCCGTAGGCTTCGAGGAGCAGTCCCCTGAGGGTGGTGCCCCGGAAGGATGTCTGCACCAGATCCTGGAGCTTGGTGTTCTTGGGGTCGGCCATCGCCGCGGCGCTGATCTTGGAATAAACGCCGCCGTAGGGCATCTCCGAGAGATGCACGGCGATGAAGTCATTGGCCCACACCTTTGCCTGCTGGCCGGTGAGCAGCTGCTGGCCGGCGTACTGCGAGACCGACGGGATCATCGAAGGCGTGATCTCCGTCCCGGCCTTCGGATGCGCGAACGCCTTCGCGGGCGGGAAGTAGATCTGCTGTTGCGCCAGCTGGTCGTGGACGTTGGAGTTCACGTAGCTGTGTCCCCACGTCAGGAGACCGCCGGCGACCACGAGCACGACGACAATCACCGCACCGCCGGTGCTGGTGAGAATGTCAAACACTTTGCGCGACATGATGCGCTCCCTTATAAATGGATATTGATCTATAGGAGAATCATCGTCGCCCGTGTTGCGGCCTGGATCCGCTGAACGCCGTTCATCTTCTGCGCGTAACTACTGAACGGGCGTCGGGATGCTCCGGGCGGCCGAGCTCCCCTGCTGCGAGCACGTGCACGAAGCGGTCCGCGATCAGGCGGCCACGCCAGCGTCGCGTAACCGCGCACCGTGCAGCGACAGATACGGAGTCACGTATCGACCGAAGACCTTGAGGTCTTCCGCCTGACGCGATTCGCGGTGTTGAATGCTCCCGGCGACCGGCCGGCCCAGCGCGTCGAGTTCGGTTCGCAGCACCAGGGCGCCGTCGCCCGTGAGGAGCCGTGCCCTCAGTACGGTCGGACCGTGAAGCGCCTTCACTGGAGCTCCGATTCCAGCGGCAATGGTGTGGGCAACGCGGTCCGCCTGCTGCGCGGCGATCCCGCCCTGTTTGACCGGAAAAGTCGTTACGTCGCCAGCAGCAAACACATTGGCGAGGCCCTCGACGCGACCGTAGGGATCGGTAGGGATGAAGCCTGACCACGACGCTGGGATCCCAGCGATTCGCGTCGCATGGAGCTCAGACAGTGCGACCACCTGATCGGCCTTCACCGACCCACCGAATTGCAGGCTCAGAGAGCCGCCGCGCCCCACGCTGTGCGGAATTACGCCGCCCACGAATTGGATCTCTCGCTCGAGGAGCAGCTCGGCGACTGCGGAGGACGGTGCGTCGCCGAAGATCGCGAGCGGCGTGCGCTCAGGCGTGGCGATCACGATCTGCGTGCAGGCCCCGTGGCTGGTCGCGTGATGAGCCGACATGAGCGCCAGCTCGTAGACCGGGAGCGCCCACGTGCGGGCGGACGGCACGGCGAAGACCAGACGCCGGAGCGCGTGCGTCCCGAGTTGGTCGAGGACCGCGCTCAGGCGCGGTATGTCGCGCTCGTCGCGGAAGGTCAGTGCGCCGGGCACCGCAGCCACGGCACGAGCGCCGGTGGCGAGGATCAGAGCGTCGTAGTCGAGGGTCAGCCCTGAGGCCAGCCGCAGGCGCTGCGCCGCCGGGCTGATGGCTTCCAGCGCGAACCCCTGATACCGGGCGCCGATATCGGCGGCGATCTGGCGAAGGTCATAGCTCACAGGCTGCGCGGCGCCGAACACTGCAGCTGTGGCGGCGGGCCGGTAGGCGAAGGTCCCGCTGGGCGAGATCAGTGTCAGCTCGACCTTGTCCTCGGCCAGCGCACGCAGGGCAAGAGCTGACTCAAGCGCAGCAAAGCCGCCGCCGGCGATCGCAACCCGCGCCGCCGTGCATCGTGAGGCGGAACCTTCAGACACATCCGTGAGCGTCGTTTGGCGACACGGCGGTCACATCCGTACTCGCCCACAGAGTTCCACGTGGAAAGCCGGCTGCGCAACACCAGGTAGGGTCGTGCCAACGACTCGATGTACATGTCATGACGTCTCCTGCCGCCACCATCGTCACGTGTCCGAACTGCGGCAGGTGTGGCCCCTGCCGCATGGTCTCGCCCGCTGGTCGAGCAACTCGGGCGCGAGTTCGCCGGCCGGCTTAGGCCTGGCTCGCGCCCGTACCGCCGAGCTAGTCGGTCTGGCGTCTGAGCGTGGCCGCGCCAAGCACCAGCGCGCCGGCTGCGAACGCCAGCACAACGCCGATGTCGGACCACAGCGCCCCGCTCGCACCCGGCTGGCGGCTCAGGTGATGCATGCCATCGACGGCATAGGAAAGGGGGAGCGCGTCCGAGATCGCGTGCAGCGCGCCCGGCATGCGCTGGCGCGGCAGGAGCAGGCCGCCGAGCAGAAGCTGGGGGAGCACGATCAGCGGAAAGAACTGCACGACCTGGAACTCGGTGCGGGCAAAGGCGCTGGCGAAGAGCCCCAAGCCGGTCCCGAGCAGCGCGACACAGATGGCGAGGAGCACGACCAACCCCACCGGGCCGCGTACGTGGAGACCCAGCGGTCCGAGCGTCAGTCCGCTCACCACACCGGCCTGGACAGCGGCGAGCACGCCGAACGCCACCGCATAGCCGGCGATCAACTCGATCCGACCCAGCGGCGTCGTCATCAGCCGCTCCAACGTTCCGCTCGTGCGCTCGCGCAACAGCGAGATTGACGTCACGAGAAACACCGCCATCAGCGGGAAGAACGCGAGCAGGGGCGCACCGGCCTCATCGAAGACCGCTCGGCGGTGCGTGTAGATCAGTCGCAGCAGCGTCTCCAGGACGCACGGAACCAGCAGAAGCAGCGCCACCGTGCGAGGGTCGTGGCGCAGCTGGAGCAGCACCCGCTTGGCGGTGATCAACGAGCGGTGCAGGCTCATCGCTGCTCGATGAGGCGAACGAAGGCCTCGTCCATATCCTCGGTGCCGGTGCGCGCGATCAGCTCACCCGGCGTGAGCTGAGCCAGGATGCAGCCCTCCCGGAGCAGGATCACCTGATCGCAGTGGCGCGCCTCGTCGAGCACGTGGCTGGAAACGAGAAGCGCCGCGCCATCGCCGGCGAGGCCGCCGAAGAGCTGCCAGAGCTCACGTCGCAGCAGCGGATCCAGTCCGACCGTCGGTTCGTCTAACAGGAGCAGGCTCGGGTTCCCGACCAGGGCCGCGGCCAGGGAAGCTCGGGCCCGCTGACCACCGGAAAGGTCGCGGACCAGCTGACCCGCCTGAGGAGCCAGGCGAACGCGCTCCAGCACGTCCCCGGGCCCGGCGCCTCGCATCCGCGCGAAATAGTCGACGTTCTCCGCCACCGTGAGGTCCTCATAGAGCGAGGCGGCCTGGGTCATGTAGCCGACCTGACGACGCACGCTCGCGCTTCCCGGATGGTCTCCCAGCACCTTCACAACGCCGGTCACGTGAGTCTGCACCCCGGCGACGGCCCGGATCAGCGTCGACTTACCGCTGCCACTGGGGCCGAACAGCCCCGTCACCCCCGCGGCCGTAAACGAGCCGCTCACGTCGGTGAGAACGGTGCGCCCACCTCGCGTGACGGTCAGCCCGTCGAACTCGACGGCGGCCGTCATGCCCCGACGATGTCACGGCGCCGGAACCAGCCGACGGCCGCCGCCGATGCCACCGCCGCGACGCCGAGCAGCGCGGCAGCCGCGCCCCAGCGGACGGGCTGCGCCGGCGCCAGCGCGACATGCGCGAACGGAGTCGCGTTGAGAAGCCAGCTCGGCGCCCCCAGCAGCTTGCCGAAGAGCTGCCACAGGTAGCTCAGCGTGAGCAGACCGTAGGCGATGGCCATGGCGGCGCGGGGAGCCATCGCGTAGGCCAGCGCGGCGATGCCCAGGAACACGAGCGCCACTGGCACGAGGTTGAGGCCGGCCACCAGCATCCGCGTGAGCGAGAGCGATACGTCCTGCGAGACCGCGCCCGCCCAGGTGAACACAGCCGCCGAAAGCGCCACCAGGACCACGGCGCCCGCGCCCAGGCAGAGCCGCCCAGTGAGCCACCGTCGGCGGCCCAGCGGCTCGCCCAGGACCGTCTCGAGCCGACCCTCCGCCTCCTCGTGCCAGGCGGCGCCGATCTGGCTGACCGCGAGCGCACTGAGAACGACCGCGAAGAAGCTGAACGAGAATCCGATGTAGGCGCGTGGTGTCAGCGCGCTGCCGACGCCGAGTTTCGAGAGCGCGTGCTGGAGCTGCTTGGAGATGCCGAGGTTGTTCACGCTGGGCGAGACGGTGCCGATGACGAAGCCGAGCGCGCCGACGGCGGTGGCCCACACGAGCAGTCCGAGTCGCTCCGCGCGCAGGGCGTAGGCGGTGGGCGAGGACAGCAGCCGGAGGTGTGATCGGGATGAGTCGTGGGCTGCCAGCAGCCCCAGCCCGACGTCACGGCGACGCGCGACTCGCAGTGAGATCCCGAGCAGCAGAAGGCTCACGGCAAGCGGCAGGAGGAGGACCAGTGGCCGGGTGCCGGTGAACGGACGCATCTCCTCCGTCCACCCCAGAGGCGTGAGCCAGCGCACCCAGCCCGCGCCGGTGGAGGTGTCAGCGACAACGCGCAGCAGGAACGACAGCGCGACCATCGCCCCGCCAAGCTCGAGCGCCTGGCGGCGCGTCGAGGCGAGCTGGCTGGCCAGGGCGCCAACGCCAGCGAACACCGGCGCCACGGAGATAACGGCCAGGGCCAGGAAGGCCGATCCTCCGGCCGGAAGCCCGCCCCCGACCAGCCCGGCCAGCTCGGCGATGCCCAGCAGCAGGACCGACAGCGTGATCGCCGTGATCGTGGCGAGGTACGCCGTCGATCGCGCCACCGGGCCGGCCAGCACGAGCTCGGCCCGCCCGGCATCCTCCTCGCCACGGAAGCCGCGGACAGCGGCCAGCAGCCCGAACACGGCGGCGAAGACCGACAGCGTCCCGCCGACGCGCCATGCGCTGTAGCCGCCGACGGTCAGGAGGTTGTAGGCCTTGCCGTAGAACAGCACGACCGCCTTGTTCTCGGCGAAGCTCCGGGCGAAGCGGATGCGGTCCTCGAGCGTCGGGTAGGTGTGGCGGTAGGCGACCGGCTGGATGTAGGACACGGCGGCGAACACGTAGACGAAGCCGATCGTGCGGACTCGGGCGGCGTGAAGCGCGCGCCGGGTGAGCAGTGCGAAGGTGCCGGGGCCCGACCGACCCTCAAGACGGCTCGGACGGGCTGCGAGAGTCGCCATGGTCGTAGTGATGAAGGAAGATCTCCTCGAGCGACGGCTCGCGGGTGCTCAGGGCGACGACCTGCTGAGCGGCCAACGCAGACAGCAGCGGCCCAACCGGGCCTGAGACCTCGAAGCGCAGAGCCGACGCCCCATTCGGCTCCGTCTTCACCCCGGCGATCGGAGCCAGCGTGGGCCGACCGTTTGCGAACGTGACGTCGATCGTCTGCGCGCTGAGGTGTCTGAGCTCGGCCAGCGTCCCCTCATCCACGAGCCGACCCTCACGGAGGATCCCGACCCGGTCGCAGACGGCCTCGACCTCACTGAGCACGTGGGAGGAGAGGAACACGGTCTGGCCGCGCTCCTTGGCCACCCCCGCGCATTCGCGGAACTCCATCTCCATCAGCGGGTCGAGCCCGCTGGTCGGCTCGTCGAGGAGCAGGAGATCGGCGCGAGTGGCCAGCGCCGCCACCAGCTGGACCTTCTGGCGGTTGCCCTTGGAGAGCGCACGGACCTTCTTTGAGGTGTCGAGCTGGAAGCGCTCGGTGAGCTCGTCGCGATACTTGCGGTCGGTTGGCCCGTGAAGGTTGGCGAGGAACTCGAGCGTCTCGGCGCCGGTCAAGGAGGGCCAGAGCGCGGGTTCGCCCGATACGTAGGCGACGCGGCGATGCGCGGTCACCGGGTCACGCCAGGAGTCCACCCCGAACAGCGCCGCGCGTCCCGAGGTCGGACGGTGCAGCCCCAGGAGAAGCCGGATCGTGGTCGTCTTGCCGGCGCCGTTGGGACCGAGGAAACCGTAAGCCTCGCCCTCGGCGACCTCCAGGTCCAGCGAGTCCAGCGCCACCGTGCTGCCGTAATGCTTCGTGGCACCCTCGGTGCGGATGGCGGTCATCGCAGGTTAGCCCGGACTGGGCCCTACCAGCGTATGCGCCACATCAGCTCGAGGCGGTGCGGTAGTGCTGGCGCCAGATCAACCTGTAGACGGGGATCCAGCGCGGGATGCGGTTGATCACGGGCAGGAACGGAATGCAGACGAAGAGCAGGCTCAGTACGCCCATGACCGCCATGACCGCGATGTCGGCGTTGGCTGCCCACGAGCTCGTGAACGGCTTGATCTGGTACCAGAAGGTGTAGAGCCAGAGCCACACCTGGCCGGGATAGCTGCCGGTCTCGTTCATCATTCCCCACTGATCTCCGGACAGGTGCTCCGCGTCGGCGCGGTTGGCGAGCAGTCCGCCGTCCGCGATGAAGAGCAGGGGTTTTGTGTAGTCGGTCTGGTAGAACTGCTTACTCGTCAGCAGCTGGCCGTCCAGGCCGCCGCTCTGGGCGAAGCTCAGCAGCCTCGGCATCATCACGTTCAGCGGCCCGTAGTTGCCGGACTTGAGCGAGATGGCCCCACTCGCGGTGGCACTGGCGTTGCCCAATGCCTTTTCATAGGCGGTCGTCCAGGCCGACTGTTGGCTGGCCGAGGCGTTCTGATAGGTCGAGACCGCGTTCTGAAGCGTCGGATCTCCGGGGATCGAGCGCAGCGGCGCGAGCACGAAATCCTGGGCGGTGTCGACGGGATGGCTGACCCCGAACCACTTCTGCAGGCGGATGGGTCCGATGTGCTGTCCGTCTGCGGCGTGGTTGTAGGGCGGCCCGTAGCCGCCGGTCCCGCTCGACCCGTCGAGCTCGGTGGTCGCTGTGGTGACGAAGTCGACCGGGTCGGTGCGAGCCCAGGACTTCACCGTGGTCGGCTTCTCGTCCGGCGAGGAGAAGAGGATCGCCAGGACGACGGTCAGCGCCAGGATCACGCCAAAGGCGATCGAGGCCTCCTTGACCAGGTCATACGGGCGATAGCCGCCGCTCCAGTTCTCGTAGCTCGCATCCTCACGGCGGGCTGCGGCGCGACGCTCCTTCCAGGTCATGACGCAACCTCGTGTGAGCTTGAGAGATCAGCGTCGGCCGGGCTCGCCGGCCTGGACTGGAAGGCGGCCATCCGTTCGGAGATCCGGAACGGAGGCACGACGCCGTGCTTACGCACGAGCAGGACGTGGATGACCACCAGCGCCACGACCGCCACCGGAAGCAGCAGCACGTGGTAGCTGTACATCTGGCCGAAGTTGAGGAGGTTGAAAAAGGCGCCGATGCCGACCGAGTTCATCGCGTCCTTGGCCTGGGTCGAGATCCACTGGGCGTCGAAGTTCTGCTGGGAGACGTAGCCGGTGAGCGCGCACGGAACGGCCACGAGGAACGTGACCGCTCCGGTGATCCAGACGCGCTTGCGGCCGCCGCGCCACGCTGCCATCCAGTACTTGCCCCACAGGTGGATGACCATGAAGAAGAAGAACAGCTCGACCGACCAGAGGTGCATGCTGTTGAAGAAGTGGCCGATGCCGGTGAAGTGCCACCAGCCGGGGCCCTTCAGGGTCAGGATCGAACCCGTGAGGATGATCACGGCCAGCGAGGTCAGCGAGAGCACGCCGAACACATAGATCCACGAAGCGACGTACGTCGGCTGCTTGTCCGCGAGCAGCTTTTCCGGAGGCAGTGCGGCGACGGCTCGCTCGCGCACCCGCAGCGTCCAGGACTTGCTCGACTCGGCGGGAGGTTGGGTAACGCTCATTTCTGGCCTCCCGCGCCCGGCGTGTGGGGGAAGGGCAGAGCGATCGCCGCGACGAAGACGGCGAGCATCACGGCAATCAGGATGACGTTCGAGAGCGACATGTCGAACACGAAGAACGGCGTGGTGCCGCCCCCGATGTGGAAGTGGACATAGGTCGCGTGGTGGTTGAGGTTGAAGACAGCAGCCATGAACGCGAAAGGTACGCGCGCCGTGAATCGCTGCCATCGGGGCTAGCCGCGCGAACGCTGCGGAGAACTACGTAGTCCGCGCAACCCCGGGTTGCGGCCCCGCTGGTACAGTATTTTCTACGGAACCGAGGGCGTTTCCACGCCACCACGGGTGAGGTACCCTCGGCGGTGTTGCCAACCAACCGTCTGGGGCAATCAGTGGCCGGCCCGCCGGGGTCCCAAGCCGAGCAGAAGCTCCGCCGCCTCCTCGAGGTGGGAAGGGCGCTCGTCGGCGAGCTTGACCCGGAGAGCGTCCTGGACCGGATCCTCGAGCAAGCCTGTGCGGTCACCGGGGCGCGGTACGCGGCTCTCGGCGTCCTCGGTGAGTCTCGTGACGAGCTCGAGCGCTTCCTGACCCGCGGCATCGACGCCGCGACACACCGGGCGATCGGTGACCTGCCGCGCGGGCGGGGCGTCCTCGGCGTGCTGATCGAGGATCCGCGGCCGCTGCGGCTATCCGACGTGGGCGAGCATCCGCAGAGCTATGGGTTCCCCGCCCACCACCCACCGATGCGGAGCTTTCTCGGCGTGCCCATCCTGATCCGGGGCCGGGCGTGGGGCAATCTCTACCTGACGGAGAAGACCGACGGCGATGAATTCACCGACGACGACGAGGAGGCGGCGGTTCTCCTCGCCCAGTGGGCCGGCACGGCGATCGAGAACGCCCGCCTCTACGAAAGCAGCGAGCGTGGGCGCGCCGAGGCCGAACGGGCAGTGCAGGCGCTCGAGGCAGCCCGAGACATCACCGACGCGGTCTCACGGCTAGCCGATCTGGATCGGGTACTCGAGCTGATCGCCAAGCGCGGACGCGCGCTGGTCGAGGGTAGAACCGTGCTGATCATGCTCCGCGAGGCCGACGAGCTGGTCGTGGCCGCGACGGCGGGTCACGCCAGCAACGCCAAGGGCCGGCGCCTGCCGGTGACGGGGTCGACCTCGGGGCAGGTGCTCCGTCGCGGGCGCGCGGAGCGGATCACCGATGTGGGGACGCAGATGCGGGTCGCGGTCGACCGGCTTGGAGTCCCGAGCGCCGGCACCGCTCTGCTCGTCCCGATGCTCCACCACGGCAACGGAATCGGCGTCCTGGCCGCGTTTGACCGGATGGACTCCGGCGGTGAGTTCAGCGCCGCCGACGAGCAGCTCCTGCAGACGTTCGCGGCCTCCGCGGCAAACGCGGTGGCGCTCAACCGGAGCGTCACGGCCGAGCGCCTCCAGAGCGCGATCGTGGCCGCGGACTCCGAGCGGGGCCGCTGGGCGCGTGAACTGCACGATGAAACACTGCAGGCGCTGGGAGGTCTGCGCGTTCTCCTGAGCTCCGCGCTGCGGCAGAACGACGACACCACTCGCGTTGATGCCATGCGCCAGGCGATCGAGGACATCGAGCTTGAGATCGGCAACCTCCGAGGGATCATCAGCGACCTGCGGCCGTCGCTGCTCGACGACCTCGGTCTCGGCCCGGCGCTGGACGCTCTGCTCGACCGTCGCCGTCAGTCGGGCCTGGAAATCCACGCCGAT
Organism: Solirubrobacteraceae bacterium; assembly: GCA_035308915.1. GTDB lineage: Bacteria > Actinomycetota > Thermoleophilia > Solirubrobacterales > Solirubrobacteraceae > Palsa-465. The sequence continues at coordinate 36,560 of DATGFT010000008.1, forward strand.
TTCACGCTGCCGCAACGAGGTCAGGATGCGAGGGGGCTGGCGCCGGAGCTCGAGACGACGATCTATCGCTTCGTGCAGGAAGCGCTGACAAACGTGGTCAAGCATGCGGACGCCAGCAGCGTCGAGGTGCGCATCCACGCCCTCACGAGCCATGTCCTTGTCGAGGTGAGGGATGACGGCCGCGGATTCGACACGGAGGCCAAGAGCGATGGCTTCGGTCTGGGGGGAATCCGCGAGCGCGTCTACCTGGCGGGAGGAACACTCGAGCTGGATTCCGGTCAGCAGGGAACGCTGCTGCGCGCCCATCTACCGCTCCCGGGCGATCGGGCCCGCGAGTCAGTTCCCGATCAGGTGGCGTCCTAACGCGTACTTGACCAGCTGGGCCCGCGTCTCAAGGCCGAGCTTGCGGTGGATCCTGGCCCGGTGGGTTTCGACCGTTCGTCGTGACAGGGTCAGCTTCTGGGCGATCTCGACGCTGGTGTGCCCAAGCGCGATCAGGCGCAGGACCTCGACCTCACGCGGACTGAGGCCATCGCCAGCCACCCCGTTGCGCAACGCCACCAGGGCCGCGGCCAGCCGCGGGCTGACGTACTCCTCGCTGCGCGCGGCCCGGCGAATCGCGACCGGCAGCTCCGCGTCCGCCTGGTCCTTGAGAACGAAGCCCGCGGCACCGGCATCCAGCGCCTGCTGGGCGAAGGCCGGACTCTCCTCCATCGTCAGAACGACGATCTCGGTGTCCGGAGCCGTCTCGCGGAGCCGGCGGATCGTGTCGATCGTCGAGCCATTGGGCAGACGGACGTCAAGGACGAGCACGTGGGGCATGTGGACCGGGACGTGGCGCATGACGGTCGAGAGGTCCGCCGCCTCGGCAACCACCTCCATCCCTTCCTCACGATCGAGCAGCAGACGCAGGTTCCTGCGGACCGTCGTGTGGTCGTCAGCGAGGATGATCTTGATTTTCGAAAGCCTCGCGTCCGGATGGTTCGGGTCCGGAGCAAGTTGCAGTCGCGCCGACATACCATGAAGGTAGGCGGCGGCATGCCTCGCTTCCTCGGTGTAAAGAGCTAACGCCAGCTGTGGGAAAACCCTGATCTCACCGCGATGGCGGCCGTGAGTACGTCATGAGCAGCGATCAGCCCGCGGATCCGCCAACCTTCGACCAGGCCTTGCTGTCCTGGCTCGGTGATGAACCGCCGGAGGTCCGGGCGGCGGACGCCGAGCGCATCCGGGAGATCGCGTCCGAGTTCGCCATGGGGTTCGACAAGCTGGCGGCGATCGGGCCCGCGGTCACGATATTCGGGTCGGCCCGCACCCCGCCCGAGCACCCGGACTACCGCCTCATGCGCCGGGTCGCCGCGCAGCTGGGCCAGGCGGGATTCACGGTGATCACGGGCGGCGGCGCGGGGTTGATGGAAGCCGCCAACCGCGGTGCCCGTGACGTCGGCGCCACCTCGGTCGGCTGCAACATCGAGATCCCGCGAGAACAGGTGCTGAACCGCTATGTCGACATCGGCCTTCGCTTTCGGCACTTCTTCGCCCGGAAGGTCATGTTCGTCCGCTATGCGAGCGGATTCGTGATCGGGCCCGGCGGGTTCGGAACTCTGGACGAGCTGTTCGAGGCGCTGACGCTCATCCAGACCGTGACGATCGAGGATTTCCCCGTTGTCCTCGTCGACGGCGGCGAATGGGAGGGGATGCTCGGGTGGCTGCGGAACCACGCGCTGGCCAGAAATCGGATCGATGAGCGAGACCTCGCGCGGCTCCACGTGACCTCGGATCCGGACGAGGTGGCCGCGATCATCACGGCGGCGCATGCGCGCCAGCGGCGTCGGCGCCGGAGCGCCGGGTGAGTGTGATCCGTAGTAACCCGGGGCTGGGTTGAGGGCGGCTCCGGATGTCACGGATGCAGCCGTACGCCAGTCTTGAGTCATGCACAACACGATCGATTCTCCGCGAGCCAGCTCCAGCGCCAGCTTGCGCGAGCAACTGCGCGTCCTAAGGGACGAGAACGCCCGGATGCGGGGCGAAAATATCCGCATGCGAGCCGAGAACGATCGGCTCCGTGAGGAGAACCAGGCCATCCGGAGAAGGAACGCTGAGCTCCGGAGCGCGCTTGACGCGCACATCTCGAGGGCGCGGTCGACGACGCTGTTCGGGCCGCTCGAGCTCACCGCCGGGACGTGCGTCGGACCGCGGCGAACCCGCGGGTAGCCGCGCCTGGATTGGTGCGGGAGATGAGCGTCCTCACGGCGAGCGCCACGCCGAGCAACGGCGCGCTACGGCACCGAGTCGACGTCAACCGGCGCCATACGATCACCACGGACGAACCCGAGTACCTGGGCGGAAGCGATGCCGGCCCCGCGCCTCACGAGCTTCTTCCCGCGATGGTCGCCGCCTGCGTCTCAACCATGATCGTGCTCTATGCCGAGCGTCGCGGTTGGGAGCTCGGCGATGTCCGGGTCGACGTCTCCTATGAGAGCGAGACCGAGCCCCGGGAGCTCGAGGTAACGATCCATCTCCCGGAGGGGCTCACGCCCGATCAGGTCACGCGGCTTGAACGCGTCGCCGACACCTGTCCGGTGAAGCGCGCGTTCGAGGCCGGGTTTTCCTTCGAGCGCAGGCTTGTGCTCGACCTGCCCGGCCGCGCTAACCAACGCGCAAAGTTCGCCGCCTAACGGGCCGCGTCGAGAAGCAGCCGTTGCTCGGCCGCCGCGATCAGGCGGCGGGTCCGGTCGACGGCGTCGATCGAGACGGAGATCGCGTCGATGCCCGCCCTGACCAAGAGCTCGGCGTACTCCGGGTGCACCGAGGGGGCCTGACCGCAGATCGACGTCTGAAGCCCCGCCGCCCGAGCCCTCGGAATCAGCTGCTTCAGGTAGTCCGTGACCGCGGGATCGCGCTCGTCGAACGTTGCCGCGAGTGCCTCGGAGTCGCGGTCAGCGCCAAGGAGCAGCTGGGTCAGGTCGTTGGAGCCGATCGAGATGCCGGCGATGCCGAGGCGCGCATAGCGCTCGAGGTTGAACAGCACCGACGGGACCTCGGCCATGACCCACAGCTCAAATCCGGGCAGCCCGATCAGTCCAGCCTCGGCGATCAGGTCACGGCAGCGCTCCAGCTCCCGCGCGGTCCTCACGAACGGCAGCATCACGTGGAAGTTGGTGTGGCCGGCTTCCCAGACGCGCCCGATCGCCTCGAGCTCGAGCTCGAACACGTCCGGCTGCTCGGTGTAGCGCAGCGCGCCTCGGAAGCCGATCATCGGATTGGCCTCCTCGGGCTCGAACTCCTCACCTCCCTGGAGGCCGCGGAACTCGTTCGTGCGGAAGTCAGTCGTGCGGTAGGTGATAGGACGCGGCGCAAAGCCGGCGGCGAACGTGGTCAGCGCGTCGGCCATGTGCTCGACGAACTCGTCGGCCCGGCCCTCGGCCAGGAGCTTGCGCGGATGGGTTCCGTCGAGCGCTTCGAGGAGCATCAATTCGGCGCGCAGGAGGCCGACGCCGTCGACCTCGAGCGCGGCCGCCCGCTCCACCTGGGACGGCTCGGAGAGGTTGAGAAGCAGCCTGGTACCGGTGACGATCGGGCTGGCGAGCGCGACGCGCCCGTCCGGGGCTGAAGGGGCGGTGCGCGCGCTCAGACTGGCCCCCTCGGTCACGACGCCATGGGTGGCGTCGACGGTCACCAGCTCGCCTTCGCGGAGGCTCTTGGTGGCGTTCCCGGTGCCGACGACGCACGGGATCCCGAGCTCACGAGACACGATCGCGGCGTGGCAGGTCATCCCGCCGGAGTCGGTGACGATCGCTCCGGCCCTGCGCATCAGCGGGACCCAATCGGGCGAGGTCATGTGGGTGACCAGCACGTCCCCGGCGGCGAGCTTGCCGGCATCCTCCAGGGAGGTGAGCAGGCGGACGGCGCCGCTGGCCTGGCCGGGGGCCGCCCCCAGACCGCGGACGAGAACCGCGCCGGCTTCGGCTGGCGCCGCGCTGACGACGGACTCCTCCGCATGGCCGGTGCTCGTGATCGGACGGCTCTGGAGCATCCATATCCTGTCCTCGGGATCGAACGCCCACTCCGTGTCCTGGGGGGCGTTGTACTCACGCTCGATCGCGATGCCCAACTCCGCGACCCGCAGCACCTCCTCGTCACTCAGCACCGGCGTCAGCGCCTCGTCGCGCCCCAGCTCCCGGCGCGTCGTCCCGCCCTCGGGCGCGGCCTCTATGACCAGCTCCTTGGGACGCACCGAACGGGTGATGATCGCCATGTGGCCCTTGTCGACCACGTAGCGATCCGGCGAGACCTGGCCTGAGACCACCGCCTCACCGAGGCCGAACGATCCTTCGATCACCAAGTGGTCACGCTCACCAGTCGCCGGATCGATGGTGAACATCACTCCGGCGCGGGTCGAGTTGATCTGGCGCTGGACGACCACCGCGATCTCCATCCCGCTCTGGCTAAAGCCGCGCTGGCCTCGGTAGTAGATCGTCCGTGCTCCGAACAGCGATTGCCAGCACCGTTTGACCGCATCGATGACGTGGTCACGGCCACGTGTGTTCAGGAACGTCTCGTTCATTCCGGCGAACGAAGCGGATGCGGTGTCCTCGGCGGTCGCCGAGGAGCGAACGGCGACAGGGGCGTCAGCCGTCTTGCCAACCAGCGCCTCGTAGGCGTCGCCGATGGCACTCCGCAGCCAGGCGGGCATCTCGGTGCCGCCGACTGCCTCTCGTGCCGCCTCGGCCGCCGCCTGAAGCGCTCCGGTGTCCTCCACGTCGAGCGAGTCGAGCAGCTGGGCCAGCCGCGCACGGAGACCGGTCTGGTTCAGGAACGCTGCGTAAGCGGGCGCACCGACCACGAAGCCGGGCGGCACCGGGAGCCCAGCTCGCGTCAATTGACCCAGGTTTGCTCCCTTGCCGCCGGCGTATGCGACATCGGCGACCGAGAGTGCGGTGAACGGACGAACCGGGTCGAGCTCGGCGGGGGTTACGGAAGGAGGGGTTTCGGTTGCGGACATGCCGCCAAGCTACGGCGAGCTGGCGCTCAGCGGATCGTGGCGATACGCCCCTCCCTATCCGTATAAGTTGCGGATGGTGTGCCGCGGCCACCGGCTCGATACTGACCCGCGATGAGCTCTGCCGCGGTTGGTCGCTACCCCAGCGATCGGGAGGCCGAGATCGCGCTGCGGGATGGCTCGACGGTCCATGTGCGCCCGGTGCGCGAGAGCGATGGGCCCGCCATCCGCGCCTTTCTAGAGGCGCTGTCTCCGGAGTCGATCGCCTTCCGGTTCTTCGGCCATCCCAGTCTCGAGTGGGCGACTCGGTGGTCGGTGGATGTCGATTATGCCGAGCGCTTTGCGCTGATCGCTGAGACCGGAAGCCCGCGCCGGATCATCGCCCACGCGGCCTACATAACCGAGGCGCCGGGACACGCCGAGATCGCGTTCGTCGTCGCGGATGCCTGGCAAGGGAAGGGGATCTCGACCCTGCTCCTGGCGCATATGGCCGAGGTGGCGGCACACAACGGCATCGCGACCTTCGTCGCGATGGTCATGCCCACCAACCACCGGATGATCGAGGTCTTCCGGGAGAGCGGATTCCCGGTGGAGCTTCGTTCCTCGCCTGATGCGATCCGGGTCGAGTTCCCGACCTCGCTCTCGTCCGAGGCGGTGACGCGATTTCAGGAGCGCGACGCGGTGGCGGCGGTCGCCGCCGTACGGAGCTTTCTCGAGCCGCGCTCGGTGGCGGTCATCGGCGCATCGAGGCGCCGAGAGACGGTCGGGGGCGAGATCCTTCACAACCTCCTCGCGTCCGGCTACACGGGGCCGGTCTACGTGGTCAACAACCGAGCCGAGGTCGTCCAGTCGCTCCCGGCCTACTCGTCGGTCCGTGATCTACCAGTGGCCGTGGAGCTCGCCGTCGTCGTGGTTCCCGCCGCCGAGGTTGTGGGCGTGGCGCGTGACTGCGCCGAGGCCGGCGTCAGGGGCCTGCTCGTGATCTCCGCCGGCTTTGCCGAGGCGGGCGCCGAGGGCGCCGCCCGCCAGCGGGAACTGGTCGCGGTGTGTCGGGATACCGGCATGCGCCTGGTCGGTCCCAATTGCCTGGGGCTGCTCAACACCTCCTCCGCCGTCAGCCTCAACGCCACCTTCGCTCCTCATGCACCGGTGCCGGGCCGCGTCGGTTTCATGTCCCAGAGTGGAGGGGTGGGGATCGCCATCATCGAGGTCGCGGGGGGGCTCGGGATCGGCCTGTCATCGTTTGTCTCGGTCGGCAACAAGGCTGACCTCTCGGGCAACGACTTTCTCCGCTACTGGGAGCGGGACGAGGAGACCGACGTCGGGCTTATGTACCTGGAGTCGTTCGGCAACCCGCGGAAGTTCGCCCGGATCGCTCCGCATTTCGCCCGCCGCAAGCCTCTGCTGGTCGTCAAGAGTGGCCGCTCGGCGGCGGGGGCCCGTGCCACGTCATCTCACACGGGCGCCCTGCTCTCTGCCTCCGACGTGACGGTTGACGCTCTGTTCGAGCAGGCCGGGGTCATCCGCACCGATACCTTGCGTGAGCTGTTCTCGGTCGCCGCGCTGTTGAGCAGCCAGCCCGTTCCCCGCGGCGACCGTGTCGCGATCGTCACCAACGCCGGCGGTCCGGGGATCGTGTGCGCCGACGCGTGTCAGGCAGTCGGCGTGGATGTTCCGGAGCTCACTGGCGAGGTCCGCTCGAAGCTGGCCGAGTTCCTGAGCCCAGAGGCGTCACTGGGCAATCCCGTCGACATGATCGCCACGGCTTCAGCCGAGGACTATCGCCGCGTCCTCGAGACGCTGATCGAGATGGACGTATGCGATGCCGTGATCGCGATCTTCGTCCCGCCGCTCGTCACCGAGGCCGCAGACGTCGCCACGGCGATCCGAGAGGTGGCCGGCAACGCCCCCAGAACGCCGATCGTCGCCGTCTTCATGACCACCGACGGACCCCCGGCCGAGCTGCGCTCGGGTACCACCCAGGTGCCCGGGTACGAGTTCCCCGAGGAGGCGGCGCGCGCAGTCGCGCTCGCCGCTCGCTATGGCCGCTGGCGGGAGACTCCACCCGGGAATATCGTCACGCCGGCCGACGTACGTCCCGGGCGCGCCGCGGCGATCATCAGCCACGCCCTCAGGGAGGAGGTTGACTGGCTTGCGCCGTCTCAGGTGGCCGAGCTGTTGACCTGCTACGGGCTGCCCTTGATTTCGACGTATGTGGTCCCTGACGCCGACGCCGCAGTGGCCAGGGCGGCCGAGCTCGGGCGTCCGATAGCGCTGAAGGCGAACGCGCGCGGCCTTCTGCACAAGAGCGACGTCGGTGGCGTGAGACTTGGGCTCCAGAGCCCGGAGGAAATTCGCGCCGCCGCGGCTGGGATCGAAGCCGCCGTGGCTGAATCCGGGCAACAGCTCGACGGTTTCCTGGTCCAGCCAATGGCCGGTGACGGACCCGAGCTGATCGTCGGCGTCGTGCACGATCCGAGCTTCGGGCCGGTCCTGGCCTGCGGCGCCGGAGGCACGACGGCCGAGGTGATCAAGGACGTGGCCGTGCGCATAACTCCGCTCACCGACAGCGATGCCCGGGAGATGCTTCGCTCGCTCAGGACGTTCCCGTTGCTCGACGGCTACCGAGGCGCCCCGCGGGCCGATCTGACGGCGATCGAGGATGTGATCCTCCGGGTCAGCGCGATGGTCGAGGCCCACCCGGAGATCGCGGAGCTCGACTGCAACCCCCTGATCGCCGGCCCCGACGGGGCGGTGATCGTCGACGCCCGAGTGCGAGTCGCGACCGCGTCCCCGGCGCCGCCTCTGGGCTCGCTGTCGGCCTAGGGCCGGCCCCGCGCCGGGTTCGCTGCTCGAGCGCAACCGCAATCTGAACTACGTGCCGCAATCTGAACTACGTGCCGCGGGTTAGAGTGCTCGGCGTGGACGGGCGCGTCAAGATCGTTCTGGCCGACGACCACGCAATGGTCAGGGGTGGTCTCCGCCGAGTCCTCGACGCTGAGCCGGACCTCGCTGTCGTCGCCGAGGCTGGGAATGCCGAGGCGGCGCTGCGCGAGACCCTCGCTCACCGGCCCCGGATCGTCGTACTCGATCTCAACATGCCCGGCCCGCCCACGGTCGACGTGATCCCGGATCTTCTGAAGGCCGCCCCTGGTTGCGCGGTGCTGGTGCTGACCATGGACAACGAGCCGGCCTCGGCGCAGGCGGCGATGAGCGCTGGCGCCTCCGCATACGTGCTGAAGGAGGCAGCTGAGGTCGAGCTGGTCGAGGCGATTCGGGCGCTGCTCGCCGGGAGGACCTACCTCGACCCGAGTCTGGGAGCCAGGCTCGCCACGTCCTCGGCCGCGGGCCGGGGCGCATGGCGGCTGACCGCAGTGGCGGACCCTGAGGCGCTGGTCGGCTCGACCTTCGCCGATCACCGGCTCGACGCTGTGCTTGGAAGGGGCGGGATGGGAGTGGTCTTCCGAGCCACCGATCTGGCCCTCGATCGCCCGGTGGCGCTCAAGCTCATCGCGGCCGAGGTGGCTGGTGACCGCGTGTTCCGGGCACGCTTTGAGCGAGAAGCGAGGCTTGCCGCCTCGATCGATCACCCGCACGTCGTCGCCATCCACCGAGCCGGTGAGGAGGACGGGGTTCCGTATCTGACCATGCGCTATGTCGATGGCCCCGATCTGCGTGGTGTGGTCAGCGCCATCGGGCCGCTCGCTGCCCCCCGGGCGACTGCGTTGTTGTGCCAGATTGCCGCCGCGCTTGACGCGGCGCACGCGCTCGGGCTCGTACATCGGGACGTCAAGCCGACGAACGTGCTGGTCGAGGCGCGTGGGCCGCGCGAACAGTGCTTCTTGGCCGACTTCGGCCTCACCAAGCCGGGGGTCGAGGACTCGGTTACCCGGACCGCAATGCCGCTGGGGACGGTCGACTATGTCGCGCCTGAGCAGGCACAGGGCCGTGAGGTCGACGCGCGCGCCGACATCTATTCGCTGGGATGTGTCTTCTTCTACATGCTCACGGCTCGAGTTCCGTTCGATCGCGAAAGCGATCTCGCCAAGCTGTGGTCCCACGTCAACGAGCCACCGCCCAAGCTGCGGACGCTCAGACCCGACCTGCCTCTGGAACTCGAGGAGGTCTTGGAGCGGGCTTTGGCCAAGCGCCCGGCTGATCGCCCGGCTTCGGCGGGCGAGCTGGCGCGTAGCGTGGCGGCGGCGATTGGCGGGCTGACCTGACCCTGGGCTGCTAGGTCGCGACGAAGGTTATGCGGTGCACCGCGTTGTTGGCATAGCCACGCTGGTTGGCCGGCGGCTCATCAGGCTGCGTTTCCCCGGCGCCATCTATGGCGCGACACGCCAGCTCGTGGGCCCCCGGATCGAGGGTGACCCGACTCTCCCAGCTCACCCGCGTGTAGGGCCCGGGCGCGGCGCCGAGTCGAGCCCGTGACCAGGGGCCGGCGTCCACCTGGACGAGCACATCGGCGATCCCGCCGGCGCCTCCCCAGGCCGTCCCCCTGATCACAAGCTCGTTGCCCGGTCTCGCCTCGCCGTCGACCGGCGTGGTGATCAGGGCGTGGACTGGAAGCGGGCCGAGCCTGCGGCCGAAGCCGTCCTCGCCCGGCGCGCAGAAGCGGTAGTCGATGGCCTGGAAGAAGCCCTCGAACTCGCGGTCGGTGAACCAGATGCGGTCGAGCCATTTGACCGAGTCGGTCGCGTACCACCCAGGGACCACGAGGCGAACCGGGCCCCCGCGATCGAGTGAGATGGGCTGGCCGTTCATCGCGTAAGTGAGCAGCACATCGGGGTCGAGCGCCTTGTCAAGCGGGAGGCTGCGGGCGAAGCGGTGAATCCCGCCCACCTCCGCCACGACCCCTGCGTCAGCGCCTTCGAGTACGACCTCGTGCGCGTCGGCCGGAATGCCGGCGATCTGGAGGACCGAGGCGAGGCTCGTCCCGGTCCAGTGCGCCTCAGCCACGGCGCCGAGCTCCCAGGGCAGGCCGCCGGGGAGCGGCTCGAATTCGGCGCGGCGGTGACCCGCGCACTCGAGAACCACGCTGAGCGTTCGCGCCGGGAGTCGCTTTAGCGTGTCCAGGTCGACGCGGAGCAAGCCGGAGCTGCCGATCAGCTCTAGCGACCAGGCGCCAAGGTCCCAATCAGGCGCTGGAAAGTGGTCCCGCACGAAATGGAGCTCGCTCGGGATCTCGTCCAGCTCGAGCGCAGCCAGCGGCGTCGGACGCCAGCGGTCAAGCCCAAGCTCGGCGCCATGCCCCGCAGCACGGAAATAGTCTTCTCCGACTCCCAATTTGCCCCCTAAACACGACCGGTCTTGTCGAGTATACGAGCGCTGTACGCCCGAAGTTCGCGGCCCTCGACATGACTGCGCCGTCCCCGACGTCAGGAGAACTGAGATGACCGCGACCGATCAGCTGGTGGCCAACAACGAGGCCTACGCCAGTTCGTTCTACAACGCCGACCTGCCGGCGGCGCCGGCCCGGAAGGTCGCGATCGTTGCCTGCATGGACGCGCGGCTGAACGTCTACGGGCTGCTGGGGCTGAACGACGGCGACGCCCACGTCATCCGCAACGCCGGCGGGGTGGTGACGGACGACGTCATCCGGTCATTAGCGATCTCCCAGCGGTTGCTGGGAACGGAGGAGATCATCCTCATCCACCACACGGGCTGCGGGATGCTCGGCTTCACCGACGACGAGTTCAGGAGCTCCATTCAGGAGGAGACCGGTATCCGACCCCACTGGGCAGCAGAGGCCTTTGCCGATCTGGAGGCTGACGTCCGGCAGTCGATTGCGCGGATCAATGCATCCCCCTTCATCCCGCGCAAGCACGCAATCCGTGGATTCGTCTTCGAGGTGGACACCGGGCGCCTGCGCGAGGTGGCCTGAGCAGGACGCTTGTGGGCTGCAGCGACAGACACTGGTGATGCTGCGGTGAATTACTGATCGGTTCGGTGCTCTGGCCCCGATATCCCGGAGCGCGTGTCGCCGTAACTTGACATCATGGGCGACCACCTCAGCGCGCTCGACGCGACCTTTCTCGAGCTGGAGGAACATGACGAAGGCGCGCTGATGAACATCGGCGGGGTCATGGTGTTCGACCCCCTCCCCGACGGTCAGGTTCCGACGCTGGAGGAGCTCTGTTCAGGCTCCGCGTCACGACTCGAACAGCTGCCGCGCTACACCCAACGGCTCTCATCACCCAGGACGGGCGGCCTGGCTTGGCCACGCTGGGTCCCCGACGGCCACTTCGACATCCGCAACCACGTGGGCCGGGCGGCCCTGCCCGCCCCGGGGGGCCCATCCGAGCTATGCGATTGGACGGCCGATTTCTACTCCCACCGCCTGGACCGGACCCGCCCCCTCTGGCAGCTCGTCCTTCTCGAAGGGCTGGATTTCGGTCGTTGGGCTCTGGCCCTGAAGACCCACCACTGCCTGGTTGACGGCGTTGGGGCCGTCGACGTGGTCCGGCTCCTGCTCGACTCCGAAGCGACACCGGCCGGAGACCCGTTTGAGAGCCCCGCGGCGCTGTATCCGGGCGACTTTCTCCGCGAGGCGGCGCCGACCCCGCACGCCGTCGTTCAGGCAACCCGCGCCGGAGTTCGATCAGCTCGCGCCGGCGCCCACGCCGTGCGACATCCGCGCGAGGCGCTGGAGCGCTCGCTGTCGATGGCGGAGCTGTTCGTCCGAGATGAGCTGATCGCCGCACCCGAGACGTCGCTGAACGTTCCGATCGGATCAACCAGGCGCTACGCGGTGGTTCACGTGCCGCTGGGGCAGCTCAAGTCGATCCGGGCGGTCCTGGGCGGATCGGTCAACGACGTGGCGCTGGCGGCGTGTGCGGCTGGACTTCGGAAGCTCTTGCTGGAACGAGGCGAGACGCCGCCGCACCAGGGGCTGAGGGCGATGGTGCCGACGAACCTCCGCGACCGCACCGAGCGGCTCGGTCTCGGCAACCGCGTGAGCTCGCTGTTCGTCGACCTGCCGGTGGCCGAGCCGTCGGCGGAGGTCCGCTACCGGAAGATCTCGACCTCGACGGCGCGGCTCAAGCGATCAGGCGCCGCGGCCGCAGCCAGCGGGTTGATCGAGCTCGCGGCGCTGGCGCCACCGCTCCTGCGCGCCGAGCTCGGCCGCTCGCTCTATGCCAAGCGCCTGTTCAACGTGACGCTCACCAACGTCCCCGGCCCGAGGGATCCGCTGTACGCGTTGGGGGCACAGCTCCGCGAGATCCACCCCGTCGTACCGCTGGCCGCCGAGCACACGGTGGGAGTCGCGATCTTCTCCTACCACGGCCTGGTGACCTTCGGCGTCATCGCCGACGCGGACACGACGCCGGACATCGGAGTGCTGGCGGCCGGCATCGAGGAGGGGATCGAGGAGCTGAGCCGGCATGTGCCCGCGAGCCAGGGGGCGAAACGACTTGAACCCACGAGGAGCTGATGGCGATGCGAGTGGCAATCAACGGGTTTGGACGGGTGGGGCGATGCTTCCTGCGCGCCGCGTACGAGCGGGAGGCGGAGGTCGAGGTCGTCGCGGTCAACGATCTCGTCGACGCCGGCACCCTGGCGGTCCTGCTCGCCCATGATTCGGTCTACGGCCGCTTCCCGGCCACGGTTGAGCCGGTCGATGGCGGCTTCACCGTGGATGGCCACCGCATCTGTGCGTACGCCGAGCGCGATCCCCATGCCCTTCCCTGGGGCGAGCTCGGGATCGACGTCGTGATCGAGTCGACGGGGCATCTGCGGACACGGGCCGGGGCCGCCCAGCATCTCGAGGCCGGCGCGCGGAAGGTCATCGTCTCCGCCCCGGTCAAGGGTGGCGAGCCCCCGGATGCCACCCTGGTCCTCGGGGTCAACTTCGATCAGGTCTACGACCCTGACCGCCACCACATCGTCTCCAACGCCTCGTGCACGACCAACTGCCTGGCTCCCGTGGCCAAGGTCCTGCATGAGACGGTGGGGATCAGGCACGGCCTGATGACCACCGTCCACGCCTACACCTCAGATCAGCATCTGCTCGACGGACCGCATAAGGATCTCCGGCGCGCGCGGGCCGCGGCGATCAACATCGTCCCCACCTCCACCGGTGCCGCGAAGGCGCTCGGTCTGGTCATCCCGGAACTCGACGGCCGGCTCAACGGATTCGCGGTCCGCGTGCCCACGCCGACGGGATCGCTTGTCGACCTGACGATCGAAGCCGAGCAGGCGACGGACAAAGAGACCATCAACCAAACGTTCGCCCGGTTTGCCGATCGGGGTGAGCTCCAGGGCATCCTCGCCTACACGGATGACCCGATCGTCTCCTCGGACATAGTCGGCTCCTCCTACTCGTCGATCTTCGACTCCGCGCTCACGTCGGTCATCGACGAAACTCAGGTGAAGGTCATCGCCTGGTACGACAACGAGTGGGGTTACTCGAGCCGCCTGGTGGATCTCGCCGAGCGGATGCTGGTGCCCGTGCCCGAGGGGGTGAGCTCCTAGCCGTTGCCTCGACGGGCAACGCAGCGGAGCAACAGCATGGCCCAACCTCACCACGTTCCGGTCATGCCCATGGACCCGCGGCGGTTCAGCTCTCTACTGCGGGCCGACGAGTACGAGGACCTCGAGCAGCTGATCGACGACGGACGGCGCGAGCTTCACGGCCGCGTGGTCTGGAACGTCAATTCGACCGCCCAGGGTGGGGGCGTTGTGGAGCTGCTGCGACCGCTGCTCGGCTACTCCCGGGGCGCAGGTGTCGACGCGCGTTGGGTCGTGATTGAGGCCAACCCCGCCTTCTTCGAGGTGACGAAGCGCTTGCACAATCGCCTGCATGGCTTCCGGGGAGACCGCGGCGAGCTCGGCGCCGATGCGCGGGCGATCTATGAGCGGACTCTCGCGGCCAACGCCGCGGCGCTCGTTCCCCTCATCAACGAGGGAGATGTCGTCATCCTCCATGACCCTCAAACCGCCGGCCTGGTCGGCCATGTGCAGCGTTCGGGGGCGACGGTCATCTGGCGCTGCCACGTCGGCCGCGACCATCTGAACGGCCCGGCTCATGAAGCTTGGGACTTCCTGCGGCCCTACATCCTCGACGCCGGGGCCTATGTCTTCTCGCGCCGGATCTTCGCGTGGGACGGTCTGCCGAAGGACCGGATCGTGATCATCCCTCCCTCGATCGATGCGTTTTCGCCCAAGAACGAGGAGCAGAGCCCGAGCCAGTCGCTGGCCATCCTGTCCCGCGCCGGGCTGGTTCCGCAGGCGAGAACGGGGAGCCCGACCTTCGTGCGTTCTGACGGCACGCCGGGGCGAGTGGATAGATGCGCCACGCTCACGCAGGAACGTCCGCTGACGCCGGATGATCCCGTCGTCATGCAGCTCTCCCGCTGGGATCGGCTGAAGGATCCTGTCGGCGTGATGAAGGCGTTTGCCGGCTACGTGGCGCCCCGGTCGGACGCGCACCTGTTGCTGGCCGGACCCGCCACCGACTCGGTCTCCGACGACCCCGAGGGAGCTGCGGTGCTGGCGACGGTCAGGCGCGCCTTCGCAGCGCTGGCCCCCGAGGTCCGCGCGCGGGTGCATCTGGCGTCTCTGCCGATGGACGACGGCGAGGAGAACGCTGCCATCGTCAACGCCCTCCAGCGCCACGCGACGATCGTGGTTCAGAAGAGCCTGGCCGAGGGATTTGGGCTGACCGTGGCCGAGGCGATGTGGAAGGCGCGTCCGGTTGTGGCCAGCCGGGTGGGGGGTATCGTCGAGCAGATCGTCGACGGCGAGTCGGGCGTCCTCATCGCCAACCCCAGGGATCTCGAGGTCACGGGGGAGGCCATCCTGGCTCTGCTGTCCGATCCACGGCGCGCGCGGAGACTCGGGCAGGCAGCGAAGGAAAGGATCCGCGAGGCGTTTCTCGCGCCTCGGCACCTGCGACGCTACTTCGAGTTGATCCAGCGCCTCGTACGCGACGACGAGCCCGTCGGACCGGCTCCGGCTGCCGAGCTGGTGCTGCCGGAGGCTCGCTGATGGCCGGCCGTCTCGACCTCGACCTCTACAACGTTCTGCTCGGCTTCGGCTGGGTCCGAGAACGAGTCGAGCTGGTACGCGCCACCATGGACCCGGGATTCCTGCTTCGCGCCCGGCGCGCCCTGTTCCCGATCCCTGGGCTCGACCGTGAGCCGTCCGGTTCGGCGGACGTGCTGCCACCATTTCGCAGCCGTCCGATTCGCGCTCTCAGCGCGCGGCGCATCGCGATGATCGCAGGCGGCGGCGCCGGCGCCTGCGTGTCGTTGATCGGCGTCCGCCGGGCCTTCGAGGAGGCGGGCGTCGAGCCTGAGCTCATCTCGGCCTGCTCGGGTGGGGCGATCTGGGGCTCGCAGTGGGCGGCCGGGTTGAGCGCCGAGGAGATGGCGGACTTCTCGCTCTCCTGGCACCTGGAGGACTATCTCGACATCCAGTGGGCAAAGCTCCCCGGGTATGCGGTCAACGCCCTGCGCGGCTTCACCGGGGTGGCCAAGGGCGAGGCAATCGAGCGGACGTTCACCGAGCGCTTCGGGCCGCTGCGGGCGCGCGACTTCGCGATCCCACTGACCTCGATCGTCTACGACATGGATCGCGGGCTCGTCGACTACTTCGGCAGCGACACCAAGCCCGACCTGACGATCGGGCGCTTGGTCCGGATCGCGATTGCGCTGCCGGTGTTCATTGAGGCCGTCGAGGTCGACGGGCACCTCTATGTCGACGGCGGCATCATCGACCTGTTGCCGGCGGAGCCGGTCCTGCGAGATGGCACGTTCGACCGCGTGTTCGCCGTCAACTTCATGCTGCCGCCCCAACTCCGGCCCGACGACATCAGTGGGTGGCATACCAAGCGGATGGGCGTACTCCAGGCGAGCCGCCAGGCCGAGCAGGGGTTCCAGCTCGAGTTCGCCCACCGCACGCAGCGTCAGCTGGGGGACGCGCTCACCGTCATTGACGCCGCCGACCATAGGCTGCTGCGCGGCCCCGCGTTCTATGACCTGTTCATCGACCGCAGCCGCTGGCCCGCCCTGATCCTGGGAGGCTACGAGCGAGCCACGAGGGCGCTCGACGCGTTTCGGGCCGAGCGGCGGCAGAGTCGGGGGAGCCACGCGGCCGACAGAAACGGTGCGGCGAGAACGACATCGAGGAGGCAGTGATGAAGTCAGTGGTGGTTTACGAGTCGATCTACGGCAACACTCGCGCGATTGCCGAGGCGATCGCCGAAGGGCTGGGCGGAGCCGAGGTGGTTCCGGTCTCAGACGCCGGCACGCCCGCAGCCGACCTTCTCGTCGTCGGCGGCCCGACGCACATGCACGGGATGGCCAGCAGCCGCTCTCGTCAGGCCGCCGCCGACGCCGGGCACGAGGACGGGGCGCACGTCGAGCCGGAGGCCACGGCGGAGCCGGGGCTTCGCTCGTGGGTGCGCGATCTGCCCGATGCGGCCGGCGCCAAGGCGGCGGCGTTCGACACCCGGATCGACAAGTCGGCATGGGTCACCGGAATGGCCTCACGCGGGATCGCGCGACGGCTCGCTCATCGTGGCTATGAAGTTGTGGGCAGCGAGAGCTTCCTGGTCCAGGAGTCCGAGGGGCCCCTCGAGGAAGGCGAGCTCGACCGGGCGCGCAGCTGGGGGGCGGAGCTCGCGGCCATGCTGCCTGCGGACGCGGAGGTGACGTCGTGAGCGCGACCGCCGCCGAATACCCCGTGACGTTCTCCGTCGATTACCCCGATCGAGAGCTCAACCGGCTGACCAGTGCGTTTCGCATCTTCACGGTGATCCCGATCTGGATCGTGCTCGCCTCGATCGGCGGCTACTCGGCCAGCTTCGCCGACGGCACCTCGAACGCCAGGACGATCGCCATCGGGGGCACCGGGGTCCTCTTCATCCCTCCGCTGCTGATGATCCTGTTTCGCCAGAAATACCCCCGGTGGTGGTTTGACTGGAACGTCCAGTTGCTGCGCTTCACCACGCGCGTGGGCGTCTATCTGGCCCTGATGGACGACCGCTATCCCTCGACCGACGACACCCAGTCCGTCCACCTCGAGTTCCCCTATCCCGACGTCGGCTATGAGATGAACCGCTGGCTGCCGATCGTCAAGTGGCTCTTGGCCATACCGCACTACATCGTGCTCTTCTTCCTTGGGATCGGGGTCTTCTTCGCGGCGATCTTCGCCTGGTTCGCGATCCTCTTCACCGGTCGCTATCCGCGAGGCCTCTTCGACTACATCGAGGGAGTGATCCGCTGGCAGAACCGAGTGGTCGGCTACGCCCTGATCCTGGTCACGGACCGCTACCCGCCGTTTCGGCTCGGGGCGTAGGGGGACGGGGCTGACGCACACGCCGGGCGCGATTTCGTTGCAGGCTGGGCGAAATCCCGTTACACGCTGTGCGCAATTCGTTACCCGCCCGCTGGACCTGGGCGAATTACCTACACGCACAGGTGGTTAATTCGCCCAGGTCGGTTTTTTGCATCGCCCAGGTCAGTTTTTCGCATCGCGCAGGACGCGCAGGCGCGCCACCGCTCACGCGCCGTCAGGCACGCTGCTGTAGAGGTTCTCTTGCTGGGGGCCTCGGCGCGGCGGCCGACCCGGGTTGTCGGACATGGGCCGCTTTCGCCCCCGGGCCGGGCCGCAGGATGCGCAGCGTGACCAGGTAGGCCAGCGGGATCGCCGGGAGCGCGACGAGGGCGCGGAGCCAGAGCTGCTTGGCGTCCGATCCCGAGCCGAGCGTGTGCACGACCGACAGCAGCCACGCAGCGGCGACGAGCGTGTGCAGCCGCCGCCACCTCCGGGCCCCGATGCGGCGACGCAGATAGAAGCTCGGCCCCAGGAGGAGAGCCAGGTAGCCGGCGATGATCCCGAGCCCCGTGAACAGGGGCCGGTAGGTGAGCGCGAACGGCACCGTGATCCCGCGCAGCCCCGGGTTCAGCCAGCGGTCGCCCAGAAGGGCGGCTCCGTGCACCCCGATCGCCGCCAGCGCGGTCAGCGCGACGTGCTCGTGAAGCGTCAGCACGATTCGCTTGGCCCGGGGGGCACGGATGACCTTGGCGGCCATGGCCAGGCCCATGAGGACCGACAGCGAAATCAGAGCCAGCGCGAGGATGCCCGCCGCCCGGCTGACGAGCCACCACAGATCGGCCAGCGGGGCCGAACCAGGCGTCACGCCGCCGTCCGGGCGGCGGCGCGATGCAGGCCGATCGGCCCGATCGCCTCAACCGACCCGTCGTCGTGGACGATGACTCCGCCCCGCTCGCGCAGGACATCCCGCGCTCCCGCCGGGCCCAGGAGCAGGGCCATCTTCGACAGCGTCTCCGCCTCGAGTGCGCTTTCGCCGAGCGCGGTGGCTCCAATCACACCGGTCCAGGCGGGTGATCCGGTGCTCGGGTCGAGCAGATGGTGGCCGAAGCTGCCGTCGCGGTTGCGCCAGATCCGGACGTTGAGGCCCGACGTGGCGACGCCGCCGCGGGCCAGCCCAACCGTCCCGATCGGCTCGCCGCTCAGCGGATGCTCGACCGTGATCTGGTAGGGCTCGAGCTGGGCACCCACTCCGCCGACGGCGATGTCGCCTCCGCAGTCGACGACGAATCGGGTGTAGGCCCCAAGGCGATAACCGACCGCGTCCGCACACAGGCCCTTCCCGGTGCCGCCGGTGTCGATCATCACCCCCGGCGGCCGCTCGATCACGCCCGCTTCGTCGTCGACCCGGACGAGCCTCCAGGGCGCGGCCGGATTGGCTGCCGCCGGAGCGCGGGCACCGGCGGCAGCCAGGGCGTCGTTGAGTGACGCCGGAGCTACGCCGTCCAAAGACCGGGCGTAGCCACCTCGTTCGAGCGCCTGGACCAGCGTGGGATCGACCAGCCCCCCGCTGCGCTCAGCCGCCCACAGCCCCGCGTTGACCGCGGCGCGAAGCAGCGGGGAGGCGGGCACGCGCGAGCGCGGGTCGTGGTTCAGCGCCGACAGCTCACTGTCGGCGACGAATCGGGAGAGCCGGTGGGCGAACCCGAGCACGAACGCGCGCTGGCCATCGGCTGCCTCGAGCGGCGACGGGGCCTTGGGGTGCAATGGGTGGCCGATGAGCAGGCGGATATCGCTGCCCATCGCCTGAAACGTGTAGTCGAGCTCGTCGGTGACCAAGTGTCTGCGCTCACGGAGCCGTGGAGGACCGGGTCACGACGGGAGCCGTCGGAAGGGCGCCCGAACCCGAGCTTGAGACGGACTGCGAGACCGACGTCCCGGACCCGCCTCCGCGGATCGTCTCCACGACCGTCGTCTTGTAGATGCGTCGGACGACGACCATCCGGTGGGCGAGCGGCTTCGCCGTGGGTTGCAGGTGAGAGGCCAGGAAGGCAAGCACGACCAGAAACACGGCCGCGCTGATCAGGATCACGGTCACGCGGTCGGCGCCCGCCGGGAGCTGACCGCGGACCAGCGGTGGCGTGCCTGAGGCTCTGTGCCTCGGCCGATCAGTTGTCGCCGCCGCCACCGTCGCCACCGTCGTCGTGGTGAGATCCCGAACCGCTGGTCCGGGTGCTCACCGGCCGACCCGACGAACCTCCTGAGCCCGAGCTCGTGCTGCTCCGAGTGGTCACCGGCCGCCCGGAACCGGATCCACTCGAAGAACCTGTGTGCGACGCGCTCGTCCGTGTGGTCACCGGTGCGCCGGTTGGGGCGCTGACCGCCGAATGTGAACCGCTGGTCCGCGTGCTCACGCTGCCCGCGGCGCCCGCGGCCGGAGCCACGGCGTGTGATCCACTGGCCCGGGTTCGCGCGCCGCTGCCGGCCACCACCGCCGCGGAGCCCGAGTAGCCGCGGGGCGGACTCACGCCTGCCACACGCTCGTGCTTGACGATGTGGATGGTGCGCCTGATCACCACCGTGCGCACCTCGACGGCGGGGTTGCGTGCCGCCACGGGGGTCGTCTTGACGGACGGCGCGCGAAGAGCGAACGCCGCCAGCGCGGCGGCGCCCAGGGCGGCGACGCCGGCGATCAGTCGGGTGTAGGTCCTGCGCATGCTCGGGCCTCCAGTTCGGGGACTTGCGCACTGTGCCGCGTGCGAGGCCATCGCTTGACCAATCCCAGGCAAAGCCTTGGCAAAGAACGACTGGCGCAGTCCGAACTCTTGCGATTCCTTTGCCCGGCGGGTTCACCATGGTCCGTGCAATGGCACAAACCTCAGGTGCAGACGGAATCGTGATCGTGGGCGGCGGCCTGGCCGGCCAGCGCTGTGCCGAGGCGCTGCGCAGGCATGGCTACGACGGGGCCCTGCGGATCGTCTGCGCCGAGCCCCGCCGCCCGTACGACCGTCCGCCCCTCTCGAAGGAGATGCTGGCCGGATCCTGCGATGAGGATTCGCTCGCCTTCAAGACCGCCGGCTGGTATGAGGAGCGCTCGATCGATCTTCTGCTCGGAGTGCACGCGACCGGGCTCGACTTGGCGCAGCGCCGCCTCGGGGTGTCGGAAGGCCGCCCGCTTGCCTACCGGCAGCTGGTGATCGCCACCGGCAGCATCCCTCGAGGCCTGCCGCTGCTCGAGGGATACGAGAACGTCTCGGCGCTGCGGTCGGTCGATGACTGCCTCGCGCTTCGCGAAGTGCTGGCCGGACGGCCGCGGCTCACCGTCCTCGGCGCCGGCTTCATCGGCCAGGAGGTTGCGGCCACCGCGCGCTCTCTAGGCGCGCAGGTGACGATGATCGAAGCCGCGCCGGCCCCGCTCGCCAGTGTCCTCGGTCGCGAGCTGGGCTCCTGGTTCACCCGACTGCACACGGCCGAGGGGGTAGAGGTCCTCACCGACTGCACGGTGACCGACGCGCTGAGCAACGGGCACGTTCAGGCGCTGCGTCTCTCGAACGGGCGAACCGTCGACACCGATCACGTGGTGGTGGGCATCGGGGTCCGGCCGGACGTCGGATGGCTGGCCGGGAGCCCGATCGCGAGCCCCGGCGGGATCGAGGCGAGCCCGGCCGGGCACACCGTCGCACCAGGCGTCTATGCCATCGGCGACGCGGCTGCCACCTTCGATCCGGTCGTGGGCGGGCATCTGCCGGGCTCGCATTGGGAGGCCGCGTCTCGCCAGGCCGGGCGCTGCGCCTGCGTGATGCTCGGCCTGGATCCCGGCCCCGCCGAGCTGACGAGCTTCTGGACCGACCAGTACGGAATCCGGATCCAGTACCTGGGTCACGCGCAGCTCGCCGACGCCGTCGAGATCGACGGGAATCCCGACGTCCGGAACTTCAGTGTCACGTTCACGCGCGCGGGACGGCCCGTCGCGGGACTGCTCGTCGACCGCGCGCGTGAACTACCCCGGCTTCGCACAGCGATCGAACAAGGAGAAACATGACCTACATAGTGGAAATCGACGAGGCAGCGTGTGCTGCGCATGGCGACTGCGTCGAGCTGGCACCTGAGGTGTTCGAGCTCGACGACGTGGCTCACGTGATCGGCGACGGGCCGGATGACCTGCTGCTCGCCGCGGCGGAAGCCTGCCCGAGCTCCGCAATCCGGATCCTCGACCGGGAGACCGCCGAGGCGATCTATCCCTGATCGATGGCCGAGGCGATCTATCCCTGATCAGTCGTCGGGCCCCTGGGGGCGGCGGGTGTCACCGCTGCCCCCGGATCTGCCGCCGCCACCTGAATCGTCGCGCTGGCGCTGAGCCGGCTTGGCGGGCCGCGCCGCCGTGGGCGTCGTCGTGGCGGGCTGGGCGGGCGCCGGGGGGGAGGTTGTGTTGGGCAACGACGAAACCGGCGGGGCCGGGGCCGGGGCCACGGCGGGCGGCGGCGTCGACACGGACGGTCTGCCCGCGCCTCCGTGCGTCCGGCGACCCCGGCGCGGCGCCGTCTTCTTGCCATTGGCCGGCCGGTGGGTCGCCGGCGCCGTTGCTCGCGCCGGGGCCAGGCCCGCGGCGACGGACAGCGGCTCGTTGGAGAGTCCGATGTGCTGACTGGCGAGGCGGGTCGCCGACCAGGCCACGGCCGCGCTGAAGGCGATCCCCAACCCGGCCGCCAACGCGAGCAGCACGCGACGCTTCATGACCTGGCGACGGTAGCCGGGTCCGGGTTAAGCGAGCGCAAACTCGAGGGCTCGTCCGACGTCTCGGCGCTCGCGGGCAGCGTCAGCGCGGCGACGAGACCCCCCCCTTCGCGGGCCGTGAGCGTCACATCACCACCCCATGCTCGGGCGAGCTCACGGGCGATCGAGAGCCCCAGCCCGCTCCCGGCCGGTCCGGCCCGCCCGGCGCGGCCGCGGTGGAAGCGATCGAACACGATCGAAAGCTCGTCGGCCGCGATGCCGGGGCCTCGGTCTCGCACCTCGATCCTCCCGGGAGTCGCCCGGATCTCCACCGCGCCGCCGCCCGGCGAGTAGTTCAGGGCGTTCTCGATCAGTGAGTCGAGCGCCCGGTCGAGGTCAGGTCGCGACACCCAGGCCCGTCCACCTCCGTCCCCCGCGTTTGAGGCCAGCCTGATGCTTCGCGACCGGGCGGTGGGCTCCCAGCGCTCGGCCGCGGCCGCGGCCATGTCATGCAGGTCGACCATCGTGCCCCGCAACTGCCGCTCGCCGCCGCCCGACAGGACGAGCAGGTCCTCGACTGTGTGGGCCAGCCGGTCGACCTCGTGAATCGCCGCCTCCAACTGATCCCGAGCTGCGTCCTGGTCCGTGCTGGCCCGTGCGGCCTCGAGGCGGAGTCGGAGCCCGGTGAGCGGGGTCCGGAGCTGATGGGAGGCGTCGGCCACGAACGCGCGCTGGGCGCCGAGCAGCCTGGAGATGCGCCCGGTCATCTCGTTGAACGACGTGGCCAGCGATCGCTGTTCGCTCGAGCCCTCGAGCTCGGCCCGGGCATCCAGGTCGCCCTGGGCCACACGCCGTGCCACCTGCTCCAGGCGGCGGATGGGGCGGGCGACCTGCGCCGCGATGACCACGCCCGCCGCCAGGCCCAGGGCGAGGACGATCACTCCGATCAGGATCAGCCCGAGCTGCGCGCGGTGCACCGCGCCATTGACCGCCGCGATGCTCTGGGTCACGCGCACGGCACCCACCGTGTGCCGATTGCGGATGATCGGGACCGCGGTGGCAAGAATCTCCTTTCCCAGGGTCCGGGAGCTGCGCTGAACCTGGACCGGGCGTCCGGCGAGCGCCGCCTTGAGCTCGGGCCGGCTCCCATAGTTGGTCCCGACCGGGGCTGCGCCGCTCGAGTCGATGAGGACCCCGCCGGCGGCGCCGACGATCAGGATTCGCCCTCGCAGCTCTCGCGCGGCGGTACGCGCGAGCGTCGAGAGCTCGCCGCGGTGGCCAGGGGCGAGCAGGTCGGCCGCGGTGGCGGCCACCAGGTCGGCCTGCGCCTGGGCCTGGGTCTGGACCTCGGCGCGGACCCGCGAGCTCAGGTTGATGGCCAGCGGGATGCCCAGCGCGATGATCGCCAGCACGAGCACGTAGGCCAGAGCGGCCAGGAGGCGGAGCCGCAGGCTTACGGCTGAACCTCCGCGTCGCCGAGCCGGAACCCGACGCCCCGCACCGTATGGATGTACCGCGGGGCCAGAGGGTCATCGCCCAGCTTGCGTCGCAGCCAGGCGATGTGGACGTCGAGCGTCTTGGTCGAGCCAAACCAGTTCATATCCCATACGTCCGACATCAGGACTTCGCGGGATACGACCCTCCCGGCCTCCCGCGCCAGGCGGGCCAGGAGATCGAATTCCTTGCGGCTGAGCGAGATCTCGGCTCCGCCTCGCCAAAGCCGGCGGGAGCCGAGGTCGATCCGCAGATCGCCCACCCTGAGCTCGCGCTCCTCATCGCGGGGGGCCCGTCCGCGGCGCAGCACGGCGCGAATCCGCGCCACCACCTCGGCCACCGCGAAGGGCTTGACGATGTAGTCGTCGGCCCCCAGCTCGAGCCCCACGATGCGGTCGGTGACGGCCCCGCTGGCCGTGATCATGATGATCGGCATGTCGGAGCTCCGCCGCAGATGGCGGCAGACGTCTCGGCCGTCCATGTCGGGCAGCGCCAGATCGAGGAGCACGACGTCTGGCTCGACGCTGCGGCTGAGCTCGAGCGCCTCGGCCCCAGTGTGCGCCACGGTGGGGCGAAAGCCGCTGCGAGCGAGCGCCTGAGCGAACGGCTCGGCGATCGACGCCTCGTCCTCGATCAGGAGGACCGAGGGGCCGCGCGTCTCCGATGGGCCATCGAGCTGCACGGCCGCTCTAGGCCTTGGGATCCCCGTGCGGGATCACGAGCACCGGCCGCCTGGCGTGCCCCAGCACCGCGAAGGAGACGCTGCCCAGCAGCATCGACTGGACGCGGGAGAGCCCTCGGGCGCCGATCACGATCGCTCCGGCATCGAGCTCCTGCGCGACGTGACAGATGACCGACCAGGCCTTGCCCCGAACCAGCCGGCCCTCGGCGGCAAAGCCTGCCTCACGAGCCAGCTCGACACCATGCTCGAGCGTCTCGCCTGAGACCTCCTCGATGATCTGGTCGAGGTCGAGGGCGCGCGCTGCCAGCTTGTCGAGCGGCGCGCTCAGGATCGTGGCCGGATCACGCGGATCCCACAGCGCCATCGGCTCCCACGCGGTGAGGACGACGGCGCGGCGGCGGCTGAACAGCGCCGCCGAGCGGCCGATGGCCACGGCGGCATTCGCCGAGCCGTCGTAGCAGAGCAGCAGGGGTCCGGCGGGGCCGCTTCCAGGGGTGTCGCTTTCGCTCACGGCTACCTCCATTGATCAGCCTCTCAGCGCGCGAAGTGCGTTGAGGATCACGGCCAGGTCGATGACCTCTTGGAAAAGGGCACCGGCGACGGGCGGAAGGTAGCCGAACGCAGCGACCGCCATCGCGGCGATGCTCAACCCCATGCCGCTGAGCATGCTCTGGCGGGCGATATGCAACGACCGGCGCCCGATGTGGACCGCATCCGCCACTCGGTCGACGCGATCGACCGTGATCACGGCGTCGGCGGTCTCCGACGACACCGTCGCGCCCGCGGCCCCCATCGCGATCCCGAGATCGGCGAGGGCCAGAGCGGGAGCGTCGTTGATCCCGTCCCCGACCACGATCACTGGGCGAAGCCCGGCGTCGGCCTCGACCCGGCGCACGACCTCGAGCTTGTCCTCGGGCGACTGCTCGGCGTAGACGCGGTCCAGCCCCAGCTCTCGGCCCACACGCTCGGCCGCGGAGCGTCGATCGCCGGAGATCATCGCGATGTGCTTGACGCCCTCGTGACGCAGGCGCTCGGGAAGCTGATGGGCGTCCGGGCGAAGCTCGTCGGCCATCACGATCACGCCCGCAACGTGGCCGTCGGACGCGACGAGCACGTGAGCCTCTCCGGATCCGCGGGCCACGCCGACCGTGCTCGATTCGATCTCCGGCTCCGGAACACCCGCGGCGCGCATGAAGGCCCGGCTACCGACCAGGACGCGGTGGCTGTCAACCACCCCTTCGATTCCCTGGCCCGGATCCTCGCGGACACCGGTTGGCATCGAGAGCTCGAGTCCGGATTCCTCGGCCGCGGCCACCAGGGCCTCTCCGAGGACATGCGCCGAGAGGCGGTCCACCGACGCCGCCTGACGGAGCAGCTGTCCGGAATCCCATCCGTTTCGAGTGATGATCTCGCGCACCTCGGGCGTCCCCACGGTGAGGGTCCCGGTCTTGTCGAAGAGACACGTCCGGGCCGCCCCGAGCGTCTCGATCGCCCCGGCACCCTTCACGATCACCCCCATGTGAGCGGCGCGTGAAAGCCCGGAGATGAGCGCGATCGGGGCGGCCAGGATCAGCGGGCACGGCGTGGCCACGACCACCACGGCCAGACCTCTGACCGGATCGCCGCTGAGTGCCCAGGCCAGCCCAGCCAGAAGCAGCGTCGCAGGGAGGAAGAACCCGGCGTAACGGTCGGCCATCCGCGTGAGCGGGGCCCGCTGGCCCTGCGCCTGCTCAACCAGCCGGACCAGCGCCGTGTAGGCGCTGTCGCTGGCCGGCCGCTCGGCGCGCACGTCGAACGGCGCCCCGGCGTTGGCGGACCCGCTCAGCACCTGCGCTCCGCTCGTCAACGCCTCCGGGAGTGGTTCGCCGGTCAGGGTGCTCGTATCGACCACCGCCTCATGGCTGACGACCGTGCCGTCCACCGGGACCACCTCGCCGGTACGGACCAGGACGACGTCGCCGACCTGAACCTGATCGACAGGGACCTCTCGGATGCCGTCGGCGAGGCGTAGCTGGGCCACCTTGGGCGCCCGCTGGACAAGCGCTGTCAGCTCTCGGCGCGCCCGCCGCGCGGCGAGTGCTTCGAGGGCTGCGCCGCCCGAGTACATCAGTCCGATCACCGCGCCCGCGAGCTCCTGGCCCAGCGCCAGCGAGCCGACCATCGCAACGAGGGCGATCGTGTCGACACCGAGGCTGTGCTCGACGATGACCGTGTGTCCCACCTCGAACGCCAATTCGGCGGCCAGCAACGCCACTGCCGCCCGCCAGACCGCCTGGCCGGCCGAGGGGTGGCCGATCAGGTGCAGGAGTCCGCCAGCCGCAATCGCGGCCACGGCGATCGTGGCCAGGATCTGGGTTCGGTGGTCGAGCAGCCAGCGCAGCTGGTCGCGGGGTCGATGGCGCTCCCGCTCACGCGACTCGCGAGCTCGGGGCAGCGCCGGGGCGTGAGTGCCGTGCATACCCCGAGCTTCGCAGTAGGCCACCGATCCCATATCCGTAGTCCTCCGATGCGTCAGCCGGATAAAGCCCTGGGGGCGACGGAGGCGGGAAGAACCCGGTAGGTGAAGGCGAACACGATCGGCGCGGTGAGGCCGGCCAGGAGGGCGAGCATCCACACGCTCTGTCCGTGGGTCCCCGCGCCGACCGCGTGCGTGAGCGCGAGCAGGTAGACGACGATCGTGAAGCGGTGCAGCGAACGCCAGGTCCGGGTCCCGATCCGCTTGCGGACATAGAAGCTCAGCCCGAGGATCAGGGCCAGCCAGCCGGCGATGACGCCGAGGCCCGTGAACAGCGGCCGGTAGCTGAGCGCGAAGGGGAGCGTGATCCCCGCCAGCCCGGGGCGAAGATACCCGTCGAGGAGCAGCAGCCCGCCGTGGCCTGCGATCAGGCCGAGGGTCACGAGCGTCGAGGCCTCGTGAAAGTGCTTGAGCCGAGCCGGCAAGCCCGGCCGGCGGATGACCCGCCCCGACATGGCCAGGCCGAGCGAGACCGCCACGGCCAGGAGCAGCATCGCGATGATGCCGAGGGCCTGGCTGGCGAACCAGAAGACCTGTTGGCTGGGACTGCCCATCACGGCAGGGTCACGCCGGCGGAGGTGCGAGTGGTGATCGGCGCCGCGATATGGGTGGCGTGGCGGCTCGCCACGTTCACCACCCGGGCCCCCGCACCCGCGGTCGCGACCGCCACCGCGTGCTTGGTGAGCGCGTTGATGTAAAGAAGCGAGAACGGCAGCCAGGCAGCGAGGAGCGCGGCTACCGCTACACCCAATAGCGTCCGGTAGAGCTGGGGGCGGCGACGGCGAGTCGCGGGAGGATTGGTTGAAGCTTGGTCAGTCATTGGAGTGATCCGGCGCCGGCAACGGCGCGATCGCCTGGTTCGAGCTGGTGGGCGGTGCGGTTTGAGCCGCAGCGGGTGCCGCCACGGGCGTCGTGTTGGCATGGGCGGCGAGGCCGGCACCCGAGACGCCGGCCAGGAACAGAGCCGTCACCGCGGCGGCGAGTCTGATGCGGAGCTTGTCGGTCATAGCGAGAGAGCTGGCCCGGGATGCGATGGGCGGGTCGGGTGGCCGCCCACCGCGTCCGGGTCCTTGTCATCAGCGGCCGCTTGAAGCGTCAAAGCTCGGGCGGTCGATCGATCGGCTGCGATCACGTGAGCGATCGACGTGCCGAGCTCCGCTCGGGTCTCGAGAGCGGTCGACGTGCACCGCCCGAGAGGACTGGTGTGGGCCGGCCGCGGCGACCGCCGCGACGGGTGCAGCAGCAAAGCTCAGCGCAGCGATTGAGCCGGCGACGGCGAGGGTCCTGGTTTTCATCGGGTCTCCTTTGTGAGGATTGGCGCCCGCTTGCCGCGTGGCGCGTTTGCATTGACGTCGTTCAGCTTGGAGCGAGTTGTCAAGAGCGCGGTAAGCCGCGATTCAAAAGCGGCTTACCCCTGACGACTTCCGCCCTGAGAGCCCATAAAGTCGGCTCTATGCGGGTTCTTTTGATCGAAGACGAGCGGACCCTGGCCAGCTTCATCGAGCAGAGCCTGCGCGCCGAGGGCTACGCGGTGACCGTCCGCCACGACGGTCCGGCGGGCGAGGCGGCCGCGCTCACCGGGGACTACGCGTTGGTTTTGCTCGACCTCACGCTTCCGGGCCGGGATGGACTCGACGTGCTGCGGGCGATCCGGAGCCGGCTGCCCGAGCTGCCGGTGATCGTCCTCACCGCGCGAGCCGCGGTTGAGCAGAGGGTCGAGGGGCTTGACCGCGGCGCCAACGATTACGTGACCAAGCCGTTTTCGCTGGAGGAGCTCCTGGCCCGCGTTCGGGCTCAGCTGCGCTCCCCGGATCAGCGGGAGTCCTCGGTGCTCGACGCGGCCGGGATCCACATGGACCTGCGCACCCGCCGCGTGCAGCGTGATGGTCACGAGGTGCAGCTCACGGCGCGCGAGTTCGAGGTCCTGGCCTACCTGATGCGCCACCCCGACCAGGTGCTGTCCCGGGAGCAGATCCTGAACGCGGTCTGGGGCTTTGACTTCGACCCCGGGACCAAGGTGCTCGAGGTCTACATCGGCTACCTGCGCCGCAAGCTCGGCGCGGATCACGGGAGCGAGGCGATCGAGACCGTCCGCAACGTCGGCTACCGCCTGCGGGTCCCGGGTGCCTGAGCGCCGTCTGCCCGGGGGCCTGCGCGCGCAGCTGGCGCTCGCGATCTCGCTCGTCACCCTGATCGCCGTGGTCGCGACCTTCCTGGCGCTCTACAGCGGCACCAGCTCCCGCCTCCGTGCGCAGGTCGACTCCGAGTTGAGAACGCAGCGCTTGGAGTGGCGCCAGTCCACCGCTGGAGTGAACCTCGCCACCCCTGGCGCGGTGCAGCGCGCCGGGTCACGTTTCATCGCCGCGCAGCGCTACCACGCCGAGTCGCTGGTGATCGTCATTCAGGCCCTGGGCGGCCACGCGGTCAGCAACAACGAGGAGGTCCTCGCCCGCGAGGGGGCGCGGGAACGGAGCTCGTCCGACGCGACCGGACTCCTGGACGCTCCACTCGGCTTCGTCGACGCCTCGGTCGCCGAGGCCGGGAGGATGCGGGTGCTCAGTGCGGCCATCCTGTATGCCGGGCGACGAGTTGGGACGCTGCGCGTGGCGAACCCGCTGACGCCGGTGCAGCAGGCCCAGTCAAGCCTCCGGCGCACCTTCGTGATCGTCGGTGCGCTCGCGCTCGTGCTTGCGCTGGGCGTCGGGCTGGCGTTGGCGCACGTGATCGCAGCTCCGCTGCGGCGGATGGCTCGGGTCGCCGCGGCGGTCAACGCCGGCGAGCTGTCGCTGCGAACCGGACCGATCGCCGGCCATGGCGAGGTCGGGATCCTGGCCGACGCCTTCGACCGCATGCTCGAGCGGCTCCAGGGGGCGTTCACGCGCCAGCGGGATTTCGTGTCCGATGCCTCGCACGAGCTGCGGACCCCCCTCGCGGTGCTACGGGCCCAGGTGGAGCTCCTCGATCGGGAGACCGACGTGCGGCGCCGGCACGAGGCGACCGTCACGCTGCTGCGGCGGTTGGACGAGCTCGATCGCCTGGTGGCGGACATGCTCACGCTGGCCAGCGCTGAGGCGGGCCAGCTGGTTGAACCGCGGACGATCGATCTCGATGAGTTCTTCGAGGACCTCCGACGCGATCTCCCGCTGTTCGGCGAGCGCGACTTCCAGCTCCAGGCCGTCCCCGGGACGCTTCACGCCGACCCCGACCGTCTCACCCAGGTGTTGCGCAACCTGGTTCGAAACGCTGTCACCCATACCGGGCCGGGCGATCGCGTACTCGTCACCGCCCGCCCCCACGACGGGTGGCTACAGATCACGGTCAGCGACACCGGGCCGGGCATCCCTCCGGAGGAGCTCGAGCGAATCTTCGAGCGCTTTCGCCGCCTGGATGGGAGCCGCTCGCGGGATACCGGCGGGAGCGGCCTCGGGTTGGCGATCGCGCGCGCGATCACCGAGGCGCACGGCGGGAGCATCCGAGCCGAGTCGAGGCCCGGCGGCGGCGCGAGCTTCCGGATCGATCTCCCCGGCTACAGCCCGTCCGCGCCGTCGTCCGGCGGACGTTATTCAGCCACCTTCGGGGACGCGGCCCGGGTCGACGCGGAGCGAGAAGCCGCACAGCCACAGCGCCGCGATTGACACCGCGCTGGCGATGAGTGCCGTGGCGAGCATCCCCAGCCCCGGCGTCGTCAGAGCGAAGAAGCTGCGCGCCCAGGGCAGGAGCAGCGCCAGGACGTAGAGGACCGCCATCACCGCGCACATGCCTCCCACCAGCGCCGAGCGGCGCAGTGAGCCGCCGGACTCGAGCGCCATGACCAGGTAGAGGCCGCTGGCCACCAGCGTCGTCAGGGCGACGGTCCGAGCATCGGGGACCGAGAGATCGAGGTCGTGCCGGGCGAACAGATAACCCGCCACCACGCCGGTACCAACCACGAAGCCCGCCGGAACCGCGAACCGGGCCACCGAGCGTGTGAACCCCTCCGGCCGCCACGCGCCACTGCTCGGCGCCAGGGCCAGGAAGAACGTCGGGATCCCGATGGTCAGCGTCGCCGCCAGCGACAGGTGGCGGGGCAGGAGCGGATAGGCGTCCGAGCTCGTGCCGATGGTCAGGATGAGGAACGCGGCGAAGGCTGACTTGGTGACATAGAGCTTGGCCACGCGCTGGAGGTTGCGCAGCGCGCGCCGTCCCTCGGCCACGAGCGGCGGCACGGTGCCGAAGTCGCCCGAGATGAGCACGAGGTCTGACACGCTGCGCGCCATCTGGGTCCCACTGCCCTGTGCGATGGCGAGTCGCGAGCTCTTGAGGGCGGGCACGTCGTTGACCCCGTCACCGACCATGGCCACGTAGCGTCCCTGCTGCTTCAGCGCTTCCACGATCGCGCGTTTGCCCTCGGGGGAGATCCGGCCGATGACCGTAGCCTCCCGGGCGAAGGCCAGGCGCGAGGCTGGGTCCTCGGGTATTGACGCGCCGTCGTGCACCCCAGCCACCCGGATGCCGACGTCTCCGGCGATCGCCGCGGCGGTTCTCGGGTCATCGCCTGAGAGAACCTTGATCTCCACCTCCTGCTGGCGCAGGAAGGCGACGGTGTCGCTGACCCCGGGCCGAAGCTCCTCCGCGAGCACGACCAGACCGAGCGGTTCAAGGTCAGAGGGAGGGACCTCACGCGGCTCCCCGCTGAGCGGCTCAGCGCTGCGCGCGAAGGCGAGAACCCGGCGTCCCTCACGCTGATGACGCTCGGCCACGGTCGCCAGCGCACCCACCGGCACCCGGCCCGGAGCGCCGAGATACAGCGTCCCGCCTGCGAACTGCGCCGCGCTCCAGCGCCGGCGGCTTGAGAAGGGAACCTCGGCCAGCGGACTCTGCGGCTCGCCCGGGTAGGCCGCCGCGATCGCCTCGAGGGTGAGGTTCCGGGACGATGCGCTCGCAGCCAACGTGGCCAGCCCGGCCGTCAACTCGTCCTCCCGCTCGCCCTCAGCGGGGACGGCGTCGACGACGCGCAGCCTGGCGTCGGTCAGGGTCCCCGTCTTGTCCACGCAGATCGTGTCGACCGAGGCGAGTGACTCGATCGCGTTCAGCTGCTGGGCCAGCACCCCACGGCGTGACATCCGGACCGCGGCGGCCGCGTAGGTCAGGCTCACCAGCACCATCAGGCCCTCCGGAACCAGCGTCACCACGCCTGCTGACGAGGTCGCCACCGCCGTGTGAGCGCTGACGTGCCGGTGATACAGGGAGTAGCCGAGGAGCGCCCCAAGTCCTGCGACCAGTCCGACCAGCGCGTAGAGGAGCCGATTGACCGCCCGCTCGAGCGGCGAGCGGGGATGACGGAACGAACGCGCGGTACCGGTGACGCGAGCGGCAAAGCTCTCCTCGCCGATCGCCGTGACCCGGTAGGCCGCGGTGCCCTCGACGACGAACGCCCCGGAGAGCACCGTGTCCCCGCTGGCGTGATGCACCGGCTCAGACTCGCCGCTGAGAATCGATTCGTCGAGCTGGAGGTCCGTGGCGGTGAGGAGCGTCCCGTCGGCGATCACCTGGTCGCCGGGGCGCAGGAGCACGACGTCATCCACGACGACCTCATCGATCGGCACGTTGTGCTCCTGCCCGTCGCGCCGCACCGTCGCCCGCGGGGCGACGAGCAGAGATAGGCGGTCGAGCGCGCGCTTTGCCCGGACCTCCTGCGTGATCCCGATCGCCGAGTTCGCGACGATGACGCCGAGGAAGAGGGCGTCACGCGCGTCGCCGAAGGCCAGCGTCACCCCGCCGAACGCGGCCAGGATGAGGTTGAAGACCGTGAAGACGTTGGCGCGGACGATGCTTGCGTAGGAACGGCCCGTCTTTCGCCTGCGCCGGTCACGCCGCCCCGCGAGGCGCTGGGCGGCCTCGGCTTCGGTCAGCCCTGCGGCGGTGCGCTCGGGGTGCAGCAGCGACTCGCCGGGCTTCTCTGTTTGGGGCTGGGGGACGGTGGTGATGTCTTGGGCTCGCATCGTTGAATGTGCGACCGACCCCGCAATCAGTTCGCCTTCCCCGGCCGCACCCAGGGTAGATCGTCCCACTGCCGGCGCTCGAGGTCGAGGGTCCCCTCGCGAGCCGACGTCGAGCGCCGCCAACCGGCGACCGATGGCCGCCGGCTGGCGCGCCGAACTCTCACGTGGCAATCGGCCGCCGGGGTGGCGTATGCCGATGCCTGGTCACCTGGGCGTGGCGCACGGTCGTAATCGCCCACATGACCACCATGTCGGCCACAAGGAGCGACAGCGGGGTCAGGGACCCCGAGATCAGCGCGAGCACCGCGAGCACGAATGCGGCGCCACCCAGAACGCTGAACAGCGCCGAGGTGGTGCGATTCGCACCCACCGAGCAGGCTCCGATCCCGAGGGCCAGGATCACCGCTGCGGCCCAGCGATGGCTATCGCCGATCAGTGGGATGTTCCAGGCCTCATGGGTTGCCAGGAAGGCAAGCACGGCTAGGCCGACAAGGCCGGTCGCCACTGCGTCTTTACGCGTGAGCGTCATTTGGTGCCTCCTTTCCTTGCCACAAGCCTCGTACGGATCCCTGGGTCAGGCATCCGGGTGCTCGAGCCGCTCCAGTGCGGCGTTTCCTGGCTGAGACTGCGGCTCGGTGCGGATGCGGCGAGCGGCGTCAGCTGCCTGTGGGCTGCGGATCAGCCGCCGCCCAGCGGGAGCTCGAACCGTGGCAGGTCTGTAGCCGGGGTCTGGAATCCGCCGCGGGAGCCGAAGTTCGAGAACACGCGCGTGTCGTGCGGGAAATTGCCGGTGAAGATCGTGGCGCGCGACGGACAGCAGAGCGAATCCGCGACGAAGTAGTGGCTAAACGTCTCACCGCGGCGCTCGAGCGCGACGACGTGCGGCATGTAGCGCCGGTTGACGAGACTCCAGTCGAGATCGTCGGTCAGGACGAACACGATGTTCGGGCGCGGATCGGGCGCCGTGCGTCCGAGCTTCTTGCCGTGGTGTGGGGCGGATGTGGTGAGCAGGACAAGCGTGACCGCAAGGGCGCCGAGCACGACGACGAGCGCTGGCGCTCGAGCGTTCATGCGCGAGGTGGGGAGGCCGGCCGTCCGGTATGCGCTCTGTCAAACACCATTGGGCAGCACCAATATTTGAACGGGCGTCGTCTGGGCTGCATCCGTGGCGAGTACTCGCGTGAATCGGTAATCACCGCGGCAGCCGCGGGTGCGGAGGGCTGGGATATTTCGGTGATGGCGTTTCTGCGACCTGCAATCCTCGTTACTGCGGGAGTGGTCGGGGCCTATCTCGCTCGCCTACGCCGTCCTGTTCTCACCTGGGGCGCAACGCCGGAGGAGGCGGATGCGCGGCTACCGGGCGATGAGCTGCTCGAGCCGGCGGACGGGGTGGCGACCCGCGCGATCGAGATCCGGGCGCCCGCCTCCGCCGTGTGGCCGTGGCTGGTTCAGATGGGCCCGGCACCGCGGGCCGGTGCCTACACGTACGACTGGATCGAGAACCTGCTCGGGCTGAACATGCACAGCGCGGATGAAGTGCTGCCCGAGTTCCAGCATCCGAGTGTCGGCGACACGATCGGCTACGGCAAGAACAAGATGCGAGTTGAGCGGATCGAGCCTGAGCGCGTGCTCGCCTGGCGCTCCGAGGACGGCAACTGGGTCTGGAGCTTCATCCTCCACGAACAGGACGGCGTAACGCGGCTCATCAGCCGCAACCGGTTTCGCCTGCCGACGTTGGCCGCGCGAATCGGAATGCTGCCGATGGAGCCCGCGTCGCTCTTGATGGAGCGAAAGATGCTTCAGGGGATCAAGGAGCGCGCCGAGCGGCTCGCCGCGACGGGCGGCGCGGTGCCCGGCGCGAGCCACGAAGCCGCCCAGCCATGAGCACGACCAAGGTCGATATGAAACGTGAATTGCCCGACCTGTACCGGCCGGGAACGAAGCCGAGGCTCGTCGATGTGCCTGAGCTGGGGTTCATCATGGTCGACGGCCACGGCGACCCGAATACCGCGCCGGCCTATTCCGATGCGATCCAAGCGCTCTACGCCGTCGCTTACACGGTGAAGTTCGCTGTCAAGCGCTCGCCGGACGGGGTCGACTTCGCGGTAATGCCGCTGGAGAGCCTGTGGTGGAGCGACGACGACGCGAGCTTCACCGGAGGCGAGAAGGGGGCCTGGAGCTGGACCGCGATGATCATGCAGCCCGAACCCGTATCGGGTGAGATCGTGGCGGACGCCATTCGAGTGGTCGAGCAGAAGAAGTCGCTGCCGTCGCTTGCGGCGTTGCGCTACGAGCGCTTCACCGAGGGACTCGCCGCCCAGGTCATGTACGTCGGCCCCTACAGCGACGAAGGTCCCACGATCGCCGCCCTGCATGGCTTCATCGCCGATCAGGGGCTTGAGCTTGCGGGCAAGCACCATGAGATCTACCTTGGGGATCCCCGGCGAACCGCGCCCGCGCGTCTGAAAACGGTGATTCGACAGCCGGTGAGGCAACCCTGAGGAGCGCCACATGACCTTCTCCACTGAACAAGCACGCAGCATCGGCGAGCGGATCGGGATCGATTGGCAGAGCTCGCCCTTCGACGTCGAGCAGTTCCGAATGGGTCTCGAGGTGGAGCTCGAGCACGGCCGACGGGATCCCGACACCAACGTCAGCGACGACGACGAGATCACCACCGGAAAGATCGCCCGCGCCCACCTCAACGAATTCCCCGACTACTACACGCGGCTGGCGAAGATGGAGGCCGAAGCCGAGGAGTACTGGGCGGAGCGGCCGAGGTAGGGGCGGGGCCGCCCCCGGAACCGCGCGGAGCGTCCCCGGAACCGCGCGGAGCGTCCCCGGAACCGATACATCTCGACGGCAAGTTTGCCGATACTGATGGGCGTGCGAGGAGTTCGTCTCTCGATCCTGATCGGGCTCGCGGTGTTGGGCACAAGCTGCGGCAGCCAGCAGGCGGCCACCCACTCAGGCCATAACGCCGCAGCGCAAGCCACGCCGGCAATCCCTCAGGCCCACCCGCAGGTGGTGCAGCCGGTGGCCGGCCAGGTCAGCCAGGCCGCAGCCGGAGGGGAGGCGGCCGCCGCCGGGCCCGCGGTCGCGAGTGTTGGCCCCGTCGCCGGTCAGCTCGCCCAGCCAGTCTCCAACGCCGCGATCCGCCAGCAGCTCGCGGACAGCGGCCTCACCGCCAATCCGAACCAGGCCACGCTGACCCCGGACGGCCTGGCCATCCCGCCGCTTGACGCGCCGCCGGCGGTTCAGGAGGTGATCCAGGCCGGCAACGAGATCGCCCACCTGCCCTACCGCTGGGGTGGGGGGCACGTGACCTACGAGGACACGGCCTACGACTGCTCGGGATCGATCAGCTTCGTCTTCCAGGCGGCGCACCTGCTGCGCGGCTCAGTCGTCTCCGGGAGCCTGATGAACTGGGGTGCGCCGGGACCCGGGAAGTGGATCACGGTGTTCGCCAACGCCGGCCATACGTTCATGTACGTGGCCGGCCTTCGCTTCGACACGGTCGCCCTGGCTGAGACGGGCGATCGGTGGTCGACCCGCTCGGCCAACGAATCCGGCCTCAGCAGCTTCGCCGTCCGGCATCCGCCTGGGTTGTAGGCGGCGCCTGCCGAACCTCGGCAGGTACCAGTTCCACTCGCCCAGCAGCTTCATTGCCGAAGGCAGCAGCACGGCCCGGACGAGGGTGGCATCGATCAGCACGGCCACCGCCAGGCCGACGCCGAGTTGCTTGAACATCGTCTCGGGGAGGATCGCGAAGATCGAGAAGACCGCCACCATCACCACCGCGGCACTGGTGACGACGCCGGCGGTGCATTTGAGCGCCTCGGCGACGGCATCGCCGGTGCTCATACCGCGCAGGTGCCCCTCGCGAACGCGGCTGAGGATCAGTACGTGGTAGTCCATCGAGAGCCCGAACAGCACGACGAACAGGAAGAGGGGCAGCCAGTCGATGACCCCGCCGACGTCCTGGGCGCCGAGGGCCGCACGGAGATAGCCGCGCTGGAAGATGAGCGTCACCACGCCGTAGGACGCGCCCACGGAGAGCAGGTTGAGAACGATCGTCTTGAGCGGGATCACGATCGACCGGAAGGTGAAGAGCAACAGCACGAAGGTCAAACCGAACACGAACCCGAAGACCAGCGGAAGGTGAGACTTCATGGTCTGGTTGAAGTCGTGCGACCCCGCGGTGGCGCCGCCGACATAGGCTCTGGCCCCGGGCACTGAGCCGATCGTCCGAGGGATGACCGACTGCCGGAGCATGGCCAGCGCGCGCTCTGAGCGGGCGTCGGTGCCCTTGCCGGCCAGCGAGATCGTGACCGCCGCCACCGTGCGATCCGAGGACACCGAGACGATCACCGGCCCCGCCATCTGATGCGTGGCCACCGCCGCCGTACCCAGGCGCTTGATTCCCTGCTCCACGGCCGGCGTCGTCACGTCCTTGGCCTCGATGACCACGAGGGCGGGTATCGGGCCGCCGGGGAACGCGTTCTGGATCCGGGCGTACGTGCTCATGATGGGGAGGTTCGGGGGCAGCCCGACGAACCCGGGATCCACGGTGTGCATCTGAAGGGCGGGCAGCGCGAGCGCGATCAGGACGCCCGCCGAGAGGACGAGCGATAGGACCGGGGTGCGAAGCACGCGGTCGATCACGTGGGCCCAGACGCGGGACGGACCCTCCCGGCGGCGTCGCGCGACGATCGGAGCGCGGCCACGCTCCACGTTGTCTCCCAGACCCGAGATGACGGCTGGAAGCACGGTGACCGACCCGAGCACGGCCACGGCAACGACGAGCATCGTCCCCATCGCCAGCGAGCTGAAGGTTGCGTTGCCGGCAAAGAACATCCCGGCCATCGCCGTCATCACGGTCACGCCAGACACGACCACGGCCTGTCCCGATGTCGCCGCCGCGCGGGCGAGGGCGGTGTCGTTATCGCGGCCGGCGCGCCGCTCCTCGAGCTTGCGCCGCAGGTAGAACATCGAGTAGTCAACCCCCACCGCCAGCCCGATCAGCGCCACCACCGCGTCGATCTGCCCGGCGTTCACGGGCAGCAGGCGGCTCAGTGGCCCGATCAGCCCGAGTGCCGCCATGACCGCGCTCACGCCGAGCAGCAGCGGGATTCCCGCGGCGACGATCGACCCGAAGGCGAACACCAGGATGACCAGCGTCACCGGGACGGACGTGTACTCGGCCTTCTTGGCGTCAGCCACGAATGCCTTGCTGAACGCCTTGTTGGCGCTGGCAGTTCCGAACTCCTCGACCCGCAGCTGGGGGAACGCCCTCGCCGTAACGGCCACGGCAGCCAGCGGGCGGTCGACGTTCTTCTGCGCCTGGTTGTAGTCGCCGGCGACGCTGAAGGTCACGAGCATCGAGCGGCCGTCGGCGGACTGAAGGCTCAGGTTTGCGGGCAGGAGCGGCGAGCGGATGCCGCTGACGTGGGGGAGGACTCGCAGCCGGGCGAGAAGCTGGTTGACGGCCGCGGCGAAGGCTGGGTCACCGATCCGCGTCGCGCCCTTGCCCTGGATCAGGACCTGCTCCCCGGAGTGGTACGGGAACGCCTTCTCGTAGGCCGCCAGCGCGCGCTTGGCCTCGCCGTTGGTCTGTTGGACGTCGGTCAGGTAGTGCTGGCCAACCGCAGTGCCGATCGCGAAGGCCGCGGTTACGAAGGCCAACCAGCCAAGAATCGCCTTGCGCCGATGCCTGGCGCTCCAACCGCCGGCAGCGGCGGCAAGGTTCCGGCTCCTTTGACGCCGGTCAGCCATGCCTCCACGCTATGCCGGCGCGGGCGGCACAACATCGCCGTGGCGCCGCAGGCCGGATCGGGGATAACTACCGAGGCGGCCTGATCAGGGGAGGCGCAGGTCGTGATGCTGAGCTGCCAGGCGCCGCTCCTCGTCGCTCAGTTCGTCCTCACGAGCCGGGGTGACGACGCTCCAGTGGTGACCCACAGGGCAGCGCTCGAGCCTCCAGAAGCCCAGCCGCACTGACTTCACCGAGAAGCCCGGGATCCACAGCGTCGTGAACAGATGGCCGTCCCGGCAGCGGACGATGATGTTTCCGCCCAGCCGGTGAGCTCGCAGCCACACCGGCAACAGCTCGAGAAGAAACGCTCCGACGATCAGATAGAGCCGCCTCGGCTCAAGCTCACTGCCTGGGCCATTGATCATGCGCATCAGACCCGCTCCGGTTCCATCTCGATCGCGCCACAGGGGCATTCCGCGGCGCAGAGGCCGCAGCCCTTGCAGTAGTCGTAGTCAATCTCATAGGCGTAGGACCCGGTGGGTTCAAGCTTGATCACGGCGTTGTCCGGGCAGACGCCGTAGCAGTTATCGCAGGCAAAGCAGCTCCCGCACGACATGCAGCGCCGCGCCTCGAACAGGGCATTCGACTCGTCGAGGCCCCCCACGACCTCGTCAAAGGTCGACTGACGACGGATCGCCTCGAGCCGCGGGCGCATCGTCCGCGGCGCGTCGGCGTAATACCAGGTGTTCAGGTGGGCGAAGTCGGCCAGCGGGAGTGGCTGGGGTGACTCGGGGGCGGTCCCGCGCAGCCACGCATCGATGTTCCGCGCCGCACGCTTGCCGTGCCCGATCGCCGTCGTGACGGTGCGCTCGGCGGGGACCATGTCGCCGCCGGCGAAGATCCCGGGACAGCCGGTCATCATCGTCGGGCCGACCTTGACCACGCCGTCCTCGACCTCGATGTCCGGGACTCCCTCGACCAGCGTGAGGTCCGTCTCCTCGCCCAGGGCCAGGACGAGCGAGTCGGCCTCGAGCTCCTCGAGCTCACCCGTCGGCTGCGGAAAGCCGCTCTCGTCGAGCTCCATCCGCTCGACCACGAGCCTGTCCGCCTCGGCGCGCTTGATCGTCGAGAGCCACTTCACGAGGACGCCCTCCTGGAGGGCCTCCTCGAGCTCGGAGTCGTGGGCTGGCATCCGCTCGCGCGTGCGCCGGTAGACGACGATCGACTCCTCGGCGCCGAGGCGCCGCGCGGTGCGCGCGGCGTCGATCGCGGTGTCGCCGCCGCCGTAGACGACGACGCGGCGCCCGAGCCGTGGCGGAGACTCATCCTCCGTGCTGCGCAGGACCGACAGGGCGTCGAGCATCTTCGCGGCCGTGCCGGCGGGGATGTACGTGCGTTTGGCCAGTTGAGCGCCGATGGCGAGGAACACGGCGTCGAAGTTGCCCTCGCGCTGAGCGGCCAGAGCGTCGGTGACCTTGGCGCCGAGCTCGATCCTGACCCCGAGGTGGCGGATCCGGTCGATCTCCGCCTCCAGCACGTCCCGCGGCAGGCGATATTTGGGAATGCCGAAGCGCATCATCCCGCCGGCATGCGGGGCGGCATCTCGGACCGTCACCTGGTGGCCGAGCCGCGTCAGGTGGTAGGCGGCGGAGAGCCCGGACGGTCCGGCGCCGACGATCAGCACCCGTTTGCGTGGTTTGTCGGACGGCAGAGGCGCGTCCACCGTCCACCCGCGCCGAAGCGCCTCGTCCCCGAGGAAGCGCTCGACCGAGTTGATGCCGACCGCATCGTCGAGCTGGGCGCGGTTGCAGGAGGTCTCGCAGGGGTGGTAACAAACCCTCCCCATCACGGCCGGAAACGGGTTCTCGGCCATGATCTGCCGCCAGGCAGTTTCGTAATCGCCCTCCTCGGCGGGATAGAGCCAGGCCTGCGGATCCTCCCCAGCCGGGCAGGCGTCGCCGCAGGGCGCCAGGCGGTGGACGTAGACCGGTCGCTCGGTCCGCCAGGAGCCGGTCTTGTTGGCGCGACTCGATCCCACGTCGAGGGTGATGGCGAAGGGCTTTTCCATCAGCCGCTCCGGTGGGGGGGAGAGGGGGCTGCCGCCTGGGCCGAGGTGGCCGCTCCCTTGGCACCGATCGAGGGGGTGTCGCTTTCAACCTCGGCCTCGGGCCGACCATCGCGCGCCTCAACCAGGCCAAAGCGGGCGATGTTCCGATCCGCGCGGGCCTGGATCCGGGCGATCTCGTTCTCACGCCGGACCGGCGCGAACAGGTGGGCGAACCGCCTCTGCAGCTTCAGGTACTCCTCGACGCCCACCCGCTGCCGGATCTTGGTCACGGCCGTGATGTCGCCGTGCTCGCCCTCGAACACGGGGAAGAGCCCGCTCTCGGTCGCCATCCGGGCCACCCTGATCGCGTCGCTCGACGCGGTTCCCCAGCCCAGCGGGCAGGTGACGAGGATGTGGATGTACCGCGGACCATGGAGGTCCATCGCGTGTTCGACCTTGGCCTCGAGGTCGCGCAGGTCGGCGATCGTGGCCGTGGCCACGTACGGGATCTCGTGGGCGAGCGCGATCAGTGGAGCGCTCTTGCCCTGTCCCCACGGCGCCCCCGGATGCTCCCCCACCGCCGGGGTCGTGGTCGTTCGAGCGTCGGGCGGGGTGGCAGCTGACCGCTGCACCCCGGTGTTCATATAGCCCTCGTTGTCGTAGCAGATGTAGAGCACGTCGTCTCCGCGCTCGAACATCCCCGAGAGGCACGCGAAGCCGATGTCCACGGTGCCCCCGTCGCCGCCCTGACCCACGACGCGTGTGTGCGTGTTTCCCTTGGCTCGCAGCGCCGCCGCGATCCCGCTCGCCACCGCCGGCGCGTTGCCGAACAGCGAATGGATCCACGGAAGCTGCCACGACGTCTCGGGATAGGGCGTGGAGAACACCTCTAGGCAGCCGGTGGCGTTGGCCGCGATCATGTCGCCCCCGCTGGCGCGCAGCGCCGCGTCAAGCGCGAACCGCGCCCCCAGCGCCTCGCCGCACCCCTGGCAGGCCCGGTGCCCGCAGGTGATCGCGTTCGAGCGGCCGCTGTCCGCCTGGACCGAGCGCTCGTGCGGATCGAGTAGCCGGTTTCCGGCCACGAAGCTCCCGGCCTGGTAGTACTTGACGCGCTGAAGCGGCATGGCTCAGACCGGCCGCGACGCCACGGCGCCGAGATCGCGAAGGATGTTCTCGGCGTGGGGACCTGAGCGCCGAGTCTCCGATTGGCGCACCAGTTCCCGCTCGATCAGCTCTCGGTTGAGATCCAAGAACGTGGTGTCCCCAAGCTCGTTGGCCGCCGCCGCCCGGAACAGCCGGTGCAGAGAAGCCTTGGTGATCGGGCGCCCGCCGAGGCCCGCGATCGCGGTGTGAATGCGCGCGCCCGAGCCCTCCAGCGCGCTGTGCACGTTCTGCGCGAGGATCCCGCCGATTCCGATCGAGAGGGCCTTTTCCAGAACGATCACGCGGCGTGCACCGGACAGGGCGGCGCGGATCTCGGCCCGAGGCCACGGCCGGAACGTCTTGATCCCGACGCACCCGATCCGCGAGCCATGCTCACGCAGCTCGTCGACCACGTCCTCGATCGTCCCGAGGACCGATCCCAGGGCCACGACGACCGTCTCGGCGTCGTGGCTTCGATACCGGCGCACGAGCCCTCCCGACGCGCGCCCGGTGAGCGTCTCATAGGCCGCCGCGATCTCCGGGATCAGATCGAGAGCCTGCATCTGCTTGTAGTGCGCCAGGTACCTGACCTCGGTGAACGCCTCTGGACCGACCATCGCCCCGATGGTCACCGGGTCCTCCGGGTCAAGCACCTGGCGCGGCTGGAAAGCGGGCAGGAACGCGTCGACTTGCGACTGCGGTGGGAGCTCCACCCGCTCAAAGGCGTGCGTGAGGATGAATCCATCCATGCACACCATCGCCGGCAGGGAGAGCTGCTCGGCGAGCTTGAACGCTTGGACGTGAAGGTCGACCGCCTCCTGGTTCGACTCCGCGTAGAGCTGGATCCAGCCGGAGTCGCGCTGCGACATCGCGTCGGAGTGGTCGTTCCAGATGTTGATGGGGGCGCCGATGGCGCGGTTGGCCACCGTCATCACGATCGGCAACCCGAGCCCGGCCGCGTTGTACAGCGCCTCGGTCATGTACAGCAGGCCCTGGCTCGCGGTCGCCGTGTACGCCCGCGCTCCCGCGGCGCTGGCCCCGATCGCCACCGACATGGCGGCGAACTCGGATTCGACGTTGACGAACTCGCAGTGCTCGAGCCGGCCTGACTTCACCAGGGCGGCCAGCCCCTCGACGATGTGCGTCTGGGGGCTGATCGGATAGGCGCAGATCACCTCAGGCCGGCATGTCGCCACGGCTTCGGCGACCGCCTGAGATCCCTCGAGCTGCCTAAGCACTGGAAACCTCCAGGAGCGGTCGGCTCGGTGCGCCCCGAGCGGCCCGCACGTGGTTGTACGTCCGCTCGGCCGCCGCGACGTTCCTCTCGCCGACCGCGCCGCTGAAGCGCTCGGCGATGGCGCGCGTGACTGCCGCCAAGGCGACGCGGTCGGTGAGCGCGGCGAAGGCGCCCAGCAGGGCTGCATTGGGAAGCGGCCGCCCGAGGAGCTCCCGCGCCAGCTCCGTTGCCGCCACGGTTTGGAAACGTTCGCGATCGAACCTCGTGAACAGCTCCTCGATCCGCAGCTCGCCGAATGGCTTGGAGGTGTTGATCAGCACCCAGCCATCTGGCTTGAGTCCGCTGAAGACGTCGACCTGGTGCAGCAGCGTTGCGTCGACGATGATCAGCGCGTCGGGCTCGGAGATGGGCTCGCGAGTGCGGATCGGGTGGTCGTCGATCCGGCAGAACGAGACGACCGGGGCGCCGGTGCGCTCGGAGCCGAAGCTGGGGAAGGCCTGAGCATGGCGGCCCTCCAGGAAGGCCGCAACCGACAGCAACTCGGCCGCGGTCACAACCCCCTGGCCGCCGCGGCCGTGGATGCGGACCTCGAACACGGCGCTACGTGGCGGCGGACGTGTCGTCCTCGTCGTCGGGCTCGTTGAGCATCCCGATGAACCCCGTGAGGACCACGCATAATGCGGCCAGCTCCATGACGACGATCGTGACGACCAGCCAGGTCGCCGGGCTCAGGGCCAGGATGATGATCAGACCGACCACCATGAGGATCGGAACGGCGAACCCGTAGACCAGGCGCATGTCGGCGCCGAGTGCGCGCTCGACGGACTCGTCGAAGCCTCGGAACGGGTTTTCGTGGGGATGGTCGTCGCTGGCGGCTGTGCTCATGTTCGGTTTCACCTCCGGGGCCCATGTAAGCCGCCCGCCGGCCCGCCGCCATCGGGGTCACTCGCGGACGACGATGTGGAGATCTACGGATCCGTGGCGGGTGGGTGGCGTGCGCAGTGGCCCCGACAACAGCCTTTTGCGCAGATCGGGTCTACACTCCGGGTTTCGTGCCGAAGCAATCCCGCTTCCGCCAAACAGTGCCAGCGTTCGTAGTTGTTGCTCTTGCACCTCCCGCGTTTCGCAGCACACGACTCCCGGGAGGGAAATAGATGCCAACCGGAACCGTTAAGTGGTTCAGCGATGAGAAGGGCTACGGGTTCATCACCCCCGATGACGGCGGCAAGGACCTGTTCGTCCATCACTCCTCGATCGCGGCCAACGGCTTCAGATCGCTGGCTGAGGGCGCAAAGGTGTCGTTCGACACCGAGCAGGGCCAGAAGGGTCCGGCCGCGGCCAACGTCCGCGTGCTCTAGCGGTCGTCGCTGGGACCATCACAGCTGACGTGAGCGGCGATTCACCGGCTTGCCCCGGCCGGTGAGCCGTCCCGGTCTAGGGACCGATCGCTCGCAGCGTCACGACGTGCTCAGGATTGATCCCGAGCGCCTGCCCGGTGTCGGACTCTACGAGCCAGGCGAGTTCGGGGATCGATCCCCGGGCGGCGTCGAGGATGACCCGCTCGACCTCCTTCACGTCTCCCTCGACCCGGTAGAGGTTTCCGGTGACGATGGTTATCTCGGTCGTCGAAGCCATGCCGGCCCGCCATTGTGCCTGAACGCAGCGCACACGACACACGCGACAGACGCCGCTTCGGGTGCTACGGTGGACGGGCGGGTGCGTGCCGCGCCCGCGAGATTCTTCTCGCCGACGCAGCGGATCTCGTCAAACCTTGACCGCGCCGGCGAAGG
The DNA here is from genome assembly GCA_035308915.1 of Solirubrobacteraceae bacterium. Lineage (GTDB taxonomy): Bacteria > Actinomycetota > Thermoleophilia > Solirubrobacterales > Solirubrobacteraceae > Palsa-465. Next base: position 81,198 of record DATGFT010000008.1, read on the forward strand.
AAGGAGAGCGATGTCGATCCACGTTTGCCGGAAGCTCCGATGGCGGGTAGACCGGAAGCGATGAAGACCGCACGCGAGCGAGCGGAGGAAAAGCGAGCTGAGAAGCTCGAACAGGTTCGCGAAGCCGTCGAGAGCGGCTCGCTGGTCATCCGTCGGATGACCGATGAGGAGCGGCGGCGCTACCCGCCTCGCCCGCCCCAGCCGCCACGGTCCGGCCGGCGATGAGCGTGCGCGAGCGCGAGGGGCTGATCGCCCGGATCCGCCAGATCCGGCGCGTGCGCGGCGAGGCGGATAAGGATGCCGCCGCCAGGTCAGGCGAGTCCAGCCAGACCGAGCTGCGCGCGCTTGAAGCCAGAGTCAGCCATCTGGAGCAGCTCCTCGAAGGCCTCCAGGACTCTGTGCACCGGGAATCGACGCGAACCAGCAAGCGGATCAGCGACCTCGAAGCGCGGGTCGACCCCGCTGCGCTCGGGCGAGCCCTGAGCGAGGACGCTCGCGAGCGCGGGCTGTAGGGAGCGATGACCGCGTTCTTCATCCCGGGGATCGCGGACAATCAGCACGGACTCGAGGAGGCCTACCGCGCGCTGCGTGAGCGGGTCGAGCTCGACCTGGGTCGTGCGCCGCGATCTGACCGCATCTTCAGGTTGTGGTCACGCCGTGGAGCTGTGGACTGCATCACGGAGGTGGGGCGATGCGACCCGCTGCGCGGCGGTATGGTGATCGCGATCTTCGACATGGGGCCGCATCAGCCGTTTGTCGTCTACCGCCAGGACCAGCCCGGCGGCCGGGACGGCGTTCGCGAAATCCTGGGGCCTGAGGCGTACTCGGTGCTGGAGTTCGACGCGTGACCGCAAGGCACATGCAGCATTTGCAGGCCGACGCCGATTACTGCCGCGACCGTGTCGCGCTCCTGCGAGCCAAGCTCTACCGATGGGGGCTTCGCAAGAACGCTCGCCTGGAGCAGCTCGAGCGCGAGCTCGACGCGGCTGAGCGGCGACTGCGCGACGAGCGCTCGCGACCGAAGTGCTGAGCGAGCTCGCCTAGGAACGACTGGACCGCGTGGTCGACCTCAGGGGTGCCTCGATGGCCTCGCGGAGGCGACCGAGCCTCCGGGTGCTCGGCACCGTCATCGTCACCCTGATCTCGCTGGCTGTCCTGTTTTGGGTCGCGCCACCCGCCCAGGTGATTGCCTCGCTCGAAGCCATGAATCCGGTCTGGCTCCTCGGTGCCGTTGTGGTCGAACTCGGTTCATGCCTCAGCTACGTCGTTGTCTTCCGGCGTTTCTTCCCGGAGCCAACACGACCGGTCGGTCGCCGGGTGGCCTGGATCGCGATGGGTGCGGGGGCCGTCCTCCCCGGCGGGAACTTCTCCTCGGCGGCCGCCACAGGCTGGCTGCTCCGAGGTCACGGCATCGGGATGCGTCGCCTCGCCGAGCGGTGTGGCGCCCTGCTGGCATTTCTCACGCTGCTCGGCTTCTTCTTCAATGGTGTCGCCGGCGCGCTCCTCCTGGTAGGCGCTGGCCATGGCCCACACGACCTCGAGCACTCAGGGGTTCCGATTCTTGTCTCGCTGTTCGTGATCGGCGCCGCCATCGCGATGATGGTGGCGGGCGGGCGCTATCGAGGACGGTTCTCGTCGACAGCGCGTTCGGTCGCGGCGTCGCTTGAGGGTGCGTGGAAGTCGTTGAGGAGCCCTCACTGGCGCCTGCTCGGCGCGGCCGGCTTTCTGTTGCTGGATATGGCCGCGCTTTGGGCCGCTTGTCGCGCCACCGGCCATCCGGTGGGAGCGCTCGCGTTAGCCGTGGCGTACTTCATCGGCTACCTGGCGACGATGATCCCGGCGCCCGCCGGCCTCGGGGTCCTCGACTCAGGACTCGCGGGCGCGCTCGTTCTCTACGGATTCTCTCCCGTGGCTGCGGTCAGCGCCGTGCTCGTCTACCACGCGATCGCGGTCTGGGTTCCCGGGCTCGGTGCGCTGATCGTCTGGCTGCGAACCCGCGTCCGGCGAGTCGCGGATCCGGCTCCTCTCGAGGTTCAGCCCGAGCCGGCGGTCGAACCTATTCCCGCCTGACCCGTCGCCGGCTGGCGGGCGCGTGATGCGCCTTCGCCAGGCGAACTTTGGCGCTGCGGTTGAACATAGCTCAACTCCAGAGCCAAAGTTCGCGGGCGGCGCTGGCGTGGCCTGCGGGTAAGTACTGACCGGGCGCTCGGTCGCTACCGGATGTCTGCGTCGCTGCCGGCGTCTTAGCGTCAGCGGGCTGTGAGGGCGTCACTTGGCCGACACGTGATCGGGCTCAGCGTGGCCCTCGTTGTTGTCGCCGGGTTGTTTGCGTTGCTCGTGGCCGGAGTGCGCGGTGAGCGCGGCCTCGGCTATGAGCCGGCCGCAGCGCGGTCCACCGTCGGCGCGAACATCACGCTCTCGGCGTTCCCCGACAGCATGGCGTGCCACGGGTCGGGGGGAGGTCCCCACCCCGATTGGGTGACCTATTGCCCGAGCACGACCATCCGGGTTCCGGCCCATACCACGGTCCGGGTGACGATCTACCAGTACGACAGCGCCACGTCACTGCACAACCCGTTCTTCGATCAGGTGCGGGGGACCGTGGGCAGCACGATGACCGTCAACGGTCGGACGATGGCCAGGGTGCAGCTGGACGCGGCCGGTCACACGTTCACCATCCAGACGCCTCCCGATTCAGGCGAGGACCAGCTGTTTGTGAACGTGCCACTCCTCGGTGTTCCGGACAGCGCGCCGAACGCGGTGACGGTCAACGGCAACCGGTATCCGAAACCCAACGTGATCGTCTTTCAGTTCAGGACTGGGGGTCCGGGCGTCTACGAGTGGCATTGCTACATCCCCTGCGGCATCGGGCTTGCCGGTGACGGGGTGCAGGGGCAGAACAACTTCGGCGGCCCGATGGCGAGCACCGGCTACATGGCCGGGACGCTCAACGTGACCTGACCATGGCTGAGCCATCCACAGACAGCCCACAGCTGCCCGACGGCACCGATCGGGTTCAGCACGGGCGACGCGTGCTCGTCATCTGGGTCGTGCTCTCGGTGATCGGCGTCGCCGTGGTCATTCTGCTCCGGAGCGTCGTCAATCCGAGCCCCGCCAGCTCCGATGCCTCGTTCACCAAGCTGACCAACGTCCTGTTCACGGCGATGGCTGTACCGGTGGCGCTGTTCGTGTGGGTGTTCGTCGCCTATAGCGTGGTTGTGTTCCGTGAGCGCCGGGCTTATCGCGGAGACCCCAACGAGCTCGAGGACGGTCCGCCGCTCCAGGCCAAGCCACGCCAGCAGGTGGCCTGGCTGGGCATCACGGGATCGCTGGCCATCTTCCTGGTCGGCTGGGGGATGTTCGGCTTCTACAAGCAGACGACGGATCCCCCGGCCAAGCCGCTCGTCGTCGACGTGACCGGCCAGCAGTGGACGTGGACCTACGCGTATCCCGCGCTCGGAGTCCAGAGCAACGTGCTCTACCTGCCTGTCCACCGGCCCGTCGAGTTCCGCGTCACTTCTAAGGACGTCCTGCACGGATTCGTGATCGACGCTCTCGCCGTGGCGATGGACGCCAACCCGGGCTGGT
>DATGFT010000009.1:0-24152 GCA_035308915.1 Solirubrobacteraceae bacterium
CGCCCGCCCCTTGAGCCCACCGCCGAATTGATGGACCAGGTGCCAGGCCGCACCGCTGGCGATGCCCAGCACGATCAGCGAAACCACTCCCACCCCCAGCAGCACCCGTCGCGAGTAAGCCGATCGCACCAGACCCTCGAGACCGATGGCTGCCAGCACCACGGCGGCCAGCTCGATGCTCGGCCAGCCGTAACGGAAGACGGCGACGTTCGAGAGTCCGGGCAGAAGGTTCACCAGATCGGTGACGAAGGGTGGGGTGTTGTAGGTCCTGGCCAGCACCACGAAGAGCCACAGGCCGAGCAAGAGCCGCAGCCCCCGCCGTCCGCGGGACAGAAGCCCGAGCAGCACGAGGACAAGCAGCGAGGAGGACAGGAAGCCTCCGACGTTGTCCCAGGCGGCGAACACGATCAGCTTCGGATCGCTCAGGGCGAAGATCGACCCGAACACGTAGGGCAGCACCAGCTGCGGCATGCTCTGAACCGGGAGGTGAACCTGGCCAAACAGCCCGCCCGCGTGCGCTCCGAGGTTCGCGTGAGGGAGGTAGTTCAACGCCGCGATCAGAAGCGGAGCGCACAGAAGAGCTGCGACCGCCGTGCCAATCGCAGCCTTGCCGACAAAGGAACCCGCCCGCGAGCGACCAAGGCAGCCGCATCGCCAGGCAAACCAGCCCATCCCGAGAAGCGCGTCCAGCAGAGCAACCTCTGGAAAGCCGGCGTAGAGCGACAGCGCCCCGGCCAACGCGATCAGCCACCAACTGCCGCGGCGTCCGTCCAGGGCGGCGCTGTAGGCGAGCTCGAGCCCGAGCAGGAGGAGCGGCAGGAACGCGACCGGGTTGACGGGCGCGTGGGCGAACCACGCGAAGGTCCCGTTCAGGGCGAAGGCGATCCCGGCGGCGGTCGCCACCCAGCGGCCGATCTCCAATCTTCTGAGCAGAAGGTAGGTCGCGCCGCCCGCCACGAGCTCGAGCAGCATGTGCTCGTAGAGCTGTCCGTTCGAGAACAGCGTGAGCAGGGTGGGTGGGAAGAAGGCCGCCGACTGCAGCTCGCCCGCCAGCGGCGCGCCCGTGCCCTCGTACGGGTTCCACCACGGCAGCTGGAGATGAACGAGGTCCAGCGCCGCCCGGTGCCCGAGGGCCTGCGAGACGAAGCCGACGTTGGGATCAATGGTCGGTTGCCCTGGGAGCAGACCGCCGGCGACAGCCTTGGCCAACCCGCTTCGCATTGCGAGAGGATTGGGATCGAAGATGCCGGTCACGTAGAGCAGGTTCGCCGCCAGCACCGTTCCCGCGATGGCCAGAAGGCACCACGCGTCAGGCGATAGGCGGCCGGCGATCTGGCGGCGGCGCGGGCCCCAGTGCGCGCGCTGCGCCGTCCCCACCATCATGGTTGGGCCTCCACCGAGAGGAGCGTAACTGTCTACGCAGCCAGGCGGTCGCTCGACTCGACGTCGAACAGGTCTGGCTGTGGCGGCTCCAAAGCCTCGACGTCGAACACCCCGCGCCGGGGGGCGATCTCGCCGGCGCCAACCGGCCGGCGCTCGGACTCGAGCTCGAAATCGAGGACCTCGGCGGGAAGCGAGGAGATCGCAGGTTCGAAGCCGCAGCTGTGCGCGGCGCGGAGGAGCACGCCGGCCGCCTCCTGGAGCTCCTCGGGGCGATGGGAGGCCATCGGTGTGAGGCGGAGGAACGAGGCGGCCGAGGGCACGGCGGGCGGGCGGATCGCCTCCACGAGGATCCCCTGCTCGAGCGCCGCTGAGGCCAGCCGCTCCGCCAGCTCCGGTGAGCCCACGAAGACCGAGACGATCTGAGCCTGTCCGCCGGCGCCAAACCCCTCGCGTTCGAGCTCGCGTCGCAGAACGGATGCGTTGAGGCGGAGCTTCTGAGCCAGCTGGGGCCGCTGCTCGAGCAGGCCGAGCGCCGCCAGAGCGGCGGCGGCGGCGCTGGGCGGGAGAGCGCTCGAGAAGAGCAGCGTGCGGGCCGCGTTGAGCAGATGCTCGGCCATCTGGCGCCGGCAGACGACAAACGCGCCGTACGAGCCAAGCCCAGTGCCCAGCGACCCGAGAGCGACGTCGACCTCGTCCTCGAGCCCTTCGTGGCGCAGGACCCCCTCGCCCCCGGCGCCGACCGCGCCCAAGGCGTGCGACTCGTCGACGAGGAGGCGAAGGCGGCGGCGCTGAGCGAGCTCCACGATCTCGGCCATCGGTGCGACGTCTCCCCCTAGGGAGAAGACGCTCTCGGTGGCGATCAGCGCGCCCCGGCCCTCCGCCTTGGCGATGCCCCAGCGGAGGTGGTCGACGTCGAGGTGGTCATAGACGAACGTCTCGGCGCCCGCCAGGCGGCACCCGTCGAGAAGCGCGGGCGGGCAGAGCTCGTCGAGGAAGACAACGTCGCCGGGGCGGGCCAGTGCGCCGAGCACACCGGCGGCGGCCAGATACCCGGAGCCGAAGAGCAGCGCGGTGGGGCGGGCGAGGAACTCCGCCAGTCGCTCCTCGAGCCGGCGGTGGACGGTCATCGTGCCGGTGCTCAGGCGTGAGCCGCCGGCACCCGCCCCCCACCGCATCGCGGCCTCGGCCGCAGCCTCGCGCACCCGCGGGTGATCGGCCAAGCCGAGATAGTTGGCCGAACAGAGAACCAGGGTCGGCTTGCCGTCAAGAACGACGCGCGGACCCTGCGGGCCGCTCACCAACCTGGTCCGCCGGCTCAGCCCGAGTGCCTCGAGCTCGCTCAGCCGGGCCCCGATCTCGATCACAGGGGCGCAGGATAGGCGTCGCCTCGGACGTTCTCAGCGGCCCTCCCAGCGCGGCGGGCGCTTCTCGGCGAACGCGCGAACGCCCTCGCGGAAGTCGGCGGTGGAGAAACTGGAGCGGCGCAGCTCGAGCAGCTCGTCCTCGGTCAGCGGATCGAGGGCGGTCTGCGCCGCGAGCAGCTCACGGATGATGCGTTTGTTTCCCCGCTGGGCGAGGGGCGCGTTGCCGGCGATCTCGACCGCCAGCTCGAGCGCTTCTTCGATCAGCTCCCCGCGTTCGACGACGCCGTTGACCAGCCCCCACTGGTGGGCCGTGAGGGCGTCGATCCGGCGGCCGACCAGGAAGAGCTCCCGCGTGCGCGCCGCGCCGACCGTCTCGATGAACTTGCGCAGCCCGGTATGCGAGTAGATCAACCCGAGCTTGGCGGGCGGCATCCCGAGCTTGACCGTCGTGGCCGCCATCCGAAGATCGCAGGCCAGCGCGAGCTCGAGCCCGCCCCCGATCGTGTGGCCGTTGAGAACGGCCAGGGTCGGGAACGGATAGGCCTCGACGGCGTCGATCGCGGCGGCGAACGGATTGGCGACCAGCTGGTCGGCCTGATCGGCCGGAACCTCCTCCGGGAGGTCGCCCAGGTCATACCCGGCGGAGAAGATGCTCCCCTCGCCGGTGAGGATCACGCAGCGGGCGTCCAGGCCCGGCAGGGTGGAGGCGAGGGCATCGAGGATCGCGTGGTCGAGCGCGCCCCGGCGCTCAGGGTTGGAGATCACCAGACGCGTGACGCCGGGGGCCGGCTCGTCGATCAGAAGGCGGCCGGCGCCGCCCGCCGGGTCGCTACTCGAGGACAACTAGGGCTTCGCCCTCGGAGACCGACTGGCCCTCCTGCACCCTGACCTCCTTCACCACGCCGGGGTCCTCGGCCTCCACCGGCATCTCCATCTTCATCGATTCGAGGATCACGACCGTGTCGCCCTCCTCGACCTGGTCGCCGACCTCGACCTCGATCTTCCAGACCGTTCCCGTGATGTGCGCCTCGACTACGGCCAAGTTGCAGCCTTCCTCCGCTGGTTGGTGGGCGGCACGATATCGAGCGGCGCCCGGGCCAGATCACCGGCCTCGGAGCGCTGAGCCCGCGGATAGGCTGGCGGCGCAAGATGATCCTCGCCATCGATCAGGGCACCACCGGGACTACGTGCCTGATGTTCAGTCGCGAGTTTGAGCTGATCGGGCGCGCGTACCGCGAGTTCGAGCAGCACTTCCCGCGCCCGGGGTGGGTCGAGCACGACGCGCTCGAGATCTGGGAGGTGACGCAGGCCGTGGCCGGAGAGGCGCTCGCCGACGCGGGCGTCGAGGTCGGGGAGCTCGAGGCGGTGGGGATCACCAATCAGCGAGAGACCGTGTGCGTGTGGAACCGCGACACGGGGGAGCCGCTTCACCGAGCGATCGTGTGGCAGGACCGGCGGACCTCAGGCCGCTGCGCCGAGCTTCGCAAGCAGGGACACGAAGAGCTCGTGCGCGAGCGCACAGGCCTCGTCCTCGACCCATATTTCTCGGCCACCAAGATGGAATGGCTGCTCGAGCACGTGGACGGGCTGCGTGAGCTCGCCGCCTCCGGACGCGCGGTGCTGGGGACGGTCGACGCCTGGCTGGCGCACAGGCTGTGCGGCGAGCCGGTGACCGATCCCTCGAACGCCGCCCGGACGATGCTGTTCGACATCGCGAAGGGGGAGTGGGATCCCGAGCTTCTGTCGCTGTTCGGCATCCCCGCGGCCGCGCTGCCCACGATCGGCCCGAGCGCGGGAGCGATCGGGACCACGCTTGCCGGGGCGTTGCATGGGCACGCGGTGCCGCTGGCCGGGATGGCGGGGGATCAGCAGGCGGCGCTGTTCGGCCAAGCCTGTGTCGATCCCGGCCTGGGGAAGAACACCTACGGCACGGGGTCGTTCGTGCTCCAGAACGCGGGCAACCGGATCCCTCCGCCGGTTCCCGGGCTGCTCAGCACCGTGGCCTGGCGGATCGGCGAGGGCCGCCTCGCCTACGCGCTCGAGGCGTCGATCTTCGTCACCGGCGCCGCGGTTCAGTGGCTGCGCGACGGCCTCGGGATCATCGCGTCCGCCGCCGAGACCGAGTCGCTGGCCGCGTCACTGCCGGACAACGAGGGCGTGTACTTCGTGCCGGCGCTGACCGGACTCGGGTCGCCGCACTGGGACCCGCGCGCGCGGGGAACCATCGTGGGCCTGACGCGTGGCGCGGGACGGGCGCATCTGGCCCGGGCCACGCTCGAGGCGATCGCCTACCAGACCGTGGACGCTGTGCGCGCGATCGAGGAAGCCTGTGGCGTGGAGCTGACCGAACTGCGGGCCGACGGGGGCGCGACGGTCAACCAGTGGCTCATGCAGTTCCAGGCCGACATCCTCGGCGTGCCCGTCGTGGTGCCGGAGATCACGGATACGACGGCGCTCGGCGCCGCGTACCTGGCCGCGGTCGGGACGAACGGGCTGACCGTGGATCAGGTTCGGAGAAGCTGGCGGGAGAAGTCACGCTTCGACCCGCGTATCAGCGAGGACGAACGTCAGACCCGGCTTGCGGGGTGGCAGCGGGCCCTCGAGCGAGCCCGCGAGTGGGCCGAGGAGTAGCGCCTTCGTGACGACCGACACGGCTCGGGGTACCTAAGGAAGCGGCGATGCCAGACGTCGAGATCAAAGCCCAGGTCTACTCGGACTCCCGACCCCCGGAGTACTTCCAGCGCTACCACGAGATCGCCCGCCGCGGCCCGGCGGGATGGACCTACGAGCTCGTGCGCTACGTCGTCGTCCCCTACTCACTGCTCGCCTTCCGCGCCCGGAGCATCGACAGCTACAACGTCCCCAACGGCCCTGTGATCCTCGCCCCCAACCACGGTTCGTTCATGGATCACTTCTTCACCGGGACCTTCGTGCGCCGCCGGGTTCGCTTCATGGCCAAGTCGCAGCTGTTCCAGCCCGGCATCCCGAGCTACATCTTCAGCCACGGCGGCGTCTTCCCCGTACGGCGAGGCCACCACGACGAGGAAGCCTTCATCACGGCGTTTGAACTGTTGCGGCGGGGCGAGGCGGTCGTCATGTACCCGGAGGGCGGGAGATCCCGGACCGGCGATATCGCGGCCGAGGCGCGGCCGGGAGTGGGACGTCTGGCCCTCGAGTCCGGAGCTCCGGTGGTTCCCGTGGCCATCCTCGGCTCGCACCAGGTCCGCAACTGGAAGCGGCTTCAGTTTCCGCGCGTGACGGTTCAGTACGGGTCGCCATTCCGCTTCGAGACGGTCGAGCATTCGTCTCGCGAGCAGCAACAGGAAGCGGCCACCTACATCCTCGAGCGAATCAGAGAGCTGCACTCTCAGCTCAAGCTCCTCGGCCATCGCGGATCGCTGGCGGCAGCGCGCGACCGGGAGCGAAACTATCGGCGCGGGGAGGAGAACGAGCGCTTCCTGGAGGCCGAGCGCGAGGCGAAGATGGAGGCCAAGCGCGAGGCGGAGGCGGAGGCGGAGCGCGAGGGCGGATCGGAGCGCGAGGCGGAGCGCGAGGGCGGATCGGAGCGCGAGGCCGGGTCGGAGCGCGAGGGCGGGTCGGAGCGCGAGGCGGAGGCGGAAGCCGGGCGCGAGGGCGGGTCTGAGGCCCCGTCCGAGGAGCGCGAAGCCCCGTCCGAGGACGCGGCGTAAAAAAAAAGCGCCGCGCCGGCGGGGTAACGCCGGCACGGCGCGATAGTGACATTTGCGGCTGATGGGCCCCGCTGGCCGTAGCCGCTAGCTGTCACCGGGCTCGTCATCCACAGCGTCGGCGACGTTCCCCGCGGCCGACTGGTGGTAGGTGACGTGTGTGCGATCGCCCGACTTCAGCTCAGGGCGGGGACTCTTCGCGTCTGAGCGTTGCTGCTGTCGGTGATCGTGAAACTGATAGAGCTGGGTCGTCTCCTCCTTGAGTTGATCCGGCCTGTCCCGTTCGTGGGTTACCTACAGGTGAGGACTACTGCCGAGGCGATCCTCGTCGTTTAGGTATCGAGAAAACGCGTTCCGCGGATGAACGGCGCTTCGCAGAATCGGACGCTCGTACTGGACGCACGTACTAACGGCCCGTGGGTGGTGCCGCCGGCTGCCGCAGGCCCGGCAGCCTCCTGACAGGTCAAACGGCCTGGCTTGCGCGACCTGGGCGAATTACCTACACCCACAGGTCGCTAATTCGCCCAGGTTGGGTGATTCGGCCGCGGAATGCCGTCCGCTCGCGCATGATTCGGCCGCGGATCGGCGGGCGGCTCCCCCTTCCAGCCGCTAGGCGGTGGCGACAGCGGCCGCGGTCTCGAGGCCCAGCTCATCGATGGCCAGCTCACGCATCCTGAACTTCTGCACCTTGCCGGTGACCGTCATCGGGAACGAGTCGACGAACTTGACGTAGCGCGGCACCTTGAAGTGGGCGATCCGGCCGCGGCAGAAGTCGCGCACCTCTGCTTCGGTCAGATCGCTCTCCGGACGCGCGATGACCCACGCCATCAGCTCCTCGCCGTAGCGCTCGTCCGGGACCCCGATGACCTGCACGTCGGCGATCCCGGGATGCGTGTACAGGAACTCCTCTATCTCCCGGGGATAGATGTTCTCGCCACCGCGGATGACCATGTCCTTGATCCGGCCCACGATCCGGACGTAGCCGTCCTCGTCAAGCGTGGCAAGGTCGCCCGAGTGCATCCACCCCGCGGGATCGATGGCCTCGTCCGTCCGCTCCGGGTCGTTCCAGTAGCCCCGCATCACGAGATAGCCGCGCGCGCAGAACTCGCCCGGTTCTCCGCGCGGGACGATCTGACCCGTTCCCGGATCGATGATCTTGATCTCGGTGTGGGGCATCACCTGGCCGACGGTCTCGCAGCGATGCTCGAGGGTGTCGTCGACGCGCACGAGGGTCGAGGCCGGCGAGGTCTCGGTCTGGCCGAAGGCGATCGAGATCTGCTCGATTCCCATCTCCGAATTCACCCGCTTCATGACCTCGATCGGGCACGGAGAGCCGGCCATGATTCCGGTGCGCAGCGAGCTCAGATCGTGATCGGCGAACGTCGGGTGGCCGAGCTCGGCGATGAACATCGTGGGCACGCCGTAGAGGCTCGTGCAGCGTTCCTGGGCACACGCCCGCAGCGTCGCCTCGGGCTCGAAGGTCTCGGCCGGGTAGACGATGCACGCGCCGCGGGTCGTACACGCGAGGTTCCCGATGACCATCCCGAAGCAGTGGTAGAGCGGAACCGGGACGCACACCCGGTCGGCCTCCGTGTACATCAGGAGCTGGGCGATGAAGTGGCCGTTGTTGAGGATGTTGTGGTGGCTGAGCGTCGCGCCCTTGGGAAAGCCCGTGGTGCCACTCGTGTACTGGATGTTGATCGGGTCATCGAAATCGAGCCCGGCGGCCACGGCGGCGACCTCCTCGGGCGGAGCGCCGCCGGCCGAGATCTCGTCCCACGCCTCGGTCTCGAAGAAGATCGCCCGCTCGAGCCGGGGCAGATTCGGGCTCACGTGATCGAGCATGGCCACGAAGTCCGAATCCTTCACCGATCGGGCCGCGAACACGAGGCGGCAGCCCGACTGGCCGAGCGCGTACTCGAGCTCGCTGGTGCGGTAGGCCGGGTTGATGTTGACGAGGATCACCCCGAGGCGCGCCGTGGCGTACTGAACAAGCGCCCACTCGGCGCGGTTCGGACCCCAGACGCCGACGCGGTCGCCCGGCCCGAGCCCCGCGGCCATCAGGCCGCCGGCCAGTCGATCGATGGCCTGGCCGAACTCGGCATACGTGTAGCGAACGCCCTGGTGAACTGAGACCAGCGCCTCGGCGTCGGGAACCCGCGCGATCGTCCGGTCGAGGTTCGCGGCGATCGTCTCTCCCAACAGTGACTCGTCGCAGGCCCCGTGGGCGTAGGACAGCATCGTCGTCTCCTTCTCCTCGCCTGGCGCCTCGCAAGCGGCGCCGAGGCGATCCTACCGGCCGGTAGCGTGTCTTCAAATGTCGTTTCTGCGGGCTGACCTCCTCGAGCGTCGCCGGATCGCGGTGACCTCGAGTGTCGGCGCTGAGCTGACGCAGTCGCTGGCCGCCCTTGGGGCCGAGCTCGAGCTGCTGAGCATCGATCAGCTCCCGCCCGAGGAGGAGCGCGTGGGCGAGTGGGCCCGCGGACGCCGGCCCCTGCACGCGCTGGTTCACTCGGCCGCCGCGGCCTTCGGCGCGGGCGGGGAGCCAGGGCTCCTGGCGGCGCTCGGTGAGGCCTGGACGGCCGTGCGTGAGGTCGCGGTGGGCGCGCTGATTGAGTCCGGCGAGCCGGCCAAGCTGGTGCTGCTGGCACCGCCACGAGCGGCCGGGCCGTTCGCCGGCGCGGCGTGCGACGGGCTAGAGAACCTGGTCCGGACGCTGTCGGTCGAGTGGGCGCGCTACGCCCTGACCGCGGTCCTGGTGGCGCCCGGCGCGGGCGCGCAGCCGGCCGACATCGCAGCGCTGGTGGCGTTCCTCGTCTCTGAAGCCGGGGAGTATCTGAGCGGGTGCCGGCTCGAGCTTGGCGGGGCATCGTGAGTCGCGGGGCGATCGCGGTGGCTGTCGCGCTTGCGTCGCTCGGGCTCGCGGCCTGCGGCGGCGGGGCGTCGCCGCCGACCACGGCGTCGGGGGCCACGAGCGCCACGTCGGCCACCATGACGCAACCTCCAAAGCAGCCCAAATCGAAGCCCAAGTCAAAGCCCAAGCTGAAGCCGTCCAAGTCGAAGCCGAGCCCCGGCTCGCTGCCTCAGACCGATCAGCGGCCATCGGCGAACACCTCGGCGTTCCACGCCGAGATGCAAGCGCTGTGGGACGGGGTGCAGGCCAACTCGTTGGCCAAGGCGATGCCGGCCTTCTTCCCGGAGGGCGCCTACGTCCAGGTCAAGGCGATTGGTGACGCGCGAGGCGACTATGTGGGGCGGCTCGTCGCTGACTACCGCCTCGATCTCGGCGCCGCGCATCAGCTGCTGGGCGGCGACCCGGGTTCGGCGCACCTGGTGGGGGTTCACGTCCCCGCGAGCTATGCCCACTGGGTTCCGCCCGGCGTCTGTTACAACCGCGTCGGCTATTACGAGCTGCCGAACGCGCGCGTCGTGTACCGCCAGGGCGCAGGTCCGGTTCACTCGTTCGGGATCGCCTCGATGATCTCCTGGCGGGGGGTCTGGTACGTCGTTCACCTGGGGGCGGTCGTCCGCCCGGGGGGCGGTGGCGTTGTCGACGATCCGAGCGCCGGCGTGGGGGTCTCGGCGCCGTCGTCCACCTGCTGAGGACAGCGGGGTGAGGGGTATGTCTGAGCGCTGACAATTCCGCGGTTTGCAGCGGATCAAGGGGTGGCTCGGATCTGTCGATGTTGGCCTCATGAGCCTTAGGGCCGCGCCCGCGGCGGAGCCGGCTGAGGACCTCGCGTATCCGCGGGGGTTGATCCCGCCGTCGCAGCGCGGGAGATCAGAACAACTCATCGGAGACGTGATCGTCGAGCTCGGGTTCGCGCGGCGTGAGACGGTCGAGCGCGCGGTCAAGCTGGCGCGCGACCGCGGTTTCCCCACGGGCCGGATGATGCTCGAGATGGGGGTGCTGCGACACGACCAGCTGGCCCGAGCCCTGGCCGAGCGCTTCGGCGTCGACTTCGTCGATCTGTCGGTGTTCGAGATCGACATGGGAGCGTGCAGCTTGATTCCCGTCGATGTGGCCAAGCGCTACCAGGCGGTGCCGGTGGGCTTCCTGCACGACCGCAGCGTGCTCCTGGCAATGGTCGACCCGAGCAACGTCCTCACCCTCGACGAGATCTCGATGATCACCGGCCGCAAGGTGCGCCCGGCCGCGGCGGCGGCCGAGGATGTGGCCGCGCTCCTGGCTCGGCTGAACCGCCTCGAGGAGGACGTGGCCGAGTTCGTCGACGAGGAGCCGGAAATCGACATCACCCTGCTCGAAGGGCTCGACGACGAGGCCCCCGTCATCAAGCTCGTCTACGCGCTCATCGCTCAGGCGGTCGAGCAGGGAGCCTCGGATATCCACTGCGATCCCGAGGCCGGCGACATGCGGGTCCTCTACCGGATCGACGGGATGCTGACCCACGCCGCGACGATCGCCCGCTCGATGGCGCCGGCCCTGGTCAGCCGGATCAAGATCATGTCCAACATGGACATCGCGGAGCGGCGCATACCGCAGGACGGGCGGCTGGCGGTGAACGTCGAGGGCCGCCGGGTCGACGTCCGCGTCGCCACCCTCCCGCTGGTCCGCGGTGAGGGCGTGGTGATGCGCATCCTCGACAGCGGGGTCGTGCTGCGGGAACTGGAGTCGCTGGGCATGCGCGACTTCGAGCGCGGGCGCTTCGAAGCCGCGATCAACAAGCCCCACGGCGCCGTGCTCGTCACCGGGCCCACGGGGTCGGGAAAGTCGACCACCCTGTACGCCGCGCTCGGGCGGATCAACGATGGCCAGCGCAGCATCCTGACCATCGAGGACCCGGTGGAGTCCCCGATCGAGGGGATCAAGCAGATGCAGGTCTCGCCCAAGGCCGGGGTCACGTTCGCCAGCGGGCTGCGCTCGATGCTGCGCGCCGACCCAGACGTGATCATGGTCGGCGAGATTCGTGACCGGGAGACCGCGGTGATCGCCGTGCAGGCGGCCCTGACCGGGCACATGGTGCTCTCCACGCTGCACACCCGGGATGCTGGCAGCGCGCTCACGCGGCTCGGCGACATGGGCATCGAGCCGTTCATGGTCGCCGCCGCCGTCGACTGCGTGGTCGCCCAGCGCCTGGCCCGAACGCTCTGCAATCACTGCAAGCAGCTCGTGCAGATGCCGAAGAAACTGCGTGAGGAGTATGGGCTGGTGGACGTCGAGCTGTTCGAGCCCGTGGGCTGCATCCGCTGCGGGCAAACCGGGTACCGCGGCCGCACCGGTCTCTTCGAGGTCGTCCCGATGACCGATGACCTGCGCCAGCTCGTGCTCGACCGCGCCAGCCTCGGCGCGATGACCGCCCTCGCGATCGAGGAGGGCATGCGGACGATGCGCGACGACGGCATCGAGAAGGTCCGCGACGGTCTGACCACGCTGACCGAAGTCGCCCGCGTGACCGCGACTCTCTGAGCCGCTCCGCCGGTCCGGATGGGCCGGCTAGGCCGAGCGCTTGGCCTGGTTGCGGATCAGCTTCAGCGGGGCCGTTTTGCCCGGTGTCGTCGCGCCGGGCGCGATCGACTCTCCGGTCAGTCGGTCCTGGGCCGGATCCGTGCTGGCCGCGGGGAGCGGCTTGGCGAACAGAAAGCCCTGAGCCAGCTCACAGCCGATGGCCCGGACGCTGGCCAGCTGCCGCGGGGTCTCGATCCCCTCGGCCACGATGCTCAGGTCGAGATGGTGGCCGAGGTCGACGATCCCCTGGGTGAGCGCGAAGTCCTGATCGTCGTGGGTGATCCGCTCGATGAAAGGCCGCGGGATCTTGAGGCTGTCGAAGGGAAGCTCGGACAGGCGGCTGAGCGAGGAGTAGCCGGTCCCAAAGTCATCCAGGGCCAGTCGGACACCCAGCTTCTTGAGCTCGTGGAGGATCTCCCGGCCCATGTCGTGCTCACGCATGACCGTGCTCTCGGTGATCTCGAGCACCAGATCCTCGGGCGGGATCTCCGAGGCCTCGAGCGCCGCCGCGACATCGTTGAGGATCTCGTAGTCCTTGAGGTTGACCAGCGACAGGTTGACCGAGACCTCGAGCCGCTCCTCGGAGCGGCGGCGCCAGATCGCGAGCTGGTCGGCGGCCACCGACAGCGCCCAGCGGGTGAGGGGCACGATCAGTCCCGTCTCCTCGGCCGGGTCGATGAATGTCCCCGGCCCGAGCAGGCCCCGCGTGGGGTGGTGCCAGCGCATGAGCGCCTCGTAGCCGATCAGCTCGCCGTCGGTGAGCCGGAAGAGCGGCTGGTAGTAGAGCTCGAACTCGTTTCGCTCGAGCGCCATGCGCATGTCGGTCTCGAGCTCGAGCTGCTCGAGCGCGGCCGCGTGCATGACCGGCCGGTAGAGCTGCGCGCGTCCTTTGCCTGAGCGCTTGGCCTCGTACAGGGCGAGGTCGGCGTCGCGCAGGATCTCCTGCGCGTTCTGAGCCGAGTCGCCGCAGGCGATCCCGATGCTGGCACTCGGGGTGATGGCACGCCGATCGAGCTCGATCGGCTCGGCCAGCTCACGCAGGATCCGCTCGGCGATCCGGGGGGCGCGAATCTGGGCATCGACGCCGGAGATCAGGACCGCGAACTCGTCGCCTCCCATCCGCGCCACCATGTCGCCGATGCGCACGCAGGTGCTGAGGCGGCGCGCGACCTCGCTGAGGAAGTGATCGCCGGCGGCGTGCCCGAGGCTGTCGTTGACGGTCTTGAAGTTGTCGAGGTCGATGAACAGGACCGCCGTATCGCTGTCGCCCGAGGTCTGCTCGAGGCGCTCCTCGAACCGCGCCCGGTTGGCCAGGCCGGTCAGCGGATCGTGGAAGGCTCGCTTGCGCAGCCCCTCGCTGAGCTTCTGGCGCTCGGTGACGTCACGGCTGTTGAGGACCACGCCGTTGACCTTGGGGTCGCCGAGAAGGTTCGAGAACACCGTCTCCAGCCAGCGGATGGATCCGTCGGCAGCCCGCCAGCGGCACTCGACCGGCTTGACCGAGCCTTCGGACCGGATGCGGCGGAAGCACTCCTCCATCAGCGAGGCGTCGTCGGCGTGCAGGAGGTGGACGACCGGCGTCCCGACCTGGACCTCGGTCTTGAAGCCGAGCATCTGCGAGATGCCCGGGCTGTGGTAGCGGACGCCGCCACTCGCGTCGACGATCATCACGAGGTCAAGCGAGCTGTCGATCAAAGCCCGCATGCGGGCGTCGGCGCGTCCCACGCTGCGCAGCAGGCCGACGCAGGCGAACAGGATGACCGCGCTGAAGACGCTGGCGATCAGCAGCCCGTGCTGGATGCCCTCCGGGCCGGCGATGCGCACGAGGATCCACGGCGTCGCCAGCGCGGCCAGGGCGGCGAAGGCCAGCCAGCGCAGGACGGGCGAGTGCAGTTTGGCCCGGAGCAGACCGGCGCCGGGTACTCCAGGCTTGCTGATGAGACCGAACCGCTGCAGTGTGGACACCTTCCGTGGAGAGCCGGCAGCCGAGCTATCTCATCGAGACATGAGACCTCTGGCTTTGCGTCCCCGGCTCGCGCCGAGTTTGCCCACTTATCGGCAGGTTCTCTGGGTACTTTGAAGATCGGTCACAGTTCGGACCACCTTGATCGCCCGTGGACCGATATCCGAGCCGCGGGCTACTGGCTGGGCGCCTGCGCCCAGGGGACAACGACCGCATCCTCGTGCGGTGAATCCCGCGCCACGACATATTCGGCGGGCTCGGTGCTGGACAGGTTCTCCAGCACGTGCGTCTCTCGCGGAGGGACGTAGACGAGGTCCCGGGGCTCGAGCACGAGCTCGTTTTCCAGACGATCGCCCCACCTGACCCGGAGCGAGCCGGACAGCATGTACACCGCGCTTTCGCAGCCCTCGTGGTAGTGCGGACGCGACTGGGCACCCGGCGGAACGCGGAATACCGCCATGTAGATGTTCCGCGCGCCGGCGCTGGTCTGGGAGATCTCCGAGCCGCCGAGCACCCCGCGCGGCGCCTCTCGATCCGGACCGGGCTTGATCACCTTCATCGCGCAGATGAGTCTAATTGGGTGATTTGCCCTCCCTGGGATGGGCCAGCTCGATCTGGAGCGGGCCCTGCGGGGCGGCCTCGTGATCCACCTGGAGCGTCGTATGCCGGATCCCGAACTGGTCGGCGAGTATCCGCTGGAGGTAGCGGCGGCGCTCGTGACAGTCGGTCCCGGCGCGCACCACCACGTGGGCCGAGAGGGCGGGGAAGCCCGAGGTGACCTCCCACACGTGGAGATCGTGCACCTCCACCACGCCCGGCTCCGCCGCGAGGGTGCGACCGATGTGCCCGGGGTCGATCCCGGCCGGCGCGGCCTCCATGAAGACGCGCCCGGAGGCTCGGAGCAGCGTGTAGGCGGCGCGCAGCATGAGCCCGGCGATCAGCAGCGACGCGATCGGATCGGCGCGGTCGAAGCCCGTGGCCAGGATCACGGTGGCCGCGGCGGCGGTAGCCGCGAACCCGTAGAGGTCGGTCAGGATGTGGCGGTAGGAGCCCTCGAGGTTGAGGCTGCGCGGGGCGGTGCTCCGCGGCCTCAGCACCCGAGCCACGACCAGGTTGACCAGGACTCCGGCCAACGCGACCCCGAGCACGATCCCCCCGCGGACGGCCGGCGGCGAGATCAGCCGCAGGATGGCGTCATAGACGATCACCAGGGCGAGCACGAGCAGGGTGATCCCGTTGGCCTGGGCGCTCAGGATCTCGGCGCGACCGAGGCCGAAGGTGAGCGCGCCCCGCGCCGGCCGTGACGCCAGCCGGGCCGCGACGAGCGAAATCGCGAGGGCGGCAGCGTCGGTGAGCATGTGAGCGGCGTCAGACAGAAGCGCGAGCGATGACGCAAGCGCGCCCGCCACCACCTCGGCGAGCATGAAGCCCGCGACGATGACCAGCGCCGTGGTCAGGGCACGGCGGTCGGCCGCGCGGCCGGGCTCGGCATGCGCATGGGCGTGGGGCATCAGTTGAGTGATGGGTCCATCGGCATCCTGGCCACCAGGGCGTAGCTTCCGCCCTTGCGGGTCAGGACCTCCGACCAGAGCTCACGCGGGGCCGGCGAGAAGACATCCCCGGCCCGCGCCTCCTCGAGGATCCAGTCCCCGGTCTCGAGCTCGCCATCCAGCTGCCCCGGCCCCCAGCCCGAGTGGCCGACGAAGGCTCGTGCCGTGATCACGTCATCGGCCAGCTCCTCGATCCCCGGTCCGTTGGTCCCCAGCACCCCGATGTCGTCGAAGGCGGCAAGCGCGGCCTGGCCGATATCGGCGAAGCGGGCCAGCGTGATCACCGTGGACGGCTGCACGGGGCCGCCGATAAAGAGCGTCTCGTCAGGATCGATCAGGGCTTCGAGCTCAGGGACCGCCTCGCCCACGCTGGTCTCCGACGGGCGGTTGAGAACTAGCCCGAAGGCGCCCTCCTCGCTGTGCTCGACGACCAGGACCACGGTGCGCCAGAAGTTCGGGTCGATCAACCGAGGACCCGCGATCAGCAGCTTTCCCTTGGCCGAATCCATCTACAGACCCATCGCCCGGCCGAGGATCTCCTTCATGATCTCGTCGGTTCCCCCGCCGATCGGCCCCAGGCGAGCATCGCGGGCGGCGCGCTCGATCCCGTACTCGGCCATGTATCCGTTGCCACCGTGGATCTGGAGGCAGGAGTCCATGACCTCGAAGGCGGCGCGCTGCGTGGCCAGCTTGGCCATCGTCACCTCTCGGGTCGCATCCTCGCCCGCGACGTGGCGGCGCAGCGCGGCATAGGTGACGTCACGCCCGGCCTCGATCTTGATCGCGATCTCGGCCAGCTTGTGGCGGATGACCTGGAAGTGGCCGATCTGGCGCCCGAAGGCACGCCGTTCGAGCGCGTAGCGAAGCGTGCGCTCGAACGCCACCTGCATCGCCCCGACCGCGCCCAGGGCCATGAGCAGGCGCTCCCACTGAAAGTTGGCCATGATCAGATAGAAGCCGCGGTTCTCCTCCCCCAGCAGATTCTCCACGGGCACGAACACGTCGTCGAAGGTGATGATCGCGGTGTCCGAGGCGTGCCATCCGAGCTTCTCGAGCGGCCGCGACTCCACCCCGGGCCCGCGCTCGATGATCAGGAAAGAGATGCCCTGGTGCCCGCCATCCTCGGTTGTCTTCACGGCGGTGACCAGGATGTCGGCGCGGACGCCGCCGGTGATGAACGTCTTGGCCCCGTTGACCACGTAGCCGTCGTCCGTGTGCGTCGCGTGCGTGCGGATCGAGGCCACATCCGACCCGGCGTCCGGCTCGGTGATGGCGAGCGCCGCGATCGTCTCGCCGCGGATCCCCGGGACCAGGTAGCGCTGCTTCTGCGCCTCGGTGCCGAAGCGGTTGATCGGGGGCAGGGCGATCCCGCAGTGAGCGCCGATCCCAGCCGCGAGCCCTCCCGATCCGCACCGCGCGAGCTCCTCGACGAATACGGCGTCGGCCACCAGGTCGCCGTCGCCGCCGTACCGAGGCGGGAACTTCAGGCCGATGTAGCCGAGCTCGGCCAGCCGCTCGAACACCTGGTTGGGAAACCATCTCGCGGCCTCCCACTCGGGTGAGTGCGGGAGCAGCTCGGTTTCGACAAACCGACGCACCGTCGCTCGGAACTGCTCGTGCTCCTCGGTGAACGGCGGGATGGGGCGGCGAGCCGCGGCCGCTCCCGCGCCCGCCTTGGTGGCCAGATCCATTGAGGCGACACCGTACATCGTGTGCTTGCGGGCGTCCGTGCCTGGCCGTATCTTCTTCGCGGCAACTCGGTCAGGAGGGGCGTGTTCGATGTATGAGGCCGGCCCAGCGTCAGCGGTGGCGTCAACCTCAGAGCGGGCCGGGTTCTGGCGCCGGCTGGCCGCGGCGCTGATCGACGGCCTGATCGTAGGGCTCGTCAGTGGGATCTTCGAGGCGCTCTCGCCGCGAAGCGGCTACCTATTCGGAATCCTCGTCGCCGCCACCTACTTCACCTACTTCGAGGGCGGCCCGGCCGGCGCGGGCTTCGGCAAGCGTGCGATGCGGATCCGCGTCGTGGACCTCGACTCCGGCGGCCCGATCGGCTACGGCCGAGCCTTCATCCGCTACGTGGGGCGGATCGTCAGCGCGTTCGTTCTCTACCTGGGATACCTGTGGATGCTGTGGGACCGGGAGCGGCAGTGCTGGCATGACAAGTTCGCCAACGATGTTGTCGTCCCGACCTATGAGTGAGGCGCCCGGGACCGCTAGAGGCCGTAGGAGCGCCCAATCACCTCGAGCATGATCTCGTCGGTCCCGGCCCCGATCCGGTTCAACCGCAGGTCACGCCACGAGCGCTCGATCCCGTACTCCTTCATGTAGCCGTTGCCGCCGTGGATCTGGATGCACTCGTCGGCCACCTCGACGGCGATCCGCGCCGCGTAGAGCTTGGCCATCGTGATCTCACGGACCGGGTACTCACCGTTCTGAAACCGCCACGCCGTCGTGTAGACCATCTGCCGCGCGGTCTCGATCTTGGTCGCCATCTCCGCGAACTTGTGGCGGATGACCTGGAAGTTGCCGATCGGCCGGCCGAAGGCAGTCCGCTCCTTGGCGTACTGAAGGGTGCGATCGAAGACGTGTTGGGCGCCGGCCACGGCCCCGGCGGCGCCGATCAGCCGCTCGCCCTGGAGCTCCCAGGAGATGTGGTAGAAGCCCTTGCCCAGCTCTCCGAGCATAGCGGTTTCGGGGACGCGCACGTCCTGGAAGGCGAGCAGCGCGGTGTCCGAAGCGTGCATGCCGAGCTTCTGAAGGCGTTTTTCCCGGATCACCCCCGGCGCGTCCATCGGGACCAGGAAGAGGGTGATGCCGCCGTGGCCTTTGTCCGGGTCGGTTTTTGTGACGAGGACGATTGCGTGGGCGCGGTGGCCGTTGGTGATGAACGTCTTGGAGCCGTTGATCACGTACTCGTCCCCGTCTCTGACGGCCCGGGTCTTGATCCCGGCCACGTCTGAGCCGGCGTCGGGCTCGGTGATGCCGATGGCCAGGATCGCCTTGCCCGCGATCGCGGGGGTGACCCAGGTTTGCTTCTGCTCCTCGGTGCCGAAGGCGAGGATCGGGGGCATCGCCATGTCGGTCTGGACGGCGATCCCCATGGCCAGGCCACCGCAGTGGGCGTGCGCCATCTCCTCGGCCAGGACGAGGCTGGTGTAGTAGTCGCCGCCCTGGCCGCCGTACTCCTCGGGCTTGTCCAGGCCGAGGAAGCCGAGCTCGCCCATCCGCTCGAACACCCAGTCCGGGAACGTCGTCTCCTCCCACTCCTCGGCGTGGGGCTGAAGCTCCTTGATCACGAAGCGGCGGATCGACTCCCGCAGCTGCTCGTGTTCGTCGGTGAAGATGAAGTGCTTGCGCTGGGAGGCGAAGTCAGGCTTGAGGACGTCGGCGGTGGAGGGTGAGCTCGGGGAGGTCATGCGGCGGACGGTACACCCTGTTGGCGCTTCGTGGGTAGTAGCACGTGCTACATCTCACTTTGGGGTGTGTGGGTAGGCCGGGGGAGAACCTTGCGCACGAAGTACCGAGGGGTGGTACCGCGGGGGCAAAGTTCCCCGGTCGGCGTAGGCTTCCGCCCGCGAGATGGCCTACGAAACCCTCCTCTATGACGTGTCGGCCAACGGCGTGGCCACGATCGCGCTGAACCAGCCGGAGACCCGAAATGCGCTGTCGGACGAGCTTCTGGGCGAGCTGATCGAGGCCCTCGAGGCCGCGCGGGACGACGAGGCCGTCCGCTGCGTGGTTGTCACCTCGACGCACGAGAGGGTGTTCTCGGCCGGGGCCAACCTGGGCGGGTTCGCGGCCGCGGCCCCGCTGGTGCACAAGCACTTCGCCACCGAGCGCTTCCCGCGGCTGTTTCGGCTCATCGGGGAGCTGGGGAAGCCGACGATCTGCGCCGCCAACGGGCATGTGCTGGCGGGGGCGCTGGGCGTCGCGCTGGCCTGCGACCTGATCATCGCTCGGGACGGGGTGCGGTTCGGCACCCCCGAGATCAACGTCGGCGTCTTCCCGTTCATGATCATGGCCCTCATCTACCGCAACGTCCCGCGCAAGAAGACCAACGAGCTTCTGCTGCTGGGCGAGCAGATCTCGGCTCAGGAGGCGGAGCGGATCGGGATCGTCAACCGCGTCGTCCCGGCCGAGGAGTTTGAGGAGGCGGTACGCGAATGGGCGGACAAGCTCGCCGCCAAGTCGCCGGTGATGATCCGCCTGGGCAAGGACGCGATGTTCCGCCAGCTCGACATGCCGTTCCTGGAGGCGCTCGAGTTCCTCCGCTCCCAGCTCACGATCGCCCTCTCGACCGAGGACGTCCAGGAGGGGGTGAAGGCGTTCTTCGAGAAGCGTGACCCCGAGTGGAAAGGACGCTGAGATGGTCGAAGAGGCGCCGATGAAGAGAACCGAGAACGGACTGGCGCCCGCGGGACCGGGCTGGTTCGTCGTCAACACTCGGGACGCCGTGTGGGAGGTCAACGAGCGGCTGGGGGACGGCTGCATCTTCGAGAGCGACGAGGCGCGGTTCGAGCAGATCGGCTACGACCTCCACGTCCTGCGGCCGGGCCAGCCGAACGGGCTCTATCACCGGGAGGCCAACCAGGAGGACTTCCTCGTTCTCTCGGGCGAGTGTCTGCTCCTGGTGGAGGGGGAGGAGCGGCGGCTGAAGGCGTGGGACTTCGTGCACTGCCCACCCGGCACCGAGCACATCTTCGTCGGCGCCGGCGAGGGACCGTGCCTCATCTTTCATGGTGGGCGCGCGCTCACGCCGCGGCATCAGGTACACGCGCTCGCCGGTGGCGGCCGAGCACGAGGCGTGCGTGGAGACCGAGACCTCCTCACCCCGCACGGCCTACCGAGGCTTCCCCGACTGGCGGCCCGGGCTGGCGCCGAACTTCGACCTGCCGTGAGCGGGCCGACGTGGCCGCGACGGTGTCTGCAAACCGCGCGCGGCCACGGGACGACCCCCAGCCCTAGCTGGAAACCAAGCCCCTGGCGGAAGCTGGAAGCGGGCTCCGCCAGGTTGGATTACAACTACCCTGTGGGTGGGCGCGGCAATCTGCCGGGCCCGGGCGCGGCATCCTGTGCGGGCAGTACTGTCACGCGCCGCCGCCAGCCGAGTGGCCGCACGCCCGCGTCGACCCGGCCTTGACCTCCCCACCGCCCACCTGGCAAAGTAGGAAGTAGGACGTTTTACTTCCTACGATCGCGATGGCCACCGACGCCTCTTCGACCAGCCTGCTCCGCCCGCTCGCCGAGGATCTAAGGGCGCGGCGGGAGTTGATCAAGCAGGGGGGTGGAGCTGAGAAGGTCGCCGCCCAGCATGCCCAGGAGAAGCTGACCGCACGGGAGCGGCTCGAGCTTCTGATCGACGAGGGCACGTTCGTCGAGCTGGGCATTCACGGCCGCCCGCACTTCTCGCAGCGGGCCATGGAGGGTCGGGAGGCTCCCGCGGATGGCGTGGTCACCGGCTACGGGAAGGTGGACGGGCGGCTCGTGGCGGTGGCGGCCTACGACTTCACGGTCATGGCGGGGTCGATGGGGATGACGGGAGAGCTCAAGGTGTCACGGCTCAGGGAGCTCGCGCTGAGCAAACGCATCCCCATGATCTGGCTGCTCGATTCCGCGGGGGCCCGGATTCAGGAGGCGGTGGGATCGCTGTTCGCGGGCAGCGGGCACCTGTTCCGGGAGGAGGTGGTGATGAGTGGCGTCGTCCCGCAGGTGGCGGCGCTGATGGGGCCCTGCGCTGCCGGCACCGCGTACATCCCCGGGCTGGCGGACTTCGTCCCGATGGTCAAGGGCCGCGGCTCGATGGCCCTGGCCGGGCCGCACCTCGTGCGGGCGGCGATCGGAGAGGACGTCACCCAGGAGGAGCTCGGAGGCAGCCGGATCCACACGCGCAAGTCCGGGGTGGCCGACCTGGAGGTGGCTGACGACCGCGAGTGCATCGAGGCGATCAGGCGCTACCTGAGCTACCTCCCCTCCAGCAACACCGAACCGGCCCCGGTCGAGGCAACACAAGACCCCATCGAACGGGCGGATGAGGAGCTGCTCGACATCCTGCCGGACTCGAACCGCAAGCCCTACGACATGTACGAGGTGATTCGCAGGATCGTCGACGACGGCACCTATTTCGATCTGAAGCCGCAGTTCGCCAAGACGATCATCACCTGCCTGGCCCGGTTTGGTGGCCGCGCGGCCGGCATCGTGGCCAACCAGCCCAAGCAGCTGGGCGGGATCCTCGACAACAACTCATCGGACAAGGCGGCGCGCTTCATCAACCTCTGCAACGCGTTCGGGATCCCGCTCGTCTACCTGATGGACGTTCCCGGGTTCATGGTCGGGACCAAGGTCGAGGCCGAGGGGATCATCCGCCATGGGGCCAAGTTCCTGTACGCGACGGCCAACGCCACCGTTCCCAAGGTCACCATCGTGCTGCGCAAGGCCTACGGCGCGGGCTACTACGTCATGTGCGGACGAGCCTACGAGCCTGACCTGATCGTCGCCTGGCCAAGCGCGGAGATCAGCGTGATGGGAGCCGAGGGCGCGGTCGAGATCATCTTCCGCAAGCAGGTCCAGGAGGCCGAGGACCCGGCGGCCAAGCGCGCCGAGCTGATCCAGAACTTCCGCAAGATCATCGACGTGTACGTCGCCGCCGGCAACGACATGATCGACGACGTGATCGACCCGCGGGAGACCCGGGCCACGATCTGCCGCGGCCTCGAGCTCTCGGCGCGCAAGCAGGTGCAGCGTCCCTGGAAGCGCAACGGCGTCGTGCCGGTATGACGCGATGAGCCTCGACGATCCGGTCGTCATCACCTGCGCCATCAGCGGCGCGATCGCCAACCGTGACCAGTGCCCGGCGATTCCCTACACCCCGGAGGAGTACGCCGCCGAGGCGCGGCGGATCGCCGACGAGGGCGGTGTCCACATCCATATCCACGCGCGCACGCGCGAGGGGGCGCCGAGCTACGAGGTCGACGATTTCGTGGCCATCCGTGACGCGATCACGCAGGAGGTGGGCGACGGCGTGATCATCAACTTCTCCACCGGCACCATCGGGATTCCGGTGGACAAGCGGATCGCCTACCTCGAGGCGGGCCGGCCCGAGGTGGCGGCGCTCAACATGGGGTCGATGAACTACGCCAAGTACTCGGCCAAGCGCCGGGACTTCGTGTTCAAGTTCGTGTTCGCCAACCCGTTCGAGGAGATCATCCAGCTGCTCGAGGCGATGCGCCGGCTTGGCATCAAGCCCGAACACGAGTGCTTCGACCTGGGCCACGTGGGCTCGCTGGCGCCGCTGCTCGACATGGGCCTGCTCGAGCCGCCGCTCCACGCCGACTTCGTCATGGGCGTGGTCGGCGGTGTCCCGGCGAGCGCGAGGAATCTCGCCGCTATGGCCGACAACCTGCCGCCAGGACGACATCACTGGGGGGTGATCGGGATCGGACGCGACCAGTGGATGCTCGTGGCTGCGGCGCTGACGCTGGGCGGCTCGGTCCGTGTCGGCCTGGAGGACAACTTCTACCTGCCCAGCGGCGAGATGGCGCGCTCCAACGGCGAGCTGATCGCGCAGGCGCGGCGGATGGCCGAGGAGGTGGGGCGGCGCCCGGCGACCGTGGAGGAGGCGCGGGCGTTGCTCGGCGTGAGGACCCATGAGCCTGCCGCTTGACGGTCTGCGTGTCCTCGACCTGACCCGCCTTCTGCCGGGCGGCTACGCATCACTGCTGCTGGCCGACTTCGGGGCCGACGTGGTCAAGGTGGAGGACACGGGGATCGGGGACTACATCCGCTGGTCGGCGCCGCATTACGAGGGCGCCGACGTCACGGCGCGGAGCGCGCTGTTTCTGGCCCTGAACCGCGGGAAGCGCTCGATCCGGATCGACCTCAAGCAGGAACGCGGCAAGGAGGTGCTGCTCCGACTCGTCCGCGACGCCGATGTGCTGCTCGAGTCATTCCGGCCCGGCGTGCTCGACCGGCTCGGGGTCGGCTACGACCGTCTGCGGGAGGAGAACCGGGCGCTCGTCTACTGCGCGATCACCGGCTACGGCCAGGAGGGACCGCTTCGGGATCGCTCCGGGCACGACATCAACTACCTCGCGCTCAACGGACTGCTCGGGCTGACGGGCGAGGCCGACGGGCCGCCCGTCCAGCCAGCAGGCCAGATCGCGGACATCGGCGGGGGGGCGCTGACGGCGGTGATCGGGATCCTGATGGCCCTGCGCGAACGCGACCGTTCCGGCCAGGGCCAGCTGGTCGACTGCTCGATGTTCGACGGCTCGCTGTCCTGGCTCGCGCTCGTGGCGGCCGAGCTGCTCGCGGGCGGGAGCGTCCCGCGCCGGGGTCGGCTCAGCCTGGGCGGGGGCATCGTTTGCTACCGGCCCTACCGCTGCGCCGATGGCTACGTGAGCCTGGGTGCGCTCGAGCCGAAGTTCTGGGCCGAGTTCTGTCGCGGGGTGGGGCGTGAGGATCTGCTCGAGCACGCCTTCGATCCGCCGGGCTCGGCCGCTCACGACGCGGTCACGGAGGTGTTCGCGTCGCGCACGCGTGAGGAGTGGCGTGAATTCGCCTCAGCGCACGACTGCTGTCTCGAGCCGGTGCTCGATCTCGACGAGGCGCTCGGCTCCGAGATCGTCGAGCACCGGCAGATGGTGGTCGAGCTGCATCAGCCGGGCGCCCAGGACCAGGTCCGCCTGCTGGGGGCGCCGTTCAAGCTCATGCGGACGCCGGCCGACCCGACTCGGGCGCCGG
>DATGFT010000010.1:0-23811 GCA_035308915.1 Solirubrobacteraceae bacterium
ACCCTCGCGGGTGACCTCCCCCAGCCCGCCGCCCCCCCTGCCCCAACCCACGGAGCTTCGCGACCTCGTGATTTACGAGCTCCACATCGGCGCCTTCAGCCCGGAGGGCACGTTCGCCGGCGCGATTCCATACCTGGCCGAGCTCGCCGAGCTCGGTGTTGGCGCGATCGAGATCATGCCCGTGGCCGAATTCCCGGGTGCGCGCGGCTGGGGCTATGACGGCGTGTACCTGTCGGCGGCCCAATCCTCCTACGGGGGCCCGCACGGCTTACTCGAGCTGATATCGGCGGCGCATGCGCTCGGGCTCGCCGTACTGCTCGACGTGGTCTACAACCATGTCGGGGCCTCAGGGGTTCAGGCGCTCGAGGCCTACGGTCCGTACTTCACGCACAAATACGAGACCCCATGGGGAAGAGCGATCAACTACGACGATGCCGACTGCGACCCGGTGCGGGAGTGGGTGCTTCAGAGTGCCGAGGGCTGGGTCCGAGACTTCGGTATCGACGGCCTGCGCCTGGACGCGATCCACGCCATCTTCGACTCGAGCGCCGAGCACATCGTCGAGGCCGTGGCTCGGCGGGTGCATGCGGTGCGTCAGGATGCGCTGGTGATCGCCGAGTCTGGGCTGAACGACCCACGCGTCATGCGGCCGCGCGAGCAGGGCGGCTACGAGTGTGACGCCGCGTGGGCCGACGACTTTCACCATGCCGTGCGAACGCTGGTCAGCGATGAGCACGACGGCTACTACTCCGAGTTCGGGCACGTCGGCCAGCTGGCCAAGGCCTTCCACCGCCCCCACGTGCACGACGGCACCTACTCGAGCTTTCGCCGACGTCGCTTCGGCGCTCCCGCCGATGACGTGCCGGTCGAGCGCTTCGTGGTCTTCTCCCAGAACCACGACCAGGTTGGCAACCGCGCCTTCGGGGACCGGATGCCCGAAGCCTCTCGGGCGCTCGCCGCCCTGTGCACGCTCGCCTCGCCCTTTACTCCGCTGCTCTTCATGGGCGAGGAGTACGGCGAGGAGGCCCCGTTCCAATTCTTCTCGGACCACATCGACGCTGAGATCGCCAAGGCGACGCGCGAGGGCAGGCGGGCCGAGTTCGCTGCCTTCGCGTCGTTCTCCGCCGGCGAGGTCCCGGATCCGCAGGACGTGGCCACGTTCGAGCGCTCGAAGCTGACGCGGAAGCGGGACCAGGGGCTGGCGTCACTCTACGGGGAGCTCGTGGCTCTCCGGCGGGAGCTGCCGCCGGGCGAGGCGGATGAGATCGCCTTCGACGAGCAGGCGCGGTGGCTGCGCGTGCGCCGCGGGCGCTTTGAGCTGGTCTGCAACTTCGCCGACTCGTCCGTCGAGCTCCCCAGCGACGCGTCCTCCGTGCGCATCGCAACATCGTCGGAGGTCAGCCTTGAGGACGGGCGAAGAAGCGAACCCACCGGACGCTCTTTCGCCCAGGCTCGCTCGCAGCTTCAGCTGCCGCCGCTCTCGGGCGCCATTCTCGAAGGAGCCGCGTCGTGACTGACGTGTGGCCCGGTGATCCGTTCCCGCTCGGCGCTTCCTGGGACGGGTACGGCACGAACTTCTCGATCTTCTCCGAGCACGCCGAGGCGGTCGAGCTCTGCCTGTTCGACGACGAGGATCGAGAAACGCGCGTCGAGATGAAGCAGCGGCGCGCCCTCAACTGGTACTGCTACCTGCCCGAGTGCCGTCCCGGTCAGCGCTACGGCTTCCGCGTTCATGGCCCCTACGCACCGGCGGAGGGTAAGCGGTTCAACCCGGACAAACTGCTCATCGACCCGTACGCCAAGGCGATCGACGGCGTCGTGGACTGGGCCCACGACGCCAACGTGCTCCCCTACGTGCCGACGGGCACCGACGACGCCGACCTCGAGATCGACGATGAGGACGACGCCCTCGCCATGCCGAAGTCGGTCGTGATCGACGATGACTTCGACTGGCAAGGCGACCTCCCGCCGCGGACCCCGTTCGTCGACACCGTCATCTATGAGACTCACGTCAAGGGCTTCACGATGCGCCACCCCGGGGTTCGCGAGGACATTCGCGGGACCTACGCCGGGCTGGCCTCAGAGGAGGCGCTGGCCTACCTCGCCGACCTTGGCGTGACCGCGGTCGAGCTGCTGCCCGTCCATCACATCTCGGACGAGTCCTTCCTGGCCGAGCGCGGGCTCCGCAATTACTGGGGCTACAGCACGATCGGTTACTTCGCCCCGCACTCCGAATACGCGGCCACGGGGCGCCGCGGCGAGCAGGTGCGGGAGTTCAAGGGGATGGTCAAGGCGCTTCACCGAGCCGGGATCGAGGTCATTCTCGATGTCGTCTACAACCACACCGCCGAGGGCAATCACCTGGGTCCGATGCTCTCGTTCAAGGGCGCCGACAACCAGTCCTACTACCGGCTCTCGCCTGAGGACCCCCGCTTCTACATGGACTTCACGGGAACCGGGAATTCGCTCAACCCGGTGCACCCCAGCGTCCTGCGGCTGATCATGGACTCACTGCGCTACTGGGTGACGCAGTGCCACGTGGACGGGTTTCGCTTTGACTTGGCGTCGGCGTTGGCCCGCGAGTTCTTCGAGGTCGACCGCCTGTCGGCTTTCTTCGACACGATCCATCAGGACCCGGTGCTGTCGCAGGTCAAGCTCATCGCTGAGCCGTGGGACGTCGGGCCCGGCGGTTATCAGGTGGGGAACTTTCCCGTCCTGTGGTCAGAATGGAACGGCGTCTACCGCGACTCGATGCGCGACTGGTGGCGCGGCTTCACCAACTGCGGAGAGTTCGCCAACCGCCTGTCGGGCTCGGCTGACCTCTACGAGGCCGACGGCCGTGACCCGTTCGCCTCGATCAACTTCATCACCGCCCACGACGGCTTCACGCTGCGCGACCTCGTCTCCTACGACCAGAAGCACAACGAGGCCAACCTCGAGGACAACATGGACGGCACCGATGACAACCGCTCGTGGAACTGCGGCGCTGAGGGCGACACCGACGACCCGGAGGTGCTGACGCTGCGGTCCCGCCAGCAGCGGAACTTCCTGACCACGCTGCTGGTCTCCCAGGGCACCCCGATGCTCCTAGGCGGCGATGAGATAAACCGGACGCAGGGCGGGAACAACAACGGCTGGTGCCAGGACAGCGAGATCTCGTGGTACGACTGGAATGACGATTCGCACTCCCAGGAGCTACGCGAGTTCACCCAGCGGCTGATCCGGCTGCGCCGTGAGCATCCGGCGTTCAGACGTGACAGCTTCCTGCGCGGCCAGGAGGGCGAGCGCACGGGCCTCCCCGACGTCTGGTGGTTTCGTCCCGACGGTCGCAAGATGACGCGCCGGGACTGGAACGACGGCGACCACGTGCTGGGGATGTTCCTCAACGGCGAGGAGATCGGCGCCCTGGGGCATCGGGGCGAGGAGATCTTCGACGATTCCTTCCTGCTCCTGTTCAACGCCCACTTCGAGAACCGGACGTTCATGCTCCCGCGGCGCCGCTTCGGCGCCCAGTGGGCGCTCGAGCTCTCGACAGCTGACCCGGCAGCTGCGGCGGGCAGCCTGACCGTGGGCGCGCGCACGGAGCTTGAGGTGCTGGCCCGGTCGATCGTGATCCTCAAGCGCCTCGCGTGAGCGTCTCGGACGGCCAGGGGGCAGCGGCGGAGTTGCGCGCCACCTACCGGCTCCAGCTGACGTCGTCGTTCGGGTTCGCCGCCGCTCGGGCGCTCGTCCCGTATCTGCGGGACCTCGGGATCTCGCATCTGTATCTGTCGCCGTCCTTTCAGGCGCGGCCCGGGTCCACCCACGGTTACGACGTCGTCGATCCGAGCCGCCTCTCCGAAGCGCTGGGCGGCGAGCCGGAGTTCGACCGGCTGAGCGCAGAAGCCCGCGCCGCCGGCCTGGGCGTCGTCCTCGACATCGTGCCCAACCACATGGGCGCCGATGACGCGAACCGATACTGGGCGGATCCGGAGCTGCGGCGCCGGTTCTTCGACGTCGACGAGGCGACCGGCCGCTACCGGCGCTTCTTCGACATCGACGATCTGGCCGCGATCCGTCAGGAAGATCCAGAGGTGTTCGAGGCGACGCATGTCCTCGCGCTGCGGCTCCTGCATGAGGGCCGGATCGACGGGCTACGCGTTGACCACCCCGACGGCCTCGCCGATCCCGGCGGCTATCTGCGGGAGCTCGCCGGCCGCGGCGCCGATCGGGTGTGGGTGGAGAAGATCCTCGACCCGGGGGAGCGCCTGCGTGAGTGGCCGGTGTCGGGAACCGTCGGCTACGAGTTCCTGAACGACGTCTGCGCGTTGTTCGTCGACCCGGCCGGCGAGGCCACGCTGACCGCGCTCTGGCGGGAGGTCTCCGGCGATCCGCGGCCGTTCGCCGACGTGGCGCTCGAGGCCAAGCTCGAGCAGGCCTCGGGCACATTCGCGCCGGAGGTCGAGCGCCTGGCGCGTGAGCTCGACGGACGCGAGCCGCCCGAGGGTATCGGCGGCCTGGCCCGAGCCCTCAGCTCGCTGCCCGTGTACCGGACCTACATCGATCCGGCGCGCGGTCGGGTCGAGGCGGCGGATCGCGAGGCCATCGCGCATCTCGACGCCGCCTACCAGAAGCTCCTCTCACTCGACGACGGCGCACCGCCCGGGTTCGTCACCCGGTTTCAACAGACAACCCCGGCGATCATGGCCAAGGGGGTCGAGGACACGGCGTTCTACCGCTATGGCCGCCTGTTGGCGCTCAACGATGTCGGCGGCGACCCGTCTCGGTTTGGCATCGGCGTCGATGACTTTCACTCTGGATGTGCCGAGCGAGCTCGCCGCTTCCCGTTAAACCTTGTCACGACGATGACCCATGACGCCAAGCGCTCGGCGGATGTGCGCGCCCGGATCGCCGCCCTTGCCGGGATCGCCGAGGAGTGGCGCGCGGAGGTTGAGCGCTGGTTCGCGCTCACCGAACATCTGCGGGCCGGCGAGGCGCCCGATGACGCCGAGCGTTATTTCATCTTCCAGACCCTGCTCGGCGCCTGGCCGATCGAGCCCGAGCGGATGGCGACGTACATGGAGAAGGCGCTCCGCGAGGCCAAGCGCAACACAAACTGGGTCGAGCAGAACCACGAGTGGGAGGAGGCCGCCAAGCGCTTCTGCGCGGCGCTCTATGCCGAAGAGCCGTTCCTGAGCCGGTTCGAGCCCTTCACCGCGCGAGTCGCCATCGCCGGCCAGACGGCAGCGCTCAAGCAACTGGTCCTGAAGCTCACCGTCCCCGGGGTACCGGACATCTACCAGGGCGACGAGCTCGAGTACCGCGCCCTGGTCGATCCGGACAACCGGAGGCCGGTCGACTGGGATCTCCGCCAGGCCATGCTGCGACGGTTGATGGGTGGATCTCCGGTGGTGGATGAGAACCGCAAGCTGTTCTTGATCCTGCGCCTGCTCGGGCTCCGGGCCCGGCGTCCGAAGACGTTCAGCGCCGGCGGCTACGAGGCGCTGGACGCCGGAGCGGGAGCCTGCGCGTTTCTCCGCGGCGATGACGTGTTCGTCACCGTGGCGGTAGGCCCCGATTCGGGGGCCGCCGTCGAGGCTCCAGGTGGTGAGTGGCGCAATGTCCTGAGCGGGGATGAGCGATCGCTGGGCAAGAGCGAGACGCTTGAGCGACTGGCGGGCGCGCACGGCTTTGCCGTCTACGAGCGGCTGGGCCGCGCGGCTGCGTAACGTCCGTGGCGTCGCTTCCCCGCCTTCGCCAAGCCGTCATCGCGAGCCGCGACCTCGACCGGACGGCCGCGAAGCTCCGGCAAGGCCTCGGCCTCAGCGAGTCCTACGGCGACCCGGGCGTGGAGTTCTTCGGCCTGCGGAACGCGGTCTTCGCCCTCGAGGACACGTTCCTCGAGGTGGTCTCCCCGATCCGCTCGGGTACCTCGGCCGGGCGGCTGCTCGATCGCCGGGGCGATGACATCGGCTACATGCTCATGTTCCAAGTCGAGGACCTCGAAGCCGCGCGCGAGCGCGCTCGGAGCGCGGGTGTGCGAGAGGTCTTCGAGCTTGCTCTCGATGACATCGCCGAGGTGCACCTGCACCCCGCGGACATGCGCGGCGCCATCGTCTCGCTCTCTGAGCCCAACCCGCCAGGCTCCTGGCGCTGGGGCGGCCCGAGCTGGCAGAGCGCCACCGCACCGCTGCGCATCGTCGGCGCCACCGTCACGGTTGCCGAGCCGGGGCGCGTGGCCGATCTCTGGCAGACCGTCCTCGGAGCAGAGCTCGGCCAGCTCGGGGTCATGCTCCAGCCCTCCGAGGTCGACCGTGGCCTCACGGAAGTCCTGCTCACGGCCGAGGCCCAGGCGGGGGTGGACGAACCGATCATGGTCGGAGGGGTACGGTTCGTGCCGGCGAGAGCCTGACTTCTTCGTCCCCAGCACCGACAGGAGGATCGATGAGCGACACCATGCTGTTCGAGGTCCAAGACGATGTCGCGGTCCTGACCTTCAACCGCCCGGACCGCCTGAACGCGTGGGTCCCGGAGATGCAGACGCGCTATTTCGACCTCCTGGCGGAGTGCGCAGCGCGCACCGACGTGAGGGCCATCGTCCTCACCGGGGCCGGTCGCGGGTTCTGCGCGGGAGCCGACATGCAGAGCCTTGAGCAGCTCGCGGGTGGAAACGGCGATGGCGAGGCGGTGGCGCACGACCCGCGCCCGGTCACCTACGCGCTCACGATTCCCAAGCCGATCATCGCCGCCATCAACGGCGCCTGCGCGGGGCTTGGGCTCGTGCACGCGCTGATGTGCGACATCCGCTTCGCCGCCGCCGAGGCCAAGCTGACCACTGCCTTCGCGCGGCGCGGCCTCGTGGCCGAGCACGGCATCAGCTGGATGCTCCCGCGTCTGATCGGCCCGGCTCGGGCGCTCGACCTGCTCCTGTCCGGGCGGGTCATACTGGGTGACGAGGCGGCCGAGCTCGGGCTGGTCAACCGCGCCGTCGCGGGCGAGCGGCTGGTCGAGGAAGCTCTCGACTACGCGCGGATGCTCGCCCGCGAAGCCTCCCCGGTGAGCATGGCCCAGATGAAGCATCAGGTCTACGCCGACCTCGAACGCTCGCTCGGAGCAAGCCTCGAGGAGGCCAACCGGCTGATGGCCGAGTCGTTCGCCGGACCCGACTTCGGCGAGGGAGTGCGGAGCTTCGTCGAGCGCCGCTCGCCGAACTTCGAGCCGCTCGCCAGGACGTCCGCCGAGCTCGCGTCCTAGCGGGCTCATGCGCCTGCTCCTGATCTCCTGGGAATACCCCCCCGTGATCGAGGGGGGCCTAGGCCGCCACGTGCGAAAACTCTCGGAGCACCTCGTGGCCTCGGGCGTCGAGGTTCACGTCCTGACCCGCGGCGGGGGTCACCTCGGCCAACGGGAGGAGCGGCACGGCGTCATCGTCCACCGCGTCAGCGAGCCCCCGTTCCCGACCGATACCGGCGCCTTCGTGCGCTGGGTCGACGCGATGAACTGCCACATGCGTGCCCGCGGCAGGCAGCTGATGGGTGAGCACGAGTTCTCGCTCGTGCACTCCCACGACTGGCTCGTGGCCGGCGCCGCGCACGACCTGGCCCGAGACGGGTGCCTGCCGTGGGTAACCACCGTTCACGCGACGGAGTTCGGGCGCCACCAGGGATGGGTGCAGACCTATCCGCAGTCGCACATCCATGCCATCGAACGGGAGATGGTCAGGCAGGCGGACCACGTGATTGCCTGCTCTCGCTTCATGCAGGGTCACATCTCGACCGTATTCGGCGTCCCGCGCCGGCGCATCACGGTGATTCCCAACGGCATCGATCCCGGCGACCTGGCCCCGATGGTCGAGGATCTCGACGCGCTTCGCGCCCGCTACGCCCAGCCCGGACAGCGCTTGGTCCTCCTGGTGGGCCGGCTGGTCTACGAGAAGGGCTTTCACCTCGCGCTCGACGCCCTGGCCCGGGTGGTCAAGAGCCCCGGCAACGTCCGCTTCGTCATCGCCGGCACGGGCACGGCCGAAGCGGAGCTCAAGCGCCAGGCCCGCCGGCTCGGGCTCAGCCGCCACGGATCGTTCCTCGGCTGGGTCGGCGATGACATGTTGCACTCGCTCTATCGCGTGGCCGAGGTCGTGATAGTGCCGTCGATCTACGAGCCCTTCGGGCTGGTGGCGCTCGAGGCGATGGCCTCCGGCTGCCTGTGCGTGGTTGCCGACACCGGCGGCCTGCGTGAGGTCGTGCCCGCGGGCGGCGGGGTCGGACTGCGCTTTCGCTGGCGCGACTCGGCCGCGCTCGGGCGGGTGCTCGAGGACGTGTTACGCGACGACGATGCTCGCGCCACCATGGTCGACGAGGCGCGCCAGCATGTCTTGAGTTTTGACTGGAACGAGGTCGCCCACCGCACCTCGGAGCTCTACGCCGGCGTTGCAGGGATCGCAACTCTCGGAAAGAACGGTGGTTCCAGTAGCCAGCGGGACCGGCTGCCCCAGTAGTCAAATCACCAAGGAGGCTCTATGGCCAGAAATCTGGTGGAGCATGCCCGGCGTCACGTGATCGCCTACATGGCGCTCGCCTGCGGGCTGCTTTCCCTGGGCGGAGCGGCGTACGCCAGCACCAAAATTCCCAACGGTTCGGTCGGCGAGCGTCAGATCAAGAACCACGTGATCGATCCGGTCAAGTGGGATCAGGCGTACGTCACCGGTTTCGTCCGCCGCTGGGCGACGCTCAGTTCCTCAGGCGCGATTCTCTCGACCGCCCCCAACGGCCAGGCCGAGCGCCTCGGCCCCGGCCAGTATGTGGTCACCTGGGGCGACAAGTTCGCCGGCTGGTGCGCTCCGATCGCCACCGTCATCGGCGGCTCGGCCACTCGCCCGGCCACGGGCACCACGGGCCCGACGGGCCCGACCGGAGCCACGGGCCCCACCGGTCCGACGGCGGGTCAGGGCGCCTACGCGGAAGCCAAGATCATCACCCGCAGCGGCGAGTCGACGCTGGTTGCCGTTGCCACGTACAGCTCATCGGGTGCGCCAACCGATGAGCCGGTATCCGTGGGCGTGATCTGCGGCCCGGGCGCTGGCTCTGGCCAGCTGTTCCCGACCGCGCTGCCCTAACCGGCTCGGATCTCTTCCGGCTGCTCGGCGATCATCGGCCCCTCGCCTGAGGGGTCGATGATCCCCTGCTCGAGCCACGTGTAGCGACCGTCGAGCAGCCGCTCGGCGGCGGCGTGGTTCGCGTCGTCCTCGTTTGACCACAGCGACGTGAACAGAGCCTCGATCCGAAGCTTCGCCTGCCGCGCGAACAGGTCGGCCAGCTCAAGCGCCTGCTCCCGGCGCTCGGGGTGCTCGCGGCCGATCGTCTGGGCGTAGACACAGGCCGACGAGACGGCAAACAGCTCGGCCCCGATGTCGACCGTCCTGCCCAGGAAGGACTGGCGCCGCTCGAGGCCGGCCTGCCAGCGGGTCATGCCATAGAAGATCGAGCGGGCGAGCTTGCGAGCGCTGCGCTCGACGTAGCGGATGTGCGGCGCCAGCGCGCCGAATTCGCCGTAGGCGCCGGGGCGCTGGCCTGCGCCGACGGCCAGCTGAGGCAGCCAGCGGGCATAGAACTTTCCCGCCGCCACCGCGCTGCGCGCCTTGTCGCCCAGCTCGATTTCCGGGTCGAGGATCTCGCCGGCCACCTGGAGATGGGTGTCCACGGCCTCCCGGGCGATCAGCAGGTGCATGATTTCCGTGGCCCCCTCGAAGATCCGGTTGATCCGCATGTCACGCAGCGCCTGCTCGACCGGAACGGGCTTTTCGCCGCGAGCCTTCAGTGACTCGGCGGTCTCGTAACCCCTCCCTCCCCGGACCTGCATCAGCTCATCGACGACTCGCCAACCCATCTCCGAGCCGTAGAGCTTGGCGATCGCGGCCTCGATGCGGATGTCGTTCTGCTTGTTGTCGGCGAGCCGCGCGGAGACGTCGAGCATCGCCTCGAGCCCGAACGCCGTCGCCGCGATGAAGGCGAGCTTCTGGGCGATCGCGTCGTGCTTGCCGATGGGGGCTCCCCACTGGACGCGCTCCTTCGACCACTCGCGCGCCACCTTGGTCGCCCACTTGGAGACGCCGACGCAGATCGCGGGCAGGGCCAGCCGTCCCGTGTTCAGCGTCGTCAGGGCGATCTTGAGCCCCTCGCCCTCACGCCCGATCAAGTTCTCCGCCGGAACGAAGACGTTGTCAAGCCGGGTCACGGAGTTTTCGATCCCCCGCAGGCCCATGAACTGATTGCGGTGCTCGACGGTCACTCCCTCGCTGTCGTAGGGAAGGATGAAGGCGGAGATCCCGCCACGGTGCCCCTCGCTCTTCGGCACCTTGGCCATCACGACAACGACGTCGGCGATGGCCCCGTTGGTGGCCCATAGCTTCTGACCCGTGAGCGTGTAGCCGGTTCCGTCCTCAGTCGGCGTGGCCGTCGCGGCGAGCCGCGCAGGATCGGACCCCACGTCCGGCTCGGTGAGCAGGAAGGCCGAGATATGGGTTCGCGCCACCAGCGGCAGCCATTTGCGCTTCTGCTCTTCGGACCCGAACAGGCGCAACGGCTCAGACACCCCGATCGACTGGTGGGCCGAGAGCAGCGTCGAGAGCGAGGAATGGACCGACCCGGCGAGCGCCAGGGCCTGGTTGTAATAGACCTGGGAGAGGCCAAGGCCTCCGTACTCACTCGGGATCTTCATCCCCAGCGCCCCGAGTTGCTTGAGCCCGTCGATCACCGAGTCGGGGATCTTGGCCTCACGCTCGATCTCCAGCGCATCGACCTCGCGCTCCAGGAACGCGCGGAGCTCGGAGAGGAAGCGCTCGCCCTTCTCCACGGCCTCCGGGTCGAGCTGGGGCTGGGGGTGAATCAGGTCCAGGCGGAGATGCCCGAGAAACAGCTCCTTGCCGAAGCTCGGCAGCCGCCACTCCTTCTCACGCGCCTCCTCGGCGACCTGCCTTGACTCACGCTCGCTGACTGTGGTTGCCATGGGAAACACGATAGACCGCTACGCCGGGCGAGGCGCTGGATTATGGCCCTCAGGTCCTCGATTGTCAGGCCCTGGGGGCGGGTAGTTCCGGCTTAGAGGCGACATCCAAGAGGGAGGACGGACAGACATGGCAGTTGCGAGGCTCATACGCGCCGTGGCCGGAATTGTGGCGGCAATCATCGTGGCGGCGATTCTCTTGAAGGTCTTCTCCGCCAACCCCCACAACACGCTGGTGAGCGATCTCCACGACGCCGGCGCCTGGCTCGCCGGACCGTTCAAGCACATCTTTTCGCTCGGGAGCGCTAAAGGCACGATGGCCTTGAACTGGGGCCTCGCGGCAGTCGTCTATCTGGCCGTGGCGCACCTTCTGGCCAGCCTGATCATGCGTGCCCCGGGCCGGAGCTACCGCCGCGTGCGGCCTGTGGTGTGAGGCGCGCGGCGTCGGCGTAGGGCAGCGTTCTCAGCCGAGCCGTTCTCTCGCCAGGGGCGTGCGCGCGCGGCGGCGTTGCTCACGGCGCCGGCGGTTGCGCATGCACGGTGGTGTGGGCTAGGCGCCGGAACGTTGCGCACGCACGCGGTGTGGGCGATTTCTTTGTCTATGTTGAAGTTTCCGCCCACACCTTGCTCGGTGACCGCCGCTTAATGTGCCGAGGGCCCGGCGTCGTCGCCGGGCCCTCGTAAGACAACTCGCCTGTTGGGCGAATTACATCATTCCGCCCATGTCGGGCATACCGCCGCCCGGCATGCCGCCGGTTTCCTTCTCCGGCACCTCGGCGACGATCGCCTCGGTGGTGAGGATGTTCTTGGCGATTGAGGCCGCGTTCTGCAGAGCAGAGCGCGTGACCATCGCCGGATCGATGACGCCGTCCTTGACCAGGTCGACGATCTCGCCCGTGGCCGCGTTCAGGCCATGGCCCTTGTCGGCGTTACGGACGTTGTTGACGACGACCGAGCCCTCGAGGCCGGCGTTGTCGGCGATCTGGCGCAGCGGCTCCTCGAGAGCGCGATGCACGATCTTCGCGCCGGTGCGCTCGTCCGAGTCCTCGATGCCGTCGACGTTCAGCGCCTGCTGAGCGACCAGGAGAGCGACGCCACCGCCGGGCACGATGCCCTCCTCGAGGGCGGCCCGAGTGGCCTGCAGCGCGTCCTCGACGCGATGCTTCTTCTCCTTCATCTCGGTCTCGGTGGCCGCGCCGACCTTGACCACGGCAACGCCGCCGGACAGCTTGGCGAGGCGCTCCTGGAGCTTCTCGCGGTCGAAGTCGGAGTCGGTGTTCTCGATCTCGGTCTTGATCTGGTTGATGCGACCCTTGATCGCGTCGGTGTCTCCGGCACCATCGACGATGGTGGTGGTGTCCTTGGCCACGACCACGCGACGAGCGCGGCCCAGCTGCGAGAGCTGCGTGTTCTCGAGCTTGAGGCCCATCTCCTCGGTGATCACCTCGCCGCCGGTGAGGATCGCGATGTCCTCGAGCATGCGCTTGCGGCGATCGCCGAAGCCCGGCGCCTTGACCGCAACGCCGGTGAAGGTGCCGCGGAGCTTGTTGACGACCAGGGTGGCCAGTGACTCGCCCTCGACGTCCTCGGCGATGATCAGCAGCGGCTTGCCGCTCTGGATCACCTGCTCGAGCACGGGCAGCAGGTCACGGACCGAGCCGATCTTCTGGTTGGCGATCAGGATGTAGGGATCCTCGAGCGTCGCCTCCATGCGCTCCTGGTCGGTGACCATGTACGGCGAGATGTAGCCCTTGTCGAACTGCATGCCCTCGGTGAACTCGAGGTCCATGCCGAACGTCTGGCCCTCCTCGACGTTGACCACGCCGTCCTTGCCGACCTTGTCGATGGCATCGGCAATCACGTCGCCGATCTCATCATCGCCGGCCGAGATGGTCGCGACCCGCGCGATCTGCTCCTTGCCGGAGATCTCGACTGACTGCGACTCGATGTTCTTGACCACGTCGTCGACGGCCTTCTCGATCCCGCGCTTGAGCGCGAGCGGGTTGGCCCCGGCGGCGACGTTCTTGAGGCCCTGGCGAACGATCGCCTGGGCGAGAACCGTCGCGGTGGTGGTG
This sequence comes from Solirubrobacteraceae bacterium, assembly GCA_035308915.1. Classification (GTDB taxonomy): domain Bacteria; phylum Actinomycetota; class Thermoleophilia; order Solirubrobacterales; family Solirubrobacteraceae; genus Palsa-465. The sequence continues at coordinate 13,053 of DATGFT010000010.1, forward strand.
CCGTCACCGGCCACATCATTCGTGGCCGTGGCGACCTCGCGCACGAGCTGTGCGCCCTGGTTCTGGAAGACGTCCTCAACCTCGATCTCCCGCGCGATCGTGACCCCATCGTTGGTGATCGTCGGCGCGCCGAACTTCTTGTCGAGGACGACGTAGCGGCCCTTGGGGCCGAGCGTTACTTTGACCGCGTTAGCGACCGCATCAACGCCCTGCTCGAGCGCCTTGCGGGCTTCCGCGTCGTACTTCAGTTCCTTGTGTGCCATGTGTTCTGGTTTCTCCTAGGACTGGACCTTGGCCAGCACGTCGGACTCGCGGAGGACGAGGAGTTCCTCGCCGTCAACCTTGATCTCCGTGCCGCCGTACTTGCTGTAGAGGACCTCGTCACCTTCTGAGACGTCAAGCGGGGTGCGCTTGCCGGTGTCCTCGTTGACCTTGCCGTCCCCGACGGCCAGGACCTTGCCCTTCTGCGGCTTCTCCTTGGCGGTATCGGGCAGGACGATCCCACTCGCGGTGGTCTCCTCCTCCTCGATTGCCCGCACGATCAGCCGATCGCCAAGGGGCTTGAGCTTCATATAAACAACCTCCGGTCGAAGCGGATGCTGGGTGATTTCGTGCTCACAGCGGGCGCTGGAGCCCTTGGCACTCTAATTGCCCGAGTGCCAAGAGGAGAATATAGCGCGTGTTTGCGGGTTTTCAACGGAATTTCTTGGCACTCGGGCAGTGAAAGTGCCAAGACCCCCAGTTGGAAGGGTGGGCTCGAAGGGACTGGCGGGTGTGGGGCGGAGGCAGGTGTGGGCGGGAGGCGGGTCTGGGCGGGAGGCGGGTGTGGGCGGGAGGCGCCGGGCGCCCGACTGTCTCCGCGGCAAATCCGCGGACCTGGGCGAAAAAGCGATCCCACAGTTCGCTCGTTCGCCCAGGTCCTCCCTCTGGGCGGCGGGACTGACCTTTCGCGGACCCAGATCCAGGCAAAAGGCCCGCGCTCCAAGCGCGGGCCTCTCGCCCGCCTGTCGCTTGCGTAGCTTTGCCGGCAGGAGATAATGGGGCCCGCCGCGTTCGTGACGAGCGACGCATGAACTTGGTGAAGGCCTCACGCTTCGTGACCGGGGTGGTTATCGCCACGCTCGTCGCCGCCTGCGGTGGCTCGCACCACCACGCGGGCACGACGGCGAACGTGGCCGTCGCGCCCAACCCCGCGCCGAGCTCCGACTTCGCGCTCGTCCTTCCCGTCTCGGCGTCTGGCCCGACGACGTGCACGGTCTACGAGTCCGGCTTCGGGACGCAGGTGATCTTCGACTCGGAGAGCTTGAACGTCAGCGCCGAGTGCCAGGCCTGGATCAACCGTCAGCCTGGCGCCGGCTATCTCTGGGCCTACCAGCCCTCCAGCGCCGCGTTCGACGGAACCGCGGTGCCGGTTTGCGATCTCCGGGACCCGTCGGGGCGAGTCACCGCGACGGTGGTCGAGGACACCGGGTTTGCGCCGGCCTCGTCGCTCCAGCGCCACCGGGTGGCTCGCGCGTGCTCCAACCTGCTGGCCGCAGGCTGGGTAAAGCACTCCCACAGCGCGAGCTGAGACGCGCACCCACGGCCCGCACTCCGCGCCCCGGCCGCGATCCCCGCAGCCGCCCCCGACTCAGTTCTGCGCGCCGCCCAACCCGTGGAGCCGATCGCGGATCTCAGGCGGGTTCTCGATGATCTGAGAGAAGCGGACGACGGTCACCGTGTCCTCCAGGTCGACCTTGCGGCCGTAGATCTGCTCGAGGAAATGAACCATCTCGTCGATGCGCCTGAACTCGGGGTTGTCGTGCTCGATGTCTCGGGGCGAGAGGTCCTTGACACGCTTGACCTCGACCTGGTCGATGACCGCGTTGAAGATCTTCTCCCGCGGAGAGTGCTGGTAGCCGATGGTGACCAGCACACAGTCGTTCTTCCTGTACTTATGAGACTTGTCGCCGAGGCGGATGGTGGCCGTCTTGCGACCACGGCGAAGCTGGTCGGCGAACACCGACGAGTAGAAGTTGAGGACCCGCACGAGCCGCCAGCCTACAGATCAGACGCGCGGCGCGATAGCGCCCGAGCCACCATCTCCCTCTCCCCGGAGTAGGTCAGCTCCCGGGCCGCGTCACGGAGCGGCATCCACTGGACTCGCTCGATCTCATGATCGTGCGAGAGCTCGCCCGAGCGGTACTCGAACAGGTAGAAGACCACGCGTTTGTCGATCGCCTGACCCCTGCGTTCGTAGCTGTACCTGATCTCGCCCAGCTTTGCCACAGGCTCGGCGACGACCCCGGTCTCCTCGCGCACCTCGCGCGTGGCCGCCTGGACCTCGCTCTCATCGCCATCCGGATGCCCCTTGGGAAGCCCGAGCACATTGCCACCCTGGCTGCCGCGGCGTTTCGGGACGATCACGATGACCTCGTCGTCCCGGACGACGACCCCTCCGGCGGAGAAGTCCTTGCGGTGCCGGCCGGACCGCGGCGACTCACGGTGCGATGCCGCCGATCCCCCATCGGCTTGACTAGTAGACATAGCGCTCGAGGGCCGCGGGGTCGTGAAGCGTCAGGCGTCCGCGGCCTTGGGTGATTATTCCAGCGCGCTCGAGCACAGCCAGGAAGCGGCTGGCCGACTCACGGGAGGATCCCGCGAGCCGCGCGAGCTCGGCCTGGGTCGAGGTGATGACCATGTCCTGGTCTGCGGCCCCCTCATCACGCGCTGATTGAGCGAGGTCGAAGAGGACCTTGGCCACGCGCGTCTGAACGGTTTGAAACGAGAGGCCGGCGAGTCGCTCGTTCGCCTCACGCAGCTTTCGGCCCACCGCCGCGATCAGCTTGACCGCGATCTCCGGATGCTGACTGAGCAGCCGGCGCATATCGGGTCCAGGCACGGCGATGAGCTCCAACTCATCGACCGCCTTGATCGTCGCCGACCGCCGCTGGTCGTCGAGCATCGCGAGCTCGCCAAAGATGTCACCCGGCCCGAATCGAGCCAGCGTCATGACACGGCCGTCCGGATGCGTACGCAGCGCGCAGGCATGGCCGCGACGGATGATGTAGCACGTCGAGCCTGGTTCACCCTCACGGAATACAACCTCGTCGGGCGCGAAGCTGTCTGTGCTCGCGACCGTCGCGACCTGCTCGAGCTCTTCATCGGCCAGCGAGGCGAACAGCGGCAGCTCGCCAAGCAGCTCGAGGCTGATGTCCCGTGTTGCCGCCACGGCCGCAGGTCTAGCACGCGCACGACCCGGCCGGCGAGACAAGGGTCGCTCCAACCGCCCCGCGGGGTGGCTCAGACGAGATCCAGCGCCTGCTCTCGCCGCCTCCGTCGCAAAGCGGCGGCAACCCACCAGGCCAGCGCCCCGAGCAGGGCCAGGGGCGCGAGCGCGGCCGCCGCGATCAGGGCGATCCCAGCCGCCACGGTCAGCACCCGGCCCGCATCGTGGGCCGCCTGGCCAACGCCGAATCCGGCGTGACCGCGGGAGACCGGGAACGGCACCACGCCGCCGTTGATGGTCACGCTGACCTGGCTGTAGTTGATCTGGTGGGTGAGCCCGCGCAGCGACGCCTCATCGCTTGAGATCGACGCCTCGGCGTCATGAATGCGCGCCGTCAGGCTGTCAATCTGCGACTGCGTGGTGGCGTTGGCCAACTGCTTGAGCAGCGAGGTGCGAAGCGCGCGGGCATCGGCGAGCGCGCGCACCTCGGCCTGATACTGGTCGTTCACGTCCTGCGTCGTGTCGGTTCGCGACGTGACCCGGGCGTAGCGCAGGGTGGAGAGCGAGGCCATCGCCTGGGAGACCATCGAGCTGGGGATGCTGAGCTGGAACTCCGCGTAACCGTCCGGACCGTTCGTGGCCGTGACGGTCGAGCTCTTCACCACTCCCTGAACCTGGCCCACGACCGTGAATACCTCTTGGGCAACGGTGTCGATCCGGCTGGGAGCGGTGCTGAGGGCAAGCTGCGCAGCGCGGATCGTCCTCCGGCCGTTGACCGCGGTTTGCAGGGAGAGGCTCCCGGCGGACGCACCAGGGACGGCCGCCGGGCTTGCTGGCTGCGCGCCGGCGGGGGCGGAGGCAATCGCGCCGGACGACCCAATCGCGCCGGACGACCCAGACGCGCCGGAAGACGCAGACGCGGACGAACCGGAGGAGGTTCGGGCCGCCGCGTGGGGCACCGAAGCCCGCGCAGAAGCCCCACCCGCGGTCGTTGGCCCCGCGGTGGTAGCCACACTTGGAGGGGCAAGCTTCGCGCTCGAGTTCGCACTCATCTCGGCCGGTGGCTGAGAGCTCCCGCCGCCGGCAACCACGACCACGGCAGCGATGAGGGCCACCGCCAGGCCGGCCGCCGGCGTCCAGAACCACCAACGCCGCCGGAGCGCCGGGACGATCTTCGCGGCTCGTCGCGGCGGGCCTTTCTTGACACCGCCTGGCTCGACACGCGCGAACCGGCGCTGCACAGCTCGGTCGAGGTTGCCGGCAAACCCAGGGTCGATGGACGGGCGCTCGGCGGCCAGGAGCAGCGCGAGCTCCGCCAACTCGGCATGGCTCGGATCGACTGGATCCCCGGCCAGCGTGGCATCAAGCGCCTCGAGTGAGGCCAGGATGTGGGCGTCGCTCGGGCCGCCGTCAGCTGATCGCATCGCAGGCCTTTCTCAGCTTCTCGAGGGTTCTATAGAGCAGCGTGCCGGCGTTCGACTCGCTGACGCCAAGGATCTGGGCAATCTCGCTGTTCGAGAGCCCGGCGTGGAACTTGAGCGCGACGATCTCACGCTCGCGCCCGGAGAGCCCGGCCAGCGCGGAGCGGACGGCCGTCCGCCGCAGCGTGACCTCCGCCCCGTCCGGGATGTTCGCCTCGAGGCCCTCGGTGTCGGCCGGATCTGCGGCCAGCTGGGCCAGCCGTCGACGTCGGCGCAGCTCATCCAGAGCGGCATTGCGGGCGATCCCGAAGACCCACGCGCGCTCGTCACCACGGCGGCGATCGAAGGTCCGACGGCGGCGATAGGCCCGCTCAAAGGCCAGCGCCGTCACGTCCTCGGCGGCGGCCCGATCGCGAAGCAGCGTGGACACGTAGGCGTGGACGTCGTCCCGGCTCGACCGGTACAGAGCCTCAAATCGCTCCCAGGTGCTCGGGCGGTCGGCCCGAGCCCGTGACGGCGCGTCGATCACACCCGTACTACGTACCGGGCGCCAGTTCATCACGCAAGCCCGCAGAGATTCTTTCCGCGTCGCCGACGCGGCCTGCGACGCGCCCAGATACTCACGCGGCGGCGCCGAACAGCCTTGGGTCGTTGGTGATCACGCCCGTCACCCCCAGCTGCTCGAGCGAGCGCAGCCGAGGGAGCTCATCCACGGTCCACACGTAGATCTCGCCACCCGCCGCGAGGACTCGGCGGACCAGGCGTGGCGTGACGAGGCGCCAGTGGACCATCAGGGCATCGCAGCGGCGGCGGCGCAGCTCGAAGGCAGCGCAAGCCGGAAGCAGGGAACGCAGGAGGAGGAGGGCAATGAGGGCGGGAAGGGCCGTCGACCGCGAGCGGAAGGGATCCCGCCGGAGCTTTGGGACTGACCACCCGAGCCGGACCTCCGGGGCCGCGGCGCGAATGAGCCTGAGACTCGAGCGGTACTGACTCGAGACCATCGTCCGCTCGAGTAGCCCGGCGGATCGCAGCGCCTCAAGCACGCGCAGCTCATATCCGGGGAGCTTCAGGTCCACGTCGAGCTCCACCTCGCTGAACCGGTCGGCGGCGAGATGGGCCAAGCCCTTCTCGAGGGTGATCGGGGAACGGCGCGCCGCATCCTCGTGGTCGTGGGCGAGCAGCAGGCGCCCGCCGCACGGAAGGACATCGAACTCGATCATGTCGACACCGGCGCTCAAGGCGGCGTCGAAACTGGCCGGCGTGTTGCCGGGGGCGATCAGATCGGCGCCCTTGTGGCCGACCCGGCGCAGCCGCTGGCCCGTCATCCTCAGAGCCTCGTCCGGCCCCGGAGCAGGGGAGAGGTCAACGCTGGCAGCCGGGGCACCAGTACGTCGTGCGATTGGCGTCGCCCTGTCGATCGGCGCTGATCCGGACGCCGCACCGCAAACAAGGCTGTCCGGCGCGTCGGTATATGCGCGGCTGAATCCGGCGCGGTCCCTCGTTGGCCGAGCTCAGCATCCGGGGGCGAATCGCCTCGATCAACGCGACGAGTTCCTCGTCGGACACCCTGGATAGCGGGCGCCAGGGATCGAGCTGAGCCTCCCAGCAGCCCTCGGCTTTCCAGATGTTCCCGATTCCGGCCAGGTTCCGCTGATCGAGCAGGGCGTCGCCGAGCCCACGCGTGGGGTCGTCGCCGCGGAGCCGCGTCAGGAAGCGCGCTGCGTCGAACTCCGGCGCGAGCACGTCAGGGCCGAGAGCGGCGAGACGCTGGTCGAAGCGGCGCCGTCCTTCGGTGATCAGCTCGAGCAGCGGGCCGTCGCGTTCGACCACCCAGCGATCACCCACGCGCAGGATGATCCAGGCCCGCCGCCACGGACGCCGCTCACGCGCCACAAACCAGGCGCCGGTCATCCCGAGGTGTGAGTGGATCAGGAGCTCGCCCTCGAAGCAGAGGAACAGGTGCTTGCCATGCGTCTCGACACTTTCCAGGACGCGACCGGCGAGTCGCTGAGGCCAACGGTCGAGCTCGTGGCGTGGCTGCGGGGTCAGGATCTCGTCCGGCACGCGGCCCTGCAGAACCGGGCGGATCCGGTGCGCGGCCCAGGCAATCGTGTCGCCCTCAGGCACTCAGCGTCACGCGCCGCGGACCCTCCTGAAACCCCAGGGCCACAAGCGACCGGCTCAACGGGGATCCGAGCGCCGCTTCACCGTTGACTCGCTCGAGGGCGAGGCGCCTGATCTCACCTGCCTTCACTCGCTCGACCAGCGCCGCCAGGGCGGGCTCGAGTCGCGGATCCGCGTCCGCGACCAGCGTATGCAGTCCACGGCCTCCGCGCTCGAGGTAGAGGATCGGCTCGCCACCGGTGAGCACGACATAGGCCCCAGCGACACGCGTCGTCTTGCCCCCCGCCGGCCAGCGCAGCGACGCCCCGTAGGCCTGCGCGGGATCGACGACGGAGAGGACCAGTGGCGTCTCGGCGCCGCTCGGCCGCGCGCGCAGCCGCTCGACAGCGCCCGGCAGGGCGAACTGGGCTCCCCCGAGACCCTCGATGAAGTAGCCACGCCGGGCGGTGCCGAGGGTCTCGAGCTGCGAGAGCTCGGGATAGAGGGCGGAGAACCCGCCGGGGACACCTTCGGCGAGGACCTGTTCGCGCGTGAGGACCCCGTAGCGTTCGAGCAGGAGCTCGGCCCAGGCCCGGCGCCGGGCTATCGGCTCGACGCCTCCGCGCAGGAGCGGCGCGGTCAGCGACCATCGCCCCTGGATCTGAGCGGCGGCCCCGCGCCGCTGGCGGACGGAGAACCGACCCGAGCGACGAACCAGGTCTCGCTGGGCCCGAGCCAACGTGAGACGCGGTGCCCGTAGCGGGGCGAACGCATCGTTGGTCACCTCGCCCCCCCAGGCCAGATCCCACAGCGCATCTTGAAGCTCCTCCGGGACCAGGTCGACGTCGACGAGAAGATCGGTGAAGAAGCATGCGCCCTGGGCCAGCCGGTCACGCACAAGATCGTGGGCTGCACCCTCCGGGGACCCTGCCGCGGAGCGCAGCGGAGGGGGGCCGAGCAGCGGGAGATCCTCACGGAAATAGAGCCCGACCCGGCCCGAGTGCCTCCCGAGCGCTCCGGCGCCGATCCACACGACCTCGCCGCCCGCACAGAGCTGATCCATCCAGGTGGGCGAGTACGCACCGACGCGGCGGGGAAGGACGTCGCGCTCCCACACCTCGGCGGGCAGCGCCAGACCCTGGAGGGGGACGAGCGCCTCGCGCAGGCGATCGATGCCGGCGCCGGCCGCCGGGTGACGATCGACGTTCTGCCAGGAGGGAAGAAAGCGGGCCAAGGCTCGGCGGTCGACCGGTTCAACCTCTCGGCGCAGAATGGCCAGCGAGGCCCGGCGCAGTCGCCGCAGAACCTCCGGATCACACCACTCGCGGCCGCTGCCTCCCGGCCGGAGCTCACCCCGCACGAGCTCGCCGGCACGCTCGAGCTCGGCCAGCGCGGGCCCCACGTCCACGCCATAGCGCGCGCGAAGCTCGGCCACGGTGAATGGTCCGTGGGTCGCGGCGTACCGGCGCGCCATGCCCAGCAGAGCATCGGGCACGTCTTCCAGAAAGGCGGCCGGAAGGCCGCCCGGGGGCGCCACGCCGAGCGCATCCCGGTATAGCCCGGCGTCGGCGGCGTCTATCCACCGCTCCTCGCCGGCCAATCGGATGGCGATCGCCCGTCGCTCGGAGCGCAGCTCGGACAACATCCGCTCCGGATCCAGCCCGGCGAGGACGCGCTGGCGGCACTCCTCCGTGGTCAGGTCCCCCAGAGCCCGCAGCACGTCGTGGAGCTGATCCTTGCCGGTTGCGCGGCGGAGCTCAGAGCGGAACTGGAGGTCCTCCTCGACCTGCTCCAAGGCGCCCGGATCGATCAGATCACGAAGCTCCTCCTGGCCAAGCAATTCACGCAGGAGGTCGCGATCGAGCGACAGCGCCGCGGCGCGCCGCTCGGCGTTCGGAGTGTCGCCCTCGTACATGTAGGTGGCGACGTAATCGAAGAGCAGCGACGAGGCCAGCGGCGACGCGGTCTCGGTCTCCACCTCCACCAGCGAGATCTCCCGTCGGTGGAGCTGGCGCAGAAGCTCGGTCAGTCCCGGAAGGTCGAGGACGTCGCGCAGGCACTCACGGTAGGTCTCGAGCACGATCGGAAAGTCGTCGTACTTCTTGGCCACCTCGAGCAGCGACTGCGCCTTGAGCCGCTGCTGCCAGAGTGGCGTGCGCTTCCCGGGTCGCGCCCTTGGAATCAGCAGGGCACGAGCGGCGTTCTCGCGAAACCGGGCTCCGAAGAGAGCCGAGGCGGCGAGCTCAGCCACGACGCGGTCCTCCAGCTCGTCCGGCTCAATCAGCACGAGATCGGCGCTCGGCGGCTCCTCCGCATCAGGAAGGTGGACGATGATCCCGTCGTCGGACCAGATCGCATCCGACTCCAGTCCGAGCTCATCGCGGATCCGCGCGCTCAGGGCCAGCCCCCAGGCGGCGTGAACGCGGCCGCCGAACGGGGACAGAACGCACAGGCGCCAATCTCCTATCTCATCTCGAAACCGCTCGACCACGAGTGCACGGTCGGAGGGCACGACCCGCGTGGCGGCCTGCTGCTCGCGCAGGAAGTCGACCAGGTTGCTCGCCGCCCGCGTGTCCAGGTCATAGTCTCGCTCGAGCTGCTCCGGCTCTTGGTCCACCGCCCAACGGGAGAACGCCCCGATGGCCTCTCCGAGTTCCTTGGGGCGGCCGACGCCGTCGCCCTTCCAGAACGGGACCGCGCCGGGCAGCCCCGGAGCCGGGGTGACGACAACGCGGTCCCGGGTGATCTCCTCGATTCGCCAGGTTGTGGCACCGAGCAGGAATGTCTGGCCGGGGCGCGCCTCATACACCATCTCCTCGTCGAGCTCGCCGACCCGCCGGCCATCCGGCAGGGTGACCGCGTAGAGCCCGCGATCGGGAATCGTCCCGGCGTTCGTGATCGCGAGCGCCCGCGCACCCGGGCGCGCGCGAAGGCTTCCGGCCAGCCGATCCCAGATGATTCGTGGCCGCAGCTCACCGAACTCGGTCGAGGGATAGCGCCCATCCAGCATGTCGAGCACGTTTTCGAGGGCCTTGCGAGACAGCGTCGCGTACGAGTAAGTGCGCGTGATGAGCGCGTGCAGATCGTCGATCCGCACGGGTGCGTCTTCCGGCGCGGCGGCGGCGATGGCGACGATCTGCTGCGCCAGGACGTCGACCGGGTTACGCGGGATGACGGTCGTCTCAATCTCGCCGTCCCGCATCCGGCGGGCCACCACGGCGCACTCGAGCAGGTCGGCTCGGAACTTGGGAAAGATGCGCCCACGGCTGACCGCGTCAACCGAGTGCCCGGCCCGGCCGATCCGCTGGAGCCCGCGCGCCACCGACTTGGGCGACTCGACCTGGATCACGAGGTCGACCGCGCCCATGTCGATCCCCAGCTCGAGGCTCGACGTTGCGACCAGGCAGGGCAGCTCACCCGCCTTGAGCATCTCCTCGACCACCAGCCGTTCCTCCCGGGCCAGAGAGCCATGGTGGGCGCGCGCGATCTCGGGCGTCGGAGCGTCCTCCGGCGCTTCGGCGCGCTGCGCAGCGAGCTCGTTGAGCCGCAGGGCGAGCCGCTCGGCCCCGCGGCGGTTGTTCACGAACACGATCGTCGACGTGTGCTGCTCGATCAGATCGAGGAGCTCGGGGTAGATCGCCGGCCAGATCGAGCGCCGCGTGGCCTCGGTGCCACCCAACAGTGGATCGAGGTCGGGGGCCGGGGTCGCGTCGGGCTCGACCATCGACTCGACGGGCACGCGGATCTCGAGGTCCAGGGGCCGCGTCGCGCCGGCGTCGACGATCGTGGCCTGCCGCGTCGGGCCGACGAGGAAGCGTGCGATCTCCTCCAGCGGGCGCTGTGTCGCCGAGAGGCCGATGCGCTGGAGCGCGCGACCGTCGCCGAGCGCTTCGAGGCGTTCGAGCGTGAGCGCGAGATGGGCGCCGCGCTTGGTGCCGGCGACCGCGTGGATCTCGTCGATGATCACGGCGTCCACCGCGTCGAGGATCTCCCGCGCCTTCGAGGTCAGCATCAGGTAGAGCGACTC
>DATGFT010000011.1:0-7019 GCA_035308915.1 Solirubrobacteraceae bacterium
CAGCTCTCATGCATAGACGACCAGATCGCGGTCGGGAGAACCGCTCTGCTGGAGCTCGAGAAGGACTACGTCACAGGCCCGTTCAAAGGCAGGTACTTCGCCAGCCTACGAGTGTTAGACGGGCTCAAGGCCGCAAAAGCCTGCAAAGACACGCTCGAGGTCGAGCTGATGCACTCGTTTGACCTCAAGCCCAACGAGCAGAGCGAGGTCGGGGTCAACCCAACCACGCCGAACGGCACCGACACCCAGAACCCGAACAAACTGAACGCACCGAAGACGCTCGAGCACGCCTACAAGCACGACGGCTTCATCGGCCGCCACGAGCAGGACTACGTGGCCAACGGCGTCAACGGCAGCAACCCCGACTCCTGGCCACAAGGAAGGAATGTCCTCTTCTTCGATGTGTTCGACCTGTTCGGCTCCAAGCGCGGCGCGCAGAAGGCGGAGAACGCATCGATCAGGAACCTGAAGTCGGGCGGCTTCACGCCGATCCAAGACTCATCGCTGGCCCCGGGCGAGTCAGCCTTCCAGTTTGAGGCGCCCGGCTCGTCGGTGCTCAACACGATCCTCTACGTGCAGCGCGGCACGTTCATCATGAAAATCGCCGGCGCCTGCAACGGCTGCCAGCGAGGCTCGGTCGAATCCACGCTGAAGCAGGAGGCGCAGCTTCAGCTCAGCCGCGCGGTCGCCATGGGCTTCCCAGCTTCCTCGTCGAGTGCAAGCCACGTCCCCGAGGAGTTCCAGACCAGCGGGAATGCTCCCTCGTACGCGTTCGGCCAGCCGGGGTATCACCTGTGCCTCTACCTCCACGGACCGGCTGGCCAGACTGGCAACGTCAAGGTCGAGCCGGGAGACGCCACATCTCAGACCGACCCGAACGCCCAGACGTACAACCAAGCGTTCACCCTCGACGTCAACGGCACCGCGTTCTTCTCATTCAACGAACCGGCCGAGCTTTTCAAGATCACAATCAACCGCCAAGAGCCAGACGGCTCGACGAACACCACTGTCACCGCCGCGGATCCGCGGGTGTACAGCCCGCCGCCCTGGGGCCTGCCTAACTGCACGTAGCGAGAGGTAGATCCAGGACTCTACCCTCGCCCGTCGAGCCCCCGTCCGCAGGCGAAAGGAGGGCGGCTTACCCTTGACGGCGCTAGCCCTGCTCCTCGCCAGTTGCGCGCATTCGGCCGTGGGCGGTGCTTGCGAGTTCGCTGCTAACGATCGGGCCGGCGCAGCAGTGCGCGCTGGCGGCGAGTCAGGCGCTGAGCTGGACGACCAGGAGGGTTAGTGCCTCGGTGTCGATCTGTGGTGAAGCGGGAGCGTTCTGGACTCGCGTGGGCGCTCAGCGCCTTCGCCGGAGGGTCGCTTGTAGTTCGGAGGTGAGGAGGTAGAGGTCGAGCTGGGCGGGCTCGTCAGGGTCAAATGGGTGGAACCCAAGGCGCTCCCACCAGGTGCGGGCCCTGGGGTTGAGTGCGGTGACGACGACGGCGCGGCAGGCGGCTTTTTCGTTTAGCTCGACGGCGGTCGCGAGGACGTGGGTGACGAGCGCGGTGCCGATTCCGAGGTTCGTGTAGCGGCGGTCGACTGCGAGTCGGCCGAGCAGTAGCGCGGGGACCGGGTCCGGCGCGCCTTTGGCGACCATGCCGGGCGCGGCCGAGCGATCGATGCCGGTCATGGCGATGCTGGCATACGCCACGACGATGTCGGCGGCGTCGGCGATCACCCAGGTGGCGGCGGTGTCGTGGCGTCGGCTCTGGCCGGCGTACCGCCGCACCCACTCGTCGAGCACTGGCTCCCCGCTGTCGAACTCGGCTCGTGAGTGGCGGATGGGGTCAAACAGCGCCGGACGGCGAAGTTCAGTCAAGCCAGCTGAACTTGCGCTTGCGCCGAAGGGCGCGGGCTAGGCGCTCGTTGACGGCGCCCGGCTGTTCGAGCGCCTCAGTGAACGCCGCCGCTGCGGTGGGGGAGAGGTGGATGCTCGAGCGCTCAGCCAGGATCTCCTCCGCCTTCGACGCCGCGGCCTGAACCACGAACGCCGAAACGTTCACGTGCGCGGCGGCGGCGGCTCTTTCAAGCAGCGCCTTGTCTGCCTGGCCGACGCGGATCTGAAGGCGTCCTTCCTTGATCGTTGCCATGTACTCACAATGGCAGTACGGATCGCAAATGTCAAGGCGACCGCTCACCGCCGCTCAAGGCGGCCGAAGGGCGCCGTTCTCGGAACCAACTCGGAACCAGGCACCGCCACCCCGAAAGTCCGACCTCGGACTGAAGACGGGTGTCGAATCGTCGAGGTACCCGTTGGTACGGAGATTCGAGCTGCGATCGGCTACTGCGATCGGCTATCCCTCGAACCCTTGACCGCCTGCATAGTTGGCAGTCGCTCACACCAAATAAAAGTGTGGAATTAGCAGGACTTTCAAGCGGCTGAAGGGACTCGAACCCTCGACCTTCTGCATGGCAAGCAGACGCTCTAGCCAACTGAGCTACAGCCGCGAACGGTGCCCGAGTATAGACCCGGGCCCCCGGGCGGCCCCGACAAGTTTTCGTCAGTCGCGGGGGGCGCCGCCGGCGGTGACGGCCATGTTGCGGCCCGCGCGTTTGGCCTCATAGAGGGCGGCGTCAGCGCGTGAGAGCAGCGCCTCGGCGGTCTCGGTGCCGTCCCAGTAGGCGATTCCCGCGGAGGCGCTGCACCCTGGCGGGATGGCGGTGCGGATGCGCTCGAGCACCGTCTCGCCGTACTCGGACGGGCAGTCGGGCAGGAGCATGGCGAACTCGTCTCCGCCGTAGCGAGCGAGGAAGTCGGTGGTCCGGACGGCGGTTCGCCAGCTGGCCGCGGCCTCGGCCAAGACCGTGTCGCCGGCCTGGTGGCCCTGGGTGTCGTTGAGCTGCTTGAAGTGGTCGAGATCGAGCATGACCAGGGCGAGTCGGTTGCTCGTGCGCTTCGCCCTCGCCACCTCACGGCGGAGCTCCTCCTCCCATGCGCGGCGGTTGGCCAGGCCGGTGAGTGGATCGGTCAGAGCGATCGCAGCCGCGTTTTTGAGCATCCGCCGTCGCTCGATCACACGTCCGATCTGAATGCCGACCAGCATGGACGACGACAGGCCGATGGCCGACCGCGCATAGTCTTCAAGCCCTGGCCGCCGTCGCGGCCGCATGGTCGTCAGCGAGATCCCTCCCACGGGTGCCGGAATCCTCCCATTCCGGCGGCGACCAAGTCCAGTCCCTCGGCGGCGCTCCCCAACGGCGCCTCGCGCCGGTGACACCGTCGCCAGCGGACGGGGGCACAATGCGGGAAACGATCAGGGAGGAAGCCTTGCGACGCCGGTGCCTCGTCGTCGTAGCGATCGCCGCGTTGCTCACCGCCGCGTGCGGGAGCAACAGCAACAGCGCGTCCCAGAAGGCGGCCAGCGCGCCCACCCCGGCAACGACGCCAACGACCGCCTCGAGCTCGCCGAAGGACTGCAACACGCTCGGCATCAACCCGACGCAGATGCGCGAGGGGACATGCACCCACGGGGGGATCACCTACGTGATCGTGGACGAGAACCACCCCTTGAAGCTGCGGACCCTGACCGCGACGCTGAGCGGTCTCCAGACGGCAACCTCGCTCACCGGGGCGCAGGCCGCGTCGGCCCAGGGCAGATTCGTGCTCGTCTCGGTCACGATCACCAACCGCCTGGAGCTCACGCAGACGTTCGACAAGAGCGGCACCCAACAGGCGGGCCTGATTCTCGACGGGACCGTCTACAAGGAGGACACGGCCGTGGAAAGTCGCGCTGACTCGAAATCGTGCCTGAGCGGGAAGGCGTCGCTGGCGCCGGGCGAGAGCCGGACCTGCCAGGTCGTCTTCGACGTGCCGGCCGCCTCAGCGGGCGACCTGGGAAAGCACGGTCGCGCCGATCTCTATCTCGTGGACTTCGGCTCGGACCTCTCAGGGAGTCTCGTCCCGCAGACCGTCGGGCAGATCCGTCTCTACCGCTAGCCGCCGAATTCAGTTACCGTCGCGCCGCAGTGATTGGGGTCGAGTCAACTGCCGTTCGTCACGGCGGTCACGAGGTGATCGACACGCTCGAGGCGCTGGGTGCCGAGGCGGCGTTCGGGGTGCCCGGCGTCCACGCGCTGGCCATGTGGGACGCGCTACGGGCAAGCCAGGTGCGAGCTGTTGTGACGCGGACCGAGCTCGCCGCCGGCTTCGCCGCCGACGGACACGCGAGGAGCACGTCGCGGCCAGCCCCCCTGCTCCTGTCCACGGGGCCCGGAGCGCTCAACTCGCTGACGGCGCTGATGGAGGCAGCCAGCGCCCACGTTCCGGTGCTCGCGATCTCAAGCCAGATTCCAAGGGATCTGATCGGCCGCGGCCGGGGTTACCTGCACGAGCTGGAAGACCAGCGGGCGGTGTTCGCCCCCTTGGTCAAGCACGCAGCTCGAGCCGAGAGCGTCGATGCGATCAGCGACCTGCTGGTCGAGGCGTGGCGGGTGGCGCTGACTCCGCCAAGCGGACCGGTATATCTCGAGATTCCCTTCGACGTGCTGCGAAGCGAGACGGTTCACCCGGGCGCCCGTCCCGGGGCGATCGAGTCGCCGCGCCCGGTGGCGCGCCGCGATGCCCTCGAGACAGCGGCGGAGCTGCTCTCAGGCGCGCAGCGGCCGGTGATCTGGGCCGGGGGAGGGGTCGTTCGTTCCGAAGCCCGAGCGGAGCTACGCGACGTGGCGGAGCGACTGGACGCGCCCGTGGCGACGACCTACATGGGCAAGGGCGCGCTGCCCGACGACCATCCACTCGCCGTCGGATGCGGCTGCGACGAGGCGGCGTTCCAGGAGCTGCTCAGTTCGGCAGATGTGCTGCTCTGCGTCGGAACCGAGCTCGGCGCCGAAACCACGGCTCAGTACGAGCTGCGTCCCTCCGGTCAGCTCATCCACCTCGACGCGGCGGCGGAGCGGATCGGCGCGACGTACCCCGCGCTTGCCCTCGTGGGAGACGCCAAGGCGACGCTGGCCGCACTGGCCGAGCTCATCGACGCCCGCCGGCCGGGCGACGCGCGCGCCCGGGTCGCGGAGGCGCGGGCACGCATTCGCGCCGGGCTCGAGGCTCAGGACCGCGACACCGAGCTGGAGATGCTGGCTGCGATCGAGCGCTCGCTCCCCCCGACCGCCATAACCGCCTGGGATATGACGATCCTGAGCTACTGGGCGGCGCCGCACCTGCGACTGGTCGGCGACCAGCAGTTCCTCTACCCGCTTGGCTCGGGGACGCTCGGCTACGCATGGCCGGCGGCGATCGGCGCGAGCATCGCCCATCCCGAGCGACCGACGCTGGCTGTCGTCGGCGACGGCGGCCTGCACTATGCGCTCGGCGAGCTGGCGAGCGCCCGTCAGCACGACGTGTCGGCCAAGCTGCTCGTGATCGACGACGGCGGCTACGGGATCCTGCGTGAGTACCAGCGGAGCGCCTACGGCGAAACGACCGCGGTCGACCTCGTGCAGCCGGACTTCACCGGTCTCGCCGAAGCTTTCGGGATGCCCGTCCGGTCCGGCGCGCCGGAGTCATTGGAGGAGAACCTGGGCTGGGCGTTCTCCGTGCCGGGACCGGCGATGGTGATCGTCAAGGGCAGGCTCATCGCCGCCGAACCGACGCCGTGACAGCGTGGCGAGAGCTTCTGCGGCCCAGCGTGATCGACGTCGGGGCCTACCGGCCAGGGGTCAGCGGCGACGAGACGATGGCGCGCTTCGGGCTCACGGAGGTGGTTCGCCTGAACTGGAACGAGAACCTCTTCGGGCCGCTGCCGGGGGTTCTGGATGAGGTGGCGGCCGCGCTCGATGCGGCGTGGAGCTATCCCGAGGACTCCTACGAGGGATTTCGTCGTGCCGTTGCCGCCTGGGCCGGCGCCGACCCTGGGCAGGTGATTCCCGGGCACGGGATCCAGGCGCTGACGCTGGCCCTCGTGAGCGCATTCGTCGAGCGCGGCGATTCTGTCGTGATCCCGGCTCCCACCTACGGCCTGTATGCGCAGGCATGCCGTGTGGGGGGCGCGGTCGTTCACCGAGTGCCGTGCGACGACTCGCTGGCCATCGATCTGGGGGCGGTGGCCGAGGCGGCGCGCGAGCACGGCGCGAAGCTCGCGTGGGTGTGCGACCCGAACAACCCGACCGGCCGCCGCCTGGATGCCGGAGACTGGGAGGCGTTCCTCGCGGCGATGCCTCCGAGGTGCGTGATCGTTGTGGACGAGGCCTACGGCGATTACATCGAGCCCGAGCTGCGGATCGACCGGGTCTCCGAGATCAGCGCCGGACGCCCGATCGTCATCCTGCGCACCTTCTCGAAGATCTTCGGCCTGGCGGGCCTGAGGCTGGGCTACGCCCTGGTCGGCGAGTCGCTCGCGCCTTACCTCAACGCGGTCCACGAGCCCTTCAACGTGAACCGCGCCGCGCTGGCGGCGGGGCTCGCCAGCCTCCGGCGAGTGGAGCTGCTGGACGTGCGCCGGGACCAGACGCGACGGGCCCGGGACCGGTTGGTCGCGGGGGCGGAAGCGGCGGGGATCGTTGCCGTCAGATCGGACGCGAACTTCGTCCTGCTCGAGCTCGGGGTGGACGACGAGCGGGTCTGCGAGGCCCTGGCACGCGAGGGGTTGTTGCTGCGTCCGGGCTCCGAGCTCGGCCTGCCGGGCTATGTCCGCGTCACCACCGGCGACGAGCAGCTGATGGAGCGGGTGGGGACGAGGCTCGCCGAGGTCGTCCAGCGGGAGCTGGCTACGGCGCCGCAGCGATGAGCTGACGCAGACGGCGGGCGGTCGCCCCCGGGCCGTTGATCTCAAGCCAGGTAACCGTCGCGCCGCGCGCCACGACGCCCAGGAAGGCCGGATTGGCGAGATGACACGTGCAGGGCTGAGCGGTGGCGAGGATGCCGGTGCGCCCGCGTGAGCTGAAGGCGCGCAGACCCGGATAGGCGCCGAGATAGGTCGAGGCGTGCCGGCGAACGAAGCTGACGAAGTCACTGGCTCCGGAGGCGGTGCGGAAGCGCA
>DATGFT010000012.1:0-57629 GCA_035308915.1 Solirubrobacteraceae bacterium
TTCGTCCTGATCACGGTGTTCGCGGTCAACCTCGGGTGGTTTCCGGCCGAGGGCGATGGGTCAGGCTTCGTCGACCGCGTCCACCACCTGACGTTGCCCGCGCTGTCTCTGTCGGTGACCGCCTTCGCACTCGTGGCCCGAGTGGCTCGGACATCGCAGCGTGAGCAGCTGAGCCGCGAACACGTCCAGACGGCCGTGAGTCGCGGGATTCCGTACTGGGCAATCGTCCGCCGGCACGTGTTCCGCAATGCGGCGATCCCGATCGTTACGACGATCGGGGTGGTGTTCGCGACGTTGATCGCGCTGGATCCGGTGGTCGAGGACGCGTTCAACCTCAGCGGCATCGGCTCGACGCTGGTTCAGGATGCGCTCCAGAAGGATCTCCCGACCGTGCAGGGCGTGTGCCTGCTCCTGGTCAGCGCGTTCGTGATCATGAACATGCTCGTCGACATCTCCTACCGGTTCCTCGACCCGCGGCTCAGGGCCAGCACATGAGCGCCACCGCCGAGACTTTGGTGGCCGCGGTGCCGAGCCGAGGCACGTCGCTCAAGCGCCGCATCCGTTCCCTCGGCACGGTCGGGATCGCGAGCGCGGTGGTGATCGCGATCGCGACGCTGGTCGCGGTCTTCGCGCCGCTCCTCACCCCCCAGGATCCGAACGCCTCAAACCTGGCTGCGACGTATCTCGGCCCCTCCTCGAGCCACCTGCTCGGCACCAACGACACCGGCCAGGACATTCTCTCGCGCCTGATCGCGGGGTCACGGCTCTCGCTCCTCGGGCCCCTGGCGGTCGCAGTCCTCGCCACCTCCTCCTCGCTGCTGCTGGCGATCATCGCCGCATGGCGCCGTGGCTGGGCGGACACGGTGATCAATGGCATGAACAACCTGCTGTTCGCCTTCCCCGGGATCATCCTCGCGATCCTGACCGCGACTGTATTCGGGGCCAGCCTCACGGCCGCGGTGCTGGCGATCACGATCGCCTACGTTCCCTCGATCGTCAGAGTGCTCCGGAGCGCGGCCGTGGTCGAGCGCAACCAGACCTACGTCGCGGCGCTCGAGATCCAGGGCTTCTCGGCGACGACGATCTGCCTGCGCCACCTGATCCCCAACATGGCGCCGTTGATCGTGGCCGAACTGACGCTCCAGTTCGGTTTCGCGATGGTCGATCTGTCGGCGCTCTCGTTCATCGGGCTGGGGACGCAACCACCGTCCGCGGACTGGGGGGTGATGGTGGCCAACGGCCAGACCGGCCTGCTCCAGGGTTATCCGATGGAATCGCTCTCGGCGGGCATCGCGATCTTCATCGTCGTGCTGGCCTTCACGCTGCTCGGCGAGCGGCTGGCCAGCGGCGGCGGCGTCGACTACCGATCGCGGGGCTCGTGGCTCACCCTGCGCTCGCCGCGACGGCGCGTCGAGGCGATCGAGCGGGCCGGGGGGACGCCGAGCCGATGACCTCCCTGCTCGAGGTCGAGCACCTCTGCGTCTGGCTCCCGATTGATGGCCAACAGCGTCCCATCCTGACCGATGTCTCGCTGTCGTTGAATGCAGGCGAGGCGCTCGGGATCGTGGGGGAATCGGGATCGGGCAAGTCGATGACCGCCCGCGCGATCGCGCGGCTGCTGCCGCCGGGGGCGGAGATCGCAGGCAGCGTGACGTTTGACGGTGCCGACGTCCTGACGCGGGCTGCCAAGGCGCTCCGGCAGCTTCGTTCCGACGTGGCGATCATCTTCCAAGACCCACGGGCGCACATCAATCCGCTGCGCCGGATCGGCGATTTCATGACCGAGGCGGTGCTTGCTCGCGGCGGCTTCGACAAGGCCGGGGCTTGGCGGCGCGCGGGCGAACTGCTCGGCGACATGGGCATCAGCGATCCGGGGCGACGCCTGCACCAGTACCCACATGAACTCTCGGGCGGAATGCTCCAACGGGTGATGATCGCCAGCACCCTGATGACCGATCCGCGCCTGATCCTGGCCGACGAGCCGACCACGGCGCTGGACGTCACCACTCAGGCCGAGGTCGTGGCGATCCTCGACGAGCTCCGCCGTGAGCGTGGCGTGGCCCTGATCTTCATCACTCACGACCTCGATCTGGCGGCTGCGATCTGCGAGCGGACGGCCGTCTTCTATGCGGGCGAAATCGTGGACGTGCAGGCTTCGGCGACCCTGCATGACGACCCGCTGCACCCGTACATGGCGGGGCTGGCGGCGGCCCGACCTGACATCAGCTCGAGCGCGCATCGCCTGCAGGTGATCCAGGGCAATCCGGTGTCCGCCTACGAGGCGCCGGCCGGATGCCGGTTCGCGCCCCGGTGCCCGCATGTCGAGGAGCGTTGCCGATCGGGGCCGATAGCGCTCGAGCCCATCGCGTCGGGGCTCTCCCGGTGTGTGCGCGCGCAGGAGCTGAGAGGGCATGCCGCGCTGGGGGTGGGAGCGGCGGATGACTGAGCCGGTGCTCCAGGCCGACCGTCTGCGCAAGCAGTTCGGGCAGACGGTGGCCGTCGAGGAGCTCTCGTTCGCCATGAAGCCGGGCAGCTCGCTGGGGATCGTCGGCGAGTCCGGCGCCGGCAAGACCACGGTGGCGCGGATGATCCTCGGCCTCGAGACGCCGAGCTCCGGCACGGTCACCGCGTGCGGACGTGACCGTTCGAGCCCCGCGCGCTCGGCGACCGAGCGACGTGAGCGCGGCCGTGAGGTCCAGATCGTCTTCCAGGACCCCTACTCGAGCCTCGACCCCCGCGAGCGAGTCGGTCAAGGGCTCGAACGCCTCCTCAAGCTGCACGGGATCGGCGAGGCGAGCCAGCGCCGCGACCGGGCGGTCGCGCTGGCGCGGCAGGTCGGACTGGGCGATCGTCAGCTCCAAGCACTTCCGCGGGCCCTGTCCGGAGGCCAGCGGCAGCGAGTGGCCATCGCCCGCGCGCTCGCCCCGCAACCACGGATTGTCGTGCTCGACGAGGCGGTGGCCTCGCTCGATGTCTCGATCCAGGCTCAGGTGCTGAACCTGCTGGCCGAGATCCGCGAGACGACCGGCGTCTCATACCTGTTCATCAGCCACGACCTCGCGGTCGTGCGCCATCTCACGGACGACGTGATCGTCATGCACCGTGGTCAGGTCGTCGAGCGCGGGCCGACGCCGCGCATCCTCGACGAGCCTGAGCACGAGTACACACAGCGGTTGCGCGCGAGCATCCCCGGGCCGGGATGGAGCCCGCACCGTCGCGCGAGAGAGGAGCCGAGCGATGGATATCAGCATCCTCGAGCTTGACGGCCTCGGCCAAGCCGAGAAGGTCCGCGGCGGCGAGATCCGGGCGAGTGAGCTCGCCCAGCTCGCGATCACGCAGATCGAGGCCCTCAACCCGGTACTCAACTGCGTCGTCGTCGAGCGTTTCCAGCAGGCACTGATCGAGGCCCAGCGGATCGATGCCGAGCCCGTCGGCACGGGCCCGTTCCGGGGGGTCCCGGCCCTGCTGAAGGATCTGGGTCAGCAGATCGAAGGTCTCACCCAGACCAACGGCTCACGCGCGCCACTGATGGGCGCACCCGATAGGGACAGCGCGATCGCGGCCAGCTACCGCCAGGCCGGAATGGTGCTCCTCGGCAAGACGAGCGCGCCGGAATTCGGGAACCATTCGACGACCGAGCCAGCGGCGCATGGGCCGTGTCGCAACCCATGGGACATCTCGCGGACGACCGGCGGCTCAAGCGGCGGCTCCGGCGCCGCGGTGGCGGCCCGCATGGTCGCGATCGCCGGCGCCAGTGACGGTGCCGGCTCGATTCGGATCCCGGCGTCCTGCTGTGGCGTCTTTGGGCTGAAGCCCTCACGTGGGCGGATCACCTCATCGCCGTACCCGGGGGACTCGCTGTTCGGACTCGCCATCGGCCACGCGCTCACGCGCTCTGTCCGTGACAGCGCCGCCCTGCTCGACATCTCGAGCGGCTCGACGCCAGGCGATTATTGGTCCGCCCCGAACCCCGCCCGAGCCTTCGCCGAGGAGGTGGGCGCAGCTCCCGGGCCGCTGCGGATTGCTGTGTCGACCAAGCACCTGACGGGCGCCGGCATTCACCCCGAATGCATCGCCGCAACCACGCACGCCGCGGAGCTCCTGACACAGCTCGGGCACCAGGTGGAGGAGGGTGAGCCGACGTTCGAGATCTCGGCGATGACCCACAGCATGCTCGACCTCTGGGCCACGGGCAATGTCGCGGCGCAGGTCGAGATCGCCGGGACGCTCGAGCGCGGGCTCGCCGCCGATGAGCTCGAGCCGACGACGTGGGAGCTGATCGAGCACGCGCGCGGGCTGACGGTGACCGACCTCGTGCGCGCGCGCGGAAAGTTGCAGGCCGCGGCGTGGCGGATTGCCGAGTTCTTCGAACGCTACGACCTGTGGCTGACCCCGACCCTGGCGCAGCCGCCGCTCCCGCTGGGCGAGCTCAACCGCTCGCTCGGCACCGCCGCGAGCTGGTGGGAATACGACCTGGCCTTCAACCCGTGGAACCCGGTGGCGAACATCGCCGGCTGTCCATCGGCATCGCTGCCGCTGCACTGGAGCCCGGACGACCTCCCGATCGGGTCGCTCCTGACCGCCGGCTACGGGCGGGAGGCGGACCTTATCCGCGTCTGCGCCCAGCTCGAGGAGGCGCAGCCGTGGGCCGATCGCGCGCCGGCAGTCGTGACCCGCGGCGGGGCGGGGATGGCGCGGCCCGTGGCGGGCTCACCGGAGCAGCCCGCCTAGTCAGGCTGCACTCGGGGCGGGGTGCTACGAGGCGGCAGCCGCGGCGGAGGAGCGCTCGAGCGCACGCTGGTACGCGGGTCTCTCGAAGAGCCTCGCCAGATAGTCGTCGAGCCCAGCTGGCAGCGGCTCAGGAAACCTCGCCCGCTGTGCGAACGACAGTGCCGTTCCGACCAGCACGTCGGCCACACCGAAGCGCCCGGCCACCAGATATTCGTCGCCGTCGAGACTCTGGGCGACCGCAGCGGCCGCCTTCAAGAACCGCCCGCGCGCCTTCTCGGCGCGCTCCGGTTGGGCGTCACGGAAGATCGCGCCCTCGATGAGCGGTGGCTCAAGTTCCGCCGGGGCGAAGACCGACCACTGATAGGCCAGGGCACGCGCGTGCGTTCGGAGTTCGGCGATCAGTCCGGCCTCGGGATGCAGGTCGGCAAGGTGCAGGCAGATCGCAGCTGACTCGAATACGTAGCCATCGTCGAACTCGACGACTGGAACGCGTCCAAGCGGTTGGCGGGCCCGGTGCTCCTCGCTCTTTCCCTGCTCCCAGTCCATGATCGTCAGCTCGTAGGGCTCGCCGATCTCCTCGAGCATCCACAGCACTCGGCGCGGTCGCCCAGCGTGCTCTCGGTGAAAGACGTGGAGCATGCCCGCGGGACGATATCCGTCGCGGACGGCCGGCGGTCACCCCATACGATGCGCCGAGGTGACGATCGTCCTTGGCCTACTCGCCGCCGTGCTCTGGGGCGTTCCGGACGTGCCGCTCGCCGTCGCCATCCGACGCGTGGGCGAGGTGCCGGTGTTGGTGTGGTCGCTGGCGATCGGCACCCTCGCGGCGGTGCCGATCGTCGCGGCAACCGGAGCTCCGCACCTCACCGCGCGTGGCATTGGCCTCGCCATCGCCGCTGCTGCCATCACGGTGCCGGCATACCTCACGGCGTTCACGGCCTTCCAGACGTGCCCGGTCTCAGTTGTCACCCCGATCCTCTCGTGCGAGGGAGCCGCAGCGGCGGTCATCGCGGTCATCTTCGGCGAGCGGCTGAGCCCGATCCTGGCGCTCTCGCTCGCCTTCGCGGTTCTGGGGGTCGTGCTCGTCGGCCTGAGCGGCGGAGATCACGAGCGCGCACATCTACGCGGCGTCGCCTTCGTCTGCCTTGCCGCCCTGATCTGGGGCGGCGTGCTCGCGCTCGGCGCGCCTGTGTCGCGTGAGCTCGGTGTCTGGTGGGGATTCCTTTTCGTCCGGATCTTCGCGCTCGTATTCGCGCTGGCGCTCAGCCTCGGCACCCGTCATCGTCGGCGGCTGGGTTCCGCGTTGCGCCTCGAGCCCTGGCGCATCGTCGTCTGGGGGCTCAGCGACACCGGCGCCTACTTGTCGTTCTACCTCGCTGCGCACCGCGGGCCGCTGGCTGTCGCCAGCGTCCTCGCCGCCCAGTTCGCGCTCTTCGGCGCCCTCTCCGGCGTCCTGCTCCTCGGTGAGCGCCTGCGCGCCCACCAGTGGCTCGGCATGGCGATCGTCCTCGGCGCGGTCAGCGCGATCTCGACGGTGACCGGCTGAGGCGGATCAGAGGATCGCGAGCGTCGCCATCAAGGATGGGGCTGGGTCGCGAGCTGGTCGCATATCTCGCGCCACAGGGCGCGGTAGGCGCGTGCGCCGGACCGACGCGGGGCGGAGCGATCGACGACTGATCGATGTAGGCCCATGCGCTCGACGTCGCTGGAGGTGGGGATGGCGGCGCTTAGCACACCCTGCTCCGTTGACAGGGACTCCATGACCTCGCGGTGCAGGCGCTTGCGCCCGTCCACCATCGAGAAGAAGGCGAGCACGCGCGGGGCGCGAGTACTCGCGGCGACGACCTTGCGGAGCTGATGAAAGGTGCGCGAGGACAGCGTGGTGGGGATGAGCGGGACCAGCAGCGCGTCGGCAGCCTCGAACACGCTTTCCGACACGAGCGAGATGCTGGGCGGACAGTCGAGGAAGATGTAGTCGTACTCGTCTGCTACCGGGGCGAGTACGCGGGAGAGCCGACGCGTCGGCCGCTTGGCGCTGTCGAGCGCGAGATCCATGTGACGGTAGGAGAAGTCGGCCGGCAGCAGGTCGAGCCGTTCGAAGTCGGTGCCCTTGATTAGCCCGCTGATGTGGCGCTTGCCTCGGACCAGTTTGGCTGCGCCGCCTTTGATCTTCGGTCTGACGCGGAACAGATATGTGCTGGCGCCCTGCGGGTCGAGGTCCCAGAGGAGCGTGTTCGCGCCATCGAGCGCCGCGAGGTAGGCGAGGTTCACCGCGGCCGAGGTCTTCCCAACTCCCCCCTTGACGTTATACGTGGCGAGCACCGTGCTCATACGAGAAGGGCCTTGCCTGCAGCGTCGCCGCGCCAGGCGGCAAACGGGGCGAACCGCTGCGCGAACTCGGCCCGCGCCTCGGCCTGCTGGGCCTCGAGTCGCTCCACGAGAACTCCCATCGCCATCAAAGCCACCGCGCCCCCGTCCTGCTGCGCGATCTCGTCGCCAAGCGAGCACAGCATCTGGGCCTGGATCTCGCGGTCTTGGAAGCGTCCGAGCACATCCTGCAGCGACTTGAGCGCCTTGATCATCGGCTGCGTGGTGGCTTCGGGGAAGAGGGGCGCAAAGAACTCGAGCAGATAGCGCAGCTCCTTGCCACGCTTTCGCAGGTCGTGCAACGCGGCGGGCGGGCTCTGGTCGTCGATCCGTGTCCCCATCCTCACCATGTGCCGGTAGACCTTGCCGATGCGCTGGGCGGCCAGCTCGGCGATTGGACGCGCTGCGTCCGGCCGGTCGTCCTCCGAGCGTCCGGGGAGCGTCTCGACCAACCGCTTCCAGTCGGTGAGCAGGGTCTGTGTCCGCCGAGAGCGAAGCGCCCGCACCATCCGCGCATGGGCGCGGCTCCGACGTTCTCCCAGAAGCACGCGGAGCTCCTGGAGGTCGGACTGCCTGCCGGCAGCGAGCGAGCCGGCAAAGGAGTCGAACTCGAGGAGGTAGACGTCGAGATCGCGAGTGGGGCCGGTGATCTCCTGCAGCCATCGGAACTCGGCTCGGAAGCGGGCCAGTTCAGGCTGCGGGAAGACGCCGCGAAGCTCACGCTGCAGCGATCGGGTCCGTCGCACGGCGACGCGGAGGTCGTGGAGAAACTCGGTGTCGATGTCGGCCAGGGTGCCGGGCAGGTTGGCCTCGATCGCAGCGGTCAGCCGGGTCAGGATCGCTGCCGCCGCCAGGTCAGCCCGCTGCTGCGGCTCAAGCCTGACGTCTGAGGCTGCCAAGTGGCGGCTTGGTGTTCCGCCGGCCGCCAGGACCGCCTCGTCCGCGAGCGACGCGCGCGCCGCAGTCAGGCCGACCGTGTCCTCCAACACGCTTCGCACCTGGCCCAAGGCCTTGTCGTAGCCCCGAACGGCGGTGATTGTCAGCCTCGTGGCCAGCCGAGCCTGTCTGCGCCCGGCGGGAGTGATCGACGGCTCCTCAATGCCCAGACGAGCGACCGTCTTGCCCTCGCGGTCCAACACGCGCAGCGCCCGCCGGCCGACCCGCATGTGCCCA
Organism: Solirubrobacteraceae bacterium; assembly: GCA_035308915.1. Taxonomy (GTDB): domain Bacteria; phylum Actinomycetota; class Thermoleophilia; order Solirubrobacterales; family Solirubrobacteraceae; genus Palsa-465. Next base: position 8,272 of record DATGFT010000012.1, read on the forward strand.
TGGGCGATGGCGGCACGCAGGCCGATGACCGGCGCCAGACGATCGTGAAGCGCGCCGGGCGGAAGCTCCGATGCGCGGATCACCGTCGGCATGGGCGAGAAGCTCATCGCCGCGATGGCACGACCGCCACCACCCAGCAGCTGAAGCCACCCGTCCTCCCACAGCAGCGACATGTCGGCTTGCCGCACCAGGCCCTCGAAGGTGTCCAAATAAGCTCGACTGACTACCTGGCTGTTTTCGGCCTCGAGGTCGAGATGCTCCGCCAAGACAACACGCAGGGCCGCCGGCGTCATCCCATCCTCGAGTACGTAGTCTGTCCCGCGGCGTGTCATAGGTGTTAGTGCAACCTTCGACGGCCAAACCGGCGGACCCTCCTCGGAGATGGAACGGGGTTCCGGGTGGGGGTCCCGGGGTGCGATTAGGGAAGCGCTTCCACCCATCAGCGTTCCAGCCGCTGCAAACGCATACCGAGGCAGCGGGATCCAGCTGGGGATGACTCTGACCGGCCGACCCGGCTTAGCCGCCGCAGCCTGCTGGCCCTGCCGCAAGCTCCTTGAGGTGTTAGCTTGCCCTGACACGCGGGCGCGGCTCAGCACCAACGGTATGGACGTGGTCTTGTGACTCTCGACACAGCCCATTCGGCCCATTCCAAGTCACGCGATGTCTCAATCGTGATGGCCACACTGAACGCAGCCGACACGCTTCCGCGCGCCCTGGCCAGCATCCAACGGTATGCCGAGGGCACAGAGCTGATCGTCATCGATGGCGGATCCACCGATGCGACGCTTGAGATCCTGCAGGCGAACCGCGAGCACGTCTCCCACCTCGTTAGCGAGCCGGACGACGGGATCTACGACGCCCTGAACAAGGGCCTGAACCTTGCAACACGAACCTGGTTCTACGTTATGGGTGCCGACGACGAGTTGCTTGAAGGATTCTCGCTGGCACTTGCCGAGCTAGAAGACCCGACGACGTTCTATTACGGGCGGATCTGGGATCGTGGACTCGAGTCGGACTGGGGTGGCGAGTACAACGATCGACGGATCTTGATGTCGTGGCCGAACCACCAAGCCCTGCTAGCCCCGACAGACGCAGTGAGGAGTATCGGCGGATTCGATCAGCGTTATCGCATTGCCGCAGACTGGGTGATGCATATGAAGCTGTGGCAGCGCGGTTCGAAGTGGAAGTACGTTGACCACATCTATTGCAGCTATACGGGAGGGCTGTCGCAATGGGGGCCAGATGAGCGGTTTCGCCGGCACAAACTCTTGTTGGCCGCGCGGTATCTCTCCCCGCGAGCGATCGCGGGGTATGCGATCGCGGGACTGGGCGGGAAGGTCGCCCGTCTAGGCAACCGGCTCGCCCCACCCACTAGATGGTGATCAGTCGACAGCCCTTACGCAGATCTATCTGACGCCCTTTGCACTGAGCCACGGCCTGGGCCAGGAGTTGGCGGCAGAGGGGCCTCATCGCGGCCGCTGGCTGGTTCGCGGAGCAGCCCGCGACGCATTACCTCTCTGACTGCCAGCTTGGCATTCTCGCCGTGGGCTAGATATAGCGCCCCTCGCCGAGCGCCGGTCTCCGATGAGGACGGCGTGGCGGGCACCGCCACGGCTACGCTGGCGGGCAGTCGAACCTCAGCAAGCGACAGGCCAGCATCGTGACTGTAACCACGATCGTCATCGACAGCGAAATCGTCGACAACGATCAGCACTTCCGACCAGTGTTGGCAAAGCCGGGCGAGCTCGTCGCGCAGAGGATGATCCTCGCCCCAATGTGCGTCGAGATAGGCGAGCGGACGACGAAAGGGGCGCTCGGCCGCCAGCCTGTCAAGCATGTCTCGAGAGTCACCATAGACCAACCGCACACCGCTCCGCCAACCGAGACGTAGCCGAGCGAGTAGCCAGTGCAGTCGATTAATCTCGGCGCTGTAAACCGGCACGTTGTTGCCCGCAAAGAATCGAGTCGTCGAGGCCAGGAACGTGCCGGTCTCGATGAACCCATCCGGTTCGAACTGCTCGATCAGCGCTTGGACCACGCGGCGTCGTGCCTGCTGTCCGTTGAACGCCTCGAACATGCCAGGCCACTGTTCCTCGCCTGCAAGCGTTTGACGGAGAAAGCCGGCCTGGCCTCGGATGGATCTTGCGCGCCGATGGATGGCGCTCGCGCGTCGACGGATGGCTAGTAGACCGCGACCGTACTGGGTGCGCTCAAGCCGGGCTCGAATCGCGGCGCGGGCGTGCGGCGACAGCACGGGCATGGTGGGGCTAGCCGATCTGGCCAGTCGGGGCGTTGATTTCCCGAGTGGAGCTCACAGTTCTCAGGAGCCGTACTGTGGACACGCCACATGCGTCAGGGTCAGGATTTGGCCTATTCGCCGAGCGCACGGGAAGTCACCGTACCGCTGACGGGCGACAAGGACATCGCGTCAGCCGTTCGGGGGCCCAGCACTCTCCGCCGCGCGAGCATGACTGCCGCCCACGCTCCGACGGCCGAGTAAACCATCAGCATCGGCCTGGCAGGCAGCGTATATCGGCCGTCAATGGAAAAAATCAAGTGGACAGTTGATAGGTAGGCAGCAGAGATCCAGAGCGGCCAGTCGTGCCAAAACTGACGGCGGCGGATGACGAATCCGACCAAGCCGAGGAGCACGAGCACCACGTATTGAAGCTGGCCTGCTCTATGCCCAACCTGCGCCAACCGTCCCGGAGAATCCGCCGTCCCCCACATGTAGGCAAAGCGTCTGGGGAGACTGCGGACGACTTGCCCAATCGACAACGATCTGAAGATGCGAATTGCTGCCGCACGGAGCTCTGCGTCGTAGCGAACCTGCGCGGCGGCGTCGAACCGTGCCGGTGCCGGTGCAATCTCGGTCTCCTGGGCAGCTATTTTGTGCCAGTCGGCGAGCGTTTCCTTGTAGGAGATATAGCCGTCGTATTGATCGGCTGAGGCAAGAAGGTCGACTCCCGACGTGGTGGCCATCGGCACCACACGGCCGTGCGTCACGACCGCATTTCTGATCGTCCAGGGCAGAAGCGCCGCACCAAACACCCCGACGAAGACCAGCGCACGGAGCCACCGACCCGCAGAGCGCCAGCCGTGGCCGGTCCGGGATGCGACCAGAATCACCGCGACAGGTATTACGAAGAGAATGAACTCGGGTCGCACATACGTCAGAACCGCCACACCCAACCCCGCGCCAGCGTAAGCGGCGAGGCGATCTGATCGGCAGGCAGCAAGCAAGAGCAGGACGACAACCGCCAGACAGAGGCTGGCGAGATCCTCTGTCATAAATCGTGTGGCGAATTCGAGGAACGGCAGGTAAGTGGCAGCCAAAATCGCGCCGGCCATGCCAACGACTGGCCCGACGACCGCCCGACCGATCAGCCCGACGACAATCGCCATAGCAGCAACCACCGCAAACTGGCCCGCCTCAACGACAACGGTATGCGATGCGCCGAGCAAATCCAGCAACGCGACAAACGCGGGGTACCCCGGAGCCCGCCACACGCTCTCGTAATAAGGCGGCGCGACGGACGCGGAAAAGACGCCGTGATGCACAAGATTGCTCGCCAACAGCCGATACCAGCGGCCGTCCCCCCCGAAGGTCTGAATCTGCGAGGCGGGTACGAACACCAGCCAAAGCACGGCCTCTAGAGCGACCAAGACCAGGATCCATCCCCACCACGGGAAGACTGTTAGCGCCCTACGCATCCCACTTGCCCCCAAGCGATCGGATACCAAGGATAACGACCGCATCGCGGAATCGCCACTCCCCGAGCATCGGTGCGCGCACGAGGAGGGATCAATACGAGGAGATCATCTGCAGTGTCCACGTAGGCGCCCTCGGCGAGGATTCTCCGCCACTTGCGCGCACCGTTCGCCTCGTATAGGAGTGTTACATGCACAGACCCCGGAATTTCCGCAGGCACCTGTACCACGGATCGCGTCTCGAGTGCCCGTGCTGCGGCGGCCGGTATCGACGCTTCGTCGCTCGCAATTACCGCCGCGATGCAATCTGCCCGGGATGCTTCGCAGCCGAGCGCCATCGCACCCTGTGGCTGTTTCTTTCACGCGAGACCGACGTGCTCGCGGGCGACAAACGCATCCTTCACATTGCGCCCGAACCTTCGCTGGCCGCGAAGCTACGCACGATCCCTGGCTACATCAGTGCTGATCTCAACCCAGTCCGGGCGATGCGGACGATGGACATCACAGCGATCCCATTTGCCGACGAGTCAATCGATGTCATCCTCTGCAATCACGTTCTCGAACATATCCCTGACGACCTGGCCGCCCTTCGAGAATTACGTCGCGTACTCGTGCCTGATGGGGTGGCGTACATGCAGCACCCGATTTCCTACGACCGCGACACCTACGAGGACCCATCGATCGCTTCTGAGAAGGGCCGTTTGCGCGCGTTCGGGCAAGAAGATCACGTGCGGGTCTATGGGCGCGATTTCGACACGCGGCTCAAAGCCGCAGGGTTCGCGCCGGTCATTGTCCGTTACGAGTCGCAGGTGCCTGAGGCAGAGCGTCGCCGCTATGCCCTCGGGAACGACCCGATACATATCTGCAGACCTGTCTAGGCGAACACCATGAACAAGCTGAACGCTCGGCCGATCTGAGCGCGGCTCCCCACCTTGCCGCGGGCGCTGGGCCGGCTTGGCGCTACCTGACCGCGATCGGGTTCACCGGTCCGCCCACGCCGCCGCGGATCGGCAGCGGCCCCGCGCTGAGAAGGAAGTCGTAATGGCCATCGCCCGCGCAGGCCTCGGCGAGCGCGTCGAGCTCGAAGATCTCTCCCAACGGCAGGCCCATGTGGACGATCGCCACCTCGTGAACTGGTAGGCGCTCGCTCGCCGCGTGGATGTGCTCGACGGCCCAGTTATCGCACGCGATCGCCGCCACGCCCATCGCTTGCAGCCAGGACAGCGAGTCCAGACCGATGCCCGGCTCGAGCGGCAGTCTGGGTCCGACCTCGGTGAAGTCCGCCCAGTCGCTAGAGGCGGCTATTCGACCAAGCTGACCAGTGCGCACCAGGAGCGCGTCACCCGCCTCGAGCTCTACGCACTGCGCGGCGAGCGCCGATTCCAGTTCCTGCACCGTGACCTCATGGTCGGGAGCCAGCGCGGCCACGCCGTGATGCCGCGCCACGTCGACGAGAACGCCGCGCGTGACCAGGCGGTCGGAGTAGCCGACGATGTCATTGGCCCGGGCTCCGGCGCTCGTCACCTCGGTGCAGGAACGAGCGTTGTACATCAGGCCGCGGTGAAACACGTGCGAGAGGGCGTCCCAGTGGCTGGCCGCATGGACGGACATGGCGAGCACGTCGTCGGAGTAGGCGCTGACCGCCTCCTGGACGGCGGCGTCCGAGCCCGTCTCCACCATCATGTGCTGGGGGTTCAGGCGGCCGGAGCCGACAGGCTGCGGCTGGTCCGAGCGGAGCTCGAGGGCGAGCGAGATCGCGGTTCCCGAGCGCACGCAGGCGGCGGCCCGGCGCCGCTTCTCGGTCGTGATCAGGTTGAGGGTGCCGACCTCGTCCGCGTCGCCCCAGCGCCCCCAGTTCGAGAGCTCACGTGCCAGCGCGTCGACCCGCGCGTCAAGCGACGAGCCGACGGCGCTCATGCCAGCGCTGTCGCGTGCTCGGACGCCCAGCGGTGGGCGTCCGCCGAGGCCACCCAGGCGATGGCGTTGGTGAGGACCCGGCGAAAGCCCGGGTTGGCGTAGGCGGACGGGCCGTGGCCCGGCTGGAAGTAGACGATCGGGCTCATCCCGGCCGACTTGACCCAGCCGATTACGCCACTCCCGCGCGGGTGGGTCCACCCCTCACGGGACCAAAGCTGGCCTCGGATCGCGAGCTCGCCAGAGTAGAAATGCTCAGGCGACATGTCGAAGTCGGTGCGGAACAGCGGGATGATGCGGTCCTCGAGCACCGGGTTCAGGTAGACCTCGTCGACGATGTCAAAACCGTCCTCGACGCCGGCGCAGACGGGGTGTGACGGGTCAAGGCACGAGACGTGATGTGCCACCTCCGCCGTGTAGCCCGAGGCCGGCCACCGCCGTCCCGCCAGTTCGCCCGGGAGGTAGTGCCAGCGCCCACCCACGACCTCAGCCCACAGTGGCCACACCGGCCACGCCGACATCGCGTGGTGCAGGAACACGATTCCCTGACCGGCCGCAAGCATGCCGCGGAACCCCTCGACGTACTCGGCCGGTGGCTCGAGGAGTCCCGGCGGGTCTGGCTTGCGGAACTCGAAGCCCTGCATGTCGTAGCAGACGATCGCGTCGAATTCGCCCGCGCGATCGGCGCGGAAGTAATCTCGCGCGCCGGGAACCGGGACATGCCGCCACTCGATTCCCGGAAGCTCATCGAAGGTGGCCAGGAACGGCTCCTCCTCGAACGGGTGGCCGCCGGTGACGACGAGGACGCGGGACTTCCGGCCGTTCTGCACCTTCACCGGGACTCGACTCACCCGGACTCGAGAACCGCCCGCAGCCCGTCCTCGGCCGCGTCGAGGAAGCGGTCGACGTCGGCATCGCCATGGGCAGCCGACAGGAACCAGTTGTGCCGGGGGTGCACGATCACGCCACGCTCGAGCATGGCGGCACTGAAGGCCCGCGCCTTGACGAATTCGTTGTCGCCCGGGAAGCTCAGATTCGGCATCTGCACCGGTCCGGTCTGGCAGATCTCCACCCCCGAGCTGCGGGCCAGGTCCTCGAACTCGTCTCGCAGCCGGTTTCCGACCCGCTCCATCGTGGCCACGGCGTCCTCGTCACGCAGGGCGTGGATCGTCGCGACGGAGGCGGCCATCGGCACGGCCTGAAACCAGAACGAGCCCGTTACGAACAGCCGCGACGCCGCCTCCGCATAGGATCGGCTCCCGAGAATCGCCGCGATCGGATAGCCGTTGGCGATCGCCTTGCTCCACGCGCTCAGGTCGGGGTTGACGCCGAGCGGCTCCCAGCTTCCGCCGTGGTTGAGCCGGAACCCGGTACGGACCTCGTCCATCACGAGCGCGGCACCCAGCTCGTCGCAGATGGCACGCAGCCGGTGCGCGAAGTCCGGGTCGACCTCCTCCTGGTCAAAACCCGCGTTGTGCTTGAACGGAGAGGCGATGATCGCCGCGATATCGTCCGCTCCGGCCTCGTCGACCGCGCGCTCGACGCTCGCGGCGTCGTTGAACTCGTAGTAGTGAAGGTTTGCGCGCTCTTCGGGAGCGATACCGTCGAGCCGGAAGTTGGCCCAGGGGGCGGAGCCGTGGTAGGCGCCCGTGGCGGCGAGGATCTTGTTGCGGCCGGTGTGGGCACGCGCGACCATCAGCGAGACGGTCGTGGCGTCGGTGCCGTTCTTGGCGAAGATCGCCCAGTCCGCGTGCTCGATCCGCTCGACCAGGAGCTCCGCCAGGTCGACCATCGAGGCCGCGGGGCCGGGCTGCGTGTCTCCCTTCTCTCGCTGCGCCTGCGCGGCGGCCTCGACGGCGGGGTGCTTGTAGCCGAGGATCATCGGGCCGAAGGCGCACATGAAGTCGACGTACTCGTTGCCGTCGACGTCCCAGACCCGTGTCCCCTCGGAGCGCTCATAGAACTGCGGGTGGGCGGCGGGCAGGTAGCCGACGGTCATGTGGCCGTACATCCCGCCGGGGATCACGGCGGCGGCGCGCCGCCGGAGATCGGAGTCGAGTGCCCGAACCTTCTCGTGGCTGGCGGTGTCGGTCATCGCGTGGGTTGCCTTTCTGCTCCGATGAGCTCCCGCGCCGTCGCCTCGATGCCGGCTGCATCGAGGCGATAGCGGTTATAGAGGGCCGCGGGCGGACCGATGACGACGTGCTCGTCCGGCACGCCGTGCCGCCGGAAGCGGACGCCGGCGCCGGCTTCGGCGAGCGTCTCGGCGACCGCTGAACCGAGACCGCCGGTGAGGTTGTGCTCCTCGACGGTGAGGACAGCCCCGGTCTCGGCCGCCGCCGCGAGCACCTCGTCACGGTCAAGCGGGTCGAGCGTGTGCATGTCGAGGACACGGGCCTCGATCCCGGCTTCGGCCAGGCTCTCGGCGGCGTCGAGGCACGCCCGGACCTCCGATCCGGTGGCGATCAGGGTCAGGTCGCCGCCGTCCCGAAGCCGGATCGCCCGGCCGATCTCGAACTCGCGCGGCACCTCGGGATACACCTCGGGATCACGCCCGCGCCCGAGTCTGATGTACATGGCGCCGGGCCAGTCGAGGGAGCGCCGCAGGATCGCCCGCAGCTGGTTCGCGTCGGCCGCGCAGATGACCGTCAGGTCGGCGATCGCGCGGGTGATGGCGAGGTCCTCGAGCGCGTGGTGGCTCGTTCCGTAGTAACCGAGGCTCATGCCCGAGTGGTGGGCCAGGAGCCGCACCGGCATCCCGGTGTAGGCACAATCGGTGCGCACCTGCTCGCACGCCAGCAGGGCCAGGTAGGCGGCGAACGTAGCCGCGTAGGGGATCAGGCCGGTCGAGGCCATGCCCGCCGCGATCGAGACCATGTTCTGCTCGGCGACGCCCAGGTTGAAGAACCGGTCCGGATGCCGGGCGGCGAAGTCGATGGTCCGGTTCGCGTGGGCAAGGTCGGCGGTGAGAACGACAATCCGGCGGTCGTCCTCGCCGAGCTCGGCCAGCTCCTCACCGGCGACGAAGGCGGGGATGGTCCTGGCCTCGATACCGCGCCCGGTTGCCGAGTCCTTGAGCTTCGACCCGGCGGCGCTGCCCCGGAAGGTGTCGCTGATCGCCTGGCCGCTCGCGCCCTCACGCGTGGCTTCAGCCATCGCCGCCTCCCGCGCCGACCGGTTGCAGGCCGGCCTCGATCTCGGCGATCACGTCGTCGTAGTCCTCGCCCTGAAGATTCCCCACGTGCCAGTTGGTGTCGCCCTCCATCCGGCGGACGCCGCGGCCCTTGACCGTGTCCGCAATCACCAGCTGCGGCGGGGCAACCGGGTCTGCGTCGAGGAGGTCGAAGACATCCAGAATCGCGTCGAGGTCGTGCCCATCGATCCGGTGCACCCGCCAGCCAAAGCTCTCGAACCGGTTCTCGAGCGGCTCGAGCCGCATGATGCTCTCCGTGTCGCCGTCGATCGAGAGGTGGTTGCGATCGATGATCCCAACCAGCGAGCCGAGCTGAAACTGCCCCGCGGACATGGCGGCCTCCCAGACCTGGCCCTCGTCGAGCTCGCCGTCGCCCATCATGCAGTAGACGCGGAAGGCGCGGCCCTGGACGCGCGCGCCGAGCGCCATCCCGACGCTTACCGACAGCCCGTGTCCGAGGGAGCCCGAGCTGAAGTCGGCTCCGGGGATCTTCCGCATGTCGGGGTGGTCTCCGAAGGAGCTGTCGAGACGCGTGTAGTTCTCGAGCAGCGAGCGGTCGAAGAACCCCACGTCGGCGAGAACCGGATAGAGGCCGATCGCGGCGTGTCCCTTGCTGAGGACGAACCGGTCGCGATCGGGCCAGTCCGGCTCGCTGGCCCGGTAGCGCAGCTGGGCGTAGTAGAGCGCGGCAAACAGCTCGGCCGCCGAGAAGGTCCCGGTGTAGTGGCCAGCCCCGGCGATCCGGGTCAGGCGCACGGTCTCGAGGCGAACGAACTTGGCCCGGTCCTTCAGCCGCTCGATTAGCGCCTCGCGCTCCGCGGTGCCGCGCGGCGGGTGCTTCGCCGCGCTCGTCATGCCGACCTCAGCCGTGCCACACCGCTCCCATGTGTCGGCGCGAGGATATATATCAAACGTTTGATAATCAACCCCACCCCGGCTCTCGGGCACACCCCAACCCCGGCTCTCGGCCCACGGCGGGCCAGCTTGATCTTTATTTCACACGTTTGGTATAAGAGCGGGCGCGAGGGAGCGACGCAGGAGAGAGAGATCACCGCGACCGCAATGATTTCGCCAGCGCATGCCTGGTGGCCGCGATTCGTTCGCGCTGCGAGTTGAGAGGGAGCTGAGGCCAAGATGGCGCAGGCGTTCGACGATTCCGCGCGGGCCGCACTCGTCGCCGGCGCCCGACGTGTTGCCGAGGCTGGGCTCGTCGTGGGGTCGGCGGGCAATCTCAGCCTGCGCTCCGGCGAGCGGGTGCTGATCACCCGGGGTGGGTCTGAGCTCGACGCGCTGGCTCACGAGGACTGCGTCGAGGTGGGGCTGAACGAGAGCGCGATTCCCGAGGACCACCGCTCCGGGCGCCAACCCTCCTCCGAGCTGGCGCTCCACCTGGCGATCTACGGCGCCACCGACGCGGCGGCGATCGTCCACACGCATTCGCACTATGCGACGGTCCTGAGCACGGTCGTCCAGGAACTTCCCGCCATTCACTACACGATCAACCACTTCGGTGGACCGGTGCGGGTGGCTCGATACGAGACGTTCGGGACCCAGGAGCTCGCGGCGTCGGTGATCGAGGCGCTGCGTGATCGCAGCGGGGCACTGATGGCCAACCACGGAGCGGTGCTCACGGGTCGTGACGTCCAGGACGCCGCGGCGAAGGCGATTCTTCTTGAGTGGCTGGCCTCGGTCTATTACCACGCGAGGTTGTTCGGGGCTCCGAGCATCCTCACCGCCGGGGAGCTCGACGCGGTGCGGGAACGGGCACAGCGGCTGCGCGGCACTCTGAAGGTGACAGCGCGATGATCGACGACGTGCTCGCGGCCGACCTGCGGGACTCGCACCCGCGGGTGGCGAGCGTCGGTACCTACATCGTCGACGTTCTCGGCCGGCCGGTGTCCGAGCTGCCGCGGGGCCAGGTCTCGAGCCTGCTCGACGAGATCCGGATCACGGTCGCCGGAACCGCCGGCGGAACCAGCGTCGACCTGGTCAGGCTGGGAGCCACCGTGATCGCGCTCGGCGCCGTCGGCCGGGACAACGTGGGCGACTTCCTCATCTCCACGCTCCGATCCGAGGGAGTTGATCCCTCATATCTCGTCCGCAAGGACGGTGTGCAGACGTCCGCGACGATGCTGCCGATCCATCCCGACGGGAGCCGTCCGGCCTGGCACGTCCCCGGGGCAAACTCCGCCTTTACGCTCGAAGACATCGAGTGGGACGCGCTCGGGAGCTGTGACGCCGTCCACCTGGGCGGACTCACGGCGCTCCCCGGTATCGACGGGCGGCCCGCGGGTCAACTCCTGGCCTATGCGCGTGAGCACGGTGCTCTGACCACGGCGGACTTCCTCGGCGTGCGGGGGGACGCGGTGGCTGAGCAGTTGGCGCAGTGCCTGCCCCACGTCGACATCTTCATGCCCAACGAGGGCGAGGCGATGGCGGCCACCGGAGAGGCCGACGCGACCGCGGCGGCCGAGGCCCTGCGCTCCCTCGGCGCCAGTTGTGTGATCGTCAAGCAAGGACCCGAGGGATGCCTGATCCTCGACGATGACGGGGCGCGGAGCCTCCCCACGCACGGGGTTCCGGTGGTGGACACGACCGGCTGTGGCGACGCCTTCTGTGCCGGGGTGATCGTCGCGCGGTGCGCCGGGTGGTCGATCGATGAAGCCGCACGCCTCGGCTGCGCCACCGGCACGCTGAACGTACGCGGCCTGGGCTCCGATGCCGGCGCACGTGACGTCGAGGAGGCGCTGGCATTTGCCGGGGAGGCGGTGTACCTCTGATGCCCAAGGAGGTCGATCACGACGAGCGACGCCGGGAGCTCCTCGAGGCGGTCTGGCGCGTGATCGTGCGAGACGGCATCGAGGGGACCACGATCCGTGGAATCGCCAAGGAAACCGGATGGTCGACCGGGGTGCTGTCGCATTACTTCGCCGATAAGGACGAGATCATTTCCTCGGCCCTGGGGCTGGCCTACGAGCGGATCGCCACCCGGTGGGATGAGAAGCTCGAGGGCCTCGCCGGGAGCAGCGCGCTTTACGAGCTCGTCCTGGACAACCTTCCGCTTGACGAGGAGCGTCAGCTCGAGACCCAGCTCCTCATGAACTACTGGAGCATGATGATCCGCGGGCACGACCTGACGGACCGGCCGCGACGGCGCGGCCCACTGCTCATCGACCTGCTCACAAGATACGTCCGGGAGGGACAGGAGGCAGGGGAAATCCGCCGCGATGAGGCGCCCGAAGACGTGGCCGAGCGGCTGCTCGGCCTGATCGACGGGTTCAGTCTCCACGCCCTATTGAGCCCTCAGCGCTTGAGCAATGAGCGACAGGTCGCGCTGATCGACGAGGAGTTCGAGCGCCTCAGGGAGGGCGCGGCCGTGACCAACACCCGTAAGACCACGTCCGATGCAAACCGCCGGAGGAGGACATATGCGTAAGACCGGAGCCATCCTCACATCAGGAGTCGCGTTAGTCCTGCTCCTCGCCGCCTGCGGCGGCAGCGGCTCCTCGAAGAAGGCCTCGCTGGCGGGGTCCAGCGGCGTCTCGAAGAGCGCGGCATGCCAGGCCTCGCCCGTCCACGGCGGCAACCTGGTCTACGAGCGCCAGGCGGCGACCCTGACCCTCGACCCGCTGAACCCGAAGAACGGCAACGGTGACATCTTCGCCTACAACCAGATCTACAGCGGACTCGTTCGGTCCGACCCGACCGGCCAGACGAACAACATCGTCCCCTCGCTAGCCGAGCGGTGGACGATCTCCTCCGATGGCAAGACCTACACCTTCTACCTGCGGCCGGGACTCAAGTTCTCGAACGGCCAGCCGCTCACAGCGGAGGACGTGGCCTGGACGCTCAACCGCTTCGGCAACCCAAAGATCAACGCGATCATGGCCGCCGTGGCGGGCGGCTTCGGCCACGCCAGCGTCGTCAACAACACGACCGTGAAGGTGCAGCTGACGCGGCCGGTGGCGGCGTTCCTATACGACATCAGCATCTGGCCGGCGTTCATCCTGCCCAAGAACCTGGTCGAGAAGGAGGGGGCGGCGTTCTTTAACCATCCCGTCGGCACGGGGCCGTTCATGGTGCAGAACTTCGTCAAGGGCTCATACATCACGATGGTGCGCAACCCCTACTACTGGGAGTCAGGCAAGCCGTACCTGAACTCGATCCGTTACAACTTCGTCTCGGATAGCAACACGCGGATCCTGGCCGTGGAGTCCGGCTCGGCCCAGGAGCTTGATGTCGTCCCGTTCTCGCAGGTGAGCACGCTGCGGGCGAACAAGAACATCACCGTGCAGTCGGCGAAGGTGCCGCTGTTCCTGGGCCTGTGGATGAACCACGCGCGCAAGCCGTTTGCCGATCTGAACGTGCGCAAGGCGATCCAGTATGCGATCGACCGTCCCCTGATCAACAAGGAGATCTTCGACAACCTGGGGACGATTCCCAACTCGGTGCTCATGAGCTTCGCCATGGACGCCCCGGACAGCGTGGTCAAGCCATACCCGTATGACGTGACCACGGCGAAGTCGCTGATGGCCAAGTCGGCGTTCCCGCACGGGTTCTCGACCACGCTGACCTATCCGTCGGGCACCGACTTCTACGAGCAGCTGGCGCTGACCCTGCAGCAGGAGCTCGGAGCGATCGGGATCAAGGTCAAGCTGGTAACGCAGGACACCGCGACGGTGACCAACGACTGGTTCACCCGGGCCTACGACATGATCTTCCCGTTTGCCTCGTTCACCAGTGACATCACGGTCCCCGACGAATACGCGGACTTCCTGGCCAACTGGGGCAACGGCTTCATGGGGTTCGAGTCCAACTGGCGTGACCCGAAGATCAACGCGATGGTGCTGAAGTTCGAGTCCACGCTCGACCAGTCCGCACGGGCCCAGCAATGGGCGCAGATCCAGCAGGCATTGATGAACGTGACGCCGGTCATGAACGTCCTGAGCCTGCCGTTTGTCAACGCGCACCGGTCCAACGTCTGCGGCACATACCTCGACGGGCTCGGTTCAGATCACCTGGAGGACACCTGGATCGCGAAGGGCTGACCGGATGAGGAAGCGGTGACGAGCGGCAAGGCGAGCGGGTGCTGAACTACCTCGTACGGCGGATCGCCCTGGCCGTGGTGGTCCTGTTCGGGCTGCTCGTCGCCACCTTCTTCATCATTCACCTGGTTCCGGGAGACCCGGTTCGGGCCGTGCTTCAGGGCCCGGCTCCACCGGCCGTCGTGGCCCAGGTTCGCCACGAGCTGGGACTTGACGAACCCATCCTGACGCAGTTCGGGCATTACATCTCGAACACCTTCCAGGGGCACTTCGGGACCTCGTTCGCGCTCGGCGCCTCGGTCGCCTCGATCATCGGCCAGCGACTCGGCCCGAGCGCGGCGCTGATCGGCTACGCGATGCTGATCGCGGTCCTGATCGGAGTGCCACTGGCCATCTGGGCGGCGCTCCGGCCCCATGGATGGGTGGACACGGCAATCCGCGTGGCCACGACGGTGAGCTTCGCCATGCCGGCGTTCTGGCTCGGGCTGATGCTGGCCCTGATCTTCGGGCTCGATCTCGGGTGGTTCCCGGTGGCCGGATACAGCGGCGGCGTCGGGGGAATCCTCCGGACCCTGACGCTGCCGGCGCTGGCCCTCGGGCTGGCGCTCTCGGCGGTGGTCGTGCGGACGCTGCGCTCGAGCCTGCTCGAGGTGCTCCAGAGTGAGTACATCGAGGCGGCGCGATCCCGAGGGCTACGTGACCTCCGGGTTGTGAGCAAGCACGCGCTGCGCAACTCGGTCATGAACACACTGACCATCCTTACCGTGAACGTCGGCTTTCTCATCGGCGGGACAGTCGTGATCGAGCAGGTGTTCCAAATCCCGGGCCTGGGCACGCTGCTCGTCTCCTCGGTCGTGAAGCGGGACTACCAGATGATCCAGGCGTTGGCGCTCCTGGCAGGTACGGCGGTCGTGCTCGCCAGCCTGGCCGCGGATATCGCGCAGGCGTTTCTTGACCCGCGCGTGAGGCTGGCGGGACGGTGAGCACGATCGACGTTCTCGCCGAGCCGTCGGGGCCGACGCCCGCGGTCGAGGTGCGCCGTCGCGGCCGGATCGTCCGTGACCTGCCTCTGGAAGCGAAGATTGGCGCCGCCATGCTCGTCGTCTTGTTCCTCGCCGGGCTGCTGGCGCCGCTGATCGCGCCCTACGGGCAGAACCAACTCGACCTCGCCAACATCTTCAGCGGCCCGTCGGGGAGCCATCTGTTCGGGACCGACGGCACCGGACGCGACGTCTTCAGCCGCACCCTCTACGCGCTACGGCTCGACCTCGCGATCGTGCTCGCCGTCACCTACCCGCCGCTCATGGTGGGGGTGCTCGTAGGCGCCGTGGCCGGCTACTTCGGAGGGATCGTCGACGCCGTGCTCGCCAGGATCGTCGACACGATGATCGCCTTCCCATTCATGATCCTCGTGATCGCCGTGATCGCGATCGTGGGCCCGGGGGTCAAGGGTGTCCTCATCGGGGTGCCAATCGTCGCGTGGGCGCTTTACGCCCGCCTCGCCCGCTCGGAGATGCTCGTCCTGCGCGAGCAGCAGTTCATGCTCGCCACGACTGCTCTTGGCTACTCCAAACGCCGGGCCATTCTGCGCCATGCGCTGCCGAACCTTCTGCGCTCCTCGCTGATCTATTCGACGCTCGACATGGTCGTCAACCTGCTCCTCCTCGCCAGCCTCGCCTATCTGGGCCTGGGGGCGCAGCCGCCGAATGCCGAGCTCGGCTCGATCATCTCCGACGGGCAGAGCACCCTGCTGAGCGCGTGGTGGGTGGCGACGCTCCCGGGTTTGGTGGTTGTTTTGTTCGGGATCGGGGCGGGACTGTTGGGCGACGGATTGTCGGACGGCCAGCTTCGCGGGAGGCTTCAATGACCGCCGCCGCGGCGCCGCTCTTGAGCATCGACGGGCTCCGCGTCGAGTTCGACACTCGGCACGGGTCCGTGGCCGGGGTCCGAAACGCCGGCGTCACGATGCGCCGGGGCGAGATTCTTGGGCTCGTGGGCGAGACGGGGTCGGGCAAGACGCTCATGTGCCGCTCGGTTATGCGGCTGATCCCGCGTCCCGGTCGCATCACCGCCGGCCGGGTCGAGTTCGAGGGCCGTGACGTGCTCGCGATGACGTCCAGCGAGCTGCGGAGCTTCCGCGCTCACGACGTCGGGATGATCTATCAGGATCCGTTCAGCTCGCTCAACCCGGTCTTCCGGATCGGCAATCAGCTGATCGAGACCCTGCGCGTGAACCTCGGGCTGGGCAAGGCCGAGGCGCACACGAGGGCGCTCGAGCTCCTGAAGGACGTCGGGATTCCGGACCCGGAGCGACGGTCGCTGTCCTACCCGCACGAGTTCAGCGGCGGGATGCGTCAGCGGGTGATGATCGCGCTGGCCACGGCCTCGCAACCGCGCCTGCTCCTGGCCGATGAGCCGACCACAGCGCTCGATGTGACCACGCAGGCGCAGATCCTCGACCTCCTGACCCGGCTTAGCCGCGAGCGGCAGATGGCGGTGCTCCTGGTCTCGCATGACTTTGGCGTCATCGCTCAGGTGTGCGACCGCGTGGCGGTGATGTACGGGGGCTATATCGCCGAGACCGCGCCCGTCGCGGCCGTCTACCGGGGCGCCGAGCATCCCTATACACGGGGGCTGCTCGAGTCGATCCCGAGGATCGAGGCGGCGGGCCACGCCACCCGACTGCCGACGATCCGCGGCGTCCCGCCGGATCCGAATGAGTCGCTCGCCGGGTGCGTGTACAAACCCCGATGCCCCTACGCACTCGACAGCTGCGACCAGGTGTCGATGGCGCTCGAACCGGTCTCGCCAGACCACACGACGGCATGTCCGGTGCGCCCGTTCCACGGCGCGGGCGCGAGCCAGACGCCCCATGCGGGAGCCCAGGTATGAACGGGTCTCCGGCGCTTCTGCGGGTGGTCGGCCTGCGCAAGGGGTTCGGGCTCCGGCGCACCCTGGCCGAACGCATCAGCCGTACCGAGACCGATCCCGTGCTCGCCGTCGACGACGTCTCGCTGGAGCTTCGCCGGGGCGAGATTCTGGGCCTGGCGGGGGAATCGGGCAGCGGCAAGACGACGCTGGCCCGGTGCATCATCCGCCTCGTCGAGCCCGACAGCGGGACGATCGAGCTCGAGGGGGTGAATGTCCGTGAGGCGCAGGGAGCCGAGCTGCGCGAGTTGCGCCGGCGGATGCAGATGGTCTTCCAAGATCCCTACTCGTCGCTCAATCCCCGCATGACGGTCGGTGCCGCCATCCACGAGGCCGGGCGCGTGCACAACCGGCCGGGGAGCGAGGACCGCGACCAGTTCGTGGGGGCGGCGCTCGAGCGCGTGCATCTGAGTCCGCGCCTGGCCAAGCGGCGGCCCCGTGAGCTCTCCGGGGGTCAGCGTCAGCGAGTCGCGATCGCCCGGGCACTGGCCGTCGGCCCCGAGCTCCTGATCGCCGACGAGGCGGTGAGCGCACTCGACGTCTCGGTCCAGGCCCAGCTCTTGAACCTGTTTCTCGACCTGCGCGAGGAGCTGGGGCTGTCGATCCTGTTCGTGGCCCATCAGCTCGCCGTGCTGGCCGAGATCGCCGACCGCGTGGCGATCATGAACCACGGTCGAATCGTCGAGATCGGTGACGCGGGAGCGGTGTTCGGCGACCCGCGGGACGACTACACCAAGGCGCTCCTGGCCGCGCATCCCCACCCGCGGCTCTCAGACGTGGCTTAGCCCGCCTCCGCGTTGAGGCGGCCGAACATGGCCCGCTGGCGCTTGTACAGACGCGGGAACTCGGCATACAGCCGGTCGTATACGTTGCGGTTCTCCGACCGCGGGCTGAACACGCGCTCGACCGGAACGAGGTCACGAATCTCGCTCCGCACGAGGTCGCCCAGCGCGAGTCCGGCAAACAGCGCGGCTCCGCGCAGGTTCGCGTGGAGGGGATGCTCGACGCGCTCGATCGAGCGGTCAAGCACGTCGGCATGAATCTGGCACCAGAGGTCTGAAACGGCTCCACCGCCGAATATCCGCAGCGGATTCAATGGCCGGCCGACGAAGTGTTCGACCTCCTGGTGGAGCCAGCGGGCGTTGTAGGCCACGCCTTCGAGCACGGCACGAACCAGATCGGATGCCGTGGTGGCAACCGAGAGGTTGTGCCAGCCGCCGCGCGCGTGACGATCGTCGACCGGCGCACGCTCGCCGTCGATCCACGGCGTGAAGATGATGTCGTTGCTACCCGGAGGCGCGCTCGCGGCAAGCGCTGTGAGCTCATCGAACGTGAGCTCCGATGGGCTCGGAAGGGCGCCGCGCAGCCAGCGGAGGCAGAGCCCGGCCGCCTCCTGATTGTTGGCGACCAGGTAGGACCGGGCGTCGAGGCCCGGGATCGTTGCGATCGAATGGAAAGGATCGGTCTTCTTGCGCGTGATCGGCACCGAGATCCATGACGAGGTGCTGATGGTCGTGTGCGCCTGCCCCTCCTCGGGCGCGCCCGTGCCGACCGCGGCCGAGTGGATGTCGGGCGTCCCGGTCACCACCTCGACCTCGGGGCTGAGGTCGAGCTCGGCGGCGAGCTCGGGACGCAGCCTGGCGAGCGGCGATCCCGTGGGCACGAGGACGGGCAGCTTCGCCTGCGGAAGCCCGGTCCGGCGCAGGAGCTGCCGGTCGTACCGCGGGCGCGCGAGATCGCGGTTATCGGTCAGCCAGGCAGCGCTCATCGAGGCGGGCGTCGCCGCCGCGCGACCGCAGAAGCGCATGCTCAGGTAATCCACGGGCTCGAGGTACCAGCGGGTGGCCGCCGCGACGCGTGGCTCGTCGCGCTCCAGGTGCAGCATGTGGCTGACCGGGTCGCCCCCATACGGTGACGGGACACCGGCGGTCCTGCGGATCCACATGGCCAGCGCTCGCGGTGAATAGCCCAGGAGCGGGCCGCCGACCACACGCCGGGTGTGCTCGGCGCCTCTCGTGTCCTGCCACATCAGGCACGGCCCGACGGGTTCCCCACTCGCGTCGACGGGCACGGTGCTCGCCCACTGGCCGGTGCACGAGATGGCGACGATGCGCTCACGGTCCTGCCCCTCAAGCACCGACGCCGCGAGGCTTCGGATCGCTCGCCACCACCCAGCCGCGTCCTGGACTGCCCCGCCGCCGGGGAGCCGTTCGGTGGCCAGTGGCGTCTCGGAGCTTGCGAGCAATTGCCCGGTCAGCGACACGACCCCGACCTTGAGCGCGCTGCTCCCCAGGTCGACGGCCAGCGCAAGGCGCCCCGGCTGCCCGGGCGCAGTCACTCCGCGACGGGGATGGCCTGCTGGGCGTCGAGCAGCTGGGCCATGACCGTGCGGATGAACTCCTCAGCCTCGAGGTTCAAACCACCCGGAACCCCGCCGTAGAGAGCCGCCGTCTCGGCGGGCTGCTCCCGGTGCTCGTTCGCATATTCGACCGAGGCGGCCAGGTCGGAGGCGAAGCGCTCGGTCACGCCGGGCTGTGTCTGGGGCCGTGTGACCGCCATGTGCAGTGCGTTCGGGTACTGAAGGCCATTGAGGCGCCACCCTCGGCGCTTCATCTCGTCGTTGACGTGATAGATGTCGAAGGCGTCGGAGGTGAAGGCGAACAGGAAGGTCGGCTTTCCCATCATCCGCAGCTCGGGATGGCTCGAGACGGCCATCTGCATCGCGGCTGACGTCTCGAAGATGCGACGAGCGTGGTTGCGGTAGCCCTGGCGGCCGAGCGAGACCATCGAAGCCCATGTGGCCGCCAGCAGCCCGTCCGAGCGGGACCCGTCCATCCCGGGTGAGAAGTACTTGCCTCCGCTCCAGTCGGGCATGAAGAAGTAGCACCGGTTGCGGAGCGAGCGGTTGCGGAAGAGCAGGGTCGAGGTGCCCTTCAGCCCATAGCCGTACTTGTGCGTGTCAGCCGACAGGCTCGTTACCCCCGGCACGCGGAAGTCGAAGGGCGGAATTGCGTAGCCGAGCTCCTCCCCGAACGGGAGCAGGTAGCCGCCGAGGCAGCCGTCGACGTGCAGGCCAAGCCCGCGCTCCAGGGCGAGCTCGCCCAGCTCGGCTATCGGGTCGATCGTGCCGTAGCCGTAGTTTCCCGCCGAACCGATGATCGCCACGGTGCTCTCGTCGATTAGCCGCTCGACCGCGTCCGGCCGCACGAGTGTGGTATCGGGGTCGATCGGGGCGCGGCGCAATTCGATCCCGAACAGGTGGCACGCCTTGTCGAAAGCGGGGTGGCCGGTCTCGGGCTTTATGACGTTCGGACGCTCGATACCCCGCGCCTGCCCATCCTCGCGGTAGGCGAGCATCGCGTGGGTGATGCTCGAGGTGCCACCCGAAGTGACGATTCCCACCGGCTCGCCATCGGTGATGGCGCCGGCGTGGAACAGATCGAGGGCCATGGCGATGATCTCCCCCTCGAACCGGGTGGCGCTGGGGCACATATCGCGCTGAAGCGCGTTCTGGTGGGCGAACAGGCCGAAGGCCTCTTTGAGGAAGCCATAGTGGTCGTGGTCTCCGCAGTACATCGTTCCCGAACAGCCGCCGGATTCCCAGACCCGGTCCTCCTGCTGGGCCATCGCGCGCAGCTCGCTGAGAAGCTCCTCACGTGAGCGGCCCTGTTCGGGCAGCGCCTGGGTAACCCCATACCGCCCGGCGTACGGATAGAAGTCGAATGGATCAGTCATCTGGCGTATCTCCAGGCCCTCGAGATCGTCTGGCAATGCGGCGGCGCCCTCCCCCCCGCGCAATCCGGAGGTAGTTTGGCGTAGCGCTTGCCCAGCCGTCGAGGCGGGTGCGGCCGGACTCCCAATTACGTGAGACGGCGGGCCTCGCCTCCGACGGCCCAGCCGGTGCTTGCGGCCCAATCCTCGGCCGCGCGCAGTGTGTCGAGGATCACATCCGATTTCGCCTCGCTGTATGCCACCGAGTCCTCACGCCACCGGACGGCCAGCTCCTGCTTGGCTGCGCCGTATGCCAGCACGGCGTGGGGATGCGTCCGCAGGTAGTCGCGCAGCAGGAGGTGCTCGCGCTCCCACGTTTCGCCCTGGGCGCAGACATGGACGTGGACGTCTCGGGGAAAGCCGGCGAAGGGGCGGAGATGGCGGTGCAGCTCATCCCGGCTGCGAAGCTGCAATCCCACCTCGGCGAGCGCGGGAACGTACGCGCTCTCGTTCTCGAGCGCAGCGACGCTCACCTGGATGTCGACGATCGGCTTGGCGGCCAGCCCGGGGACCGATGTCGAGCCCACGTGCTCGATCGCCAGTGCGCTCCTGCCGAGCACGCCGGCGATGCGAGCACGCCACCGCTCAAAGCGCTCCGGCCAGCCAGGATCGTAGGCGACTATCACGACCGGCTCGAAACCGCGCTCGCTGCCCGGGATCGTCTCGAAGCCTGGCCAGATGACGCCGAAGGCCAGCCGTGCCAGCAGAGCCCGCTCCCCGGTGTCGAGCTGGTGGGGCTCGACGCCGCGCTCCGCGGCCACGAGCACGTAGAGATCGATCAGCGAGACGACCCGGCCTGCGCTCGCGCGGCGCGCGCACCAGGTCGCGAACACGCGCGCGATCAGCGGATCTGCCTCGGTCAAAGCCTGATCGGTCACGTCACCAGCGCCGGGGGCGGCGCCCTTGGGCCCTATGGGATGTGGATCCTCTCCAGGTCGAGACCCACCAGCTGTACACGCGCAAGCCCCCGGTCGTCCGAGCCGCCTGGCGCCGATCCTATAGATGAGAAAGCCGATCCGCCAGAGCCCTCTGTCGGACTCGAACCGACGACCCCTTCCTTACCATGGAAGTGCTCTACCAGCTGAGCTAAGAGGGCGCGCGGGTGAGCCTAGCGCGTCGGGCGGGAGCGCAGGCGGCCGGGAGGAGGCTTGGCCGAGGGCTCAGTAAGAGCCCTGGAGGAGCGACATCATCGCGCCCGCGGAGCCGGGCCCGACCGGTGCGCCGCTGGAGTCGGCGAAACCTATCTCGAGGTGCGGTCCAGTGGAGATCCCAACGATCCCAGGGCCGACTGAGCTCATGACCGCACCGGCGCCGACATGGGTGCCGATCGCGAGCTGGTTCGCCGGGCCGGCATGGCCGTAGTAGACATAGCTGTAGCCGTCGATCGCGCTGTCGCAGTGCAGTACGGGCGCCCAGGGTCCGAACCCGCCGATGCCGTGCAGGACGATCGTCCCTGAGCAGACCGCGTATTCGGGCGTGTTCCCTGGGGCGGAGATATCGACTCCGTCGTCGAGTGACCAGCTCCCCGGTCCGGAGGCCGAGCCCTTGGGGAGCGGGAAGGCAAAGCCGCTGCTCGAGACGGGCGCGGCCGAGACGCTCGTGCCTGAGATGCTGCTGGCTTGTACCTGGCCCGCCGCGCGTGCGGCAGCCGCGGCCTGTGCTGCGAGCGCCTGCGCGAGCTGCTGCTGGAGGCCGGCGACCCGGCCGCGGGCGGCGGCGAGCTGGCCGGCCTTCCGACCCCGGGCCCGGGCCACGACGATGCGCTGGCGGAGCAGCGTCGTCCTCGCCGCGGCGACCGCGTTCTTCTCTCGGATGACCTCGGCGGTAAGTGCCTGCTGGCGCACCTGAAGCGCGCCGAGACGTACGGCTTCGGCGGCCACGGCGCGACGGGCCGCCTTGACGGCATGGATCGTCTGGACGTTCTGCTTCTGAATCCGCTGGGCGAACGACAGCCGTTCGAGCAGGTCCCGGAAACCGGTCGCCTCGAGAACAACACTTACAAGGTCCGGAGGCGTGGTTTCGTAGGTGCTGACGAGCTGCCTGGCCAGCATGGCCTCCCCGCGGGCCTCGAAGGCCTCAAGATGATGAAGCCGGTTGCGAGCGAGGGTGAGCCGAATCTCGGTTCGGATCAGCTCGGCCTCCTTGGCGTTCAGATCGGCCTGAAGGCGGGAGATCCGCTGCTCGAGCCGTGCGATGCCACCGTCGAGCCGGGCCAGCCGCCCCGAGTAGACACCCACGACACCAGCGAGCGACGACACGCGGCTCTGCCCGGCGTTGATCTGCTGCTGGAGCTGCCCGATGCTGACCGCGCGGGCGGGTCCCGCGTTGGCGGCCACGAGGACGGCCAGGAGTCCGAGCAGTGCGGCGACCGCGATACAGGCGGCGGTGATGGTTTTCCCTCGGGCGCTGAGCATGGCAACCGCGGCCTGGCCGCAGGAGGCTTTTTCCCTGCACCCGGTGGGATCGGGCGCGCCGCCACGCTAACACGGGCCGCGATGTCACGCGTTCCCGAACAGGGGCTGCAAGCGATCCTGCAGATGCAGGAATTGCAGGGAGTCCCGCCGACGGACCGGTAAACGGTGCACCGGCGCCACGGCACGGCGGCCGCTACTGCGCGGTGTAGGGTCGAACGATGGCCACCTGGGATGACGTCCGGCGCATCGCCTTGGCCCTGCCGGAGACGCGCGAAGAACTGAGGCGCGGCTTGATGTTCTGGGTTGTGAAGGACAAGCTCTTCGTCTGGGAACGGCCGCTGCGCCAGTCTGATCTACGCGCGCTGGGCGATGCGGCGCCCGAGGGGCCAATCCTCGGCGCCCGGGTGGAGCATCTCGTCGCGAAGGACGCACTGATTGCGGATAACCCCGAGGTCTACTTCACGACCCCGCACTTCGACGGCTATCCCGCCGTGCTGGTCCTGCTGGAGCGAATCGCGCTCGACGAGCTCGAGGAGCTGATCGTGGAGGCCTGGCTCGCGCGGGCGCCGAAGCGGCTTGCCGCGGCGTACGAAGCCGAGCATTTTCCGCCCGAGGATTAACGACGGAAAAGGCCTGATGGCGGGGGCAGGATTCGAACCTGCGAACTCTGAGAGACCGAATTTACAGTCCGGCGCCTTTGACCGCTCGGCAACCCCGCCGGGCTGGTCGAGTCTAGCTTTGAACTGGATCTTCCGCCGGTTGGCGACGCGGAAGCGGATCGCCTCCAGCGACCTCGTACGCCGCGTACTTAGGGCCGCCCAGGGTGAGCCCCGAGGCGCATTCGAGCGCCCCGACTGGTATGTACCAGCGGCGGCCATCGCCGACGTGCACGAAGAGGCTGTCGCATCGTGACGGGCCAAGCCGTTTGACGAGTCCACTCCAGCTCTGGTTCCCGCCTCGCGTGGCAAGCGCGACGACCCACCGCCGCCCTGCGGCCCGGAGCTCGAGGGGCTTCGCAAGACCGCTCAAGACCTCCAGCAAGAACTGGAGCAACTGCGCCAGCTCCTCGACGCGCTGGAGACCGACGTTGGCCAATTCGGCGACCGGGTGACGACCGAGATGAAGGGCATCGGCGACGCGGTCCGCGACCTGGCCCGCGACGCCGACGAAATCAGCGACGTCGTCGAGCCGCTCCAGGCGGCGACGGAAAGAGTAGGCCGCGTCGCTAACCGCCTCCCGGGAGGCAGCCGCAGCTAGGCCGCAACCGCGGCCTTTCCGGCACTCACTCCACACAACACCAGCCCCCTACGCCACGGCCAGCAGCGCGGCCCCCAACAGGCTGACCAGGTGAAACGACTGGTCGACGGCGATCGACAGCCCCATCCCGGGCCGCTCGACTCCCTTGACCCGCTCGAGCCAGAACCGGACAAAGCGCCCATCGTCCAGCAGGAGGTGCGGGAAAATGACGAGGGCAGCGATCTCCACCCCGCGCAGCGACCCCCGATTGTTCGCGATCCAGACGAACTCCGGGACGAACGCGAGTGTGTACGTGAGCACATGGCGCCCCAACGCTCGCCCCCCTTCGTGCCCGCCCAAACCCCCAGCCTTGTTCCGCGCCTCCCAATCGGTCTGAAACAGAAAGTCCCCCACGGCATGGGAAACCAGCATCGCGAGAAAAAGCGCAGACCAGGTCATGTGCAGAGAAACCGACCGTTCACGGTGTCAAGCCCCCTCGAGCCGAGTGCAATCTATTGGTCGCGGTCAGCGGACGGACAAAACTTCACGCGCTAGACACGGATCGGCATTTCCGCACGCCGGCCCTAATTGCGCAGACCAACCGCCATAGATAGGCTCCAAGACTCCATGGGGCGCGGGCGCATGGACGCGTGGTTTCGGGGTTATCGCTCGGCCTTGGCCAAGCGTGACCTCCGGCTGCTGTTCGGGGGTCTGGTCACCTCGGCCACGGGAAGCTGGGCCTACAACGTCGCGCTCCTCGGCTTCGTCTACACACGCACCCACTCGCTGGCCTGGGTCGGAGCGGCAGGACTCGTCCGCTACGTCCCGTCGCTCGTTCTCAGCACCTACGCCGGCGTGATCGCGGAGCGCACCGAGCGCATCCGCCTGATGGTCAGCTCAGACCTCCTGTGCGCGGTCTGGCAGGCGCTCATGGCGGTGGTCGCGGCGAGCACCGGGCCAGTCGCGCTGGCGCTCGTGCTCACCGCGCTCACCGCCACGACGAACCTCGTCTACCTCCCGGCCGTGGCCGCCACCATCCCGTCGATCGTCAGCGAAGACGACCTCGTGGCCGCCAACGCGCTGAACGGGACGATCGACAACCTCGTCGTGATCGCGGGGCCGGCGGTGGGCGCGGTGCTGCTCGTGTTCGGGTCAGACGCGCTGGTCTTCGGCGTCAACGCGGCGAGCTTCGTCGTCTCGGCCCTGCTGGTCTCCCGGATCCGGACCCGCAGCCGGCCCGTCGACGTGACCGAGGCGGGCCGGGCGGGTCCGCTGCAGCAGGTGCTGGTCGGCGCGCGCACGATCATCCGCCTCCCGGCGGCGCGCATCCTCGTCGCCTTCTGCGCCCTGGTCAGCTTCGTCTACGGCACCGACACGGTCCTCTTCGTGGGCGTCTCCCAGCACCGGCTCGGCGCCGGCGAGCAGGGCTTCGGCTACCTACTGGCCGGGCTGGGCATCGGCGGCATCCTGATGGCGTTCGGGGTCGATCGGATTTCCAGCTCGCGGCGCCTGGCCCCGATCATTCTCGCGGGGGTCGCCGGCTATTCGCTGCCGACCGCCCTGCTCGTGGTCATCCACAGCGTGGCCCTGGCCCTGCCGTTGGAGATCGTGCGCGGCGCCGCGACACTGGTCGTCGACGTGATGGCCATCACCGCCCTCCAGCGCGCGGTTCCCTCCGACCAGCTGGCCCGAGTGTTCGGCGTGTTCTTCGCCTTCGTCATGGGAGCGATCTCACTCGGGGCGCTGATCACGCCGCTGATCATCCATGCCACGAGCCTGAACGGCGGCCTGTGGACGATGGCCATCGGGCCGTTCGTGCTCGGGCTGCTCGGCTACCCGGCGCTCGTGACCATGGATCGGCAGTCGGCGGCGCGCACGGCGGAGCTGGCGCCGAAGGTGGCGATCCTGGAGCAACTCGGGATCTTCGCCACCGCCAGTCGCGCCGTCCTCGAGCGCCTGGCTGCCGCCGAGGAGGAGGTCACCTTCAGCCCGGCAGCGACGATCATCAGCGAAGGCGCACAGGCGGACGCGCTCTACGTCCTGGTCGAGGGCGAGGTCGACGTGAGTGCCCACGGCGAGGGCGGCGGCCCCGACCAGCACATCAGGACGATGACCGGTCCCACCTACTTCGGCGAGATCGGCGTGCTGGAGCGCATCCCGCGCACCGCGACGGTCACCGCGGTCACCGAATGCCGGTGCGAGCGGATCGAGGGCGGAATGCTGCTCGAGGCGCTGGAAACCGCGCCCGCGTCGAGCTCGCTGATGGAGAACGCCCGGTCGCGGCTACTGGTCACGCACCCGTCGCGCGCGACCACATACGAGTCCGCCGAGCCGATCGCCCAGTAGGCGATCTCCCGAGCGCGTATCGGCGGAGGACCGACCCGCGGCTACAGGGTGTTCACAACCGGCGGTTCGCCGACGGGCTCACGCTCGCCAGCGTCGGGTGGGGACCCGGCGCCGTTGCCCGGAGACCCCGCCCCCACCGCGACCGCCCCCGCCGCGGCAGACTCCGCCGCCACCGCCGCAGGCTCCGCCCCGGCACCGTCCTCGTCGGGGTCGGGCACCGACCAGATCCGCATCTTGCTCTGGCGCCCGCGGATGTCGAAGTCGCCCACGAGGACGAGATCCTCGGGTCTCTCGGTCATTAGCTGGGTCGTCGTGTCGGCGATGAAGAGCATGTGCGGCGTCCCCTTGGTCATCCCCTCGAGCCGAGACGCGGTGTTGGTCGTGTCGCCGATGGCGCTGTACTCGACTCGGTGGGCCGACCCGACGTTCCCCACCATCGCGATCCCGCTGTTCAGACCGATCCCCATCCGGAAGCCCTTCTCGACCAGGCCCTGATCGCGCAACCACTGGTTGAAGCGGCTCAGGCGCTCGCCCATCATCTCGCGGGCCGCGCGAAGCGCACGGTCGGCGTGATCAGGCTGATCGAGCGGCGCCCCGAACACGGCCATGATCCCGTCGCCCATGTAGGAGACCAGGGTTCCGCCCGCGGCCATGATCGCCTCGGTCATCTCGTCCAGGTAGTAGTTGACGATCTGGATCACCCGCTCGGCGCCGAGCGTCTCCGAAACGCTGGTGAAGCCCCGCAGATCCGAGAACATGATCGTGCACACGCGCTGCTCGCCGACCAGCCGCAGGTCCTCCCCGGCCCGGGCCAGCACCTCCTCGATCACCGCGTCATCGACGAAGCGGGAGAACGTCGTTCGGACGCGCTCGTGCTCGAAGGCGGCGAACAGGTAATCCGCGCCGAGCGTGCCGACGGTGGACAGCAGGATCGCCATCAGGGGATAGGTGAAAGTGACGATCAGCCCGTTGTCGAAGGCGACCTGGGTCCCCACGACGTAGCCAAGTCCGAATAGCAGCGCCAGCACGCCGAGCCGCCAGGAGCGAAGCCGCAGGTTTGCCACCGGCACGACCATCCCCATTGCGACGATCAACAGGACGTCAAGCCACCCGCGGGCGTTCTTGAGCGGGAAGCCGCGCAGGATCGTCGAGATCGCGCTGGCCTGGATCTCCGGGCCCGACATCTGCTCGGTCCGCGAGGCCGCCGTGGGGTGGACGTCGCCACCGGTGGGATCGCTTTCGCCGACCACCACGACACGGCCTCGGAACGCGCCGGCCGGGACAGCGCCGTCATAGACGTCCGAAAACGAGTAGGTGGGAACCGTGCCCGGTGGGCCGGCGAACTCGATCGGCCCGTTGCCCCCCGGCGGGAACGCCGACGCCCGCACGGGCCGCCCGAGCGCACGCGTCGCAGCCGCCACGGCGAACGTCCGCACCCCGCTCAGCGAGTAATGAACCCGCCGGTACACCCCGTCGCCGTCGGGCTTCACGCTGCTGATTCCCCAGGTCGCGTGAAGCTGACGCAGGACGGCGTCTCCACCGAAGATGTCCGACTGGCCCTTCGAGTTGACCGCGTCCGTGGTCAACACGACATTGCCGGCGTTCAGGATCGACTGAGCCAGGGCCTGATCATCGTTCGGATCGGTCGGCGCCGTGAACTGGATGTCCATGGCGATGACCCGAGCCCCGGCCGCGTGTAACCGGTCGATGACCCGGGCTTCGTAGCGGCGCGGAAACGGCCACCTGAGGTTGATCTTCTGGAAGCTCGCCGCATCGATGGCGACGACCGCCACGTCACGCGGCGCCGGCTGCTTGCCACGCACGGAGAAATGCGTGTCGATCATCTGGAGCTCGGGCCCCTGGAGAAGGTGGGTGGCAAACGCGGCGACGCTCAAAGCCGTCGCCGCGACCCCCACCGCCACCAGCAGCAGGGCCCTGCGCCTACGCCAGCTCAGCCGCGGTATCACCGCCCATGCACCAGACCCGAACCCCTGTCTGCCTGAAGGTCGCCGTCGTGATCGAAGGTGTCGACCACCACCGGCCGCCGCGCCAGATAGCTGTGCCCGGCGTGCAGGATGATCGTCTTGTGCTTGACGAAGTCGCGGATCTTCAGCGTCCCCTCCACCACGTGGAAGAACGTGCCGCTACAGCGATTCTCGGTCAGCCAGATGGTGCCCTGGACGCTCGCCGAGCCGTAGTTGCCGCGGGTCGTGTAGTGACCCTTGACGTGGCCCCACAGGCTCACCGTCCGCTTGCGCGTGATGTTGGCCTTCGGCTTGCCACTCTCGCACCCGGTCGGCTTCCCGGCCAGCTGTGCCTGGACGTAGCCGTTGTGAAGCTGGGTCAGGTTGAAGCCGCCGGCGTAGAACTCGCCGGACTGGAATCCCCCACCCGGAGTCGCCGCGATCACCTGGATGTGCCCGCGCGTCGTGTGGACGACGGCCCCGTAGCGCAGGGGCTGAATCGTCTTGACGCGGACGAAGTGCTTGCTTCCCGGCGCCTTCACGAGCACCGAGCCTGAAAGCGGCGCGATCTCGGCCTGCTGACCGAGCACGGGCGGCGTGTCGTGCGCCACCACGTTGTTGACGGTCATGTTGTTGAGGACGGCCTGCTCGCCCGCGGGGTACTGCGAGCCGCTGTCGTTGACCACCGCGACCTGGGTGACGGTGGCGCCCGGATGGCACGCGATCACCGCGCTGAAGCTGCCCACGGTCTTCGACCCGCATGTGCCGCCCTGATTGCCCCAGTTAGCCGCGGGCGCGAACCCGTCGACATGCTGAGACTGCCCCGCCGTCCACGCGGTCGGCGCGAGGTCGCCGTTGCTATTGCAGTTGCTGCCGTCGCTGAAGCACACGATCAGTCGCGGCGAGTCGCCGCTCGGGCCGGTGGCGCTGGGCACGAAGTCGAATGACAGCGCGGTGATCTGCCTCGGATCAGACGTTGGCAGGGCAGGGCCATACACGCTCGCGCCGCCGCACGTCACCCCGAACGGCTGGCTCGGATCCGGCTGCGAGCTCGTCTGGAGCCCAGCGGCCGTCCACTGACCATCGCCGAACGGTGTCCAGTAACCGGTTCCCGACGGACTCGGCACCGGCGCGCAGACAATCGAGTTGCCAGCCGCCGTGCCCGCTCCGGGCGTCACTAGGAGGACGATCGACGCCGCCAGCGCCGCCGCCGCAATGCCCAAAGCCCACTTCACCCTTCGTCCATGTAGCAAGTTCGTCCCCTTTTCCACCGAGCCCTATCGGCGCTTCCCGCCCACGAGGTCCCCTGCGACCCCGTGCGGATCCTAGCGCCCAGGCGCTTTCAGGTCTATGAGGCGTCCCGGAGCCGCTGCGCCTCCGGTAGCGCTTCGAGCTTCTTGAGCGTGTGGTTCTCGATCTGGCGAATCCGCTCGCGGGTGACGTTGAAGGCGCGCCCCACCTCCTCGAGCGTGTACGGCCGCTCCCCGGTCAGGCCGAAGCGCATCTCGATCACCTCACGCTCGCGCGCGGGTAGCGCGTTCAGGGCTCGATGAAGGTTCTCCCGGCGCAGATGCTCGGCCGCGAGCTCAAACGGCGACTCCGCCGTCTGATCCTCGACGAAGTCCCCGAGCTCGGAGTCATCCTCCTCACCCACCGGCCGCTCGAGCGAGATCGGCTGCTGGGCCATGCGCAGCACGTCGCGCACCTCACGCACCGAGGTCTCAAGCTCCCGCGCGATCTCTTCGGGCGTCGGCTCGCGCCCGAGTGTCTGCACGAGCTGGCGCTCAACATGGACCACCTTGTTGAGCTTTTCGACCATGTGCACGGGGATGCGAATCGTCCGGCCCTTGTCGGCGATCGCCCGCGTCACGGCCTGGCGGATCCACCACGTGGCGTAGGTGGAGAACTTGTAGCCGCGGCGATAGTCGAACTTCTCGACCGCGCGAATGAGTCCCATCGAGCCTTCCTGGATCAGGTCGAGGAAGGTCAGTCCCCGGCCCAGGTAGGCCTTGGCGATCGAGACGACGAGCCGGAGGTTGGCCTCGATCATCTGCTGCTTGGCCGCCATGTCGCCGCGCTCGATTCGCTTGGCCAGCGACACCTCCTGGTCGGCCGTGAGCAGGTTGACGCGGCCAATCGAGCGCAGGTAGAGGCGCAGCGAATCGAGCGAGGGCTCGACCGTGAGATCGACCTCGATCTTCTTGCGCGGCTGCTCGGCCTCCGGCTCGGCGGCCTGCTCGCTGGCGCGCTCAACCGTGCCCCCCTCGGACTTGGCCAGCCGGCCGTCGGCATCCACGACGTCGATCCCCTGCTCGTCGAGATAGGAGTGGAGCTCCTGAATCTGCTCCTTGGTGACCTCGATCTCCTCCAGGCACGAGGACACCTGCTCGAAGGTGAGAAAGCCGCGTTCCTGGCCCTCGGCGATCAGCCCCCGCAACTCCTCAAGCTCCGCGATCGGAGCCTCATCCACCAACAGCGCTATGCCGTTCTCGCTCACAGCCCCTGAGCTCCCTCCGCCGCCTGGAGCCATCCAGGCGGACTCTCTCTCACTCCATGCGACCGCGGAGTGATAGCACAACCCGGGCCGTAACTAAAGTCACGGAAGATTTTCCTCCCCGCCGTCGCCCACATTTGACCGGCCGCCGAAGCGGCGCGTCTACTCTTAAACCGATGACCCACCCGCTCCCGTTCATCGACGTCCAGTCCGAGCTTCCCGCCGTCCGCCTCAGCCTGTCGCGCGTCGGCGTGACCGGGGTCGAGAAGGTCATCCGGCTCAAGCACAACGGCGGCGAGCAACTCTTCTCGGCGCGCTTTGAGTGCGTGACCGAACTTGACGCGAGTCAGAAGGGCGCCCACATGTCGCGCTTCGAGGAGGTGGTCAACGAGGCGATCGGCCAGGTCGTGCTCGGCGAGTCGACGTTCAAGGTCGAGACGCTGGCCGAGCACATCGCGCAGCTCGTGCGCGAGCGTCAGGGCGCGCGCCGGGCCGAGGTCACGGTCGAAGCACGCTTCCCCGAGCACAAGCCGGCCCCGATCTCCGGCGTGCAGACCCAGGAGCTCTACACGCTGCACGGCGCGGCGATCTGCTCAGAGCTCGGTACCCGGCGCATCACCGGCGTGACCGCGCAGGGCATCACCGCCTGCCCGTGCGCGCAGGCGCTGGTGGCCGGAAACGCGCGCGAGCGGCTGCGCGAGCAGGGCTTTGACGCGATGGAGATCGAGCGCATCCTCGAGGCGGTCCCCGTGGCCACCCACAACCAGCGCGGCCTGGGCACGCTGCTCGTCGGCTGCACCGAACTGTGCGACGACGAGATCGATGCCAGCACGCTGCTCGACATCGTCGAGCAGTCGATGTCCTCAGAGATCTACGAGCTGATGAAGCGCTCGGACGAGGCGGCCGTGGTCGAGAAGGCCCACCGGCGCCCTCGCTTCGTCGAGGACTGCGTTCGGGAGATGATCCAGGGCGTCGTCGACCGCTTCCCCCAGCTCGCCGACCCCGTGTTCGTCTCCGCGCGCCAGGTCAACCTGGAGACGATCCACCAGCACAACGTCGTCGCCGAGCGGTTCGGGACGCTCGGGGAGATCCGCCGCGAGCTGGCCACGGGCGAGCCGAGCCGCGGCCATACGAGCCGCCGCGCCTGGCTCGATCAGGTGCCCTGAGTCTTCCGCTCGCGAGCCAGCAAGCCGCGCCGCAACCCAAAGAAGTAGTCAGCGCCCGAGAGCACGGTCACGATCACCGTCGCGTAGATCAGGAGCTCGAGCCACAGCGGCTTGCCGTGCACGGCGATCACGCAGATGACCATCGCCACCTGCAGCGCGGTCTTCACCTTCCCGAAGCCGCTGGCCGAGATCACCACATGCTGCTGGCTCCCCACGGCGACGCGAAGCACCGTGACCGCGAACTCCCGCGCGATGATCACCATCGCCACCCACGCCTCGAGTCGACCCAGCGACACCAGCACGACCAAGGCCGCGATGATCAGCAGCTTGTCGGCCAGCGGGTCCATCAGCTTGCCGAAGGTGGTGATCGAGTTGCGGTGGCGCGCCAGGTACCCGTCGATGGCGTCGGTCAGCGAGGCGACGGCAAAGACCACGGCGGCGAGCAGGTCCCCACTGCCCGTCTTGTCGAGCAGGGCCACGACCAAGACCGGCACGAGCAGGATCCGGATCACGGTGAGGAAGTTGGGCAGGTTCAGCGGGAACACGGAAGCGCTTACGCTAGCGGTGATGCGTGCGGTCGTTCTGCAGGCGCAAGGCCAGCCGCTCAGCGAGGTCGAGCTGCCCGACCCTGAGCCGGCCTCCGGACAGCTTCGCCTGCGCGTCCACGCCTGCGGCGTCTGCCGCACCGATCTTCATCTGCGCGACTCCGAGATCACCGCCCCGAAGCTGCCGGTCGTGCTCGGCCATCAGATCGTCGCGAGCACCGACGACGGCCGCCGCGTCGGCCTGCCGTGGCTCGGGTGGACCGACGGAACGTGCCATTACTGCACGACGGGCCGCGAGAACCTCTGCCCGGCCGCGCGCTTCACCGGCCGCGACATCGACGGTGGCTACGCCGAGCTGACCGTCGCCGACGAGCGCTACTGCCTCCCGCTCCCCGACGAGAAAGCCTTCTCTACCGAGCGCGTGGCGCCGCTGCTCTGCGGCGGCCTGATCGGCTACCGCGCCCTGCGCTTCACCGGCGAGGCCCACAACCTGGGGCTCTACGGCTTCGGCTCGGCCGCCCACATGATCGCTCAGGTGGCTGTGCATCAGGGGCGGAATGTGTTCGGGTTCACGCGGCCCGGCGACGCGCGGACGCAGAAGTTCGCCGAGAGCCTCGGCGCCGTATGGGCGGGCGGCAGCGACGAGAAACCACCGGAGCCGCTCGACGCCGCGATCATCTTCGCCTCGGCGGGCGAGCTCGTGCCGCAGGCGCTGAGCGTGCTCGCGCCCGACGGCATCGTCGTCTGCGCCGGGATCCACATGAGCCGGATACCCGCCTTCTCCTACGACCTCCTGTACGGCGAGCGCAAGGTCTGCTCGGTCACCAACCTGACCCGCCAGGACGGCCACGAGTTCCTGGAGCTGGCGCAGAAGATCCCCGTCTCGACGACGGTCGAGGTCTACGAGCTGGCGCGGGCCGAGCAGGCGCTCGGCGACCTGCGCGCCGGGCGCTTCGAGGGCTCGGCGGTGATCGTCCCCTGAGGGTGGATAGGCTGAGGTCATGCCCCTGATTCCGATGGTCATCGAACGAACCGCGCGCGGGGAGCGTGAGTTCGACATCTACAGCCGCCTGCTCAACGAGCGGATCATCTTCCTGGGAACCCCGATCGACGACATGGTGGCCAACCTGATCGTCGCCCAGCTGCTCCACCTGGAGTCCCAGGACCCTGACAAGGACATCTCGATCTACATCAACTCGCCCGGCGGCTCGATCTACTCCGGGCTGGCCATCTACGACACGATGCAGTTCATCAAGCCGGAGATCCAGACCATCTGCGTCGGGGTCGCCATGTCGATGGGCTCGCTGCTGCTCACCGGCGGGGCCAAGGGCAAGCGCTTCTCGCTCCCCAACAGCCGGATCCTCATCCACCAGCCCTCGGCGGGGTTCGAGGGCCAGGCGACCGACATCGAGATCCACGCCCAGGAGATCCTCAACATCCGCCGCCGGGTGGATGAGATCTACGCCCACCACACGGGCCAGTCGGTCGAGCAGGTCAACTCCGACATGGAGCGCGACCGCTTCTTCAAGGCCCACGAGGCCGTCGAGTACGGCCTTATCGACCGCGTAATCGAGCACCACTAAGGAGGCAGGAAAGATGGCCATGGCCGAGCGCAGCGCGAGCACCGAGTGGCAGGGCGACTTGGTCCACGGCACGGGAACGGTCAAGCTCGACAGCGGAGCCCTCGACGCCTTCGAGGTCACCTGGGCCTCCCGGACCGAGCGCTCGGAGGGCAAGACGAGCCCCGAGGAGCTGATCGCCGCCGCCCACGCCTCGTGCTTCTCGATGGCCCTCTCGCACGAGCTGACCGAGGCCGGCCATGCCCCCGAGGTGCTCGACGTATCCGCCGAGGTCACGCTCGATCAGCGTGACGGCGCCCCCACGGTCACGACCTCCGAGCTCACGGTCACGGGCCGGGTGCCCGGGATCGACCAGGCCGCGTTCGAGCAGGCGGCCGCCGAGGCGGGGCAGAACTGCCCGGTCTCCCGCGCGCTGACCGGTCTCGAGATCAGCGTCAAGGCGACGCTTCAGTAGCCGCGGGCGCATGCGCCCGCGGCCGGGTGGCCGCATGCGGCCACCCGCGGGGGCGTGCATGCACGCCCCCGAACACCTGAAAACCGGTGTGGCGATTTCAAAGCTGCGCTCCGGGGGTATACGTCCGCCTAGGGAGAAACGCGCCGGCCCACGATCCAGGGTGGCCGGCTCAAGATTGGAGGTTCACAGCGTGAAACGTGTTCGTGCCTCGGTCGCGCTCGGATTGGCGCTCGGCCTCGGCTTCGCGGGAGTCGCCTCGGCCAAGCCCATCTTCCTGCCCTCGATCGCCAAGCGACTTCAGCAGGAAGCCGGCATCCACGCCGCCGATGCGACCCTGACCCCGCCGGCGCCGCCGTGTCCGGAGAGCGGCTACCTGCCGGCGCCGTTCTCGAATTGCGGCCTGCCGGAGACCCCGGCTACGTCGCTGCCCTACATGGGCAACATGGCCTACTGGGGCGGCCCCGTGGAGGTGCACCCCAAGGAGTACATCGTCTACTGGGGCTGGGGTGAGCCGGGAGCCTTCCCCGGCCGGACGTGCTCGCCGGAGAACATCACCGAGGGCTCGATCAGCGCCACGCTGGCCTGCGACCCCGACGGCGCCGGGAAGTACATGGCCGACTTCGTGGCTCAGATGGGCGGAACCGGCTGGGCGGGCGTGAGCACGCAGTACTACGAGAACAGCAGCGCCGGCAAGCAGTACATCTCCAACGACCCGAACGTCCTGGCCGGGATCTGGGTCGATGACTCGAACAGCATCACCGGGCTTCCGAGCACGAGCGGTTCGGCGCCCGCGGGCCCGGGGAACACGTACTACGACCTCGCGGCCGAGGCGCAGCGGGCGATCGCGCACTTCGGGATCACCGATCTGAAGGACGCGAACATCATCATCGCCCAGCCGCCGGCCTACAGCGACCCGAACGCGCTCAACCAGGGCTACTGCGCCTTCCACGACTACACCGACACGCGAGTGCCGGCCGCGGCGGCGCTCTACAAGGGCCCGGACATCACCCAGGCGTTCGCGTACACGAACATGCCCTACCAGCTCGCGATCAACTCGAACGGGGTCAACGTGTGCGGCGAGAACGCGGTCAACACCGACGCGGCGGGCAAGCTCGACGGCTTCTCGATCGTGCTCGGGCACGAGATCGAGGAGACGATCACCGACCCGGGCGCCGAGGACATCGTCAGCACCGGCCTGACCGGCACCCAGACCAACGAGGGCGGCTGGTATGACGCTGTCGACGCCAACGAGAACGGCGACAAGTGCGCCTGGGTGGGCGAGAACCTGCTCACCGGCCAAGGGCCTCCGGAGCCGATCTACGGCGCCCTGGGCGACATCACCGGTAACGCCGGCGAGCGCTTCGCGGTGCAGTCGCTGTGGAGCAACCGCGCGAATGCCGGCACCGGCTACTGCGCCGGCGCGGGCACCGATTCGCCGCTACCCAACGGCTAGGGCTTGGGCAGCGCGCGACTGACGCGCGCCGTGGTGTGGGAGATAACTTGGCCTATGTCTAAGTTATCTCCCACGCCCCCCCGTTACCTCTCGACGAAGTAGCTGCCGCTTCCCTGGCCGCTTGAGAAGTAGCGGCTGGTGACGGTCTTCTTGCGCGTGTAGAACTCGACCGCGTCCGGGCCGTGGGCGTGGAGGTCGCCGAGGAAGCTGTCCTTCCAGCCGGAGAAGGGGAAGAAGGCGACCGGCGCCGCCACGCCGAGATTGACGCCGATCATCCCCGCCTGAGCCTCGTGGCGGAAGCGGCGGACCGAGGCGCCGGATTCGGTGAAGATCGAGGCGCCGTTGCCGAACCGGCTCGAGTTGAGGATCTCGATCGCCTCGTCGAGCGAGTTCACTCGCACCACGGCGAGCAGCGGACCGAACACCTCCTCGCCGACGATCGGGTCATCGCGGTCGACCTCGATGATCGTGGGGCCGACGAAGCAGCCGCGCTCGGGGACGCCCTCACGCCCATCGACGAGGACCCGGTCAGCCCGGTCGATCCAGCCCGTGATCCGCTCCTGAGCGCTGCCTGAGATCACCGGCCCGACGTCGGTCCCCTCCTCGAGCCCGTCGCCGACGTGGAGCGCCTTGGCGGCGTCGATCAGGGCCGGCATCAGCTGCTGGTGGGCGTCACCGACAGTCACCAGCACCGACCCCGCCATGCATCTCTGCCCCGCGGCCCCGAAGGCCGACCCGAGGATGCCCTGCACGGTGTTCTCGACCACCGCGTCGGGCATCACGATCATGTGATTCTTGGCTCCGCCGAGGGCCTGGACGCGCTTGCCCGCCCTGGCCGCGCGCTCGTAGACCAGGCGCGCCACCGGCGCCGAGCCGACGAACGAGACGGCGTCGATCTCGGGGTGCTCGAGGATCCCCTCGACCACGTCGCGGGCGCCGTTGACCAGGTTGACCACCCCGGCCGGGAGCCCGAGCTGATCGAGCTCCTCAAAGGCGATCTGCTGGGTCATAGGGACCTGCTCGGAGGGCTTCAGCACGAACGTGTTGCCGCACGCGATCGCGAAGGGAAGAAACCAGAACGGGACCATGGCGGGGAAGTTGAAGGGCACGATCGCGGCGCACACCCCTACCGGCTGGCGGATCGTCTCGGCATCGACGTTCCGGCTCACGTCCTCGAGGATTCGGCCCTGCATCGTGGTCGGGATCGCGCACGCCGCCTCGACCATCTCGATCATCCGCCCCACCTCGGCGCGAGCGTCGACGATCGTCTTGCCCATCTCGGTCGTCACCGAGCGGGCCATGTCCTCCTGCCGGGCCACGAGCCGCTCGCGCAGCTCGAACAGCTTGCGCGCCCGGGCGATGGTCGAGACGGCACGCCACTGCGGCAGGGCGGCGCGGGCCGCCTGGACCGCGGCGTCGAGGTCCCTGCGCCCGGAGAGGGGGACGCGGGCCAGGACCTCGCCGGTGGCGGGATTGGTCACGTCGAGGACGTCGGTGGGGTCGGCGGCCGAGACCCACTGGCCGCCGACGTAGTTATCAAGTGTGCGAACGCTGGTAGTTGTCATGCCACTCCGTGCTTGGGCCCGGAGGCCTGGATGTCGATGCTGACCGTGTCCGGTCAGCCTACGCGATCGCCTGAACTCCGCTCGGGGCGAGGACGTGGGTGATCGGCAGCCCCAGCCCGCGGGCCTTCGAGATCAGGTCGAGCTTCAACCAGCGGGAGACGCCGAGGGGCAGGGTCGAGATGATGATCTCGTCGTAGTCGCCGAGGTTGA
Source organism: Solirubrobacteraceae bacterium (assembly GCA_035308915.1). Taxonomy (GTDB): domain Bacteria; phylum Actinomycetota; class Thermoleophilia; order Solirubrobacterales; family Solirubrobacteraceae; genus Palsa-465. The sequence continues at coordinate 46,261 of DATGFT010000012.1, forward strand.
TCGCGTCCTGGATCGCGGCCAGGGGCTCGGAGTCACCGATGCTCCCGGTGACCTCCTGGCCCGTGGCCTCGGAGAGCTTGGGCAGCGAGTCGGCGAGCACCCGCTCGGCCTCCTCGCGCCCGAAGTCCTCGGGATCGAGGAGCTTGTTGAGGCCGTGGGGCTGGCGCGGGACCACGAGGTGGAAGGTCGCGGCGCCCTCCTGGGCGCGGGCCCTGACGGCGTCGAGCAACGGCGCGGTGGCGGCCGTCTGATGAGCGACCACGAGCACGTGGGCGGGCTCGGCCATGGCAGGGCCAGTATCTCACCGGCAGGTGGGTGCGTCTACTGCAGCGCGGGCACCTGCTCCTACTGCACCCGATAGGTCCCCGCGGCCACGATGACCGCCGAGCCGCCGACGACCACACGGTCCACCCCGGCGCCGGAGCCCTCGACCCACGCGTAGAGACGAGACGGCCGGCCGACCTCCTCGCCCTGGCGAATCTCGATCTGCTGGCCGAAGGCGATGCGGCCATGGCGCGCCAGGTGCAGCGCCAATGGCCCAGCCGCCGAACCGGTGGCGGGATCCTCGGGGACGCCGAGGGCGGGCGCGAACATTCGCGTCTTCACGCGGTCGCCCTGGGCAGCGAAGCAGCTGATCCCGAATCCGGCTCCGAGGTCGGCCAGGGCGGCGCCGTCGGGGCGAAGCGCGGCCACCGCCGCCTCGTCTCTGAGGGCCACGTAGACGTGGACTGGACCGTTGCGGTAGGCCTCGATCGGGAGCTCAGAACGCTCGAGGCCGAGCGCTTCGAGCAGCGCCTCGGCGTACGGGAAGTCTTCGCGCGTGGGGATCGGCTGGTCCATCTCGCCGTAGGTGACCGCGCCGTCGCGCCAGCGCAGCGCCACCGGCACCGGGCCCGCGGCCGTCGCGAGTGTGACGTTTGTTGACTGTGCGCGCGTGGCGAGGACGAAGGCGGTGCCGAGCACCGGGTGCCCGGCGAAGGGCAGCTCGTCGGCCGGGGTGAAGATCCGCACCGCGGCGTCAGCTCCGCCTGGACCCGAAAGGACGAACGCGGTCTCTGAGAGGTTGAGCTCCCGCGCGGTGCGCTGCATCAGCTCATCGGTCATGCCATTGGCGTCGGTGAACACGGCCAGCGCATTGCCCTGAAGCGGGGTGTCGGTGAACACGTCGACGACCGTGTAGCTGCGGGCGCTCATTCGCTCGCCATGGCCAGGAGGGTTTCGACCGTGTTCCAGTTCCGGGCCGTCGCCTTGGTTCGGAGCCCCGTCCCCGCGAGTGCGGCCCACAGCTTCGAGCGGGCGACGCCGTTGGGGTGCCAGGCGTAGAGCTCGCGGCCGCGCGCGACCAGGCGCTCGCCGCCCGTCGCGAGGGCTTCGAGCTGCTTGACCTGATCGGGTTCGAGGGCTTCGGCCAGGAAGCTGACCTGGTAGCGCTTGGGTTCGCTGGCCACGCGGCGGAGCGGATTGCTCTTTACGACCGCGGCGAGCTCGTCGCGCGATCGCACGACCACCGGGATGCTCAGGCCGAAGCGCTCGTCGATCAGGCGCTCGCACCGGGCCTCGAGCTCGGTCGGAGCCTCGGCGGAGTCGAGGACGACGTTGCCGCTCTGGACATAGGTCCGCACGCCGGCGTATCCGGCCTCGCTCAGCGCTTCGCGGAGCTCAGGCATGGCGACGCGATTCCGGGGCCCCAGGTTGATGCCCCGGAGCAGCACGACCCGGCGGTCGGTCAAAACAGGGCTTCCTGTCCCGTCGCCTCGGCGAGGCCATGGCGTCCCCGCGCTGAGCCCTGGCCGAGAGCGTCGGCCAGGTCCCGCGCGATCGCGCTCTCGGAGCGAGAGGCGATGATCGGGTCCTCGACGCCCTCGACGTACACGAGCGTCCGCCGCCCATCGCCGCGCTCGGGACCCTCGAGCGGGACCAGGGCGAAGACGCGGTCGGCGCGCACGAACTTGCCGTAGCCGAGCGGGATCAGGGGCGGTGTGCCGCGTGCCATGTTCGCGGATCGTACGCCCGCGGCCAGCTCGAATCAGACGTGGCCGGCGCTGGACCGAGCGTTTTTCGCCCTCTGCTACCCACCTCGCTCCCGCGCGCGTGCGGATCCGCACAAATGAACTGGAACTTGGGGCATTAGAGCTAGGTAGGTTGCCGGTGAGTGGCGACACATCAGGACATGGGACCCGCGGGAGGCAACGGAGCGCAGTCACCACTCGATGAGGGCAACCGCCTGGTCGCCCGCGGCGATATGGACGCCGCGGAGGCCGCCTACCGGCGGGCCGATGAGCAGGGCGAGGCGGTGGGGGCGGCGTACACGGGCGTGTTCGCGGAAGCGCGAGGGCGGTTGGATGACGCCGAGGCCGCCTACCAGCGGGCCGACGAGCGCGGCGATGGCTACGGCGCGTTTCGCCTCGGGCTGCTGCGCTCGCGCGCCGGGGACTGGGAGGGAGCGCGCGAGGCCTGGCAGCGGGCGGAAGAGCGCGGCTATGAGCGCCCGCCCTTTGACCCGGTCACGCTGAAGACCGCCGGCTCGCAGCGGCCGCCCGTCCCGCCCGGGGAGCTCCAGCGCTCCGCGTTTGCCAATCCCGTCCTGATAGGGGCGGTCACGGTGCTGGTCGCGATCGTGGCCGTGTTCCTGTCCTATAACGCCAACACCGGTCTCCCCTTCGTGCCCACGCGTCAGCTCAAGGTCGACTTTCCCAACGGGGCGGCGCTCGTGCCGGGCAACGATGTCGACCAGGGGAGTTATCGGGTCGGGCTGGTGGCCGAGATGCACCCGGTGGAGGGGCCAAACGGGACGATCCTGGCCCAGGCCACGCTCCAGCTCAACGAGGCCAACGGCAAGGTCCCGATCGATTCGACGGCGACAATCGCGCCGCGGTCGCTGCTCGGGCTCAAGTACGTCGAGCTGCACTACGGGCACTCGAGCCGGGTGTTCCCTGACGGCGGCACGATGTCGGTGTCGCACACCTCGGTGCCGGTGCAGTTCGACGACATCAACCAGATGTTCGACGCCCGGACACGGCCGGCCATCCAGCGGGATCTGGCCGGATATGGCGACGCGCTGACCGCCCGGGGCTCCGCTCTCAATGACACGATCGCGAGCCTTCCGGCGCTGTTCGGCCATCTGCGCCCGGTGGCCCAGTACCTGTCTGACCCGCATACCGAGCTGACCCGGTTCCTCGGCGCCCTGAACGGGTTCTTCTCCACCGTCTCCCCGGTGGCCCAGATCAACTCGCGGCTGTTCACCGATCAGGCGACGACATTCGCCGCGATCTCTAAGAATCCGGCGGATCTGGAGGCCACGATCCGGGAGTCGCCGCCGACTTTGGCGGTCTCGACCGCGTCGCTGCGGGTCCAGCAGCCGTTCCTGGTCGACCTGACCCGGTTCTCCGATTACATGGCGCCGGCGACGGTGGCGCTCCGTCAGGCGCTACCGAATGTGAATCCGGCGCTGGCGGCCGGGGTTCGCGTCTTGCCGCGGACGCCGTCGATGAACCGAGAGCTTCAGGGCGTGCTGTCGACTTTGGATGCGCTGGTGCGAGATCCGGGCACGAATGTGGCGATCAACGGCCTGGGCGGGACGGTGAACACGCTGAACCCGACGATCCGCTACCTGGGTCCCTACGTGACCGCGTGCAATTCCTGGAACTACATGTGGACGGAGATCGCCGACCTCGTGTCTCAGCAAACGAACTTCGGCATGGCCCAGCGGGCGCTGATCATGTTCGGCAACCAGCAGCAGAACAGCGTCGGCAGCCTCCCCGCCGATCAGCCCGCCAACGGCCAGCAGGTCCCGCCCGGACAGACACCCGAGTACTGGCACGGCCCCAACTACGGGGCCGCAGTGGATAACAACGGCAACGCCGACTGTGAGTCGCTCCAGCGCGGCTACCCGCTGAAGCTGAACGCCTCCGATCCGCAGCAGCGCAACCTCGAGAGCGATCAGCACACGCCCGGTAACCAGGGTCCGACGTGGACCGGGTTGGCCAAGGTCCCGCCCGGCGAGACGTTCAGTCGCAACCCCACGACCGGTCCTCAGATTCCGTATAACGCGGGGAACCCATGAGCGGGGCAGGGATCCCCTCCATAGCCCTCAATCCATGAGCGAGCCTGCCGCCTTCAAGCTGGGCGGAGACCTCGAGGTGGGGCGGATCGGCTTCGGGGCGATGCGCATCACCGGCGAGGGAGTCTGGGGCGAACCCGACGACGTGGCCGGCGCCCGGGCGCTGCTCCGGCGTGTGGTCGAGTCCGGGGTCAACCTGATCGACACCGCCGACTCCTACGGGCCCGAGGTGTCCGAGACCCTGATCGCCGAGGCGCTTCACCCGTACCCCGAGGATCTCGTGATCGCGACCAAGGGCGGCTTCGAGCGTCCCGCGCCGGGCCGCTGGGAGGCGGCGTGCCGGCCTGAGCGCCTGAAGCGCTGCTGTGAGAGCTCGCTGCGCCGGCTGAGGCTCGAGCGGATCGACCTCTACCAGCTCCACACGGTCGATCCTCAGGTTCCGATCGAGGACTCGGTGGGGGCGCTGGTCGAGCTTCAGGAGGAGGGGAAGATCCGGCACGTCGGCGTCTCCAACGTCTCCGCGGAGGAACTCGAGCGCGCCCGGGCGATCGCCGAGGTCGTCTCGGTGCAGAACCTCTACAACCTCAGCAACCGTGGCTCCGAGGAGGTGCTCGAGATCTGCGAGCGCGACGGGCTCGCCTTCCTCCCCTACTTCCCGCTCGCCGTCGGGCGCCTGGCCAAGCCGGGTGGCGCGGTCGACGACGTGGCGCGGGCCCACGACGCGACCCCGGCGCAGGTGGCGCTGGCCTGGCTGCTCGGGCGCTCGGAGGTCACGCTGCCGATCCCGGGCACGAGCTCGATCGCCCACTTCGAGGAGAACCTCGAAGCGGGCGAACTGGAGCTTTCAGCGGAGGAGCTGGACGCGCTGAGCAGCGGGTAGGTCGTGCCGCTCCCGCCGCCGCTCAGTGCGAGACGAAGGCCACCCCGAAGGCGTTGCCGCTGAGCGCCGAGGGCTGCGCCCGCACGGCACCGCTGTTGGACACCATCGTGATCTGATTCGGGTTGGCGAAGCTGCCGAGGCCGGCGGTCTGGCCGTTGATCGTGCCCGAGTCCTTGGAGAAGTTGACCTGGCCGAAGTTGGTCAGGCCGCTGCTCGACGGGCCCTCCATGATCCACTCGATCGAGCTCCGCCGCGCCTTCTTCGACGCCTGCTGGGTCACGAAGGTGGTGATCGGGTTCGTGCTGTCGTCGCTCAGCTTGAGGGTGAAGACACCCGAGGCGTAGGTCACCGAGCTCGTGTAGATGTGACCCGGGACGATCGGCATGTTGATCGTGTAGAGCTTCTGGGGGTACATCTCATACCAGGCGTAGTAATACGGCTGGCCGTTGTTGCAGTCTGAGTCGGTCCCCGTCTGCTCGACCGTGTTGCTGTTGTCGCCGTCGATCCCGACCCACGGCGAGGACCAGCTGTTCTCGCCGATTCCGCACGAGGCCGCAGGCTGCTGCCAGGTCCCGATCGCCTGCACCGCGTTCGTCCCATCGACCGAATAGCCCGACCAGTTGGAGGCCGTGGTCGCGCCGCGCTTGTGCTTGGGCGCATGGAGAGCAGTGTGGGCCTGGGCGGCTGCGCCCCCGGCCAAGACAATTGCCGCGGTGGCAGCCGCCACGCGCAGGATCAACAAACGCATATTGAGAGAACCCCCTGGATCGACTACGAGGATGGTGAGTGTAAGGGGCCGTGACGAGTTGGCAAGAGGGGCGGCGAAACTACAGGCGCTCGTCGTCGATCCCGCAGCTACCTGCGCAGCCGGTAATAGCGCTTGCGCACCGCCGACGTCCAACGGAACAGCTTGCTCGAGCGAATCACCTCGAGCGTGTGGGTGGACTCCGCCAGAGCGGCCGTCGTGTGTGCATGCGCGGCCCGTTCTGCCTCGAGCTGACTGGTGGCCTCCGCGCGGGCCCGCTCGGCGTCCTCGATGTTGGCCAGGGCGGCCACGGCGCGTCGCGTGAGCTCCGCGACCTGCTGCGATTCGCCTCGCTCACGGGCGCGTGGCGGCGGATCGGATAGGAAGCGGCGCAGTCGCTCGTCCTTCACGTAGAGGCCCTCGGCGGCCCCGCGGATGAGCTCGGCCTCCGGCACCACCCAGCGGTCGAAGTAGGGCCGGAGCTCGCCCGCCCGCAGCAGCTCCAGCAGCTTGAGCTGATCTCGGCCGACCGCGGGGTCGCGGTCGGTCAGCAGCTCGTACCCGTGTCCGAGGTGGCGGATCTTGCGCTCGAACTGCTCGTAGCTGCGGGCCGGGAAATGCAGCACCTCGATGAACGGCAGCAGCGGCGCCGCCTCCAGGGTGCCAAGGGCATCGTGGTTACCCGGGGTGATGACGACGTCGGCGCCGCCGCGGTGGGCCGCCTTCGGCTCGAGGACGGTCCCGCTCGGCGTGAGCGACTTCGCTCTGCGCCAGATCATCGCCTCGTAAAACGGCGCGCCGGAGTCCGGCCGGGGCAGGAAGTCGTGGCGCCAGGCCAGGAGCTTGCCGAAGCGGTCGGGATACGCGCCGAGGACGTCCTTGAGGCTTCCGGCCACCGGCCACCAGAATTCGTCCGCGTCGTTGTTGATCACCCAGTCGGCTTTGAGCTCGGCGTGGGCGAGGCGGGCGAGGTTCGTGACCCGTCGGCCCTGATCGTGGACCTCGTCCTCTTCACGCAGGAAGCGCAGCACGCCGGCGCGTTCGAACTCACGGAGGATGTCCGGGGTCCCGTCACTCGAGTTGTGGTCGACCGCGTAGATGAAGTCGACGCCCTGGTCGAGGTGATAGCGGAGGTTGGTCTCGAGAATGTCCTCCTCGTCGCGCACGACGAGGGTCATGGCGAGAGTGATTCCGGGCCCGCCGCTATCGGTTTCCGGGGCTGAGGGCTCGGCAGACTCACCGCCGCCTGGTTCCGCTGGGGAGCTCGGTAGGGCGTGCACAGCGTCGATCGCTGCCCAACATATACGAGGATGGGACGCCTATTCGGCGAGGACGAGGGCCAGTCGCCGCTCGAGCGCCTCCGCCAGTCGCTCACGCACCGACCCGGCCTCGAAGCGTTCGACCAGGGCGGCGAGAAAGCCCTCGATGACCAGGCGCTTGGCCACCTCCTCACGCAGGCCGCGTGAGCGCAGGTAGAAGAGCTGCTCCGGGTCCACCTGCGCGACCGCGGCCGCGTGCGTGCAGCGGACGTCATTGGCCTGGATCTCGAGCCCCGGGATGGCGTCCGCGTGCGCTCGCTTGGAGATCAGCAGGTTGCGTGACTCCTGGAAGGCGTCGGTCTTCTGGGCCCCCGGGTCGACGATGATGTTGCCCTTCCAGACCGCCGTCGAGCGTCCCTGAAGAACCCCCCGGAAGGCGAGGTCCGAGGTCGTGTGGGGCGCGGCGTGCTCCTGGGTGGTGTCGAAGTCGATGTGCTGGCGACCGTGGCTCGCGTAGGCGCCGGTGACCCGAGCCTCGGCTCCCTGACCCGCCAGCTTGGTCTCCATGCGCACGCGCCCGTTGGTCGAGCCGAAGCCCAGGGCGACCCAGTCAAGCGAGCCGTCGCGCGCGATCTCGGCCCGCTGGGCGCCGAAGATCCAGGTCTTCTCGCTGAGGGCCTGTCCGCAGACGTAGCGCAGGCGCGCCCCCTCGCCGATCACGAGCTCGGTGACGACGTTGACGACGCCGTCCGGATCCCCGGCCGGCGAGAGGTACTGCTCCCACACCTCGGCCTGGGCGCCGGCCTCGAGCACAACCAGGGTGCGCTGGTGAAGCAGGCTGCCGGCGCGCGGCTGGACGGTGCTGAGCGCGATCGGCTCGGTCAGGGCGACCCCGCGGGGGACGTAGACAAATGACCCCGCCCGGTACGCCCCGGCGTCGTTGAGCATCGTGAAGACGTCGTCGGCGCCGACGACCGACCCGAGCAGCTCCCGCGGTGCCTGATCGATCGGGGCGACGATCACGCCCTCGGGGAGCTCAGTTGGTTCGGGGAGCGCGAACAGCGTCTCGGCGGGCTCTACGGCCTCCTGTGGTCCGCTCACCGTCTCGAAGGCAGCGAGATCCAGCCCCGAGATGTCGGTGAACTCCCAGCCGGGGCGACCCTTGAAGGTCGGGAGCTCGAGCGCGCCCGGGGCCGCCGGACTACCCAATCGAGCCCTCCATCTGGAGCTCGATCAGCCGGTTCATCTCGACCGCGTACTCCATCGGGAGCTCCTTGGTGATGGGCTCGATGAAGCCGTTGACGATCAGCTTCGACGCCTCGTCCTCCGGGATCCCGTGCGACATCAGGTAGAAGAGCTGGTCGTCCCCGACCTTGGACACCGTCGCCTCGTGCCCGACGTTGACGTCGTCCTCGGAGATGCGGATCGTCGGGTAGGTGTCGGAACGTGACTCCTCGTCGAGGAGGAGGGCGTCGCAGACGACCTTGGAGCGTGCGCCGTGGGCGCCCTTGGCGATCTCCAGCAGGCCCCGGTAGGACCCGCGCCCCCCGTCCTTGGAGATCGACTTGGCGAAGATGTTCGAGGTCGTGTTGGGAGCGGCGTGGATGATCTTGCCGCCGGCGTCCTGATGCTGGCCCTTGCCCGCAAAGGCGATGCTGAGGATTTCCCCGTGCGCGCGCTCACCCATCAGGTAGACGCTCGGGTACTTCATGGTCAGACGGGAGCCGAGGTTGCAGTCCACCCACTCGACGGTGGCGTCCTCCTGGGCGATCGCCCGCTTGGTCACCAGGTTGAACACGTTGGTCGACCAGTTTTGGACGGTCGTGTACCGGATCCGGGCCCCCGGGAGAGCGATCAGCTCAACTACCGCGGAGTGGAGGCTCGAGCTGCTGTACGTGGGCGCAGTGCAGCCCTCGACGTAGTGCACGTAGGAGCCCGGCTCGGCGATGATCAGCGTGCGCTCGAACTGGCCCATGTTCTCGGTGTTGATCCGGAAGTAGGCCTGGAGCGGCATCTCGACGTGGACGCCCTCAGGGACGTAGACGAACGAGCCGCCCGACCACACGGCGGAGTTGAGCGCCGCGAGCTTGTTGTCGTTGGGCGGGATCACGGTGGCGAAGTACTTCTTGACGAGGTCCTCGTGCTCCCGGAGGCCTGAGTCCATGTCCATGAAGATCACGCCCTGGTCCTCGAGGTCCTTGCGGACCTGGTGATAGACGACCTCGGACTCGTACTGGGCTCCGACCCCGGACAGGAACTTCCGCTCGGCCTCGGGGATCCCGAGGCGGTCGAAGGTCTTTTTCACGTCGTCGGGGACGTCGTCCCACGAGCGCTCGGCGCGCTCGGAGGCGCGGACGAAGTAGTGGATGTCGTCGTAGTCGACCTCCTGGAGCATCGGCGAGCCCCAGGTCGGCTGTGGACGGGAGAGGAAGTGGTCCAGGGCCTTGAGGCGGAATTCCCGCATCCATTGGGGCTCTGACTTGAACTCTGAGATCTTCTCGACCAGCTCCCGGCTCAGGCCCTTGGGCGCCTTGTAGAGGTAGTTCTCGGCGTCGTGGAAGCCGTAGCGCTCGGTGTAGTCGGCGTTGATCCCGCGCAACTGCTCATTCTCGGTGAGCTGCGTGGTCTGGGGGATTTTCGGTTCGGTAACGGCCATCACTCCACCTCTAGCTTGATCGTCTCATCCTCAATGATCACCGGAAAGGTGTCCACCGGAACGTATGCGGGCAGGGTCTTCGGGTTTCCGGTCCGGATGTCGAACAGCGACCCGTGACGGGGGCACTCGACGGTGCAGTTGTCCTGGTCGAACTCGCCCTCGGCGAGGGGTCCGTTGTCGTGCGAGCAGCGATCCTCAATGGCGTAAACCGTCCCGCCACAATTGAAGACACCGATCTCCAGATCCTCCCATTCGACGAGCCGAACCTGGCCCGGCTGAAGCTCAGCGACAGGGCAGACTTCGATCACCTCAGGCACAGGAAGCAGGCCGGATTGCTGTGGTTGCTGGCACGGGATAAATCCTAGCGCAGAGATAGGATTTGGCTTGGGGGTTGGGGTTCGTTGGGGGATTGGGGTTCGTTGGGGCTTGGGGTGGGGGTCGTTGGGGGGTTTGACGGTCCTGACGGCGGTGGCGGGTCCCACTGGGCCCCCACGGTTCACCTGGGCCCCTCGGTTCACCGGCGTGAAAAAAAGCGTCCCTCACGACGAGCGGTCTCAGGCCGGCCGCTTTTTGATCCTCTGGAGACCAAAAAACGCCCCACTCGGCCGCAGCCGCGATTCGGGACGCTTTTTTCAGCGAAGCCCCCTCGTGGTGATCGCGGCTCCTGCAAGAAACCGCAAACGTGAACGCGTTGTCCTCGACCCGCGAGCCGTTCACATTGACCCGCCTGTGGCCTGCAAACGCGCAAGCCGCTCGTTGAAGTGACGGGATTTGCGCGTTTGCGGTGGCGCATGGGCGGAGGCGGGCGCCCCCCGACGCGGACGCCCCTCGACGCGGACGCACCAGCAGGCGGCCGCCCCCGCAGCGCGGCCGCCCCCGCAGCGCGAACGACCCCGCAGCGCGGACGCCCCCGCAGCGCGAACGCCCCCCCGGCGAAGCTACCTCACGCGTGCTGCACGGCCGGCGCGACCCGGCGCCATATCAGGAGCGCCCCACCCCAAACCACGACGAACAGACCGACGACCACGTACCCAAGGGAGGCGAGGTCGACACCCTGGAGCCAAGTCCAGAAGCCGCCGCTCCACCCGAGCTTCACCGCCAGTACCTGCCCCAGCTCCACGGAGCCGATGAGCAGCGCCACCGCCACCGAGAGGCCTGTGACGGCGGTGTTGTAGTAGAGCTTGCGCACCGGGCTCGAGAAGGCCCACCGGTAGGCCTTGCTCATGAAGATCCCGTCGGCCGTGTCCATCAGCGACATACCGGCCGCGAACAGGACGGGCAGCGCCACCACGGCCAACGCCGGCACCTGGCCGCTGGCCGCCCCGGCCGTGATGGCCAGCAACCCCACCTCCGAAGCCGTGTCGAAGCCGAGGCCGAAGAGCAGGCCAATCGGATACATCTGACGGCTCCTGGTCACAAGCCTCAGCGGCCGGGCAAACAGACGGCACATCAGCCCTCTCTCGAGCAGCCCCGCTTCGAGGGCCGCCTCGGCCCCGCGGCCGGCCCGGAACGCCCGGCCCGCGGCGATGATCCTGACCAGAACGACCAGGTTGAGGAGGCCGATCGCCCAGAGGAAGGAGCCGGAGACGACAGCGCCCACCGTTCCGCCGTAGAGCCGGAGGCTCGGCACCGCGCTCTGGACCGCCCCGCCCGCCGCGGCCAGCGCCACGGAGAGGAGGAAGACGACACTCGAGTGGCCGAGCGAGAAGAAGAAGCCCACGTCGAGTGGGCGCTTGTCCTCGCTCAGCAGCTTTCGCGTCGTGTTATCG
>DATGFT010000013.1:0-65831 GCA_035308915.1 Solirubrobacteraceae bacterium
CCCCGCTGGCCTGGTTCTTCAATCTCTGGTTCGATCGCCTGGTCCCTGCGCTCGGCCGGCTGGCCGGAGACGCGGCCGCCTATAGCTACCTCCCGAGCTCGGTCCGCAGATTCCCGGGGCCCGAGGAGCTGGCGCGGGTGATGTGGTCAGCGGGACTGGCCCAGATTCGTTACCGCTTGACCGCCGGAGGCATCATCGCGCTCCACGTAGGGGTAGTGTCGAACGCGTGAGCGCGGCGGCCGTACAAACCGTGGTTGACCTCGGAGGCGAGGAGATCCTCGCTCTGCTCGAGCGCACGGAGAGCCGCATGAACGAGCTGGCGTCGGGTCACGGCGAGCTTCTCGGCCGCTACGCGGGGCAGACCATCGCCGCGGGGGGCAAGCGACTGCGGCCTCTGCTCGTGTTCCTGGCCGCCGGGGCGCCGCCGCCCTCCACCGACGGGCTGCTCCGAGCCGCGGTCGCGGTTGAGCTGGTCCATGGCGCGACCTTGATCCATGACGACGTTCTCGACGGCTCGCCGCTGCGCCGGGGCCGGCCGACCGTGTTCGCGACTGGTGGACGAAGCATCGCCATCGCCACCGGGGATCTGCTGTTCTCCCGTGCCTTCGCCGAGCTGGCCATGACGGGGTCGGTCGAGTCCGTGCGGGTCCTGGCTCGGGCGAGCCGCGAGCTCGCCGCGGGCGAGGTAATGCAGCGCGCCGACGCGTTCGCCACCGAGCTGAGCGTCGAGCGTTATCTCGAGCGCTGCCGACTCAAGACCGCCGTCCTCTTCAGGGCAGCCTGCGAGCTGGGGGCGCTTCAGGCACACGGCATGCTGAGCGCGCTGGCCGCGTTCGGCGAGCAGATCGGACTCGCCTTCCAGATCCTGGACGACGTCCTCGACGTGACCGGTCCCCCGGAACGCACGGGCAAGCCCCGCGGCGCCGACCTGCTCGACGGCACGGTCACGCTGCCCCTGATCGTGGCTCGCCGCCGAGATCCGGACATCGCCGCCGTCGATCTGCGTGACGTCCGCACCCCCGCCGAGGCGGCAACCCTATGCGACCGGATTGCGGCAACTGAGGCGCTGGACGACGCGCGCGGTCACGCGCTGGAGCTCGTTCGTCAGGCCAAGCTATCGCTGCCCGCGCTTCCCCGGCGCCAGCGGACCGCCCTCAGGCTTGTGGCCGATGGCGTGGTCGAGCGCTACACCTGACGGTCTAGAAGTCCTCAGGCAGGATGACGTCGGCGTGGAGCGCCGTGACAAAGCGGTCGATCTCCTCCGACATGTTGGCCTGAGCGAGCCGCTGCAGATCCGCCAGCATGTCCGAGAGGCCCTCCTCGAGACGATCCTCGAGGTCCTCCACCTCAGCCTGGCTGTAGATGCCCGTGATCGTCCACTCGCAGTTGGGGCAGAGCAGGACCAGTTCCCAGCGGTCGTCCTCCGTCTCTGACCAGGACACCGGTTGGACCAGCGGCGCGTTACAGTTGCCGCACAAATGGAGGGGCCGGCAGCCGGCGTCTGCGCCGTTGCCCACGAACCTCACGACCTCGATCTTGCGACCACTCGGCAGGACGATCCGGTGGACGGTGTGATGGTTGCGTTGCTCTTCCAAGGGTGCCTCCAGACAAGCTCCTATCGGCATCTTTATGGAGACCTTTGAGCCAATTCCCGCCCAGCAGACGACCCTGGACGCTAACCTTGGTGGCCCGTTAGGAGGGCGCAAAAAATGTTCCGAAATCCCGTTACCGATCTGATCATCGTCGCCGTCGTGGCGCTGCTAATCCTTGGGCCTAAGCGGCTTCCGATGCTTGGCCGATCACTGGGCCAGGGCCTGCGTGAATTCAAGGAGGGGATCACCGGCGAGGGCAAGGCAGACGATGCCGAGCAGCCCGCTCTGAACGCTGCCGCGGCCAGCGACTCGTCGTCGGCCACATCCGCCGGATCGACCGGTGCGCCGCCCCCGGCTGCAGCGCCGAGCGCTGCTCCGGCGCCGGCCACGGCTGGCCCCGCCGCGCCGCAGTCGGCTGAGGCCGGCGCGGCGGAGCGGAGCTCCTAGCCGGGCTGGGGGTCTCCGCCGTGACCCGGGTCTTACGGCCGATCGGCCACGAAGACCGCCTGAGCATCGTCGACCATCTCGACGAGTTGCGGTCGCGACTCGTCGTCTGCCTGACCGCACTGCTGGTGGCCTTCGGCGTGTGCTTTTGGCAGAACCAGACCCTTCTGAACATCGTCAACCGGGCTCTGCCCCACGTGTCCACGGTCGCCGGCCAGCATGGTCTCGCGGCGGAGCAGAACCAATCCGCTGCCGAGCGCGAGGGGCTCCAGAAGATCGAGCGCGGGGCCAACGCACTCGCCGCCTCTCCGGGGGTGTCGGCCAGTGGTCGCTCGGCGGCTGCGCTGATGGCTCAAGGCGCGGCGCAGGCGGCCAGGGCCCTGCCCCGGAACTTCCAGACTCAGGAGAAGCCGATCACGATCGGCGTGGGGGAGCCGTTCACGACCACCTTGACCGTGGCCGCGTATTTCGCGCTCCTTTTCGCGCTCCCGGTGATCATCTACGAAGCCTACGCCTTCGTGATCCCCGCGCTTAGCCCCAACGAGCGGCGAACCGCGATCCCCCTGATGACGGTCGCCCCGCTGCTCTTCATCATCGGCGTTGTTTTCGCCTACGTGGTCATCCTGCCGCCAGCGGTTCACTTCCTTCAGGGCTACAACTCCCAGAACTTCGACATCCTCGTCCAGGCCAAGGCCTACTACACGTTTGAGATCTTCACGATGCTCGGGGTCGGGCTGGCGTTTCAGCTGCCGCTGGGGCTGCTCGGCCTGCAGCGCCTCGGCGTCATCGACGGCAACACCCTGACCCGGCATTGGCGCTACGCCGTGGTCATCATCGCGGTGATCGCGGCGGCCATGCCGGGCGCCGACCCCGTCACCACGGGGCTGGAGACCCTCCCGCTGGTGATCCTCTTCGCGGTCAGCATCGTGATGCTCAAGATCGCCGACCGGCGGGCCGCCGAACGGGCTGCGGCCGAGGCGACCCAGCAGTTCGACCAGAGCGTTGAAAACGACCTCCTAGGCGATGCTCTTTGATCTGCGCGGCCGCGGCCGGCGGCGCACCGTTCAGGGGGTCTATCTCGGCCTGGCTCTGCTCATCGGCGGAGGACTCGTGCTCTTCGGCGTTGGCACCGGGACCGGGGGCGGCGGCCTGCTCAACGGCATCGGGGGTAGCGGGGGCAATCAGAGCCAGGTCGTGAGTGCCCAGGAGAAGTCGGCGCTCACCGCCGTGAAGAAGAACCCCAACAGCGCGGCCGCCTGGTCCCAGCTCGTGCAGGCCAGGTGGACCACCGCCACGTCCTCCGATTACAACCAGGCCACCGGGACATTCACCGCTGCCGGGCGCAAGGAGCTCATTCGCCTCACCCAGGCGTGGCAGCGCTACCTCACGCTGACCAAGAGCCCGGACTCGAACACGGCGATCCTGGCCGCGCGCGCCTACTCTCGGTTGGGCAATTACTCAGGCCAGGCCGGCGCCTGGCAGGCCATCACGCTCAAGGACCCGAGCAACAGCACGGCCTTCCAGTGCCTCGCCGTCTCGGCCTACGCCGCCAAGCAGAATCGTCTCGGTGACCTGGCGATGGCCAAGGCGCTGGCCCTGGCCCCGAAGGCGCAGCGGGCCACGCTGAAGACCCAGATTGCCGCCGCCAAGACGCAGCCCACGATCGCCCAACAGTGCTGAGGCGACGGCTCCGACGCTCTCCCTATTCCCTTGCGGCGGCTAAGATCGAGCGTCCCCTGGGCCGTTAGCTCAACTGGTAGAGCAGGGGACTCTTAATCCCAAGGTTGGAGGTTCGAGTCCTCCACGGCCCACTGTTCGACGGCGATGGCTCGCTCACCCTCTTCAGACGTGTGAGCGTGATCGATTTCCGCCCCTATAGGGGCTACTTTCGATCACGCTGAGGCGGGCGCGCCCGCTGGAGCGGCGGTGTGCCCGGCCGGGCCGGTGAGGACTCTGGTCCGTCGAACCCGTAGCCTCCATGTAATCAGCCAAGCCCCGGAGTTAGCCCTATGACATATGTGATCGCCGAGCCGTGCATCGGAACCAAGGACAACTCGTGCGTCGAGGTGTGCCCGGTCGATTGCATTCATCCGACGCCGGACGAGCCGGACTACGAGAACGTCGAGATGCTCTACATCGACCCCGACGAGTGCATCGATTGCGACGCCTGCGTCGAGGCCTGCCCGGTCGATGCCATCTTCGCCGAGGACCAGCTGCCCGACGAGTGGCAGAACTACGTCCAGATCAACGCGACCTACTACAAGAACTGAGGGGCAGAACTCGCGCTCAGGGCACCGTGCTCGCGGTCACCTGAGGCGCACGTGAGATCCAGGCGCCCAGCTGGTGGGCCGGCATCGGCCGCGCCAGAAGATATCCCTGAGCAAGGTCACATCCGGATGCGTCAAGTCCGGACAGAACCTCGGCCGTCTCGACGCCCTCCCCCACCACCCGCAGGTCGAGGTTGTGGCCGAGGTCGATGATCGAGCGCACGATCGCCGCGTGGGCGGTGTTGGTCAGCATGTCGAGCACGAAGCTTCGGTCGATCTTCAGTTCGTCCAACCGGAGGCTCGAGAGATAGGCCAGCGAGGTCTGGCCACGGCCAAAGTCGTCGAGACTTACGCGGACCCCTTCGGCCGATAGGAGTCGGAGCACCTCGCGGCGCGGACTGGGTCGACGAGGAGCGCGGTCTCGGTGACCTCGACAATCAGCCGCCTTGGCGGCAACCCGGTCTCATCGACGTGCTGCGAGGTCCCTCAAGCGCAGCCTGAGGACGTGCCGGCCCATGACTGCCCGCTTCACCACGCGCCTGAGTTCGAGCTCTTCTTCTCGACTCAGTCCGCGGGCCAGCGGGCGCCCGGTGAGCTGTGGTTCGATCGCGGTCTGGGCGACCAGCAGCCCTCAGAGCGGCCCTCGGCGACGCCTCGGGTTGTCGCTTGATGGCGGATTGCTTCGGCCATCGCGACCCCAAGTACGAGCACCGGAACGGCGCTCAGCACCGCATAGAGCGCGAATAGGCGAGCCCAAGGTCGGTTTGCCCCGCACGAGGCGCTTCATCGCGAACCAATCGGTATCCGCGACGCCCTGGTTGAGCCGCGGAGTCCCGGGACCGCCACCCGGATATCGGGCGCCTTCTTGTCGGGCTGGACGGGTGTTCGAGCGCCGCCGGAGCCCGAATTACGAGCTTCGTCGGATTCGCTTGCGCGCCGGGCTTCCGAGTGGCACCTTGACTGGCGACCCGCGCGGGCGGGCTGACGGACCGGCTTCGCACGATCACGGACAGATCCAGCTTCGCGCGGGTTCCAGATCTTGCCGGAGGGGGCATTGGGGCGTGGCTCCCGCCGCCGCGGGCGGCGGGGCCACGCCGGGGTGTCCTTGGCAGGGGACCAGACTCGGATCCACCCTATTCACTAATCGTCGCTCGGACGCCCCGATTTAGAGCCCGACGGACGAACGTTGGAGGCCGACCGCGTGCGTCGCGCGCGAGCGCCTAGAAATCGCGCCGCCCGGCCAGGCGCTGGCTGGCTTCAGGCCGCGTCAGCTCGTACAGCGCAATTCGCTGCGGACCGGGCGTGGCCAGCTCCACGCCGGGTCCGTGGGGGATGCCGAACCTCGCCCTTATCTCCACCCCTCGCCCGGCGAGCTCGTCGACGGTGCGCTCGAGGTCCGAGACCCGGAAGACAAGGACGGGCTGCTCCCCCGCGAGGTGCTCGGCGAGCAGCAGCGCGGGCGGGTCGTCGGTGAGTCGGACCATCGCCACGCGGGTGCCGAAGGCCTCGATCGCGAATACGGGTTCCGCGCCGAGGCCCTCGGTGAAGCGCGCCAGCTCGGCCGCGGCGTCGCGGCTCGGGAGATAGACGAAGTCAAGGCTCTCGAACACGCTCAGGCGCCGAGGATCGCCGGCTGGGGGTCGTGCTTCAGGCGCTCGCCAGCAGGAGAAAGGCCGCCCACACGACGACGACCCCGATGATCGTGAGCAGGACAGCGGTCAACAGCATCCGGCTGAGTGAGCGGACCCCGATCGGACGCGTATCTCCCTCGTCGATCAGCCAGCTGTTGAAACGTTCGTTGGCCACGGCCGAGGAGATTATGTGTCTCCCGCCGGACGAACGTCAAGCCCCAGCGGCGAGTTTGAGCGGCCTCACCTAGCCGCTCCGCGGTTCAGAATCGCGGTGATCAGATCCGTCTTGGCCTCCGCGTAGTAGTTCATATCGCTCCAGTCACGCTGCGCGAGCTCCCGTTTCAGACGCTCGTAGGCGCGACGATCCTCAGCTGAGGCGCGGAGCCGATCCCGGAAGCGCAGTGTCCGGTCGACCTCCGCATCGCCGTCGGCCCACACGTGCACGTGAACATCCCGCGCCGGTGTCCGGAACATCCGGTGGCGCGGTTCGCGTACCCGGAGCTGGTATCCCACTGCCTCGAGCGCCGGCCGGATCCTCCCCTCGTCATCTGGATCCTCCACGGTTACAAGCACGTCGATGATCGGCTTGGCGCCCAGGCCGGGCACCGCGGTTGAGCCGATGTGCTCGATCCGGATCGCCTCAGGCCCCAGCGCGTGGGCGATCTTTTGGCGCTCGACCCCGAAACGTCGGGGCCACTCCGGGTCGTAGTCCACGATCACGATCCGTCGCTTCTCACGGCCCCCGACCAGGACCTGATCGAGCACTTCGTCGAGGTGGTGATCCGGATCCGAGGCGCCCATCGCCGGGCGATTCTCGCAGCCGCCGGAGGCGCCAGTGGGACTCGAAGGCCGTTAGCGCGGCGTCAGCCGGCGAACCTCGATCCGGCCGGCCTGGGCGCGGACCTGGAACGCAGGCTGGGGCGCGGTGGCTGGTCCACATCGGACCGAGCCGTCGCGCATTGAAAAGCGCGAGCCGTGGCACGAGCAGACGATCTCGTCTCCCTCGACCTCACCCTGGCTCAACGAGCACCCGCGGTGCGAACAGCGATCGTGGATGGCGTAGATGTTCTCTTCCTGCTTGAGGAGCAGCACGGGCGTGTCGTCCACGACCACACGCAGCGGCCGGCCGTCAACCAGCAGTGATGCGTCGGCGGCGGGCGCCCAGTCGGTCGGGCCGGGGTCAAACACGGTTTGCGCCGGGCCCACGCCCTTGGTGAGCGACAGGTAGCCCCCCAGATAGCCGCCGGCCGTCATCACCGTCATACCGGCGAGGCCGAGCGCGGCTCCGACGCCCGGCGAGCCGCGGCGTCGAGCGCGCCGTGACAGCGCGTAGAGCGAGGCCCCGACCGCGTTGCAGCCGGCGTGCACCAGTCCGATACGGCGGACGCTGTCATCAACGGCCTCGCTGTCGGCCCAGTCGTTGATGCCGGCGGCGGCGGTGGGCAGGTAGGCGAGCAGTCCGATCGTGATCAACCGCTCAGACGCCTGCCCCGATCGTGGGGCCAGCAGGTCGAGCAGCGAGGCGCTCGTAAACGACCCGATCACCACGTCGGTGAGCATCGGGTGAACGGGATGGCCGAGCCACGTTCCGCTCAGTAGGTCCTTCAGTTGCCCCGGCCCGAGCCGGTCTCGGACAGCTTTTCCGATCGCCTGAGCGGGCGAATCGAGGGCGTCGGCGGACTCGATCTGGGCGACCAGCGGTTCCAGCGGGGTGAGCTGGCGCCGGGCGCCTTCGGAGATGTTCACGCCAGCCGCCCTACCCTCCGAGCCCGCCAGCCTAACCGCGGCTGGCCGTGGGCCCCAGCGGGTAGGTGGCAGTGCATGGCGCCCGAGCGGGATGAATTCGAACGGTTGATGGGCCAGCTCGACTACGCGCTCTTCATCGTCACGGTCGCGGATGGCTCAGAGCGCAGCGGCTGCCTGGTCGGTTTCGCGTCGCAGGTGTCGATCCACCCGCCACGCTTCCTGATCTGCCTTTCGAACAAGAACCACACCTTCGAGGTGGCGCGCAGGGCGCGCTCGCTGGTCGTCCACTTCGTGCCCCAGCAGGCTGAGGACATGGCTGTGCTGTTCGGGGGTCAGACAGGAGACGACACGGACAAGTTCGCGCAGTGCCAGTGGCATGAGGGCCCCGGCGGCGCGCCGGTGCTGAGCGCGCTGGAGGATTGGTTTGCCGGCCGCATCCTGGAGCGGATCGACTTCGGTGACCACCGCGGCTTTCTGCTCGAGCCGATCGCCGGCACCGCCCATCGCTCCGGTTCGCCCCTCACGTTTCGGCGGGCGAAATGGATCGAGCCCGGGCACGAGCCGTGAGTCGCCTTATGTGGATGCGGCGGCGCCGGCCCGGTTGAGGTTGACGGTCTGAACCGAGAGCGCCTCGTCGAGGTGGTCGAACAGGGCGTCGAGGACGGCGGCATCGAACTGGGTCCCCCGGCCGTGTCGCATCATCTTGACGGCGTCACGCAGCGGGAGCGCCGGGCGGTAGACCCGGTCGTTGATCAGGGCGTCGAAGACATCGGCGACCGCCACGATTCTCCCCGCCTGCGGGATCTGATCCTCCTGCAGCCGGCGCGGGTATCCCCGGCCGTCGACGCGCTCGTGGTGGGTAAGCGCCACCACGGCAGCGAGGCTGAGCAGTTCGGAGTCTGAGCCCGACAGGATCTCGTGGCCAATCAAGGTGTGCCGCTCCATCTCCGCCCGCTCCGCGGCAGTCAGCGGCCCGGGCTTGAGCAGGATCCGGTCGGGGATGCCGATCTTGCCCACGTCATGCATGGGCGCGGCGATGCGAAGCAGCTCGATCTCGCTCTCAGGCCAGTCCACGGCGCGGGCGAGCAAGGCGCTGATCTCTCCGATGCGGTCGATGTGAGCGTGCGTGGTGGGGTCGCGCATCTCCACTGCCTTCGACAGGTGACGGATGGTCGCCTCTCGTGAGGCCAGCAGCCCCGCGATCGCCGCCTGCAACTCCTGGGTACGCTCCTCCACCGCGTGGCGCAGCCGCTCCTCGGTGGCCGAGGCGACCCGCTCTAAGCGGCAGCGCAGCAGCGTGTTGGAAACGTTGATCCGCAACTCGTTGGGAGTGAACGGCTTGACCAGGTAGCTGAACGCCCCGCCGCGCTCGGCGGCGAGGATCGCGAGGCGGGGGTTATCGTCATCGCTCACCATCAGGATCCCTAGGTCGGGTTGAATCATCCGCAGCCGATGCGCCAGGTCGATGCCTCCGATCTCAGAGGACCGGATATCGCAGATCGCGAGCGCGAATCGGCGACGGCGAACTCGCTCGAGAGCCGCCTTGCTGAAGGTGGCGAGTTCGATTTCGTGATCGTCCTCGGCCAGGATCCGCGCGATCATTCTCCGAATCTGCGGCGCGTCGTCGATGACCAGGATCGGATCGGGATGCTCATGCTCGTCCGCCGCGCCACAGAGCGTGAGCAAGTCAACCGCCGGGCCGTCGCTGCTCGGCGTCGAGGCCTCCCCGCTGAGCGCCACTAGGCGCCGGGTTTGGTGGCGTCGGCGCCGGTAACGCAGCTGAGGGACGATCTGTTCGCTCATGTCTCCGGGCGACCGGCTATCCCTTCCGGCCCAATAAGGGACGACAGCGGGCGCTTCTGCCAGATTCCCGATAAACATCGACCATCGGCGGGATCCCTAAATCCGCCATATGGAGGATTTTTCTTGAGTGGTCGAGTCCGCGGGTGGGAGCAGTACCCCGCGCCGAGCCGGCGCGAACCTGGCTATGAGGCGCGCGTCAGCTCGTCTTGCGCCCGGCCAGCCAGCCGGCTGCAGCGCCGATCAGACCGCCCGCGCTCAGCAGGCTGACGCTCCGCAGGGGCTTGCGCTGGGCCTTGGAGGCAAAGCCGCGCACCGAATGTCTGAGAGTCGCCCGGGCCGCCTTGCGCCCGATCGTCTTTCCGATCGCCATGGTTTTCCTCCGCGTTTAGCTCGTTCTTCCCCTACCCGAGGTTGCCTTGCCGCACACCGGCGGCAGGCCTCCGAGACAGGGGGCGGACGCTCGTGTCCGCGGCCCATTCCAGCAAACTCGGGCGGCTTGCGCTGGGCCCGGCCCGTGGGCATACTCGGGGTTCGTGGCGGAAGTGCGCGGCGGACCTGAGTCGGAGAACGCGGAGGCGGCGGGGTCGAAGACCGAGCTGCGGCCAGCCCGGGGACGGACGTTCCTCCCCGACGTGACGGGAGTGGAGTTCTCCTCCTCGCGTCGGGGTTATGACCGGGCTGAGGTCGATGAGTACGTCGAGCGCGTCTCACGGATCGTGGTCGAGCTCGAGGCGATGCGTTCCCCTGATGCGGTGATCGAGCGGGCGCTGGCCGACGTCGGTGAGGAGACGAGCGCGATTCTCCGCCGGGCGCGAAAGGCCGCCGAGGAGATCATCGCCGACGCGGAGAGCCAGGCTCGAGACCGCACCACCAAGGCCGACGCCGAGGCGCGTGCACTGCGTGAGGACGCCGATCGCTACAGCGCGCGGATCCGGGCGGAGGCCGAGCAGGTCCTCGAGGATGCCCGCGCCCAGGCGGACGAGGTGGCCGCGCAGGCGGCCGCCGACGCCCGACGTTTACGACAGGACGCCAACGATTACCGTCAGCAGGTGAGCGCGCACATCGAGCAGCTGGCCCGCGATCGCCACGGCCTGATCGAGGATCTGCGCAAGCTCGCCGATCAGTTCCACCGCACGGCGGATCGCGCGCTCGAGCAGATTCCCAGCCAGGATCTGTCATACGGAGTCACCGATGAGAATGGCGGGGGCGCCGCGGCCGAGACGCGGTCCACCTAGCGCGTGCCCGAGACGACGGTGATCTGGGAGCAGTCGGGTCCGGTGGCCCGGCTGACCCTCAACCGGCCGGAAACCCTCAACGCGTGGACAGCGGAGCTGGGATCGGAGCTTCGCCACGTGCTCGAGGGTCCGGCCAGCGAGGAGTCGGCCCGTGCGGTGTTGATCATCGGGAGCGGGCGCGGCTTCTCCTCCGGCGCCGACCTCAAAGCGGGGTTTGATCCGGCCGAGGACGGAAGGCCGGACATCCGCAAGGAGCTGTGCGACCTCTACCACCCCGCGATCCTCGGCCTCCGTAACCTGCCGAAGCCGGTGGCGGCGGCGGTCAACGGCCCTGCGGTTGGGATCGGCGAGCTCCAGCATGCGCTGGGCCGCAGCGAGGATTTCCTGGAGGGTGTGAGCGCGTTTGCCGAGAAGCGCGCGCCGGCGTTCAAGGGCGCCTAGCGGGGGCGGGTCTGGCCGACGCAGAGCAGAATCTGGGCGGCTGGGTCGAGTTCGGCGGCCGACGCGTCCTGACCGGAAGCTGCTCGTGGACCGACAAGACTCTGGTCGAGGGCGCCGACTGGTACCCGCGACGGACGATGAGCGCTGAGGAACGACTTCGTTTCTATGCCTCGCAGTTTCCCCTCACCGAGATCGACTCGACCTACTACGCGCCGCCGGCCGAACAGCAGGCCAAGCGGTGGGCCGAGCGCACGCCTCCCGGCTTCCGGTTCGACGTCAAGGCGTACTCGCTGCTCACCGGACATCCGACTCGCCCCCGCAGCCTGTGGGCCGATCTGCGGGAGCGTCTGCCGCCCGAGGCGGCGGAAAAGCGAAACCTCTACGCACACCATCTCGATCCGGAATCCCAATCCGAGGCGTGGCGGCGCTTTGCGGCCGCCCTCGCTCCGCTGAACGATTCCGGGAAGCTGGGATCGGTGCTGTTTCAGTATCCGCCCTGGTTCGTGCCGCGGCGTGAGAACCGCCGGGAAGTCGAGGCGCTGCGCGAGCGGTTGCCTGGCTTTCGCATCTGCGTGGAATTCCGCTCGCCGATGTGGCTGGCTGAGCCGCGTGACCGGGAGCGAACGCTGTCGATGCTCGAGGCCCACGAGCTGGTGTTCGTGTGGGTCGATGCCCCTGAAGTCTCCGAGCTGCCACGGGTTCTGGCCGTGACGAATCCCGATCTGATGGTGATGCGCTTTCACGGTCGCTCGGACAGCACCTGGAGCGGAAGCGCGCGCTCGGCGGCCGAGCGCTTCCGCTACCTCTATTCAGAGGGTGAGCTCGAGGAGCTGGCCAGCGCGGTGGCCGAGGTCGCAGCCGAGGCTCGTGAAACCCATCTGCTCATGAACAACTGCTATCGCGATTACGCCGTGCGCAACGCCGCCGAGCTGCGGGACCTGCTCGCGAGGCTAGCCGGGGCGGGGTAGTCGCTCTCCCCGGGCTAAGCTGGCCTGTCGTGGCCTACACAAGTGACTCGGCGCGCAGGCAGCTCCTCGAGCAGCTGGGCCAGGCCGTGGGGCTCCTGTCGCTGGCGGTCGAGGCGCTCGGGGAGGCGTATGAGGCCGCCGACGAGCAAATGGCTGCGGTGCTCGAGGAACAACTCTTCCGACCCGCGCAGCGAGCCTACGGACGGGCTCGTCAAACGCGCTCGCGGTTCTCCGAGCGCCACCACCTCGAGGCCGAGCCGGTGACGGAAGGCCCCGCGGGCGCTCCTTCGGCGGATCCTCGGATCCACCTCGAGCGGGCCATCGACGCGATCGCGCGCGCCGACGAGGTGATCGCGGAGATGCAGGACTCGATGCTCCCGGTGGAAGTCGGCGACCGCGAACTGCGTGATGGCCTCACCGAGGTGCGAGAACTGGTCGCCGACGTCCCGCGAGAAGGCCGTCAGCTATTGCGTCTGGTCGGCCGCTGAAGCGCCGCTACTGGTTCCACTTGTCGGCCGTTTTCTTCTTGTGGCCGGTGCTCTTGGCCCGGACGCTCATCTCGTCCGGCGGGCGGTCCGCGGCCTCGAGCGAGTGCTCCTCGGCCTTCGCTCGCGCCTCCTGGGCCTTCTCGCCGAGCACCCGCCGCATGCGCTCGAGTTGCTCTTCACGTTGCTCGTTCTCAGCCACAGCCGAACCTCAAGCCAATCAGATACCCATCGCGCGCGCCCCCGGAACGTTTTGCCCCGAACATGCCCGGGTATGCAAGCCAGCGAACCTCCTCGGTCTCCCGGGAGCCAAAGTGGTAGGGCCACGTCGAGACGGGGGCGCGGCCACCGGGCACGAATAGGATGCACCGAACGAGCGAGCCATCGTAGAAGTCTCGTGTGAGCGACGAGTCGCCGATCATCACCCTCCGCCTAGAGTCAAGCCCAGAGACGCTGACTCTGGTTCGAGGCATGCTGGGCGGCGTCGCAGAGCTCCTGCAGCTCGACCCAGAGCTGTTGGACGACGTCAAGACCGCCGTCAGCGAGGCCTGCAACAACGTTGTCATGCACGCCTACGAAGGAGCCAGCGGCCCGCTGTCCGTCTCGCTTTACACCGAGCCAGACGGGCTCGAGGTGGTGGTGCGTGATCAGGGGCGGGGCATCCCCGTGCTCGCGCCGTCCGACGATCGCCTCCAGGGCGTGGGCATCCCGATCATGCGCGCGCTCGCTCAGCAGACCGCGTTTCACCCCTGCGAGGCCGGCGGCACCGAGGTGTGGTTGAAGTTCTCCGGCGAGCGAGACGGTAGACCCCTCTACACGGTGCCTGGGGCTCCGGCTCCGGACGATGCCTGGAGCGAGCGGCTCACGGGCGACGCGATCGTGTCGCTCTCCCCGGTCAGCCTGGTGGGCGGCGTCCTCGGGCGCCTGGCCCGCGCGATGGCGGCCCGCGCCCGGTTCTCGCTCGATCGGTTCTCCGATGTCTACCTGGTCACCGACGCCGTCGCCGCCTACGCCGCTCGCGGCGCCAGCACGGCAAGACTCAGCTTCGGGCTCTCCGCCGACACGCGCCGGCTCGAGCTGGCCATCGGACCCTTCCGCAACGGGGTCGGAGCCGAGGTGTCGAGCGGATCGCCGGACGAGGTTGGATCGGCGTTGAGGCTGCTGAGCGACGAGCTTGACGTTCGTCAGGACGAGGTCGGAGAGATCCTCCACATCGTCATGCTCGATCAGCGGACGCGGTCCGGCAGCTAGATCGACGATCCGGCGCCCGGATCAGGTGCTGCTCAGCAGCTCCTCCGGTGAGTCGGCGAGTGTGAGCCGGTCGGCCACACCCGTCAGCGAGAGCAGGCGCTGGACCTGCTGGGGCCCCCTGACGACGCCGAAGCGCTGGCCGTTCTCGTTGGCCCGTTGGTGAGCGCGGACGAGCACGCTCAGCCCCGTCGAATCCATGAATTCGAGCTCGCGCAGGTCGACGATGACGACATCGGCCTTGGCCGCGGCGCCGCGCTCGAGCTCCTGCTCCAGCCCGGGGCTCGAGGCGAGGTCGAGCTCGCCCCTCACCTCGATGACCACTGCCTGGTCGCCGTTGCGGGTCTCGACGTTGAAGTTGCTCTGCATTGAGGTGGCGAGGCTATCGGGTTTTGCCCCTGAGCTGCGCGGTTAGGTCGGACCCGGGTGGGTTTGCGCCCGCAGGTCACGGGTAGGCGGGAGCCCATGGCTGAGATCGACCGCGACGACGCGCTGGCCGCGCATGAGGCCGAGCGGGCGGCCGCCGAAGCCGCCGCGATCGGGGGCCGGGCAAGCTCGGAGCCAGAGCCCACCGACGGAGCCACCTCCGAAGCGCAGCGACCGCTCGCCGAAGCGGGTCAAGGGGAGGCCGAGGGCTTTGAATTGGCCGAGCAGGAGCTGGTCGAACACGCCTCCCACGGGGATCAGCACGCTGCCCGGCGCGCCATCCAGGACGCGCCGTCTGACGGCGATGACCCCGCGGCAGGATCGGCTGGCGAGGCCGACCGCGAGTACTCGAGCGAGCGCGACGACGATCGCTGACGCGCCGGGCTGCTTGGTCTGAAGCCCAGCCGGGTATTCCCCTTCGCGACGATGTGGGCATTCGAGCCCACGTCCTGGAAGGGAGAAACCATGGTCGCTTTGCTCGTATTGCTGTTGATTCTCGCCCTGTTCGGCGGGCTTGGCTTCGCCGTGCACTTCCTCTGGATCGTGCTCGTCGTCGCCGTCGTGCTGTGGCTGATCGGCTTCTTCGTCGGCGGCGCGGCAAACGCGGCCGGCGGTCGCCGTCGCTGGTACGGCCGCTGGTGAGCTAGGGCCGCTCTTCGGTCAGCTCACGCAGGCGTTGTAGTGACCGGCGGAGCAGGCGGGAGACCTGCATCTGAGACACGCCGACACGCTCGGCGATCTCGGACTGCGTGAGGTCCTCTCCGAAACGCAGATAGAGGATCTCGCGTTCACGCGTGGGAAGGTGGCGGGCGGCCGCGAAGATCGTCGCGTGATCATTGACGAGCTCGAGCCGCTCGTCCGCTGAGCCGATCGCGTCCAGGCGGCTCGTCTCCTCGTCGTCTTCGCCGGACACCGGTGCGTCGAGCGAGACCGCGCCGTAGGCCTCGGCGGTCTGCAGACCGTCGAGGACCTCCTCCTGGCTCATCTCGAGGTACTGCGCGAGCTCGTCCACCGTGGGCATGCGGCCGCTGCGTGAACTTAGCTTCTGCTGGGCATCGGTGATCTTGCGGGCGCGCTCCTGCGCGCCGCGATCGACGTGCAACGCCCACGAGGTGTCGCGGAAGTAGCGCTTGAGCTCCCCGACGATCGTCGGCACTGCGAACGAGCTGAAGGCAAATCCGCGGTCAGGGTCAAACCTCTCCACCGCCTTCACCAGCCCCAGGCTCGCCACCTGGACGAGGTCCTCATACGGCTCGCTCGACTGGACGTAGCGCCGAGCCAGCTTGCGCGCGAGCGGCAGGAACCGCTGAATCAGCTCGTCGCGCGCTTGGCGGTCTTTATGGCGCCGCCAGCGCTCGAAAAGTTCGGCCGAGCTCAATGGGCTGGAGGATGCGCCCGTGTTTGGCGTCGCGGTCATCGTGCCTCCGAATTGCAGACTATTCGGTTCTATCACAGCCGGCTTGCCCCGGGTGCAGTTGCGTCTTTATGGCAACCCGGGCGGCCGCGAACAGCGTGATCGGCCCCGAAGCCCCTGCCCGTCAGTCGCGCTCGAGCGACGGCGAGTCGGTGTTTTCTGCCAGCAGGTCGAGCACAGCACTCTCGATGCGCGCCCTCACGCGGTCGTCGGACGGGTCGAGCCGGGGGATGCGCTCAAGCGCGCCGGCGATCGTCCAACCTGACTGGTAGCGATCGAACACGCGAGGGTCGATGTAGGACCGCCTAGCCACGGCGGACGTGTTGCCCAACAGCTCGGATACCGCTCGCACCGAGGCGTCGATGGCGCGCTTGCGCGCGGTCTTGGAGGCGGCATCGCGTCCCGTCGTCGCCAGCGACACCGCAGCCATGACAGTCGCGTTCCAGGTTCTGAAGTCCTTGGCGCTGAAGTGCTCACCGAGGTGCTCCTTGAGGTACTCGTTGATCTCCTCGGAACGAAGCGGGTGCCAGCGGCGGCCGTGTCGATAGGCGAGTAGCTGCGGTCCGCCGCCGCGGCGGCGCTTGAGCGCCCGGACGACTGCCACCGATGCCGGGTCATAGATCATCTGAGCCCGCTGCACGCCGCTTTTCGCCGGATAGCGGAACACCGCCTCGTCCGCCTCGAGCGTCACGTGCTCCTTGCGGATCGTCGCGAGCCCGATGCCGCCGTCGTCGTCGGCGTATTGCTCTGAGCCGATGCGGAACATGCCGACGTCGAGCAACCGCACCGCGCACGCGAGAACCTGGGCTCGGCCCAGTCCATCCTCTCTGAGGTCGCTCGCGATGCGCTTGCGCAGCTTGGGCAGAAGGCTTCCGAACTCCTCCATGCGCCTGAACTTCTGGCGGTCGCGATGCTCGCGCCAGCGGGGGTGATAGAGGTACTGCTTGCGACCCGCGGCGTCGATCCCGGTTGCCTGGAGGTGGCCCAGCGCGTCGGCGCAGATCCAGACGTCTCGCCAAGCCGGTGGTATGACGAGGCTCCGGACTCGCTCGAGGACCTCCGGATCCCGGATCGCGTGGCCTCGTTGGTCGAGATAGGCAAACCCCCGGCCCCGCTTGACCCGGCGCAGGCCCGGGGCGGAGCAGTCTGAACGTCGGAGACGGCGTGCCGCGCGGCGGGTGTTGGCCACGATGGCTACAACCGCCCCCGCGAACGACGCGTCACCCGGCGGATGCCGGGTGACGCGCCCAACGCATGACCTTCTTCAGTCCGGCTGCCGCGCTCAAATCAGCTGCGAGACCTGCTGCTTGGCGGTGGTGGCACGGGACTCAATCCCGCGCTGGGCGCTCCGCACATCGTGCTGGAGCTCCCGGCCGCGGCGCGACAGTGTCCGCTGGCGCCGGCCCAGCGTTCGCTCGCCGCGGCGCTCGAACCGGTTGAGCTCACGCGTCACTCGGTCGAGGCTCGTGTAGGTGCGAGCCGTGTCGCGAACCTTCTCGCCCAGGGTGGCAGCGGCACCGATCTGAATCAGCAGTGCGCGCTGAGCCTGGCGCCCGACCGCGCCGAGGCGCGTGGTTGCCGTGTCGACACCGCGACCTGCGGTTCGAGTGGCTTGCCGGGTCGTGCTCTGGGCGCTATGCGCGGTGCTTCGCGTATTCGCTGAGGCTTTGCGCGTAGTGCGACGCGCCGAGGCCTTCGTGGTCGACGCGCTGCGCTTGGTTGCGTTTCGCTTTCTGGTGGCGGCGGCCTTCTTGGCTGCAGCCTGTCGCTGCGACCTTGTCTGTGTCGCCATTGACTTCAGTCCTCCTAGAGGTCGTTTCCGTAGCTCCCCTTAGTGCCTACCCAGGGTGCAAGCGTGCAAACGCCGACGGCATACTGGTGAACGTGTTTGAGGCGCCCTTTACGTCCGCCCTGGCCAGACAGCTGGCGCCGGATCTGCTCGACCGCTTTACGAGGTATGTGCGGGTTGATACGCAGTCCCATCGTGACCGCGACGGCTCGCCGAGCACCCCCGGGCAGCTCGAGCTGGCGCGCATGCTGGTGGCTGAGCTACAGGCCGCCGGACTCACGGACGCAGACCTCGATGAGAACGGATACGTGACGGCCACGTTGCCGGAGGCCGGCCTAGCGGACTCCGGCCCGGAGGGAGGTTCTCCGGCGCCGGTGATGGGGCTTCTGGCCCACCTCGACACCAGTCCTGACGCTCCCGGGCGGGGCGTCGAGCCGATCGTGCACCGCGCCTACGACGGCGGCCTGATCGACCTGCCGCGCGCTGGCACCCGGCTTGATCCGGCGCGGATGCCCGAGCTCACGGACAAGCGCGGCCACGACATCATCACGGCCAGTGGCGACACCCTGCTCGGAGCCGACGATAAGGCCGGCATGGCCGAGATCATGGCTGCCGTCGCTCACCTCGCCTCCCATCCGGAGCTTCCCCGCCCCGCCATCCGGGTCGCCTTCACCCCGGATGAGGAGATCGGCCTGGGGGCTTCGCTGCTCGACCTCGAGCGCTTCGGGGCTGCCTTCGCGTACACGCTCGACGGATCGCGGCTGGGCGAGATCCAGGACGAAAGCTTCAACGCGCTTGAGGCGATTCTCACCGTGCACGGCGTGGAGGTCCATCCCGGAGACGCCGCCGGCAAGATGGTCAACGCCCTGGGTCTCGCGGCGCGCGTCGTCGCCGAGCTGCCCCCGGGCCTCTCGCCTGAGCGGACCTCCGGCCGGGCTGGTTTCATCCACCCGTACGAGTTGAGCGGGCACGTCGACACTGCGATGCTGCGCGCCATCCTGCGGGACTTCGACGACGCGAAGGTCCAGGGCTACGCGGAGCTCCTCGCGGACACGGCCCAGCGGGTTCTCGCCGGGCACCCGAACGCTCGCCACGAGCTTGAGGTGCGCCGCCAGTACCGCAACATGCGGCCGTACCTCGAGGCGGCGCCGCAGGTCATCGCTGCCGCCGAAGCGGCGATTCGCGCCGAGGGCATTGAACCCGTCCGCAACCCGATACGCGGAGGCACCGATGGGTCGCAGCTCAGCGAGCGTGGGCTGCCCACCCCGAACATCTTCACCGGCGGTCACGAGTACCACTCGGTGCGGGAATGGGCCTCGCTTCAGGAGATGGCTGCCGCCGCCGCGACCATCGTTCACCTGGCTGAGGTTTGGACGCGACCCGAGTTTGCCGCGGCGCCGCTGCCTTCGCCCTCGGCCGCCCGCGTCGGGAGTTAGGCTGCTGGGCGTGCATGCCCAGTTCAGTGGCTCGCTGGCCTCGGTCGACGGCTCGATCATGCTCGCCTCGGCGGCCACGATCCCGGCCACCGACGAAGGTCTGCTGCGCGGCGACGGCGTGTTCGAGGTCATCCGTGTCTACGAGGGCCACCCGTTCGCCTTCGAAGACCATCTTCGCCGCCTCGAGCGTTCGGCCCTGAACCTGCGTCTGCCGCTCGACCTCGAGGCGGTGAGAGCTGATGCCCATCGGCTGCTGGCCCACGCCGGAGTCGGCGCTGATCATGAGCTCCTGCGGATCGTGATCACTCGCGGGGGGCGTCGGCTGCTGCTGACTGAGCCGCTTCCGCAGATGCCGGAGAACATCCGGCTCGCCTCGATCACCTACTCCCCGACGCGCGTCCTCGACGGCGTCAAGTCTCTCTCCTATGCCGCGAATATGTTGGCCGGGCGGATGGCTCGCGAACGTGGGGGTGACGATGCCCTGCTCGTGACGCCTCACGGGCGCGTGCTCGAGGCGCCGACGAGCTCGATCTTCTGGCTGTCGGACGGCGCCGTGCTCACTCCCCCACTCGATGAGCACATCCTGGCCTCGATCACGCGCCAGGTGGTGCTGGAAGAGACCGAGGCCGAGGAGCGGGCCTGCACCCTGGACCAGTTGTTTGAAGCCGACGAGGTCTTCCTCGCCTCCACGGTGCGCGAGGTTCATCCCGTTGCGGCGATCGACGATCGCCGTTTCGCCGCCCCGGGCCCGGCGACCGCGCACATCGCGGCCCGGGTGAGAGCCCGAATTCGTTCGGAGCTGACCGCAGCTCGATGAACGTCCTCACGGTCGTCGGCAACCGCCCCCAGTTCATCAAGGCGGCGGCCGTATCCGGCCCCCTGCGGCAGGTGCATCGCGAGGTGCTGATCCATACCGGCCAGCACTTCGACGAGGAGCTGTCCGGAGTGTTCTTCCACGAGCTCGGCCTGCCGTCCCCAGACCGTCAGCTGGGGATCGCCCGAGGCTCGAACACGTCGCAGACGGCGCGTATGCTCTCCGCGCTCGAGCCGGTGATCGCCGAAACGGCGCCCGACGCACTTCTGATCTACGGCGACACGAACTCGACCCTCGCCGGCGCTTTGGCCGGCGCCCAAGCGCGCGTTCCCGTCGTCCACATCGAGGCCGGCATGCGTTCGTTTGACCGGGCGATGCCCGAGGAGCTCAATCGTGTGCTGGCCGACCATACGAGCACGCTGCTGCTGTGCTCCTCAGAGGTGGCGCGGTCAAACCTCCGACGCGAGGGGGTGCTCGGCGCGGTGGAGCTCGTGGGGGACGTGATGGTCGACGTGGCCATGGGGGTGCAGCCGGCGGCCAGATCTCGCGTCGACCTCGTCCGCGGGCGCGGGCTCGAACCGGGTCGATACGTGTTGGCCACCTCGCACCGGGCGGGCAATGTCGATAACCCGGATCGGCTGCGGGCGCTGGTCGATCTTCTGCTCGCGGTCCCGCACCCGGTTCTCCTGCCGCTCCACCCCCGAACCCACGCCCGCCTCAGAGCCGCCGGGCTACTCGAGCGCCTGCAGCGCAGCGAACGCCTCAGCATCACCCCGCCGCTCGGCTACGTCGAGCTGACCGCGCTGCTGTGCCACGCCGTCGCTGTGCTGACCGATTCAGGCGGGCTCCAGAAGGAGGCTTACCTCGCGGGAGTTCGCTGCATCACGCTGCGCAGCACCACCGAATGGGTGGAGACGGTCGAAACCGGGTGGAACGTGCTCGTCGATCTCGATGCCGAGGCAATGCTGCGCGCGCTCGAGACGCCGCCGCCATCCGAGCGGCCTCAGCTCTACGGCGACGGCCACGCGGCCGAGCGCGTCGTGAGCGCACTTACACTGCACCTCGGATGAGGCTCGCGCGGCGATGAACACCTCACCGGTGCGCATCGGCGTGGTGGGCCTGGGCTACTGGGGGCCAAACATCGCCCGCAACTTCGACGCCATCCCTCGTTGCGAGCTCATCTGGTGCTGCGACGCGGCACCGGAGCGGCGCGAGGCGGTCAAGGAACGCTTTCCTCAGGCGCGGGTGAGCGCCGAGATCGACGAGCTCCTGGCCGATCCCGATCTGGACGCGGTGGCGCTGGCCACACCCGTACCCAGCCACGCCGAGCTCAGCACCCGTGTGCTCGAGGCGGGTAAGCACTGCTTCGTCGAGAAGCCCCTGGCGCAATCGGTCCTGGACGCCGAGCGCGTAGTCGCCGCCGCCGCCGCCAACCGACGGGTGCTGATGGTGGGTCACCTGCTCGAATACCACCCCGGGGTCCAGAAGCTCAAGGAGCTCGCCCGGACCGGAGAGCTCGGCGAACGGATTTACTACATCTACGGTAATCGGCTGAATCTGGGCAAGCTGCGGTCGGACGAGAACGCGCTCTGGAGCCTCGGCGCGCATGACGTGTCGGTCGTCCTGCACCTGGCCGGTGAGGAGCCTCACGAGGCCGTGGCCCACGGCCAGTCGTATGTCCGTCCGGGGATCGAGGACGTCGTCTTCTGCTTCTTGCGCTTCCCCTCCGGCCTCTGCGCGCACCTTCACCTGTCGTGGCTTGACCCCCACAAGGAGCGGAGGTTCACGGTCGTCGGCTCTCAGCGAATGGCGACCTTTGACGACATGGCCCTGGAGGGGAAGGTCACGATCTATGACAAGGGCTTCGACGAGGACTCACGCGGCTACGGCGAGTACATCACCCGCAGCGGGGACATCTTCTCGCCCCAGATCGCGAACACCGAGCCGCTGCGGATCGAATGCCAGCACTTCGTCGATTGCATCCTGGACGGGACCGAGCCCCAGTCCGGAGGCGAGAACGCGCTGCGTGTGGTGCGGGTGCTCGAGCGCCTTCAGCACTCGCTCGAGGAACGGCCGGCGTAGTCCCGTGGCCGAGGATCTGATCTCCAGCGCGGCCACCGTGGCTCTCGGTGCCCGCCTGGCTGCCGATGTGGTTGTCGCTCCAGGCGCGGTCATCCACGACGGAGCCCGGATCGGAGCGCGCTCGACGATCGGGGCGGGATCGGTCGTGCACGGGGGGGTGGAGATTGGCGAGGACTGCACGATCGAGGATCTCGTGGTACTGGGCAAGCGTCCCCGTCTGCGCCCGGGATCCAGCGCGGCGGCTGGAGGCGAGCTTGGGCCGCTGCTCATCGGAGACGGCGCGACCGTGTGTTGCGGCGCCGTCGTCTACGCGGGATCGCAGATCGGCGACCGGGTCATCATCGGTGACCAGACACAGGTGCGTGAACGTTCGCGCATCGGGACGGCTTCGGTGGTGGGGCGTGGCTCGTGCATCGATTTCGGTGCCGAGGTCGGCGCCGGCGTGCTGATCCAGACCGGGGTCTACGTCACGGGTAAGTCGGTCGTCGAGGACCACGTCTTCCTCGGTCCCGGCGTTCTCACCACGAACGACCATTCGATGGGCCGCCACCCCTCCGGAGAGCCCATTCGGGGACCGGTCTTCAGACGCGCCTGCCGGATCGGCGGCGGCGTCGTCGTCCTCCCTGGGGTGGAGGTCGGTGAGGAGGCCTTCGTGGCCGCTGGTGCGATCGTGACCAAGAACGTGGCCGCCCGGGAGGTCGTCGTGGGCACCCCGGCACGGCACCTGCGCGAGGTCCCAGACGAGGATCTGATCGAGCGCTGGCGCTGACAGCTAGGGTTCTGGGGGACCAGCCATGGAAACCTGGGAAACGCGAAACCTCGACGTCGAAGCGCATCACCCCCAGGTGCTTCGCTCCGACAGCGAGACCCGAGTCATCCTGATCCACCTGCCCGCGGGCGAACAGCTCCAGGAGCACCAGGTCCACGAGCGTGCCTTCCTCTTCGTGGCCGACGGCGAGGTGACTATCGAATTGGCCGCAGACGCCGCCGGCACCGGGCCTGGGACCGTGAGTGGTGGTCCCGGCCTGTTGGCGCACTTCGAACCCAACGAGCGGCACGCCATCACCGCGGTCAGCGATGCGCGGCTGGTGCTGCTGCTCGCTCCATGGCCCGGCGTGGGGCATCCATCGGCGCAGTCGGGGGGATAGGGCGGGGGCTCGGTGGGGCGGGTCTCGCCCAGGTCAGCGCCGGCACCGTCCGGCGCGCGCCGGTCCTGAAGCCGTGCTCAGGCCGACGCGGTAGCCACCTGTTCGGCTACGGTTCCCTCGCTGGCCGAGGTCCAGATCACGTCGTCGCGGGCGGGTCCGACTCCAACCATCGCGATCGGGACGCCCACGAACTCCGCCGTGAACTGAAGGTACTCACGCGCCGCCGCCGGGAGATCCGATTCGCTACGGCACTCCCGCAGATCCTCGCTCCAACCCGGCAGCTCCACGTAGTCGCCCGCGGCGTGATGGAGCACGGTCTGGTGGTAGGGGAACTCGTCGAACTCAGCGCCCTCGGCACCTCGATACCGGGTGGCCACGAGCAGCCGGTCGAAGCCCGAGAGGACGTCGAGCTTGGTGATCGCGAGCGCGGTCAGGGTGTTCAGGCGAGCGGCGAAGCGCAAGGCCACGAGGTCCAGCCATCCGACGCGCCGTGAGCGGCCGGTGGTGGTCCCGTATTCGCCCCCGCGCTCACGCAGGAGCTCGCCGCGCTCGTCGTCGAGCTCGGTCGGGAACGGACCAGCGCCGACACGCGTCACATATGCCTTGGCGATCCCCCAGATCTCGTCGATGTCCTTCGGTCCGACCCCTGCTCCGATGCAGGCTGAGCCGGCCACCGGGTTCGAGGAGGTGACGAATGGATAGGTGCCGTGGTCGATGTCGAGGAGCGTGCCCTGTGCGCCCTCGAAGAGGACGGTCTGGCCGCTGTCGAGCTGTTCGTGGACGAGCCGGCTGGTATCGGCGATGAACCGTTCGATCCGGTGGCCGTAGTTCAGGTACTCCTCGGTCATCGCCTGGAGGTCCAGCCGGGGATCCTTCGCGAACGGGCGCAGCGTCAGCCGTTTCGGTTCCAGCGCGGCGACGATCTTCTTCTTCAGGATCTTCTCGTCAAGCAGGTCCTGGACGCGAATGCCGAGCCGAGCCGCCTTGTCGGCGTAGCAAGGCCCGATGCCTCGGCGCGTGGTCCCGATCTGGAGCCTGCCCAGCTTCGCCTCGCCCGCATGGTCGAGCATCAGGTGGTAGGGCATGATCAGGTGGGCGTTGGCCGAGATCCGCAGCGCCGTCGTATCGACGCCGCGTCGGCGGAGCTCCTCGAGCTCGTCGGTCAGGACCTTGGGGTCGATGACGACACCGTTGCCGATCATGCACGGCTTCCCTGAATGCAGGATCCCGGACGGGATCAGGTGAAGCTTCCAGGTCTGGCCGTTACGAACGATCGTGTGCCCGGCGTTGTTGCCCCCCTGAAACCTGATCACTGCGTCGGCTCGCTCCGCGAGCAGGTCGGTGACCTTTCCCTTGCCCTCGTCGCCCCATTGCGCTCCGATGATCACGACTCCTGGCATTCGCAGGTGAGTGTACGTCGGGGGCGGGCGGACGGAGAGGTGGTGCGGCCTGGTCGCGGCAGGCGGCAAGAGATCGGGCGGGCGCTTCAGCGTGGGCGACTCCGGGCACGGGGCGAAACGGACTCGCTGACTCGCCGTCCTTCCACTACGGCGATACCTTGAGGGGGATGCCAGAGGAGCCATCAACCGAGGAGCTGCAAGCCGAGCAGATGAAGCGAGAGCTCGCCGCGAGGAGGGCCGCGGAGACAGCGCCCGACGACGAGGAGACGGCCCAGTACGAGCGTCGGGCCGAAAAGGCGCATTACCTGCGTGAGAAACTCGACGAGCGGGCGGCGGCGGAGCGAGAGGTCGAGGAGGACGGCGACTAGGGAGTCGCGCAGCCCACTACGGCAGCCGCGCCTCCATGCGACGGTCGTGGCCGAGCAATGGCAGCTCGTCGCACATCTCGGTCAGGCGTGAGACGGTCCTCTCGGTTATCTGCTCACAAAGCTTCTCGCGATCGAGAATGTTGGTTGTGATCACCACCGAGCGCTGATCTTCATAGCGGGCGTTCACGATCGAATAGAGCTCTTCCAGTACCCAGTCGGTGGTTCGCTCGGCCCCCACGTCGTCGATGTGGAGCAGGTCCACCGCGGTCAAGCGGTCGAGCAGGTCGACGTGGGAGCGTTCGGCTCGGTGGGTGTCCCGAATCTCGTTGAGAAGGCGCGGCAGGGAGTAGATCGCGACCGAGCGCCCGGCCGCCAGCGCGCTCTTGGAGACGAGCATGGCCAGCGTCGTCTTGCCGGTGCCCACGGGGCCCATGAACCACAGGCCGCGGCCGGTGTCGAGCTTCTCGTCGATCTGCTCGGTAAAGCGACGCGTCGCGCTCACGACCTGGCGGTCGATCTCGGTCACCGGGGGGCGGTCGAAGCCGACATCCCGATAGCGACGCGGAATCACCGCCGACAGGGTGCGGGCCTTGGCCAGCGCGACGCGCTGAGGGCGGCACCGGCAATCGGACGCCGTGTTGCTCGCCTCGTCGTAGACGAACCCGGAGCCATCGCAGAGGGCGAAGGGGCAAGGACTGTCGAGGCTCCGCAGTGGGATCGAGGCAAAGATGGGCTCGGTTTCCAGGCTCACGGCCCGAACCGATCGCCGGCGTAATTCATGAACTTCGGGAACTGACGCTGGAAGGTGAGGACGACCTCGCCCACCGGGCCGTTCCGGTGCTTGGCGATGATGATGTCGGCCTCCCCCTGGCGCTCCGAATCCTTCTCGTAGTATTCCTCGCGGTAGATGAACATGACGAGGTCCGAGTCCTGCTCTATCTCACCGCTGTCGCGCAGGTCGGACAGGATCGGCTTCTTCTCGCCACCGCGCTGCTCGACGGCGCGGCTCAACTGTGAGAGCGCGATCACCGGAACGCCCAGCTCACGCGCCAACCCCTTGAGTCCGCGGGAGATCTGGCCCACCTGCTGGACCCGGCTCTCGACGTGGCCCTCGTGTCGCATCAGCTGGAGGTAGTCGATGATGATGAGGCCGAGTCCGCCTTCGACTTGGTGGTGCAGCCGCCGCGCTTTGGCGCGGACATCGAGGACGCTCGTGTCGCTCGAATCGTCGATCCAGAGCGGCGCCTCGGCGAGCGTCTGGCAGGCGGAGAGGATCTTCTGCCATTTGCTCTCCGCCACCCGGCCGCGGCGCAGCTCTTCGCCGGGGATACGTGCCTGGGAGGCGACGAAGCGCTGGGCAAGCTCGGACTCGGACATCTCGAGCGAGAACAGCGCCACGGCATGCCCCTTCAGCGATGCGTTCTCGGCGATGTTGGCGACCAGCGCCGACTTCCCCATCGATGGGCGCGCCGCGATGACGACCAGATTGCCCGGCTGAAAGCCCCCGGTTATCTCGTCGATGTCCTTGAAGCCCGATGGGGTCCCGGTGAGCGGCGTCTTGGCGATCGAGAGGCGGTGGAGCTTGTCGGTCTCCTCGTGGAGAATCTCGGCCGCCGAGCGAAAGGTCTTCTGCCGCTCATCCTCGGCCACCTCGAGCACCGAGCGCTCTGCCTTCTCGAGGAGGTCCCGGGCCGGGGCCTCTCGCGAGATGACGCTGGCTTGGATCTCGTATGAGGTGGTGAGCAGAGCGCGAAGCCGGGCATTGTCTCGGACGATCCGTCCGTAATCGCGGGCGTGACCGGCCGCGGGAACCCAACCCGTCAGCTCGTCGATCGCCTCGGCGCCGCCCACCGCCTCGAGCTTGCCGCGCTGACGCAGGGTCTCCGCCACCGTGAGGTGGTCGATCTTGCGATCGTGGTTGTGGAGCTCGATCATCGCCGCGAACACCTCGCCAAACTGCTCGCGATAGAAGTGCTCGGGTCGCAGGTGCTCCTCGATCAGCAGGCCGTAGAGGTGACGCTCGTCGAGCAGGACAGCGCCGAGCACCGATTTCTCGGCCTCGAGGTTGTGCGGGGGGACTGCGATGTTCTGGACGGCACTCATCGACGCTCGCCGAGGATAGGTTCGGATCCGGCGGCCCGAGATAGGTGATCCCGCATCCAGCGGAAAGTGGTGAACGCGGCGTTACGCGAGCGGCTCAGGCGGCAAGGAGCGAGGTCTCGGGCGGGCCGGGCCGATGCGGCTACGCAGCGACGACCATCGTCTTGACCGCGGCGGTCACGCCGTCAGCAACCTCAACCACGACCATGTAAGTCCCGGTGTGGCGGATGGGCTCCTCGAGGTGGATCTTGCGACGGTCGACCTTGATTCCTCGCGCGTCCCGGATGGCGTCGGCGATGTCCTGCGGGGTCACCGACCCGAACAGCCGCCCATCGTCGCCGGCCTGTTGAGGAATAGTGAGAACCGTCCGCCCAAGCAGGCCTGCGCTCTCCTGCGCTCGCTCCTCGGCGTGACGCTGGGCCACCTCGGCGGCCTCCCGACGCTTGGCGGCGGCCTGAATGGACGCCGCGGTCGCCGGCTCGGCGAGCTTGCGCGGGATCAGGTAGTTGCGAAGGTAGCCGGGAGAGACGTCGACAACCGTGCCGCGTTCGCCCAGCGACTCAACATCCTTGAGGAGAATGGCCTGCGACACGGGGCCTACCGGTCGCGGTCGCGGTCGCCGCGGTCGCCACGCCCACCCCGCTCGCTGCCGCCTTCGGCGACATAGGGCAGCAGGGCGAGCTCCCGGGCCCGCTTGACCGCGCGTGCGATCTGGCTCTGATGGCGCCGGCACGCACCGGTGATCCGGCGTGAACGGATCTTTCCTCGGTCGGAGATGAACCGCCGGAGCGC
Organism: Solirubrobacteraceae bacterium; assembly: GCA_035308915.1. Classification (GTDB taxonomy): domain Bacteria; phylum Actinomycetota; class Thermoleophilia; order Solirubrobacterales; family Solirubrobacteraceae; genus Palsa-465. Next base: position 27,630 of record DATGFT010000013.1, read on the forward strand.
GGAGATGTCCTTGTAGTCGACCTGTTCGATCTTCTCGCGGCAATACGGACAGGGCTTACGGCGCGACGATGTCGCCGCTCCTTTCCTGTCACGCCGGCGAACCGGCCGTCTACGTTGCTTTGCCACCGTCTATCGGGTCCTATTCAGCGCGTCGATTGATCTCGATCCGGCCTCAGAACGGAATGTCGTCTTCGGCCGCCGCGGCTCCAACGGGAGCGCTCTCGAAATCGCCGGTGTCGATCGGGACGTCGCTCTCGGTCGGCGCGATGCTGCTCGAGAACCCGTTCCCGTTGGCGACGTCGTCACGCCCGCCGAGGAACTGCACGGAATCAGCGATGATATCGATGGATTCCCGCTTCTGTCCGTCTCGCTCCCAGCTGCTCCACTCGAGACGGCCATCGACGGCCACCGGACGGCCCTTCTTGAGGTACTGGGCGCAGCTCTCAGCCTGGCGCCCGAAGACAGTGATCCGGAAGAAGTTCGGCTTCTCCTCCCACTGCCCGTCGCTCCCCTTGCGCCGGGTGTTGACTGCGATCCCGAGCTTGCAGATCGACAGTCCGCCCGGCGTCGAGCTGACCTCGGGATCACGGGTCAGATTGCCGGTCAGGACGACTCGGTTGATGTTCATGAAGCGCTCCTTTCCACGCGCTTGAAACTTTTCGGCGAGTCTAGGCGCGGGCCAGGCGGGAACTCCGTTTGTCCGCGGAAAATGGGCAGATTCGTGTTTCCGTCGCGACACGCCGTAGCACGACCGTTGCAGATAGATTCCCTCGGGTGGGTGGCGCCAACGATCTTCTCGGCCGCGAATCCACGCGCCGGCCGACGAAGCACGGCTCCGCGTTCCCGCGCGACTCGTCGTTCATGGCCGTCGTCGCCCGCTCGCCCACCCCCACCCTTCGGCGCGCCGTCACCTGCCTGCTGGGTGCGCTCCTGCTGATCGGCTCGCACGCCACGCCGGCGGGCGCGACCGCGCCGTATGCCGGTCAGAGACCCCCGCTGACCACGCCGTGGACCAGTGCGGTTTCGAGCACCGATCCACTCCCTGAGTACCCGCGACCGCAGCTCGAGCGCGCCGACTGGCTGAGTCTGAACGGTCAATGGCAGTACGGGGCCGGCCACGCTGGAGAAGCCCCTCCGTTCGGGCAGGACCTCCCCGAGACGGTCCTGGTCCCGTTCCCGATCGAGTCGGCGCTTTCGGGGATTGGCCGGGAGGACGCATGGGGCTGGTACCGGCGCACGTTCGAAGTACCCGCGAGCTGGAGCGGCCAGCACGTCATGCTCAATTTCGGGGCCGTGGCGTGGCAGGCCACCGTGTACGTGAACGGCTCGCTTGTCGGAACCCACACCGGCGCCTACGACTCGTTCTCGCTCGACATCACCTCGTTCCTACGTCCTGGGCAGTCGAACGAGCTGGTGGTTGGGTTCTACGACCCGATTGGCGGGGCGGGTGAGCCGGTGGGCAAGCAGACACCCGGCCCGCCGCACGGCATCTACCACACTGCGTCGAGCGGGATTTGGCAGACCGTGTGGCTCGAGCCGGTGAGCGCGGACCACATAACCGCGCTCGACCCGGTGTCGGATCCGTCGCGCGACCAGCTCACGGTGAGCGCGTCGACCTCGACCTCGGAGCCGGCCATGCTGATCGTCCAGGTACTGGCCGGCAACCGGGTCGTGGCCAGCGCGACGGGCGCCGCGCAGTCCCCGCTCTCCCTCCACGTCCCTCACGCGAGGCTGTGGTCGCCGACCAGTCCGTACCTCTACGGACTGCGCGTGCGTCTGCTCGACGGCTCCAGCACGGTCGACGACGTCGAAAGCTACTTCGGAATGCGATCGATCACCCTCGGACGGGTTCGTGGGAGGACGCGCATCCTTCTCAACGGCAGGTTCGTGTTCGAGACCGGTGCGCTCGACCAGGGCTACTGGCCTGACGGCCTCTACACCCCTCCGACCGACGCTGCGCTGCGCTTCGACATCAGCGCGGCCAAGCGGTTGGGCTACAACATGCTGCGAGAGCATCAGAAGGTTCAACCGGACCGCTGGTATTACTGGGCTGACCGGCTGGGGATCCTCGTCTGGCAGGACATGCCGGCAATGCAGCTACCGAGCGGGTCATCCCCCTCGCCGCCGGCGCAGGCGGAGTTCAGGGCGGAGCTGCATGCCATCGTCCTGCAACACCGGGCGGATCCGTCGCTCGTCGGATGGGTACCCTTCAACGAAGGTTGGGATCAGTTCGACCCGGGCGGTGTGACCAGTGAGATCAAGAGTCTCGACTCGTCCGCGCTCGTGGATAGCGATAGCGGGAGCGCCAACTGCTGCCACGCAGTCCAGCCTGCCAACAGCGACGTCAACGACACGCATCTCTACTTCGGTCCTTTCGCGGTCGCGCCGACGCGCCAGGCGTCACTGATCGGTGAATACGGAGGTGTCCTTCCGTTTCCGCCCGCAGGTCATCGCTGGCCTGGCGTGCTGACCAGCCTGGGCTCCCCCGTGCTCGCGTGGGGCGTCCGGCCGGTCACCCTGTTCCTGCGCGCCCAATACCAGGAGCTCGAGCAGGAGATGCGAGTCCGCGGACTTTCCGGCGCAGTGTTCACCGAGCTCGCGGGCTACGAGGACGAGCTCGGCATCCTGACCTACGACCGGCGTGCTTACACGATGCCGGTTGGGGTGATACGTGGCCTCAACCGGGCACTCGTCGCCGCCTCGCAAACGCGCTCGGGCCTCAAGCCACAGGTCGCCGCCGTCCCACCGGGGGCGACCGGCCACTGGCGGCTGGACGAAGGTCGCGGCATGACCGCCCACGACGCGGCCGCCGGACACGATCTGCGCCTGATTGCCGGTGCCGGCTGGAGCCGCAGCCCCTTCGGCGCTGCCCTTTCGCTTTCGCGTGCCGGACAGGCCGCGGTGGCGGCCGGAGCACTGGTCAACACCCGGCGTTCGTTCACCGTCTCGGCGTGGCTCAGCCCGCGCCACGCGGGCGAGTCGGGAACTGCGCTCAGCGAGGCCGGTCCCGACGGTTCGAGCTTTTCCCTCGGGATCGACACCGCGCCGCAGGGCACGCAGTCGCTCAATGGCCTGCCGGGTGCCAGGTCGGTACCCGACGCTACCTGGTGGACGTTCGCGGTACCCGCGAGCGCCAGGTGCAGCGCGGAGAAATGCGGGGTCCGCGCCAACATGCGCTACGACGATGGTCGTTTCGCCCCCCGGCCTGGAAGCTGGCACCAGGTGACCGGGGTTTACGACCGCGCCACGCAGACGATCGCGCTTTACGTCGACGGGATTCCCGAAGATGTCGAGCATGTGTTCGGCATCCCGGTGGCCCGGGGCCAGTTCACCGTGGGATCCGGCAATCTGGTTTACCGGACCGACACCTTTATCGGTGCGATCTCCGAGGTTCGCGCATACGCGCGGGCGCTGAGTCCGGCGGAGGTCTGGGAGCTCTACCGCGCCGAGCGCTCGCGTCGCTGAGCCTGACGCAGCGAGGAAGCCCTCGCGTCGAAAGCTACAAATGCCGTCCGCTGCTCTGCGTACTCTGGCGCCGTGGTTTCCTTCGAGTTCGCTGGCTCCGTGTACGAGCTCACGGAGAACCAAGCGACGTTCCTCGCCGAAACCCTGCGCAACTACGCCAAGGGCAAGTGTCCGGCGGCGGTTAGGCAGGCGACCGAGATGGGCGGGAAGCCGAGCTGGCCCGACGGCGCGCTCGCTGTGGCGGATTTCATCGAGGAGCAGCTCGTGGGGAACCTGGACGGGCCCCTGCCGCTCGAGGGCAAGGCGGCCGAGGCCACGTTCTGGACGCTTCGGCTGATGCGAGGACTCGGCGGATCGACGCTGCCCACGGACGCCGCGGCTCTGCGCGACGCGCTGGCCTCGTCCTTCGTTCCTCCCATCCCGGCCAACAGCCAGACCAAGCGCGCCGCCTGAACCGGCCGCGAGGTAAGCGGTGTAGCGGCCGCAGCGCGCCCGCGGCCCGCAAACCGCTCGCGGCCCACGAACCGCCCGCGGTCCGCGCTACGCCCGCGGGCCCAGGTCGAGGGAGTCCCCGTCGAGCACGACGTCGATCTCGGCGAGGACCACGCGGCGGGGCCCCGGCTCGACCCCCCCCGCGAGGTGCGCGGCAAGCCCCAGCTCGCCGGCCAGGTCCACCACCGCCCCACCCGCCCCGGCCGCGCAGTAGACCGCGAAGCCGCAGCCCATGTTCAGGGTCGAGTAGGCGTCGGCGGGTTCCATGCCCGTCTGCTCGACGAGGAAGGACAGGACCTCCGGCACCTCCGGCAGGCGGTCGATCCGGTAGGTCAGCTCGCGTCGTGGCCGCATCACCTTGAGCAGGCCGTGACCGGTGATGTGGCTGAGGTAATGGACATCGAGGCGACGCTCGATCGAGAGCTCGACCAGCCTGGTGTAGATCAGGCTCGGGTCGAGCAGCGCCTCCCCGAAGGAGCGGCCACTCGGCAGCAGCGTGTCGTAGCCGGCGGGCAGCCGAGAGGAAACCATCCGGGCCAGCGAGGCCCCGTTTGTGTGCAGCCCGCTGCTGGCCACGATCACGATCTCATCTCCCGGCCCCAGGCTCGCGCCGAGAAGGGGTGCGCAGCCGGGCGGGATCAGTCCCACAGCGCTTCCGGCCAGCTCGATGTCCTCCGCGGCCACGAGCCCCGCGAGGGACGGCGATTCGCCTCCGCCCCATACCGCTCCGGCGTCTGTACAGCCGCGTCGCCAGCCCGTGAGGAGCCCTGTCTGGCGTCCTGGATCGGCGTACCACTCCGAGGAGCCGGTGGCGAAGTAGGCGTTGACCACCAGCGGCCGCGCGCCGACGCAGCAGAGATCGTTGACGATCGCCGCCACGGTGTCGTAGGCGACGTTCTCGAATCCCTGCGCTCCGAGTCGATCCTCCAGCTGGCGGGCGATGATCGACTTCGTCCCCAGCGTCTCGAGTACGAGGGCGAGGGTCTGCCCGCCCACCTCGAAGACGAAGGCCGGCTCGCCCCGGGACTCGTCGACGGCGCGCCCGCCCCGCGCGCTCAGCAGACCTGACGTCGTCAACGCCTCGGTGAGAGCGTTGCGCTTGCCGGCGTCGAGCGTCGCGTAGTCGACGCCCGCGGAGGTATAGGCGGAGCGGCGACCCTCCGGCATGTTCGGGGAACGTACCCTAGGACTCGGCGGCGACTTCCGCGGCGGCGCCACCGTGACCGGAGGAGGCCGCGGCGACGACTGGGACCGATGACGGGGCCTCAGGCGTCCCCGGCCGCACCTTGATCACGCGGTGGCGCACGACGCCGTCGGTGATCCGAAGCGTATGTGAGAGCTCTTCGATCAGCGACCCGGGTGCCCGGAACTGGAGTAGGTGGTATTCAGCCTCCGGCTGGTGGCGGATCTCGTAGGCCATCGGCCGCCGGCCCCAGTCGTCGTTGCGCTCGATCGACCCGCCGGCGCCGCTGATCGTCGTCTCGACGTCGCGGAGGATCTTTCCGCGTGCGCTTTCCTCGGCATCCGGCGAGAGAAGCAGCACGAGGTCGTAGAGGGGAGCTTCCTTGGCCATGGGCCGACGAGGATAGCGTTCACTGCACGATGGCCACCGGACAGGAGCTCCCAATCGTCGAGGCACCCGACCAGCGGGCCTGGCGGAAGTGGCTCGCCGCCAACCACGACCGCGCGCCCGGAGCCTGGCTCAAGTTCGCCAAGAAGGGTTCACGCCACAGGACGGTCGACTACGCGGCCGCGCTCGAGGAGGCGCTCTGCTTCGGGTGGATCGACGGCCAGGTGCGTCGCTTCGACCAGGACTTCTACCTTCAGCGCTTCACGCCGCGTCGCAAGTCCAGCCGGTGGTCGCAGCTCAACCGGGAGAAGGCGACCCGGCTGATCGAAGAGGGACGCATGCAACCTTCAGGGCTCGCGCAGGTCGAGGCGGCGAAGGCTGATGGGCGCTGGGAAGCCGCGTATCCCGCGCAGAGTCAGGCCACCGTGCCTGACGATTTTCAGCAGGCTCTCGATGAGAACCCGGCGGCGGCACGATTCTTCGCCACGCTCAGCGGCGCTGCGCGCTACGCCTTTCTGTATCGCCTCCATAACGCGCATGAGCCCAAGGCGCGGGCCCGGCGGATCGCCGACTACGTCAAGCGTCTGAGCGCGGGGAAGACCCTCACCGGCTAGCGGCGTGAGCCGTGAGTGGCCGCCTTGCGGCGGATGTCGGTCAGCTGCTCGTCGACCCAGTCGCCGGGGTTCCGGGCCGTGATGATCGCCTTCAGGTTCTCGAGGCGCCGCCGCCGCTCCTCGAAGGGCATCGTCAGAGCCGCGTGGATCGAGTCGGCCAGCTCCTGAATGTCGAACGGGTTCACCGACAGCGAACAGTCGCCGAGCTCCTCGTGGGCGCCCGTGTTCTCGGACAGGACCGAGACGCCAGCTCGTTCGTTGACCATCGGCCCCTCCTTGGCCACGAGGTTCATCCCGTCGAACATCGCGTTGACGATCAGCACGTCGTAGTGCTTGTAGGCCGCGACGGCCTCCTCGAGATCGTCGCGCAGCTTGAGCTGAATCGGCATCCAGTCCGGAGAGCCGTGGCGGTGATTGACCACCGCGACCACGGCCTCGATCCGCTCCAGGTACTCGGCGTACTCGGGGACGTCGGTTCGTGAGGGCATGAGTTGAGCGATGAAGGTGACCCGTTCACGGAACTCGGGGTGCTGCTCCAGGAACACATCAAAGGCGCCGAAGCCCCGGAGCACGTTCTTGGAGAGGTCGGCCCGGTCCACCCGGAGGATCAGGTGGTCACGGCGGCGGCGCAGCAGCTCGGCCTCGAAGTCCTGCGTCCGCTGCCGCTTGGCCACCGCCTGGACGGCTCCGGCGTCGATCGGCAGGGGGTAGGCGCGGACCCACACGTCGCGCCCATCGCAATCCACCACCCCGCGCTCGTGGTCGACCTCGAGCCCCAGCAGATCCTCGCAGCACTGCAGGAAATTGCGTCGATAGGAGCGGGTGTGAAAGCCGATGATGTCGCAGGACAGGATCCCTCGGTAGAGCTCCTCTCGCATTGCCTTGGGGAGCACCCGCCAGGAGTCCGACTGGCTCCAGGGGATGTGGACGAAGTGGTGAAGGAAGGCGTCTGGGCGTGCCTGGCGGATCAGCCCGGGGAGCGTGTACAGGTGGTAGTCGTGGACCATCACCACCGGCTCCTGGACGTCCTCGATCTCCTCAAGCACGGCCCGCGCCAGGTCCTCGTTGACCACGTTGTAGCCGAACTCGAACGCCTCGGTCTCGTTGCGGCGGATGTCCGGCGCGTTGGACAGATCCCACAGGTAATGCTGGATGAACCACAGCATCGGGTTGGCGATGATGTTGTAGAAGCGGTCGTAGGCGGCCGCGTCGGAGGCGACCAGCTTGACCCGGTACTCGCCCCCGTCCGGGGCGGTCACCGTGAACGGGCGTCCGCCGTTGCGCTCAGCTGCCTCGACGTCCTCGTCGGTCATCGCGGAGGCAATCCATGTCACATCGCGGTGCGACGCCAGGCCGGTCAGCGCGGTCACGAGACCGCCAGTGCCGCGGCGGATCTCGCCGTCCGGACCGAAAGTGACCGGCCCCCGGTTCGAGACCAGCACTAGCGGGTCGCCGCTCATCAGACGTTGAGTTGCTCGAACACCTTCAGCCAGTCTCGCAGGAGCCTGGGCATGAGGAAGCGCTGGCGGACTGCTTCCTTACCGGCCCGTCCGAGCCGACGGCCCAGCCCGGGGTCGCCGAGGATCGCCATCGCGCGGTCGGCGCATTCCTCGACGCTCGAGACGAGATAGCCGGATTCGCCGTCCGTCACCTGGAGAGGAATCCCTCCGACGTCGCCTCCGATGAAGGGGCGGGCCTTCCAGATGGCCTCGGTCACGGTCAGCCCGAAGCCTTCCCGAGTCGACTTTTGGATAACCACGTCGCAGTGCGACTGAAACGCGTTGACCTCGATCGCGCCGACGTTGTTGAGGTTGTTGAGGATGTGGATGTCGGGATCGCCGTCGGCGTGGGCGACGGTCGCGTTGAAGTAGTCCCAGCCTTCGGGATCGTCGGTCGCCATCGAGCCGACCAGGGCCAGCTGCACCTCGGGCATCTGCTCCTTCACGATGCGGTAGGCGTCGATTACTCCGAGCGGGTCCTTCCAGGGGTCGAACCGGGACACCTGACAGAGGAGCGGCCGGTCGACGTCGATCCCGAACTGCTCGCAGATGTAGACGGCGTCCTCGGGGGAGAAGGCCATGTTCTTCGGCGCCAGCGGGTCGATCGCGGGCGGGAGGATGTGGGCCCGCCCGTCGAGGCCACCCGGGACGTACTGCTGCATGTGGAAGACCGCCGCCTCGTAGGGCTCCAGATAGGGAACCAGGTGCGCGAGCGTGTCCTGATTCGGGGTCGAGAGGTCGATATGACAGCGCCAGATCCAGTGTCGGGCCTTGGGCGGGACGAGCGAGGCGATGGCCGCCGGCTGAGGGTCGTGGACGATGCACACGTCCCAGCCCTCCGAAAGCTGGCTCGCGTTGATCTCGTTGTAGTGCAACCAGATGCGGCGCTGGTCCTCTGAGAGGTCCTGCGGCGCCCCCTGGAGCGCGTTATGCATCAGCTTCGTGGTGTTGAAGAACTCCTCACGGCCGTAGATCACCTGCCACTCGGCCTCGAGCCCCACATCCAGCTGGAGGGGAACCAGGGTGCTGAGAATCTCAGCGACCCCCCCGCCGAAGGCGGTGGCGGACAGGTGGAGCACTCGCTTGCCCTTCATGGGCTCGGCCAGGCGCCCGATTTCCTCCACGAGCGGGCGGCCCACGATGCTCGCGTAATCGGAGAGGCTCTTCTGGGCGACGGAGACGGGCTGGAGCATGGCGAGGCGGGAGTTAAACCTATTCTCGGCTGGCGAGCGGTCGAAGCCGAGTTGTGCTCAGCGCCGTGTCGATCTCAGCCGCGCGATTCCGGCGTCGACCGCTTCGAGCAGCTGGGCGTGGAGGGTCTGGTTGCCGGCTGAAATCGACGACATCTGGAACTCGTGGCCTGAGCCGAGCAGCTGCCGATCATCGAGCGGCGCGCCCCAGCCGTCGGTGACGACACCGCCGGCTTCGAGCAGGCAGAGCCACGGCGCGGCCAGATCGTAGGGAGAGTTGTTGAGGATCTCGCCGCCGCCCACACGCTCGAACTCCTCACGCAGCCCCGGCACGTCCTCGATGAGCCGCGAGCCAACCTCGATCACGGCGTCGAGCTGCCCGGTGGCCACGCGCGTCATCGCGAACGCCTGCGAGCCGAGCTCGAACGTCCCGCCGCTGACCGACGAGGCATCGATCAGGTCGCCGAGCACCTCGACGCTCGGACGAACCGGGCGCCCCCGAAACCCGTAGGCCCAGAACATGCGCGCCAGATCGGTGACATCACTCGGAGCGGCGCGCCGTGAGCCGCGCAGACCACGCCCACGCTCGGCGAGGAACCAGTCGCCGGATTTGATCTCGACCACGCACCCCACCTCCACCTCCGCCATCGTCGGCTCCCCGTCGCCCAGCGGGGCCAGCGCCACGGCCACGCAGGCCGACTCCAGCCCCGCGATCGCGGGCCGGGTCCCGTCGATCGGGTCGACGATCAGGACGTCCACCGCGTCCGCCGGCGCCACCAGGCCACGATCCTCGGAGTAGAAGGCGAGCCGGGGCGCCCGTTCAGAGAGAAATTCCGCCAGAGCGTCCTCGGCAAGACGATCAACTGCGAAGGTGAGATCTCCGCCCGCCCCGCCCCGGACAAAGTTCCGGCTGCGGCGCGAGCCGAGCTCGGGCAGGACGGCGGCGCGCAACCGCCCGGCCAGCTCATATACGAGCTGCCGCTTGGTCTGAGCATGCACGCCGCGCTCGGCCACGGCAGGGCATTTTGAAAGCTGCGAGGATCAGCCGATGCGCCGGGTGAACCTTGAGCGGGCCGAGCTCAGCTACGACGACGATGACCCACCCGGCTACGCCGCGGCGGCGGTGCGGCTGGCGGGGCAGCTCGGGACCGAGGAACTGAGCATCAACCTGTTCGAGGTCCCGCCCGGTCAGAGCCTCTGCCCCTACCACTACGAATACGTCGAGGAGTGGCTGCTGATTCTCGATGGAACCGCCACCGTGCGCGCTCCCGATGGTGAGGTCCAGCTCGAGCGCGGTGACCTGGTCCGGTTTCCGGCCGGTCCGGAAGGCGCCCACAAGGTGAGCAATCGCGGCGAGGCGCCGGTCCGCTTCATCATGTTCTCGAGCTCACGCGAGCCGGCGGTGGCCGTCTACCCGGACAGCGACAAGGTCGGTGTCTGGACCGGCAACGAGGGCGACGACTGGATGTTCCACCGCGGCGGCGCGAAGGTCCCCTACTACGAGGGCGAGATTTAGCCTCAAGACCCACGACCCGCGGCCTGCCTCGACAGCGGCGAAGAAACGCGCCCCAAATCCAGCCACCGTCCTAGCCGGACGCATTCTGTTGCCCCAGCGACCAAAACGCGTCCGAAACTCGCAGCGGCTCGAACGTTTCCGCGTTTTTGACCGCGACCGTCATCCGGCCCCGGCAGGCATGTGATCGCGTTTTCGCGGCGGGTCGACTGCGCGCCGCCGCCTGCGTGCTATCCCGGAAGCCTCAAGCCCCCGCCCGTTCGGCGGGGCTCCCGGCCGGGATCTCCAGCGTGAACGTCGTCTGACCGCCGGCTGAATCGACCGACAGGCGTCCTGACATCCGCTCGGCGAGCTCGGAGGCGATGGCCAGGCCGAGGCCCGACCCCTGGACCTCGTCACCGGTGAAGAACGGCTCGAAGATCCTCGGCAGAGCCGCGGGATCGATCCCCTGGCCGTCGTCTCGCACGGCGAGCCGCACGTGGCCGTCAGAGCGGGTCGCGGTGACGACGATCCGACGCCCGGGCGGGGTGTGGGTAAGGGCGTTGTCGATCAGGATGCGGACAATCTGAGCCACGCGCACGGGATCGCACTGCGCCTCAATGGTCCGCGCCGCCAGCCGGAGCTCGAGGTGGGAGTCGTGGGCGGCAAGCGCGGGCTCGAACTCGCTTGACACCGAGCGCGTCAGCTCGCCCAGGTCTACCTGCTCCGGGCGCAAGCGCAGCGACCCCGATTCAAGGCGCGAGAGGTCCAACAGATCGACTGAGAGCTTGCGCAGGCGCTCGACCTGGTCCTTCACCTGCTCCATGAAGCGTCGCCGCGTCTCCTCGTCGAGGTCCTCGTCCTCGAGCAATTCGATGAACCCACCAAGGGAGAACACCGGCGTGCGCAGCTCGTGCGACGCGGTGGCAATGAACTTCTCTCGGGCTGACTCGAGCAGCGCCAACTGACGCTGCATCTGATTGAAGGCGACCGCGAGCTGACCGAGTTCGTCGGCGGAATCCACGGCGATCGGGTGATCGAAGTCGCCCGCCGCGACCTGCTGGGCGGCTAGCTCCAGCCGCTTGACGCGCTGGGCCAGGGCCCGGGCCACCAGGTAGCCGCCAATCAGCGCAAGCAGCAGCGCGATCCCCCCCGCGATGAGGATCTGGTGGCGGATCACCCCGACGCTGTGGAGGATGTCCGAGACCGGGGACGAGTAGACGATGACATCGGCGACGCGGCCGTGGTAGAGAACCGGATAGACCGCCTCGGCCAGCGCTCCGCCCCGTGCCTGCTCGACACCGGTCACCTGGGTGCGGGACGCTGCGGCCTGGCGTGCCAGGCGCTCTGGGAGAACGGCTGCCGCGGCCGGCTTGCTCGAATCCGCCTGCGCGAACAGCTGTAGTCCCTGTGAGGTCCGGGAGACCAGCAGCAGCGTGACCCGATCGCCGGAGGCGAGCGCGGCCGCGTCGACGTCCTGACGGACCGCAGCGGCGGACTCCGAGCTCCCCACGCTCCTGACAATCTGGCGGGAGTCGTTCCGGGCCGCCGCGGCCAGCTGACTGGTCCGCTGATCGACGAGCCGCGAGCGCAGCCCCGGGGCCACGTAGAGGTAGAGCGCAGCGATCGCGACCAGCGTGATGGCGAAGAAGACCAGGGCCAGCCGGTTGCGCAGCGAGCGGCTCATGTTCGCGGCGTCTCAGGATTCAGTGTCGCGGAACCGGTAGCCCACTCCACGGACGGTGAAGAGATACTCGGGATCCTTGGCGTCACGCTCGATCTTTTCCCGCAGGTGCCGGATGTGAACGTCGATCGTGCGCGGGTCACGGAAGGCGGAGTCGCCCCAGATGCCGGAGAGCAGCATGTCCCGTGTGAAGACCCGGCCCGGCGCCCGCGCCAGGGCCGAGAGAATCTCGAACTCGACGAACGTCAGCTCAGCCTCACGACCTCGGATGCGCACCGAGCGCTTGGCGAAGTCGATCCTCAGATCCCGGATCTCCAGGGGCGTCTCCTCCTGGGCGAACTCGGCGGCCTGGGTCATTTCCGAGCGCCGCAGGGCGGCCCGCACGCGGCTCGAGAACTCGCGTAGCGAGAAGGGCTTGGTGATGTAGTCATCCGCCCCGAGCTCGAGCCCGAGCACCTTGTCGATCTCCTCGGACTTCGCGGTCAACATGATGATCGGCACCGGGCTCCGGCTGCGCAGCTGCCGGCAGACCTCGAGCCCGTCCACCTTGGGGAGCATCAGGTCGAGCACCACCAGGTCGAAAACGCCGTCCTCGAAGCGATCGAGGGCCTGCCGCCCGTCGGTCGCCTGAACCACCTCGTAGCCCTCCTTGCGCAACGGATAGGAGAGCAGCGTCTGAATCGACTGCTCGTCGTCGACGAGCAGGATGCGGGCTGAGCGGTCGGCCAGGGTTCCCTCCTTGTCCTGCCGCGAAGGGTAGTGACCGCAGCCCCGAATAAACAGGCGCTCGTCTGAGGGTTACCCTCTGGGCGATGCTGGATCCTCGGATCTATCGCATGGGGCTCGTGCCGATCATTCTGGGAGCGATCGTCCTCGCCTTCTCGCTCACCGGGCAGCCCGGCGCCCTCAGCACCACGCTGGCGCCTGACGCCTACAGCGGTTCCGCGGCGCTCGCCACCCTGAATCACCTGGTCCGGCAATACCCCCGGCGTCTTCCGGGGTCGGCCGGCGATGCCGGGGTAGCAGGCTACGTCAGCTCTCAGCTCCGCGGCGAGGGCTTCACCGTCTCGACGCAGGACTTCCCGGCCCGGACGGCGATCGGGACCCGGCAGCTCGAGAACGTCGTGGGCATCCGCGCCGGTCAGCAGAACGGCAGCATCGTCGTGGTCTCGCACCGGGATGCCCTGAACGCTCCGGCGGCCTCCGAGCTGTCTGGAACCGCGACGATGCTCGAGCTGGCGAACGTCCTGAACGGCGAGACGCTTCAGCACACCCTGATCCTGGCCTCGACCAGCGGATCCGACGGCGCTGCCGGAGCCGCGGCACTTGCGCGCTCGCTCCCGGCGCCGGTCGACGCCGTGATCGTCCTCGGTGACATGAGCGGAGCCGCCGTGCGGGAGCCGGTGGTCGTGCCGTGGTCCGACGGACAGGACCTGGCTCCTCCGGTGCTGCGCAACACCGTTGCCGCCGCGCTCGGCTCTCAGACGGGAATTCCCGCCGGGTCGAGTGGACTGCTGACCCAGCTCACCCATCTTGCCTTTCCAGTCTCGCCCACCGAGCAGGCTCCGTTCGCGGCTCAGGGCAAGTCGGCTGTGCTCGTGTCGCTGTCCGGCGAGCGCGCGAGCAGCCCAAACCAGCGCGTGAGCCCGATCTCGCTGACGGCGATGGGACGTACGGTGCTTCAGGCGGTGAACGCGCTCGACGGCGGACCCAGCGTCCCCACCCCCTCGAGCTACGTGACCCTGTCCGGGAAATCCATCCCCGGGTGGGCGGTGCGAGTTCTCTCGCTGACTCTGATCCTGCCGGTGCTGATGGCGACGATCGACGGCTTCGCCCGCGCCAGGCGCCGCGGCAGCGCGGTGTTGCCCTCGTTGGTCTGGGTCCTCTCGGCAGCCCTGCCCTTCCTCGCCGCCGCGCTCCTGGTGCTCTTCGCCCACGCCGTGGGCTGGGTTAGCGCGGCGCCTCCGGGGCCGCTGGGGGGTGCGGCCATTCGTCTACACGGTGCGCAGTTGGCGCTGCTCGGCGGGATGGCCTTCCTGATCGTGAGCGGGCTGGTCGTCTTGCCGCGCTTGGCGAGGAGAACCGCCGGGCTTCGGGCCCCGAGCGACCAGCCGCACTCCCCCGAGCTCGGGGCGGCGGCGGCGATTCTCCTGCTGCTCTGCGTGGTGGCACTCGCGATCTGGTTCGCCAACCCGTTCGCGGCGCTCCTGGTCGTGCCGGCGCTGCATCTGTGGATGTGGATCGTTGCCCCTGAGGTCAGGCTCCCGGGTCCGGCTGCGGCCATGTTGCTGCTCGCCGGGCTCGCGCTGCCGGGCCTGGTTGCCTTTGAGTACGCCCAGACGCTCGGGCTCGGACCGCTTCCCGCGGCCTGGAGCTGGGTCCTCCTGCTCGCCGGAGGCGGGATCGGCATCGTGTCGGCGCTCGAGTGGAGCGTCTTCCTGGGCTGCGCCATCAGTGTCGTCGCGTTGGCCCTCCGCGCCGTCGGCCAGCCTCAGCCGGAGGCGGTGCCGGTGACGATTCGCGGCCCAGTGACCTACGCGGGTCCAGGATCGCTCGGTGGCACGAAGTCGGCCCTTCACAGATAGGCCCGCCGTGAGCACCGTCCTCCTTCAGGCACCACGGGTTCGACGACGACGCGCGAGCCGGTTTGCCCGCTGGCTGTCGCTCGTTCTGATCGTGACCGGGCTGCTGGTCTTGGCTGACGCCGCCTTGACGTTGGTCTGGCAGGAGCCAGTGAGCGCGCTGATCGCCCTGATCCAGCGCGGCCAGATCAACCGCCACTGGCTGAGCTACCGCTCGGCTCCCCTCTCGGCTCACGACAGGTTGATCGTGGCGTCTCTGACCGAGGACCGCCAGCGGATCGCCTACCTCGCCCGCCACGAGGAGCGAGAGCTGCGCGCCGGGGACGCCGCGGGGCGGCTAGCCATCCCCAGTCTTGGCGCGAGTTTCCTCTTCGTCCAGGGCACCGACAGCGCCAGTCTTGAGAAGGGGCCGGGCCATTACCCATCGACAGCCCTACCCGGCCTCGGCCAGACCGTGGCCATCGCAGGCCATCGGACGACCTTCCTGGCTCCGTTCCGGCATCTCGATGCCTTGCGGCGCGGGGACCGCGTCGTCCTGACCATGCCGTATGGCCGTTTCGTCTATGTCGTTCAGTTCCATCGCGTAGTCGACCCGACAGCGTGGTGGGTAACGCGGAACGTCGGCTACGACCGCCTGGTGCTCTCGGCCTGTGACCCGCTGTTCAGTGCCGCCCACCGTCTCGTGGTCTTCGCCAGGCTGAGTCACGTCGCTGACCCGGTCAGCTGAGAATGGGGTCCAGACCCGGTGTGGTTCAGAGCGCCGGCTACCGATACTGTCCCCATGAACGGATTGGGAGACGCAATGAGCCCCAATAAGGTCACCGAGATCAAGCGAGCGCTCGAACAGGGTCAGTACCGGATCGATCCGTACGCGATTGCCGACGCGATGATCCGCTGGGCCGAGCTCGAAACCGAGTCCGCGGGGCGGCGGGTTCCTCGCGCGCGTTCTCAGAACGCGTGCTCGAAGCCGGACAGCGTGTCCTCAGCGTCGATGAAGACGGCCCCGGGAGAACCCTCGACGACCTCGCCGATCAAGCTCAGAGCCGCGGTCGTCCTCGGCCAGGCCGCCTGAGCGCGGTCGACCGCGCTCGGCGGCAGGCAGACGCAGAGCTCGTAGTCCTCGCCTGCGCTTGCCGCGAGCACGCGTGGATCACGGCCGAGGAGGCCGGCCACCTCGCCTACCCCCTCCGTGAGCGGAAGGGCGGCGAGCGAAAGTTCGATCCGGACGCCGCTGCACCGCGCCAGGTGGGCGGCGTCGGTGGCCAGGCCGTCGCTGAGGTCGATCATCGCGTGGGCGCCGGCGGCGGCGAGGGCCTGCGCCTCGAGAAACCGAGGCTCCGGACGGGCATAGCGCTCGTAGAGCCCCTCACGGACCCGATCGGCCAGCGCTGCGCCGGCGGCCTCGCCCCCGAGCAGCGCCAGACCGGCGCCGGATCCGCCGAGTGACCCGGTGACCGCGACGACGTCGCCCGGGTGGGCGCCGTCGCGGGCCACGAGACAACCGGCGTCCTCAGCCCACCCCACCGCGGTGAAGGCGACGGTCAGCGCCGGGGCCGCGGTAACGTCGCCACCCGCGATGGTTACGCCGGTCCGGGCGGCCAGAGACTGCGCGCCGGTGGCGAGCCGGACCGCGTCCGCGGCGTCGAACCCCGGCGGGAGACCGAGGACGAGGTACGCCTCTCCGGGACCGGCGCCCATCGCGGCGAGATCCGAAAGCGCAGCCGCCAGCGCCCGGTGGCCGATGTCCTCCGGCGGAAGCTGCTCGCTGCGAAAGTGGACGCCGTCAATCATTGCGTCGGTGGAGACGACGGCGTAGGCGCCTGCCCTCACGATCGCCGCGTCGTCCCCCAAGCCGCGGATGACGCGAGGGCCCGACGGCGTGAACACCGACTCCAGAGCTTCGATCAGCTCCAGCTCGCGCATCACCCGAGCCGGAAGTCCCGCGTCAGCGGTGGCGGTAGACGATCCGCGCGCGATCGAGGTCGTAAGGCGAGAGCTCGACCCGCACTCGGTCGCCGGGCAGGATCCGGATCCGGAACCGCCGCATCTTGCCCGCCACATGCCCCAGGACCGTGCGGTCCATGCCGTCCAGCTTCACGCGGAACATGGCGTTGGGCAGGGCCTCGACGACCTCTCCTTCGAGCTCGACCTTTTCTTCCTTGGGCATTGGCGCCTTCAGATTAGTGGGTCTTGCCGCCGCCGCCGTGGCCGGGGGCGTTGCCGCTGTTGCCGGGGCTGCCCCCGCCCCCGCCGGTGCCGGTCCCCGCGGTGGGGGCGGTTCCCCCGGTCCCCGACGATGGCGTCGTCGGCTGCGCGAACAGAGTCGGATTGTTGTAGGAGGTGCCACCCGTGCCCGAGGTTCCGGCTCCGGTGCCGCCAGTCGTGCCGGTTCCCGTTCCGCTTCCGTAGGTTCCATAGTTGCTCGCCGAGCCGCCTGACGAGTGAGCACCGGCGAACGGGGTCCCGGTCCACGGCGTCGTCGGCGACGGGAAGTCGCCGCAGTATCCGCCCGAGGCCGCGGACATGTACTGCTTCCAGATCGGCGCAGCGAGGGTTCCGCCGAAGCCGGAGGGACCCATTGGCACGTTGCCCTGCGGGAAGCCCACCCACACGGCCGTGGACATCTTCGGCGTGTACCCGACAAACCACGCATTGGCGAGGTTCTCGGCGGTTCCGGTCTTGCCGGCGGCGGGGCAGCCGTAGTTGGCCGCGGTACCGGTCCCGCTCTGGATGACCGTCTCCAGCACCTTGGTCGCGGCGTATGCCTCACCGTCGGTGAATATGCGCTTGTGCCGCGGGTCGCCCAGGTTGACCGAGCTGCCGTCCGGAAACACCACCTTGTTGAGGATCGTCGGGGGCACGTGCACACCCCGGTTGGCCAGGGTCGCGTACGCGTCCGCCATCTCGAGCATGGTGCAGCAGTTGGTCAGGCCGCCGATCACCTCCGCGGGGTTACCGGTTAGCGTCGAGGTGATCCCCATCGCGTGGGCCGTCTGATCGAGCTTCGTCCACCCGAGATCGGCAGCCAGCTGCGCGAACACCGTGTTGTCGGAGACGGTCGTCGCGTGCGTGATGTTGATCGACCCCTGGTAGGTCAGCTCCGCGGTGTGAACGCTCCAGGTGGGGTCCGAGGGAAGCCACCCCGCGGGCAGGAGCTTCGACGTGTAGTAGGTCGAGTTGGGATCGCCGTCGTAATCGTGGATCAGCGTCATCAGGGCGAACACCTTGAACGCGGACCCCGTCTGGCGCCGCGCCTGAACGGGATAGAAGTACTTCGTCTGGCGATAGGTGGCTGACGAGGCCAGGGCCAGGATGTGCCCGTTGCTCGGATCCACCGAGGCAAGGGCGGCGGCCGGCTGGTTGTCGAGGACCGGACCACCCTGCTGGTCGACGGCTGCCTGAGCCTCCTGCTCCTTCTTGAGGTCGAGGGTGGTGTAGACCTTGAGCCCGCCGTTCTCGACCCTTCGGAGTCCGAAGCGCTGAATCAGCTGCTGCTGGATGTAGTCGAACACGAAGGGCTGGCGGCGCATCGTGTAGCTCGTGTTGTGGTGAACGCCGAGCGGCGCCATGTTGGCCGCCGCGGCCTCGGCCGCGGTGATGTACTGAGACTGGACCATCGCCTGCAACACCGCGCTTCGCCGCGCGCGCGCCGCCGCAGGATCGAGAAATGGGTTGTATTGGGACGGAGCCTGCGGGAGTCCTGCCAGGAGCGCCATCTGCGGCAGGCTGAGCTTCCACACCGGCTTGTTGAAGAACATCTCCGAGGCGGCGCCCACTCCGATCGCGGTTTCGCCCCCGACCGTGCCGTAGGGAACGTCGCTCAGGTAGTTGTCGAGGATCCAGTTCTTGCTGTGCTTCTGGCTCAGCTGCTCGGCCAGCTTGGCCTGGATGATCTTGTACTTGAGGTCGTGGTGGGAGGCGTACTTGGTCCCGTCGAGGAAGCGGTTGTCGACCAACTGCATCGTCAGGGTCGAGGCGCCCTGCAGGGAGCCTCCCTTCCCGAACACGTCTCTGAGCCCCGCCCGGATGATGCCCTGGTAATCGAGGGCGCCGTGGTGGTAGAAGCGGCGATCCTCGATCGCCACAGTCGCGCGTTTGAGGGTGAGCGGGATGCGTGATCCTGCGACGGCGGTGAACACCGTGTCGGAGTGGATGTAGCCGAGCAGCGTTCCATCCGAGGCGTAGACGGCGGTCAGCGGGTGGGGGTCACGCGGGGTCAGCTGACTCAGGTTGGGCGCCGAATCCGCGACCGATACGACCCAGCCCGCGGCGAACAGCGCGGCCATCACGATTCCGCAGAGCATGAACAGCATCGTGAACATGGCCACCCGCTTGAGAGGATGACCGCGGTGGCGTTGGCGCTGGCGCTTTCGTTCGCGTCGGCTCATGCAGGCAGTGCGCGGTGGGGGCGCGGACGCCGGGGTGCGGCACGGTCGGGCACGGCGTCGTCCTGGTCGTGAGTTTATCCAGGAGGCTGTTTCTGCTCGCTGGTTCAAGCTCCTGCCGTGCGCGCGAGTTCGCGAGCGACTGCGACACTCGGGGCGTGCATGTCGAGCAGGTGAGCCTCCGCTCCTGGGACAGGCCGCTTCGCTGGGTCGACCGTGCCGCGCTCGAGGCCTCCTGGCGGGCGTTTTGGACGTCGCGTCTGCTTGTTCTGTGCACCGGGGTTTTGGCGGTGCTCGCGTTCGGCAGGGCGGCGGCTTGGCGCGGCTTTGACCCAATGGGCCTGACCACTCCGTCGGGGTACTTCGGAAACCTCTTGGCCGCGCCGTTCGCGCGCTGGGACTCGGTCTGGTATCTCACGATCGCCAGGTTCGGCTACGGCCATCAGGCGGCGCGCTCGGCCTTCTTTCCCCTCTACCCGTTGCTGATGCGCGGGCTGGGATCGGTGATCGGTTCTGACCTCGCGGCTGGCGTTCTGATTTCGATGGCCGCCTTCGCGGTCGCGCTGCTTCTGCTGTATCGCCTGGCTGCACTCGAGCTGGACGCCGAGCTTGGCCGCCTCACGACGCTGCTGATCGCCTTCTGCCCGGCGGCGTACTGCTTCTCCGCGGTCTACTCGGAGTCGCTGTTCCTCGCCCTCTCGGTGGGCTGCGTCTGGCAGGCGCGCAACGGACGCTGGGCATGGGCGGGTCTACTAGGTGGGCTGGGAGCCGCGGAGCGGGCCAGCGGCCTCGCGCTCATCGTCCCGCTGGTCCTCCTGCACCTCTATGGACCACGGCTCGACCGGCTGCCAACGCACCGCGCGTCGGACACGCCGTGGGCTCGCCGCCTGGTTCCGCGTTACCGTCCGACGCCCGCTCTGGCCTGGATCCTGCTCGTGCCGGCGGGGCTGGGCGCGTACCTCCTTGGCCTGACTCTGAGCGGTGGCGACGGTCTGGCGCCTTTCGGTGCCGAACACGCCTGGTTTCGCCACTTCGCCGGGCCGTTCGGAGGCGCGTGGGACGGAGCGGTGGCGGCCTGGGACGGCCTTCGCCAGCTCCTGCACGGCCCGCCGCCGCCCCTCTACTTCCCACAGGCGGGTGGCAACGCGCTCTCGGTCGCCGGTGAGAACCTGATGTTGTTCGCGTTCCTCGTCCTGGGTGCGATCGCGCTGGTCGGGACGCTGCGCCGCCTGCCTCTGGCGTACGGGGCGTACTGCCTGGCGGCGCTGGCGCTTCCGCTGTCCTATCCGGTGCGGCCGCAACCGCTGAATTCGCTGCCCCGGTACGAGGTTGTCCTGTTTCCGCTCTTCATGTGGGGGGCCTGGTGGCTTCGCCGCCGGCGCTTGATAACGCCCGGGATCGCAGCCCTGGCGACGCTCCTGGGGCTGTTCACCGCCGAGTTCGCGACCTGGCGCTTCGTCGCGTGAGGCCGCGGGTGATTCTGCTCGATGCACTGGGCACGCTGCTTGAGCTGGAGCCTCCCGCTCCGCGGCTGCGCGAGGAACTGAAGCGGCGCTATGGCGTGCGCGTCACGGAGGCGGCTGCCAGCGCCGCGATCGCGGCCGAGATCGCCTTCTACCGGGAGCACCTCGACGAGGGGCGAGATCCGGAGAGTCTGGCCATCCTCAGGGAACGGTGCGCGGCCGAGCTCCGCTGCGCCTTGCCCGAGCAGCTCGAGGCCGAGCTTCCGGCGCCCCGAGACCTGGTGCCGGCGCTGCTCGCCTCGCTGAACTTCATGCCCTATCCGGATGCCCGCCCAGCCCTGATCGCCGCCCACGCGCGGGGCGTCGTCACGGTCGTCGTCAGCAACTGGGACATCTCGCTGCATCAGGTGCTCGACAACGCGGGCCTGGGCGGATTGCTCGCCGGGGTGCTGACCGCCGCGGAAGCCGGGGTGCGCAAGCCCGCGACGGTCATTTTCGAGCAGGCCCTGAGGCTCGTGGGCGCCCGGCCCGAAGAGGCGATCCACGTCGGGGACAGCCCCGAGGAGGACGTCGCGGGTGCCCGGGCCGCCGGCATCGAGGCCGTGCTCATCAGCCGCGACGGAAGCGCCCCCGACGGGGTGCGCACGATTGCCACCCTGGCGGAGCTGGGGGATATCGTTGGACGCTGTGGATGAGGGGCTCCCCATCGCCTACCCGGTTCTCGAGTCGGGAGTTCCGGTCTACGACGCGGACGGAACCTCGGTGGGAACCGTCGACCACGTCGTGGCCGCTCCCGACGAGGACATCTTCCACGGCCTGGTCATCGTGACCCGGGCCGGGCGTCGTTTCGTGGCCGCTGACGACGTAGCGTCGTTGCACGAGCGGGGGGCCGACCTCCGGATCCGCGGGAGCGCCGTGGAGGCGCTTCCGGAACCTCACGGATCGGCCCCTGCCTGGCGGGATCGCGAGCCCGGAGTCAAACCGAGCCACTGGCAGCACCTGGTCGACCGGCTCAGTGGCGCGGATCCGTTTCGACGGGACTGGTCCAAGGAGGACTGACCCCAGCACGTCGGCGGTTCGCAGGAGGTGCGGCACTCGGAGGCCTCACAGCAGGAATTCCCGCCCGGGCGCCGAACCAGAGCCAGTACGGACGAGCGCAAAGTTTCAAATTCCGGAATTTTTTGGTTTACGGAGGGCTGAAGGCGGGCATCACTGGTTCAAACGGTCAAGGAACTGCGCCCCCACTTCCTTGACCCGCTCCGGGA
Organism: Solirubrobacteraceae bacterium; assembly: GCA_035308915.1. Lineage (GTDB taxonomy): Bacteria > Actinomycetota > Thermoleophilia > Solirubrobacterales > Solirubrobacteraceae > Palsa-465. The sequence goes on from DATGFT010000013.1 coordinate 49,331, forward strand.
GGGCTCAGATGGAACTGGGCCCTCCCGGAGATTTTTTTGTCCGCGTGAGCGAGCCATCGGGAGGCTCTCTTCGCCCGCGTAACCTCCGGTAGGCCGATGCCGAGCGTTCCGCCCCCCTCCACGCAGTCGTCGTTCTCGCCCGCAGGTTCGCCCGCGCCCCAGGCATCGCCGGAGCCCGCGAGTCGCGGTGCTGACGAGCCGCCGTGGGCACCGTGGACCGCGCCGGCGGCAATCGGGGTCGGTTTCGGCTTGGGGATCGTCGTGAGCGTCATCGTCGACATCGCCGCGCAGGCCGGCGGCTCGAGCATCGGTCACCCGACCCCGGCCGTGAGTCTGATCGGGGACATCCTGTTCGACGCGGCGTTCGTCGCCGCGGCGCTTTACTTCGCCGGCTTGCGGAACCGGCTGCGCGCGGCCGACTTCGGCTTTCGGACCGTGAGTTGGCGCGCCGGAATCGGTGGCGTTCTGACCGCCGGGATCAGCTACTACGTCCTCACCGCGCTCTACGCATCCGCGCTCCATCTTCACGGCAACGAAAAGCTGCCCAAGGAGCTTGGAGTTGGAAAGAGCACCGCCGCCCTGGTTGGCGCGACGATCTTCGTCTGCGTGCTCGCGCCGATCGCCGAGGAGTTCTTCTTCCGCGGCTTTCTCTTCGGAGCGCTGCGGCGCATGCGGATCGTCGTCGCCGGCCGGGAGATCGGGACCTGGGTGGCGGCGCTGATCACGGCTTTTCTGTTCGGGCTGGCGCACACCGGCTCGGCGGCCCCGCGCTATCTGATCCCGCTGGGTCTCCTGGGCTTCGTTCTCTGCCTGTTGCGGTGGCGGACGCGATCGCTTTACCCGTGTATGGCCCTGCACTCGATCAACAACTCGCTCGCGCTGGGGATCAGCCAGCTTCACTGGACGGGCGGCGAGATCCTGGCGCTGATGGTCGGCTCGCTGTGCGTGATCGGGGCGGTGACCGGGCGTCTGGGTGCGCGGGCACCGGCGGTGATCTGACCCGGGTACGACGACCGCGCCAGGGCAGGCCGGTGGCCTCGTCGCGACCATCGTTTATCTTTCGTTTATGTCGCCCCGGCGTTGCCTGGCGGGTCTTGCCGTCACCTTCGGGGTGGGGCTGATCTGGGCGACGCCGTCGCTTGCCGGGACCGCAACCACCCCCTCCACGCCCGCGACCAGCGGCGCCGGGAGCACCACCACCGGCGCGCTCGCCGTGCCCGGCAGCGCGACCATCTACCTCCCTGACGTCTTCTTCGTCGAGCACCGCGCGGTCACGGTTCCTCGGCGCAGCTTTCACGTGGTCGGCATCGTGCGCCCCTACCTGCCGGGGCAGTCGCTGACGGTCCAGGCTCGTCTCGGGCAGCGGGTCATCAGGACCGAGAAAGTCACTCCCATCGCCTCGGCAAATCGCACCTACGGTCACTTCCGCCTTCGCCTCGTCAGCCCGGCCGCCGGGCGCCTCAGCGTGCTCGTGACCCACGTGGCTTCGCCGCAGCTGCGGGCCTTCTCGGCCCGGCGCACGGTTGCCGTCGTCAACGAGCGCGCGGGGCCCGGCGCCACGGGGACGTTCGTGCGACTGGTCCAGCAACGACTGCGCACGCTGCACTTCTACGTTCCTCAGACCGGGGTCTACGACCAGGGGACGGAGTGGGCGATCGACGCCTACCATCGCCTGCTGCGCTGGGGCACCTCGAGGAGCCTGGACGGCCGGACGACCAGCTTCCTGCTCGACGGTTTCGGATCATTTCGGGTTCGCTTTCCCCACCACGGCCGCCATGCCGAGGGCAACCTGTCGCTCCAGCTCCTCGCGCTGATCGACTCAGACCATGTCGATGCGATCTACCCGATCAGCTCAGGCAAGCCATCCACGCCGACCATCCTGGGCGACTTCCACGTCTACTCGAAGGTCCCGGGTTACCTGCCCGACGGGATGTACTACTCGAACTTCTTCATCCGTGGCTATGCGATCCACGGCTATGACCCCGCCCCCGACTACCCGGCCAGCCACGGCTGCATGCGCCTCCCGATCAGCGACGCGACCTCGGTCTACGGCTGGCTCGCGATAGGCGATTGGGTCGACGTCTACGGCTAGGCCAGGACGCCTATTGGCGGAGCGGAAAGCCGGCCGTGTAGCGGCTCAAGAACCCCAGCCCGACGCCGTACAGGGCGAGCCCGCAGACGAGCAGGAAGAGATGGTCCGCCCACTTGCTCTCGGTGTGAAGAAGCGAGCTGAACGGCGATGTCAGCGCATTGGCCACCGAGTCAAGGAAGCGCCGGGGCTGGTGGCGGTCCGGATTCGCGGCCTTGTGGACGACCGCCGTGCCTGCGGTCTCAGCCACCTGCTGCTGCGAGGCGCCTGACATCTGATCAACCGCGAAGAAGGCAAACGAGGCGATGATCACGGCGCAACATACGAACGAGACAGTTGCCAGAGCCCGGTGCAGCATCGCACCTCCTTGGATCGGCAGGCGTCGCCGTTAGCATGAATTCTTGGCCTCAAATTGGACGGGCGGTCGACGCCCGCGGGATGTGATGAGCTCAGACACGGTCGATCAAACGCTGGCCCGGCGGATCTATGACAGCGCCCACCTGGAGGGCGAGTTCCGGCTGCGTTCGGGCGCGATCAGCCACGAGTACTTCGACAAGTACCTGTTCGAGTCCGACCCTGACCTTCTGCGGGCGGTGGGGGTGGGCCTGGTCAACCTGCTGCCGCCGAGCATCGACGCCGTCGCGGGGCTCGAGCTCGGAGGGGTCCCGCTGGCCACGATGGTGTCTCAGCTCAGTGGTCTGCCGGCGCTGTTCGTCCGGAAGGCGGCCAAGGAGTACGGGACCTGTCGGCTCGCGGAGGGGGGCGAGGTGCGGGGGCGGCGGCTGGCGGTCATCGAGGACGTGGTCACCTCCGGCGGGCAGGTGGTGCAGTCGTGCCGAGCCCTGCGTGAGCGCGGGGCCGAGATCGAGGTCGTGCTGTGCGTCATCGACCGCGAGTCCGGCGGCGGGGAGGCGCTCAGCTCCGAGGGTCTCGAGTTCAGCTCGCTGTTCACGATGAGCGAGCTCCGTGCCGCCGCCGGAGTGTTGGCTTAGCGAGGGAGTGCTTGGCACTGAGGCCGGCGCTGGTGCACCGCCTGCACCAGCCACCCGCCGCGCGGAATCGGTGTGAAGAGCACGAGCGGATTGCCGTGCGCAATGGCCTCGCCGTACTTGAAGCCGATCGCCGAGACGTTACGGTGGAGCGTCCAGGCGAGGATCGTCTGGTACTCGAGCCGGGTCAGCCCCTCTCCGCAGGCGGCCAAGCGCGTTGGACCGCCCAGGCGGGCCACGACGCCCGACAGCTGGTTGATCTCCTTGGTGCGCAGGCGCTGCTCATGCAGATCGCGTCGCTCGATCCGGGCCCGCGAGACCGCCGCCGGCACCAGGCTGGCGACGAGCGCCGCCACAAGGAGCGCGCCGAGCCAGCCCAAGGGCGCGCGAAGTCCCGGACGGCCGAGCCGAGTTGCCGCGAGCGGGCCGAGGTCGACTAACAGCCTGCCCACCAGGACCGCCGCGATCACCACCATCACCGCGCCGGCGCCGAACATGTAACGGCCCAGGCCAGGCCACCCGTGTAGCGAGAAGGCGATCTCGATGACCACCCACGTGGCCGCACCGGCGGCCAGCACGAGCACGGTGAGATCCCGCCGCAGGGCCGCCCAGGCGACCGAGGCGAGGGCCCCCACCTCGAGCGGCGTCGCATACAGATCGAGGAATCGGTCGATGGTCCCGAAGACCCGGTCGCTGCGAAGCCGGCGCCCCGATCCGAAGGCATTGGACGCTGACACGAAGGGGCTCCGTGAGGTGATGGCCGGGATCCCGAACCACAGGGCGAGGAGCAGGACGATCCCGCCGGCGATCAGCCACCGCATCGACGGAATCGTCCGCCACGTCCAGATCGAGTAGAGGCCCAGGAACGGCCAGACCTCGGGGCGTCCGAGCGAGGCGAGAACCCCGAGGGCGAATGCCCAGCGAGGCCGACCCGAGAGGTGGCAGTCGATGGCGCCGAGGCAAAGCGCGGCGATCATCGTGTCGGACTGGGCGCTCAGGACGTAGTGCCACCAGTCCTGGATCCCCAGGAGCGCGAGCGCAGCGAAGAGCCCAGCGGCGATGCCCGCGGAGCGCACCGCACGGCGTGTCCGATCCTCGGCGGGCAGTGGGGCAAGCGTCAGGCGGCAGGCGATCCGCCCCGCAGCGAGCGAGCCGGCGAGCGTCACGGCGAGCGAGGTCACCATCCACAGCCAAAGCTCGTAGTGGCCGAACAGCGCGTAGGGGACGGTGAAGATGTATGGCAGCGGCTTCCACGAAGGGGCTGCGTTGGTGTCGAGCGCCCCGGCGATCGTCTGATGGCCCCAGACCAGCCAGCCGTACGCATCAAAGCTCGGCCGCGTCCCGGCCCACAGGACGATCCCCAAGGCGAGCGCGAGCAGCACGCCGCCGCCGAGCAGCACCTTGGCCGCTCCCGGACCGAGTCGCCGCGCGATTTCGGGGCGGCGGGCGGCCGGGCGGGCTGCGGCGGTGGCCGTCAATGTCTGATCAGGACGCTGCCCGTGTAGGCGGCGTTGAGGTTGCGGCAGGCCGCGATCTGTCCCGGCCGCGTGTGCCACGGGCGGAAGGCCCAGCCACCCTGCGCGAGCGGCGTGATCAGGACCTTCGGGAGGCTCTTGTTCGCCAGCTCGGCGGCCATGACGTGTTGCTGCAGGCCGCCGACCGCGCCGACGTCGCGGTGGTAGATCCAGGCCAGCGCGCTCACGTAGCCCACGTCGGTCACCGGCTGGCCGCAGTCGGTGACATGGTGGGCGCCCCCGACGGCGCTGGTCGCCCGGGCCAGCAGCGTGATCTGGTGCGTGCGGTCCCGCTCGTGCCGGAGGTCTCGGTGCTCGTCTCGGACACGGCCCACGGCGCCCGGAACCACCGCTCCAACGAGCACGGCCACGAGCGGGATCCCTGCCCAGCCGGGGACCCCGCTGCGCAGCCTCGGTAGCTCGGTGAGCAGGAGGCCGACCGCGACCCCGGCCAGAACCGCGGCCACCGCCCCGGGCTCGAACATGTAGCGGCCGAGGGCGGGCCAGCCGTGGTACGCGAACGCGATCTCGACGATCACCCAGCCGACGCTGCCCGCGGCGAGAGTGAGGATCACGCGGTCACGGCGCCACAGGCCGTAGATGACCGCGATCGCCGCCGCGATCCATACCGGGATGTACTCGAGGTCCTTGAAGCGCCCGAGCGTCCCGAAGAATTGGTTGTGACGCAGTGCGCGCGGCGACTTCTGAGCCAGCTGGCCCGCGATGTCCGGCCGGCCGTTGGTGATCGTCGGGACCCCGAACCACATGAAGGCCACGAACAGGGCCCCGCCGATCAGCCACCACCGGATCCCGGGGACCCTCAGCCAGGCCCAGATACCCCACAGGCCCAGGAACGGCCACACCTCCGGACGCCCGAGCGCGGCGAGCACTCCCAGGACCAGGGTCCATCGATATCGGCCGAGGAGGTGCATATCGATGGCGGCCAAGGTCAGGGTGACCAGCATCGGGTCCGACTGCACGCTGAGGATGTAGTGCATGTAGTCCTGGAGCCCCAGCACCGCGGCGCCGGCGAAGATCGCGGCCGCAATCGGGGCGTAGCGCCCAACCACGCCAGACTCCTGGCGGGGCAGCGTCCCCCCGCCGCTCAGGCGATAGGCGATGCGACCGGCGAACAGCGCTCCGCCGAGCGCCACCGCCACGTCGAAGAACATCCACAGCCACAGCTGGTAGTGCCCGGCCAGGCTGAAGGGCACGGTGAACAGGAAGGGCAGCGGTTTCCAGGATGGCGCGCCGCCAAGGTCGAGCGAGCCGTGCAGGGCCTGATAGCCCCACACGAGCCAGCCGTAGGCGTCGTAGCTCGGCCGAGTCCGCGCCCACACGACGAGCAGCACGGCGAGGACTCCGAGCACGGCCGCCGACGCCCAGCCGGGGTGCGTACGCGCGAATCCCCGCAGCGTCCACGGCACCGGCTCGGGCGCCCGCTGCGGTTCTCCTGCCGCGGCCCGGGGGGCGAAAGGCGGCGCTTCTAGCGTGCTCTCAGACACGGAGAGCGCCGGACGGTAGCACGGGCTCTGAAGGATGCCCCCGGCAGGAATCGAACCTGCATCCCGCGCTTAGGAGGCGCGTGCTCTATCCATTGAGCTACGAGGGCGGAGCGGGTTTTTCGCCTCCCGAACGGTAGATGAGGCTTCGATTAAGGCTGCTTAAGCACGGAGCTTCCGGCAGGGATGATGAAGTAGTCTGCGAATCCGTTGGTGCCCCTGGCGTTTGCTTTAGAGGACAGGCATCGCAATTCCAGAATTGATGTCGCTATGAGGATCGCGTCGCTTGCAGCGTCGCAGCCTGCCCTCAGGGCAACGCTGAAGTCGGGCCGTTCGGTGGGGATCGACGGCTCGGTCTCGTGACTTCACAGACTGGAGGATGGTGAACATGCGAAGCATCAGGCACAGGTCGCTGGCGGTCGCCGGCGCACTCGTGGTTGCGCTCGTGGCTGCTGCCTGCGGGTCGAGCAGCAACAACAGCGGTGGCGGTGGCGGTGGCGGTGCCCCGCCGTCGGTCACCCAGGTGACCGGCGCGCAGACGGGTCCCGGCCTGACCCAGCCCACGAAGGGCAGCGGTTCGCGGGTGTCAGGCGGCACCGTCTACTTCGCCGAGGGCTCACAGGCCCCGCCGAACTACATCTTCCCCATGTATTCCTTCGCGGTCTGCAGCACGGTCAACGCCAACCAGCTGATGATCAACATGTGGCGGGGCCTCTACTTCTACGGCCAGAACTACGTGCCCGCGGTCGACTACAGCAAGTCGATCGGTCAGAAGCCCAGCATCTCCAGCGATGGCAAGACCTACACGATCAAGCTGAATACGTGGAAGTGGTCCGACGGCGAGCAGGTGACCGGACGCGACTTCGTCTTCTGGATGAACCTGCTGAAGGCGAACGTGGGAGCCGGCGGATGGTGCGGATACGCGCCGGGTTATTTCCCGGACAACGTCACGAGCTACTCCGCGCCGAATGCCTCGACGTTCACGATCACGTTCAACAAGAAGTACGACCCCGCGTGGGTCATCAACTCCGAGCTCTCGCAGATCTTCCCGCTGCCGCTGGCTTGGGATCGCACCTCGCTGGGTCAACCGGCGCCGACCTCTGACAACGGCCACCTCCCCGATGCGACCAAGTCGGGTTCGACCGCCGTCTATAAGTTCCTCGACGCCCAGTCGAAGAAACTCGGCAGTTGGGCCACCAGCCCACTCTGGAAGGTCGTCAATGGGCCCTACAAGCTCCAGTCCTTTGACTCGAGCGGCAAGGTGACGATGGTCCCGAACCCCGATTACTCGGGGTCTCCCAAGGCGACGGTGACAGTCGTCGAGCTCCCGTTCACGAGTGAGGCGGCGATCTACAACCAGATCAAGTCGGGTGGGCCGAGTGCGCTCACGATCGTGGGGCTCCCGTCGCAGTACGCGCCGCAGCTCAAGTCACTGGGCTCGTCGGGTTACGACGTGAACAAGGCGGCGAGCTACTCGTTCAACTACTTCCCGTTGAACATGAACACGAGCGCCCCCACGTCCCCCGGCGGTGAGCCGGTCAGGTTCATCCTGAGGCAGGCGTACTTCCGTAACGCTCTCCAGCATCTGGTCGACCAGAACGGATGGATTCACGCCTTCTTGTACAACACGGCGATCCCGACCTGCGGCCCGATCCCGTTCGCGCCGCCGAGCCCGCTCGTGAATACGTCAGCCATCCCGATCACTCCATGCTCGTTCTCGCCCTCGACGGCGAAGCAGGAGCTGAGCAGCCATGGCTGGAAGGTCGTCCCCGGTGGAAACACCACCTGCCAGAACCCGAGCCTGTGCGGCCCGGGGATCAAGCAGGGCGAGGGCATCTCGTTCAACATCGACTATCAGTCTGGTGTTGTCGCGGTGCAGGATGAGATGAACGACCTGGCCTCGCAGGCCAAGAAGCTCGGGATCTCGATCAACCTGACCTCCCATCCGTTCGCCACCGTGATCTCAACGGCGGCCCCCTGCAAGCCGACCGAGGCGAGCTGTAAGTGGACGGCGGGGAACTGGGGTGCCGGCTGGATCTACGGTCCCTCGTATCTGCCGACGGGCGAGCAGCTGTACGTGCCCGGTTCGGCGGCCAACGCGGGCAGCTACGACGACCCGAAGCTGACCTCATTGGTCAATGAGACGATCACCGCACCGCTCTCCCAGGAGAACAGCGTGCTGACGCAGTACGCCAAGTACGTAGGAGAGACTGACCCGGTGATCTTCGGGCCGACTTCGGTCGGGACGTTCGGCGGCGTTGCCGCAACCCTCGTCTCCAAGAAGCTGGGCGGCTACACGGCCAATGCCCTCGGCTTCATGAGCCCCGAGGATTGGTACCTCACGAAGTAGCAACCGCTAACGCGGTACACACGAGGTGGTTAGGATGATGGGTCCGGTATGACCGGATTCATCATCCGCCGCCTCGGTCAGGCGATCGTCGTGACGCTCGGCGTCACGTTGATCACCTTCGGGCTGCTGCACGCGCTTCCGGGGAGCCTGGCCCGAGACATTCTCGGCAACCGGGCGACGCCGCAGGCGATCGACCTATTCAACCATCAGAACTACCTGGACCGGTCGGTGTTCGTCCAGTACTGGCACTTCCTCGTCCGGCTGGCCCACGGAGATCTCGGCTACTCCTACCAGTTCAACCGCTCGGTCGATTCGCTGCTCGCAACCGAGCTGCCGCGTGATGTCGTGCTCGGCGGGCTCTCACTGGTGATTTCGCTGATCATCGCGATCCCGATCGGGATCGCACAGGCGGTCAAGCGCAACTCGGTGGTCGACTACGCGGGCACGGGCGTCAGCTTCATCCTCTACTCGATGCCGCAGTACGCGATTGCGCTGCTGCTCATCCAGTTCCTGTCCATCAGCTTCCACGTCTTCCCGGCCGAGGCCCCTCAATCCACCTCGGCCTTGGGGATGCTCGCCCACCCCAAGGGGCTGGTGCTCCCGGTGGCCAGCCTGACGCTGGTCACGTACGCCGCCTTCAGCCGCTACATGCGCTCTTCGGCCATCGACACGCTGGCCCAGGACTACATCCGGACCGCGCGGGCCAAGGGGCTCCCTGAACGTCTCGTCCTGTGGCGCCATCTCCTGCGCAACTCCCTGATCTCGGTGGTCACGCTGGTCGGCCTCTCGGTGCCGCTGATCCTCACCGGGACGCTCATCATTGAGCAGGTGTTCAACTGGCCGGGTGCCGGGCTCGAGTACTACCAGGCGGCGCTGAGCAACGACTACGAGGTTATGCTCGGGATCACCGTGCTGGTCGGGGTGGTAACCGTCGTGGGCAACCTCATCGCCGACATTGGCTATGCGATTCTCGATCCGCGGATCCGGTACTGAGGGCCCGTCCGAGGGGCCAGAGGCCGGCCGGCCCGCCGGTCAGGCCGACGGCCGTCCGGCCGCTGAGGCCAACGCCGGCGCTGCGGTCCGAACCGAAGATCCCGCGGCCCGGTCCGAGGCGGCGACCGACGTCGAGAACGCCGGCAGCGATGGGGCCGGGGCGGCCCAGACGCCAGCGTCCGACGTCGAGGTCGAGGTCATGCCCGAGGGCGGCGAGGTCCACTCGAGCGGCAGCCCGTGGGCCCTCCTGGCGCGAACCTTCGCCCAGAACCGGCTGGCCATCATCGGCGTGGTCGTCGTCGTCCTCATCACGTTGTTCAGCTTCGTCGGGCCGCTCATATACAGCACCGACCAGGTCAACCCCAACCTGGCGCTGGTGAACCTGGCGCCCGGCGGCGGGCACCTGCTGGGGACCGACTCGAGCGGGTTCGACATCGTCGGCCGTCTCATGGAAGGCGGTCAGAGCTCGATCGAGGTCGGGCTGGCGGTGGGCTTTGCCTCCACGCTCTTCGGGCTGGTCTATGGCGCCATCTCGGGCTTTTTCGGAGGCTGGTTCGACGGTCTCCTGATGCGTTTGGTCGACATCGCCTACGCCATCCCGATCGTGTTCCTGTTCATCTTCATGGCCCAGGTGTTCAAGCCGAGCCTGATCCTCCTGATCGCGCTGCTGGTGGCCACGACGTGGCTGGTGCCGGCCCGTCTGGTCCGCGGCGAGACCCTGTCTCTGCGCACGCGGGAGTTCGTCCAGGCCGTGCAGGTCATGGGCGGACGGTCGTGGCGCATCATCCTGCGTCACATCGTTCCCAACACGATCGGCACGATCATGGTCACGGTGACCTTCCAGGTCGCCAACGCGATCCTGACGCTCGCCGTACTTCAGTACCTCGGCTTCGGCCTGCCGCCGACAACCCCCACCTGGGGATCGATGCTCTCCGACGGGACCACCTACCTTCAGGACGGCTACTGGTGGCAGGTCTATCCGGCCCTGATCATCATCGTGCTCACCGTGGTCGCGTTCAACTTCATCGGCGACGCGCTCCAGGACGCCTTCGACGTTCGGCTTCAGGAGAGGTAGATCAAGTGCCGCGCCTCCTCGAGGTCGAGGACCTCAAGACGCAGATCCGGCTCCGCCGCTCGACTGTGCATGCGGTCGACGGCATCAGCTTCGAGGTCGACTCCGGGGAGACCCTGGGAATCGTCGGTGAGTCGGGTTGCGGCAAGACGATGGCCGCCATGTCGATCATGCGCCTGCTTCCGCGAGGCGGCTTCGTGGCGGGCGGTGAGATCCGCCTGAACGGCAAGGACCTGGTCACCATGACCGACGCCGAGCTGCGGAAGATACGCGGCAACGAGATCGGGATGGTGTTCCAGGACCCGATGACCTCGCTGAACCCGACGATGACGATCGGCAAGCAGATTGCGGAGGAGGTGCTGATCCACCGCGACGTCTCCAAGAAGGAGGCCATGGACCGCGCCGCTGAGGTCCTCGGAATGGTCGGCCTGCCCCACCCCCGGGAGCGGCTCTCCGATTATCCCCACCAGCTCTCGGGCGGTCTGCGCCAGCGGGTGATGATCGCCATGGCCCTGGCCAACGATCCCAAGCTGCTGATCGCTGATGAGCCGACGACCGCGCTCGATGTAACGATCCAGGCCCAGATCCTCGATCTCCTCGACAAGATCAAGCGGGAGCTGGGGATGGGGATCATCCTGATCACCCACGACATGGGCGTGATCGCGGGACGCGCCGACCGCGTCGTGGTCATGTACGCGGGCCTCAAGGTGGAGACGGCCGAGACCGTGGAGCTCTTCACCAACGTGCACCACCCGTATACCGAGGCGCTCCTGGCCTCGATCCCCCAGCTCGATCAGGACAAGGGTCAGGAGCTCTACTCGATCCCGGGCCTTCCGCCAGATTTGAGGCGGCCGCCGCGGGCCTGTCGGTTTGCCCCGCGCTGCGCATTTGCCACCGAGATCTGCCGGACCGAGGAGCCTCCGCTGGGCGGCAACGACCCCGCTCACCCATACCGGTGTTTCCACCCCCGCGACTCGTCCGCCACCGAGCTCGGAGACCTGGGGTCCGAACTTATCGCTCAGGCCGAGAAGAACAAGGCCCTGATGGCCTCGTTCGGGAAGGAGCTCGAGCTGCTCGACACCGCCGTTGAGCCCGAGGTGGCCGTCGGCGCACAGGCCAATGGGGGCCCCGAGTTCATTCTCGAGTTCCGAAATTTGGTCAAGGAGTTCCCGGTCACCGCGGGGGCGGTGCTGCGTCGCCGGATCGGCTCGGTTCACGCGGTGACGGACGTGAACCTGGGGATTCGGCCCGGAGAGACTTTTGGGCTCGTGGGTGAGTCCGGGTGCGGGAAGACGACCCTGGGCCGCCTTGGGGTCGCCCTCGAGGCGCCGACCCGGGGCCAGGTCATCTTCAACGGCACCGATCTCGGCGGTCTCAGGGGCGCGAAGTTCCGCGAGTTGCGTCGCGATCTGCAGTTCATGTTCCAGGATCCGTATGCGTCACTGGACCCACGGATGCGGGTCAAGGAGATCATCTCGGAGCCGCTCGACGTCGCCCGGCGCGGGAGCGCGAGAGAACGTGAGCAGACGGTGAAGCGTCTGCTGGACGAGGTGGGGCTGGCCTACGACGCCATGGACCGCTATCCCCACGAGTTCTCAGGCGGGCAGCGCCAGCGCCTGGGGCTCGCCCGGTCTCTGACCCTCAATCCGAAGGTGATCATCGCCGACGAGCCAGTGTCCGCGCTCGATGTGTCGATCCGCTCGCAGATTCTCAACCTGATGAAGCGGCTCCAGGCTCAGTATGGCCTTACGTACATCGTGATCTCGCACGACCTGTCGGTGGTCAAGTACGTCTCGGACCGGATCGGCGTGATGTACCTCGGTCGGCTCGTGGAGGTGGGGCACCCCAACGACATCTACGAGAAACCTGCCCACCCCTACACGTCTGGGCTGATCAAGGCGATTCCCGTCCCCAATCCGGAGGTGGCCCGCCAGAAGGGTGACGGCGTGGCCGTGCGCGGCGAGCTCCCGTCCCCGATCAACCCCCCATCGGGCTGCCGTTTCCGCACCCGGTGTCCGCTGGCCCAGGACATCTGCGCCGAGGTTGTGCCTGAGCTGCGGCTGTTCGGCGACGAGCATCGGGCAGCCTGCCATTTCCCGCTGCAGCGCCCGCTCGAGGGCGACTCACGCACCGCCGCCGACAGCACGGGCGCCGAGAACAGCCGCGCTTCGGATATCAACTTCGAGGGCGACGCCCCTGTGCCCGCCCACCAGGCGGACGACAGGACGGCGAGCGAACCAAGCTCCTCGGGCAGCTAGGGCGCCGGCTACTCCTCGACGTAGAGCGACTCGCGCGCCAGCTCGTCGCCGTTCTTGCCCCAGAGCTTGATCTCCAGGTAGTCCGAGCGATAGTTATCGGGTGCGATGAGCGTGAAGCGCTCATCGCTCAGCTCGCACTGGTCGACGGCCAGGTTGGCCAGTTCGGCCGTGACCACCGCCCCGCCCGGGACCATCGGGGAGCCCCAGATCAAGGTCATGTCCGCGGTGTTGCCGAGCTCTCCCCGCCAGCTCCCGATTACCTCGTCGTTGAGATCGAGCTTCCAGTCCGGATTGGCCTCCGCCACCTCGGAGGTGAAATCCGCGCTCGAGAAGAAGTTGTCGGGCCCGCTCGAGCCTTCGGTGAACGACACGTAGCCGAACAGCTCATAGCCCTCACTCGTCCGGGCGACGGCGGGAATGTAGGTGCGCCCGGCGTACGTGCGGTCCGGGAACCACGCGATATCACCGGGTTCGCCAAGCTTGGCGCCCTCGGTGTCGATGGCCACCACGGCCCGTAGGAAGTGCCCCTTCAGCGTGTCGGCCCAGCGGCCGTAGGGCAGCGGCTCCTGAGGAGGCTCGGCGGCGAAGGAGACAACAAATCGGTCGGTGGGGGGCATGTACGAGGCGGGAGCGTACATGCCAACCCGTCGGGGGGACACGGCGCTGTGCGAGTGTTCCCCCGACGGGTTGGCAGTACCGCCGCTCTCGCACGTGCGGTTCGTGGGTGAGTGGAGGGGCGGGCGGCTGCGGGGAGGCGCCTAGAAGGCGCCGCGGCGGCTCAGGACGGCGGGGATGGTTTTCAGGAGGATTGAGAGATCGAGCATGATCGACCAGCGCTCGAGGTAGAGAAAGTCGAGACGCACCAGATCGTCGAAGTCGAGCTCGGAGCGGCCCGAGACCTGCCAGAGGCCGGTGATCCCCGGAAGCACTAGGTAGCGCTTCTTGTGCCACGGCTCGAGGCGGTTGAAGTCTCGGAGCGGAAGCGGGCGTGGCCCAACCAGCGACATCTCCCCGCGAACGACGTTGAGGAGCTGCGGCAGTTCGTCGAGCGAGTAGCGACGCAGGAAGCGGCCCACTCCGGTCAGCCGGGGGTCGTGGCGGATCTTGAACAGGGCCCCCGACTGCTCGTTCAGCGACTCCAGATCGGCCTGGACCTGGTCCGCGTGCTGGCGCATGGTCCGGAATTTGAAGCAAGAGAAAGGTTTCCCGGCCATTCCGGGGCGGACCGAGCGGTAGATGATCGGCCCCCGGGAGCTCAACCTCACGGCCAGTGCGGTGGCCAGCAGTACCGGCGCCAGGAAGAACAGGCCGACGCTCGCCAGCACGAGATCGAAGGTGCGCTTGAGCGCGTAGTCGATCCCCTCGAACACTGGCGGGCGGAGCTTGAACAGAGGGACGACCTGACCGGGAACGAACTCGGCCCGATCCATGAGGATCTCCATCGTCGACGGGGCGACCTGAACCGTCACCGCGCGCTGGTGGCAAAGGTCGACGAGCTCAACCGCCTGCTCCTGCGGAAAGTCGGGGTCGGCGATGATCACCTCCTGAATCCGCTCGCGGGCGAGCACCGCGGGGAGGTCGTCCATCTCACCCAGGGAACGCAACCCGTTCTGCGGCCGCGGCGTCAGCGAGATGTAGCCCGCGATGTCGACCTGGGTCCGGGACTTGTCCTCCAGGGCGTGCGCCACCTCCTCGATGTGCTTGCCACTGCCGACGAGGAGGGCGCGGCGCTGATAGCCGGCTTGCGTCAACAGCCAGCCGGTGATCCGCAGGTGGACCTCGCGCAGGGTGGCGATGTACACCGCGGCGAAGAACAGCGAGCCGTAGAAGATGTAGTAGCTCGAAAAGTGCTGGCCGCTGGCCAGCGCGAACACCAGGGCCACGACCGTGACCTGAAACAGCACCGTGGCGATCCGGGCCAGGCCGGGGCGCCGGGGGCGGTCGGCGTAGAGGTCGGCGCGAGCGAACAGCAGCACCGTGAGCAGATAGGCAAAGGGGAGCCAGTGCTTCATGTCTCGCCAGGCCACGCCCCAGTCCGGGTTGCCGCGAACCGCCAGCTTCACGATCAGCGCCGTGAGCAGCGCGCCGGCCACCCCGACGAGGTCGAGCACCAGCAGGGACAGGATGCGCCCGAGGCGCCGCAGCGTCTCGAAGCGAAGCAGGAGCGTGAACACAGCCGGCCGCTTGCGGCGGACGTCGTGGTGCGGCAGCACGAACTCCTCAAAATGAGCGGGCGCGGTGCTGGGTCGCCTCGCGGGCGCGGTTGTCTGCTCGATCGTCACTTAGTGCTAATGCCCGTTGGATTTGGCCCCACTGCAGCTTTGTAACGGTAGCTTCACATCGAAGTTTCTCGGTTGGCTCGACCCAGGGCAAGGCGATTTCACGTCGTCGTCTGAAGTCGCGCGCCGTCGGCGCTCAGGGCGAGGCGCCGATGAGCGTGTCGGCTCCCGACTCGTCGATCGTGCGGCGCAGCCCTTCCTTTAGGCTCACCTCGGGCTGCCAGCCCAAAACCTCGCGGGCCAGGGTGATGTCCGGCTGTCTGACCTGAGGATCATCGGTGGGTAGGGCCTCGAACACGATCTCCGAGCGCGATCCGGTGACCTCGATGACCGCCTTGGCCAGCTCGAGCAGCGTGAATTCGTCTGGGTTCCCGACATTGACGGGCATGTGGTAACCGGACTCCGCTAGCGCGATGAGGCCTCTGATCTCGTCGGCCACGTAGCAGAAGGAGCGGGTCTGGGACCCGTCGCCGAAGACGGTGATCGGGCGATCCTGGAGGGCCTGGCGCAGGAAGGTCGGGATGGCTCGCCCGTCGTGAGGTCTCATTCGAGGGCCAAACGTGTTAAAGATCCTTACGATCGCCGTGTCGACACCCTGCTGGCGGTGATAGGCCATGGTCAGGGCCTCGGCATAGCGTTTGGCCTCGTCGTACACGCCTCGGGGGCCAATCGGGTTTACGTGCCCCCAGTAGGTTTCTCGCTGCGGGTGTTCCTGGGGATCCCCGTACACCTCGCTGGTGGAGGCGATCAGGAACCGAGCGCGGTGCTTCTTGGCCAGTCCCAGCGTGTGGTGGGTTCCGTAGGAGCCGACCTTGAGCGTGTGCAGCGGGAGCCGCAGGTAGTCGATCGGCGAGGCCGGCGAGGCCAGGTGATAGACGAAGTCGATCGGCTCGTCGATGAAGTAGGGCTCGATGATGTCGAGATTCAGGTGGACGAACTTCTCGTCGCGGATGTGCTCGATGTTGGCCAGCGTTCCCGTTTCCAGGTTGTCGACGCAGATGACGCGGTGGCCGCGGCGCAGCAACTCGTCACAGAGGTGCGAGCCCAGAAAGCCGGCGCCGCCGGTGACAAGACTGGTTGGCATGGACGGTTAGCCTAGTGGATGCTCGCGGAGCACCGAGGCGCGCACCACGTGGCTGTCGCCGCGCCGCAGCGTGACCTTCTCGGCGTCGAAATGCTCGAGTAGGGCCTGAGCGAACTTGCGCGAGGTGCCGAGCTCGTCGCGCAGCTGGGCGAGCGTGATCGAGCCCTCGTTGCGCTCGGCCAATTCGACCACCCGTCCTCGTATCTCCTGCAGCGCGTCGGCGTGGTAGTGCAGCGACTTCGACACGCGCACGGCGCGGCCGGCGCCGCGCAGTGCGGTCAGGTCGGCGGCGTCGAGCTCTGAGTCGAGCGGGGGCTCGAACCCGGCGTCGCGAAGCCGCTGCTCGAGCGCCCGCGCCGACGCGGGAAGGG
>DATGFT010000014.1:0-2542 GCA_035308915.1 Solirubrobacteraceae bacterium
GCGTCCGCGGTGTAGTCGGCGACCATGCCGTCGGCGTCGCCAGCCTCCCACGCCTTGTAGGAGTCAACCAGTACGGCCTGGATGGCGGCCTCGTCTGCCGCACGACTGTCTGACATCGGATTCTCCCTCGTATTCGGTTCGCCCGGGGTATTCCGGCAAACTCGTCAATACGTACCGGCGGCGGGGTCAGAACTCATCGCGCCCGCGGTAAAGAGGTGTTGAGGCGTGCTCGACAGAGAGAGGTTGCCGAGCGGAGCCTTCCTCAGATCGGGTAGGCGGTCGGCGCGGTGGTTTAGGGGCAGTCCGGCCGGGGTCTTCCAGCGCAGGACGCCCGGTTCCGGCCGCTCAAGCCGCCATCGTTCGGCCTGTTTGGCTCGGTGACGGTGCCGCCACAGAGGACTATGACTGCATGCGCAGGTATAGCCGCTGACCTGGGGAAACAACTTGTGCGCGCTGCTTTCCCGGGACCTTGCCGTATTGAAGGGTGGCAATGAGTGGCGGCGCGTGGCGTGCCTACTGCTCGGGGCATGCAGGCGGAGGATAATTGTCGGCATGGAGGCTGCTGCTCTGCCGCCGCGCTGGGGCGCGTATGCGCGCCGCCTGCCGTCGTCTCTGGACGACCTGAGGGGTCCTGCTGTCGGCGAGGTTGAGTTGCCGCTGCATGTGGCCTGGTCGGGACGCCGTGTGTACGACGTGGGCCAAGAAGATCAGCGCCTGGTCCTGTACGCGCTGCTCCTTGCGGAGGCACAGCGAGAAGATCTCGAGCGGTTCGTGCACCGCGGATCACTGGTCAGCATGTGGCCCCGGTTGCGACGGCTGCTGGGTCCGCACGCTCGCCGGGCGTGGGAGCGGCAGCTGGCCGACTGGGTCGGGCAGTTGATGAGCCTTCAGGTCGCCAGCTGTCAGCCTCGCCCACCAGTGCCCGCCCGCACCCGTACTTGCGGTTCCGCGCAAGTCGCCGGCGAGATAGTTGCGTGAGGGGTTGATGACACCGATGGGTACGTGCTGGCGCGCCTGCTCGACGGGGAAGCGCAGGTCGCTGTCATTTGAGATGACCAGCGCTCCGTCAACCGCACCACGTAGCACATCTAGAAGGAGATGGGCAGCCACGTTGACATCGGAGCCCTTTTCCTCCCGGTTCGCGTAGGACACCATGAACACGGCTCCGGTGACTGGAGCGCCCCCTCCGTCCTGGATCATCACGGGCCATGCCGGGCTCACAAGCTGTGGTCGGCCGCGCGGGTCCCTGGTCGCGAGCGGAGCCATCTTGACGCGAGCGACATAGGTGCCGTACTCGATGTGGTCCACACTGCCCGCGGACATCAACGCCTTCAGGTAGACATCCTGGTCGGCCTGGCCCGACGGGTTGGAAGCGCCGTCAATCCGTGCGGTGCAGTACACGACGCGATGAATCTGAGCGCCCGGCCAGTTGGAGCGCCGTCCGGCTAGATCCGTGGCCAAGGCACGCAAATCAAGCCAGCGCCAGCCTAGGGTCCCACGGCCGCACAGCGGGCTCGGGGTCGGCTGCCACGGTGGCTCCCGTTCGCCGGAGGGAAGCGCGCCACCGGCGCTCCCTCTGCGAGTGAGCGGTCGCGAGAGGAGCGCGGGGCCCAGCTTGACAGAATATACAGTTAGTGTAAAGTAGCGCTATGTCGTCAATATCGTCGCCTTCGGTCAACGCGCGGGAGGAGCGAATTCTCGCCGCGGCTCTGCCGGTGTTCGGGCGCTACGGGTTTCGCAAGGCCTCGATGGACGAGATTGCACGGTCTGCGGACATTTCCCGGCAGGGCCTCTACTTGCGCTTCGCCAGCAAGGACGCATTGTTCCGTGCCGCGGTCCGCCACGAACTCGACACCGCGCTCGGCGAGGTTTCCCGCTGCTTGGACGAGGAAGGCGTTGGGCTGGAGCGACGTGTCGTCGCCGCGCTCGACGCTTGGCTGGGGCGTTACGTGGGGTCGATGCTGACCCTCGATCTCGGAAGCCTGCTCCGGAACCCGGCCATGCGGCTCGGCGAGGTGGTCAACCCGGCCGTCGGCAGCTTCGACGACCGGCTCGCTGCGGCGATCGCCGCAGCGATGTCAGAGAACGACGTCAAGCGGCTTGGTGTGACCCCGGAGGAGATCGCGGCGGCGCTCCTTACGGTGGCTCAAGGCGCCAGGTACCTATCGAACGCCCTGGCGGAGTCCCGGGAGGAGTTCGTCGGCCGGTTGACCGCTGCCGTCCATGTGCTCCTCGCAGGCCTTGGTAACGCCGCGAAGGCAAAGTGATGACCACCACCCGGGACCGCGAGCGGCTCGACGCGGACGCCATGAAGACACAACGCATGGACAACTCAGCCGCGCCGGTCACCGGCGCCAGGCAGCGGACCGGCCCCCGGTCCGACTGACAGGGAGGTAGTGACATGGCATCGCCCAGCGAAGGCAACGAGCTCAGCTTCGAGCGGGACATCAAGCCCTTGTTCCGGACGAAGGACCGCGACTCGATGCTTCAGGCGTTTGATCTGTTCGATTACGAGGACGTCGTCGAGCACGCCGGCGCCATC
>DATGFT010000015.1:0-7267 GCA_035308915.1 Solirubrobacteraceae bacterium
TCCGATCAACAACAAAAGGAGGAACGGACATGGCGTCAGTGTTGTTAGATGCTGCCGGTCACCGCCGCTCGCCCGCCACGCTGCCCGGCTACCACCACGGGCGAGCTCCGCGGAACAAAGGGCTCCGCTATCCGCGCATAGCAAGACTGTCGTCGGCGGCCCCGAGATACCACTACGACCACGGATGCAGGTCTCGCCGACTGGATCTGCGATGGCTGAGGCGCTGCCGCTTGACGCCTTTTGCAGCTACTGCGGCGCCGTTGCTGCTTTCACGCGTAAGCGATCGCGAGCCTCCGTGGGCATGAGGCGCCCTGATACCGCAGCAGTACTACGCGCTTGCGCCGAACCACAGGCGGCGCTCTGCTCAGGCGGTGGGCTTTCGATTGCCCGGCGGATCCAGCGGCCTCACGCGCGGGCTGCGTTTGTGGTACCGGCTCCCTTCGGCGCGGAATGGAATCCCGGCGGCTCGTGGGGTTGAGGTGCGGCGGCGTGGATAATCGGACCATGAACCGTGAGCTGATCGAGGCGATCGATGCGCTCGCGATCGATTCGATCGGTGTGGCGCGTGTTCCCGACGAGTCGCAGATACCTGGTGTCCGCGCGCTTGACCTCTGGCGGAACGGACCGAACGGGGCAATGCTTTTCTGGGTGGATGCAGAGCCTGATCTGAACGGGCGGGGGGAGCCCGTGCTCTGCGACGTTCACCTTCGGTCCACGGATGGCACGTGGCGAGTGGTCGGTGGTGGGAGCGCCTCGAGTGGGCCGCTGGAGGAACTAGCGACGGATCTGCCGCCCGGCCTTCATCGCCTCAACGGGTCGGCCGCGGACGGCGTATTCCTGACATGGGCAGTCGCGACCCCCGAGGTGGCGATCATTCGCCTGCGCGATGACGCTGGGAGCGTTCGGGAGCGTCCGCCGGGCCGCGACGGCCTGGTCCTGCTCGGGATCACCTCCGAGGATCCGCTGACACAGGCGTCCGCGGTCGATCCGGCAGGGCAGCCACTGCCGACCGAGCCGCTCACGCTCTGGGCACCGTCACGCGGCTGACCGAAAGCGCCCAGAGCCCAGCCGGTCCCCGCCTCGGCGGCCGGGGCAACACTCACGGCACGGATTCCCGGCCGGCCGCCGCGCAGCCGGCGATGGCGGCGAGCCGGGGCGGGCGCTGGTTGGAAGTGGCGTTAGCTCGCGAGCATTGTTGTCGGATCGTGAGCGACGTCGTCCTTAGCTAGCTGGGTCTGAAGGCGCGAGCGTGCTCGGTGGAGGCGGATGCGCACGGCATTGGCCGAGCTGCCCGTGACGGCAGCGATCTCCTTCGGGGTGAGGCCTTCCCAGGCGGTGAGAGTGACGATCTCTCGGTCAAGCTCTGACAACGAGGCCAGGGCGGTAACGAGGTGCTCGGCGTCGGGGGACGCAGCATGGTCTGGTAGGCGGGTCGATGAAGCGCGGAGTTCCTCGGTGATCCGGCTCACGAGGGCGTTGCTGGCGCGCAGCCGGCTGGCGTGTTTGAGGAGCAGGTTGCGGGCGACGCCGAACAGCCAGAGTCGTGCCTTGTCGCCTGGGGGAATCGCATCGAGCTTGCGCCACGCGATGAGGTACGTCTCAGACAGTACCTCGCTGGCGTCTTCGGTGCTGGGGGCGCGGCGCAGCAGATAGGCGAGCAAGTCCGCTCGGGTGGTGCTGTAAAGGTGGTCGAACGCGGCGTATTCGGTGCCTCGCGCGTGGCTCATGACTTGCCCGGTGTGGCGAGTCTGGTGCCACCGTGGCTGGAGGCTGGTGGGTCGAAGTACGAGCAGCCCGCGGTGCCGTAGTTGCTCGCGATGAGCTTGTTAACTTGCGTCATGTCGCCACGTAACACAGCACTACGGAACGGCAGGAACCAGCCGAAGAGACTGTGCTGACCTGTGAGGCGGTAACCCTCCTCATGCAGCGGGCCGGCGGTGGGATGGGGATCCTCAGCGAGAACCGCGCTCCAATGCAGCGCGCCGCTGATCATCTCGGCGGCCCGCTCGGCCGCGTCATGGTTGCCGTTGAGCTTGGCGCGGCGCCAGTCATACACCCAGGCGCAGAACGAGCTCATCGCGAAGAACCCGTGCAGCGCCCCCTTGGATACCTCGTGCGCTCCGCTCGGTGCCGCCTGGGCGCTGTTGGATCCACAGTACGCCGAGGAGGAGATGTGCTTGACGCCCTCCTCCGCGACGAGCACCCATGGACGCCAGGCCCCATAGCCAGGCGGGTAGGCCAGATCAGATGACAGCCTCAGTCCAGCCTGGCAAAAGCCAGTGCCGGAGATTCGGAGATCCTCGCCCGGACCGCCGGCCTTGATCTCCCAGCCGGTGGCGTAGTGGCCGGTCTGTGTCGGCAAGAGCTGCGTGGCTGCGGCCGCGCCGCCACCAATTAGAGCGACGAGAGCTCCGCTCAGTAGAAGGCTGCGCGGCGTTAGGCGCCAGCGTGGTGTCCCGCGTCGCTCTGGCGCAGGTCGTGGGACGCGTGTGATTTCGGTGCCCAGCTCGTCTAGGGCGCGTGCGAGGTCGCGGGTTATCGCCACGCCGCCGCGAATGGGGTCGTGCGCGCTGAGAAGGCGTCCAGCATCGGAGTGATCGGGCATCAGTTCTCTCCACTTCGGGGTTCACTTGCTATATCCCGACCAGACGCCTTTTCATTTCACCGCGCTCGATCGCGCTCCGAACGCCAGCCCCAACCTTGGCTCCTAGATCGCGCCGAGTGGCATTCTCGTGCAGGCCGCTGTTATCGCTGGGGTCCAAGCGTCGCCGGGCCTCGGCAAGACCAAAGCAGGGCTGCCACTCGACACAGTGGGCGTCTCGCTCCTGCCAGCCTGGGGTGTCGTCGGGTCGGCCGGGGCACGCCGGAGCCGACCCGACGCGTCGGAACTATCGCTTCATCTGGAGGCCCGCGTTGGCGGAGATCGTCGGTGAGGGCCGTCCATGGACGGTGCTGATGATCTCGCTGCTGTCGATGCCCTGTAGGTAGATGCTGGTGATGCCGAGGTTGGCGTGTCCGAGCTGGCGCTGGATCACGACCAGCGGGACGCCTTCATGTGCCATCTCAACCGCGTGTGCGTGCCGCAGTTGGTGCGGAGCGAACCGCCGCCGGACACCGGCCGCGGCGGCCGCATGATGCAGCCGCTTGCGGGCGGCCGAGGGTTCCCAGCGCCGGCCGGCTGTCGGCCCGTGGATCACGCACAGGAGCGCCCCGATCTGGAGCTCGCGACGGATCTCGAGCCATGGGTCGAGCTGCTCCCATGCCCAGCGGTCCATTCCGACCTCGCGCCGCTTGCCGCCTTTCCCGCGCCGAACAAGCACCGCGCCGCGTCCGCGGTCAAGATCGCTCTCCTGAACAGCGAGCGCTGATCCGAAGCCCTGCGGGCCACAGCAGGAGAATCAACGCGCGGAGCCGGTGACCGTCGGGACGATCGCCGACGGCGCGCATGACAGCGACGATCTCCTCAATGGTCGGCGGATCGGCTGGATACACCTCGCCCTTGTTGCGTCGCGGGCGGCCTCGGTGATAGCCAGGCATCGTCGCCGGCGAGCGGCGATGCCCAGCGGTGTCCAGCAGCACGGATTCCATGAATCCTCCCCTCGGATGAGTTGACAGTGGCTGCTATTCGAGCCGAGTCGCCGCTGCGACGGAAAGAGCTGCCAGCTAACCCACACGCGCCCTCATGTCCGCGCAACCCAGGACCGCCGCTGGGGACCGGGAGATTCGCGCGGCGCGACGAAATCAAGACCAGCAGCGTCAACGTGGAGACGCACAAGCGTCCGCGCGCTCGAGCAGCGCGGCCCGCTGCCGCGAGTTCGCTGTGCGCTGCGCGGCCCGCTCGAACTCGGCCCGGGCCTCATCTGGGCGACCCAGTTTGTCGAGCAGGTCGCCGCGCACGCTGGGCAGTAGGTGGTAGCTCTCGAGGGCGGGCTCCTCTCGAAGGCGGTCCACGATTTCGAGTGCCGCCTGCGGACCGAACGCCATCCCGGCAGCCACGGCCCGGTTGAGTTCGACCACGGGCGAGGGCATCAGCTGGGCCAGGCCGTCGTAGAGGGCCACGATCCGCTCCCAGTCGGTGTCCTGGGGCCGGCGGGCGCGTGCGTGGCAGGCTGCGATGCCGGCCTGCAGCGTGTAGGGCCCGATCGGGCCGCGGGTCGCGTACGCGCGCTCGAGCGCGCGAAGCCCTCGGCCCACCAGCAACCAGTCCCAGCGCGACCGGTCCTGTTCGAGGAGCAGTACCTGATCACCCGAAGGTGAGATCCGCGCCCGCGTGCGGGACGCCTGCAGCTCCATCAGCGCGACGAGCCCGTGGACCTCCGCCTCGCCCGGGAGAAGCTCGGCCAGAATGCGCCCAAGCCGGAGCGCCTCTTCCATCAGCTCGGGTCGGATCAGCCGCTCGCCCGCGGTGGCCGAGTAGCCCTCGTTGAAGATCAGATAGATGACGTCGAGCACCGAGGCCAGCCGCTCGCGCAGCTCGTCCCGGCCCGGTACCGCGAATGGGACGTGCGCGACCGACAGCGTGCGCTTCGCACGCACGATGCGCTGCGCCACGGTCGACTCGGATGTCAGGTAGGCCCGAGCGATCTCCCTCGTCGTCAGCCCGCACAGGAGCCGGAGGGTCAGCGCTACCCGCGCGTCGGGGGAGAGGACGGGATGGCAGGCGGTGAAGATGAGCCGCAGGAGGTCGTCGTCGAACGGGTCGTCGGCCGCGGCCGCGAGGTAGTCGTCCGCCGGTGAGCGGAGTTCCGCGTCGCGGCCGAGCTCCTCGGTCTTTCGCTGGTGGACCTCCGCGCGCCGCAGCCGGTCGACGCCGCGATGCTTGGCGGTGGCCATGAGCCAGGCGCCCGGGTTGTCCGGGACGCCCGACTCGGGCCACTGCTCAAGCGCCGCGACGAGCGCCTCCTGCGCAAGGTCCTCGGCGAGCGCGACATCTCGCACCAGGCGGGCAATGCCGGCGATCAGCCGCGCGGACTCGATCCGCCACACGGCCTCGATCGTGCGCGTGACGTCCCGACCCGCCACGGACACGGCTAGGCGCCCGCTTCCGTCTGCGCGCGCAGCCGCTCTTCCCTCTCACGCAGCTCGGGCGTGAACTCCTCTCCGAAGTCGTCGGCCTCGAACACCGGACGGATCTCCACCACGCCATGCTCGCCCGTCGGGTTGGGGATCCGCCTCACCCACTCGACCGCCTCCTCCATCGACCTAACCTGCCACACCCAGTAGCCGGCGAGGAGCTCCTTGGTCTCGGCGAACGGGCCGTCGATCACCTTGCGCTCGGCGCCCGAGAACTCGACGCGCACGCCCGCCGAGCTCGGATGAAGGCCCTCCCCGGCGAGCATCACCCCCGCCCTTACGAGCTCCTCGTTGAAAGCCGTCATCTGTTCGAGCAGCTCCTGGCTCGGCATCTCGCCCGCCTCGCTCTGCTCCGTCGCCTTGATCAGCACCATGACTCGCATCCGCGATGCCTCCTATCGGTTGGGTTGCTTTTACCTCTGCG
Organism: Solirubrobacteraceae bacterium; assembly: GCA_035308915.1. Classification (GTDB taxonomy): domain Bacteria; phylum Actinomycetota; class Thermoleophilia; order Solirubrobacterales; family Solirubrobacteraceae; genus Palsa-465. The sequence continues at coordinate 5,498 of DATGFT010000015.1, forward strand.
TCGAGCGAGCGAGGCGAAAATCGACACCCACCCTAAACCCGCTGCTGCGGCGGCTACGCGGCGGGCGCGCTTTGGTGTGTCGTCACCGACCTCCGCAATTACCGCGCCGACCTCATTGCAGGTCTCATGGCCGCAGGAACCGGATTCCCCGCAACTCGCCACGAGCGCAACCGGCGACTTCACCCCGGCACCTTTCGTTACTAGCCGCCCTGCCAGCCGCGCGCATAAGACTTCTCCACGCAAAGCAGCTTGAAGTAGCGCGAGCGCGTCGCCCAGAGGAACCAGACCTAAGGCTCGCGCCGCCGCGCCGTTGACGCCGCCCTCGGTCCGGCGTACGATCGTCTCGGATCGCAAATCAGGGGGCCGATGCGCATGGGACCGACGAGGATGCTTCGCTGGATGGCGCACACTCGCTGGACGCGTCGCCTGCGTTACGGGCTGATGCCGCTGGCGTTGGTGGCGGGTTTCTGTGTTTCCCTCCTCGTGGGGGCAAGTGCGTTCGGGGACACGGTGTGCGGGACGACCGGCGACCTCTCCGACTGCGCCCAGTGGGGCGTGGACGGGTACGCCACGAGGCTCGCCGTCCAGAACACCGGCACGCAGACGATCTCGTCGTTCACGTTCACGTTGCCGGCTGGCGCGACCGTCTCTGGCGTCGCCGGCACAACGGCCTGCACATGGTCGTCCAACCAGGTGACGTGCACGGCCGCTATCGCCCCCGGCCAGACGTTCTTCGGAGACATCCTCTACTCGGGCCAGGCTCCGCCGGTCGGGAGCACTGGCATGCTGACGCTGAAGGACGCAAACGGCGTCGCCCAACCCGACCAAACAGTGACGCTGCAGGATGCGACGTTGTGCAGCACGACCCCGTGCACGCTCAGCTCCACGGCAACCTCGACGAGCACGGCAACCAGCACCGGCACGCCACCCGGCGGCACGACTCAACCCTGCCAGGCGCACCTGAAAGTGTCCAAGCTCCTGGTGTCTAGCAAGTACGAGATCAAGGTACATCGTGACCTGTACGTCACCTACAAGGGCGCCGGGGCCCTCAAGTACGAGATCTTGGTGACCAACGACAGCAGCTGCCCCGCGACGGGTGTCGTGATCACCGACGCGTTTCCGGACGACTTCGACTGCGCCGGGGGGGACTGGCACCCCCTCACGCACGGGGCTGAGGCTCCCGCGCTCAGCCATGTCCCGTGCAAGGGCAAGGGCCGTGACGTCCGGGTCCACATCGGCGCACTTGGTCCGGATCAGTCGGTAGTCGTTGACGTGAGCGGCAAGTTCGTGCAGGAGCGCGCTACCGCCAACACCGCACGCGCGACGGCGACCAACGCGCCGGGCGAGCACAGCAACCACATCCATGTCGACGTCGTGAGCAAGAAGCAGTTCGAGGCAGACAAAGGTCGTCTCAACCATTAGACCCATCGGCGGCGCGTTGAGGCAGTCGGTCGCACGGGAATCCGCCGGACGTCCGCTCCCAGAGAAGACCACGGGACCACGTCGAAGTCATCGGTCGAGGAGGCTTTCCGCACGCAAGGTCACGTTCCGCTGAGGCCCGACCAGCCGCTCGCGCCCGAATCTCGGTCGTTCGGCAACCCCGGATGGATACCGCCGTAGCCACGAAGCAGGTGCGTGCCATGACGGCGATCGCTTCCCGCTCCTCGCCAGCCTGGGTAATCGGGCGCTAAGCGGCTTCGAGGTAGCGGCGCAGTGCTTCGCGGATTAGCTCAGAGGGCGTGGTGCCGTCTGCTTCTGCTCGTTGGAGTA
>DATGFT010000016.1:0-11119 GCA_035308915.1 Solirubrobacteraceae bacterium
GGCTCGAGGCTCGAGAGCTTCTCGAGCGTTGACGAGGGCCGCGGGCCGTCGTCGGCAGTGACGCCCTCGTACGGCGAGATCTCGCGCTCGAAGAACCCCGACTGCTGCGCCGCGACCGCGCGCTCCTGCGACTGCTGCGCGTAGCGGTCCATGTCCTCGCGTGAGACGTCCCAGCGCTCGGCGACGTTCTCGGCCGTGAGGCCCATCGGGATGTAGACGTCGTAGGCCGACCCGTTCTGGCCGTTCAGCTTCGGGTGCTTGGCCTCGTCGGGCATCCCGGCGCCCAGCCCGGCACGGGACACCGCCTCGACTCCGGCGGCGATGTACTGGTCGCCCTCGCCGGCCTTGATGGCATGGAAGGCCATCCGGATTGTCTGCAGCGAGGAGGCGCAGAACCGGTTGACCGTGCACCCCGGCACGTGGTGGTCGATCCCGGCCAGGAGCAGGGCGTTGCGGCCCACGTTGTAACCCTGCTCGCCGATGCCCGATGCCGCGCCCATCATCACGTCGACGGTCTCGGAGAAATTCACCTCGGGGTTGCGCTCCACCAGCGCCCGGAGCGGGGTCGCCGCCAGATCGTCCGCCCGGACGGTCTTGAGCGAGCCCTTCATCGCGCGCCCGATCGGGGTGCGGATGGCGTCGACGATCACTGCTTCTGGCATCTGGTTATCGCTCCTGCTCGAGGTTCGGATGGCGTGAGACTGAGGCCCCGCCGGCGGTGCCCGCGGCGACTTCGACCATCAGCCTAGTCCGCCGGGCCGGTTCAAAGCCCCAGGCCCCGCACTCCCTTCTCATCCCAGCCGAGGTGATGGGCCAGCTCGTGCCTGACCGTGCGCGTGACCTGCGCCTTGAGCTGGTCAGGGTCGTGCCCGAAGTCACGCAGCAGCGAGTCTCGGAAGATCACGATCCGGTCGTGGAAGTAGTCCCTGGCCACGGTGCCGCCCTGGTAGAGGCCGTACAGACGCTGGCGGCGACCGGAGTCCGAGACCACGACGGCGACGTGCTCGAGGGCGCGGTGGAACTCGAGCGGCAACTCGTCGACCGCCGACCGCACAAGCGCCTTGAAATCCTCCTCGTCGTAGGGATTGAACAGCGCCTCCTCGTCAACGGGCTCGTAGCCCTCGCTCTCATCCCACGACTCCGCGGCCGCCATCCGCTCCGCCCGCTCGACGATCGCGTCGAACTCGGCTTCGGACACGGGATCTCGCCAGCCGGCCAGCCGAATCATCACGAGCACGGCCGCGCCGCCGATGATCACGGCGCCCGCCGCGAACACCGCCACCCCCTCGAGCACGCGCACCGGAAACGACTGACTGAACCCTACGACCAGGCTGGCGGCGCCGAGCCCGATGACCATCGCCCCGAGCGCTGTGACCAGGATCCGCTTTACGGAGGGCATCCCAAGCTGATCCTACGCAACTCGCTTTTTCTCTCCGGCATGGCCGACCGCGTGGTTCGCTATACCTGACGCGCGGTGCTGGGCAAGATCGGAGTTTCGCTGGCGGCGGCTGCCGGGCTGGGGATCGGAGCGGCGAACGCGTCCGCGGTGTCGCTGGCGGTGAGGGTCGCGCCGAGCACGGTCCATCCAGGGGAGCGCTATACGGTCACGATCGCCGGGAGCTACGCCAGACGGACGCTGTCGCGGTCGCCGTACCTACTCGCGTTCATCCAGTACTCCGGGCATCGGTGCCGCTCCACCGCCCCGGCCGAATACCGGCTCCCACAGTCCGAATGGGATTGGGACTACCGGCAGCACGCCCAGGCCTCGTCGCCCTTCCGCGTCCCGGTTTCCTGGAAAGCCGGCCGCGCGCTTGGGCCGCGTCGGGTGTGCGCCTATCTCTATGCCCGGCAGATCTCACCTGCCAGCACCACCCGGCCGCTGGTGCGGGCGAGCGCGAGCTTCAGCAACAACCGGCCGCCGGCCAAGCCGACGCACTGACGGACGTCGCGGGCCGCGCGCCTAGTACCCGGCCGGATGGCGGACGACGTAGTTGCCGCCGTCGGACAGGTTGCCGAGCGGATCTGACCGCCACCGGGGCCCGCTGCCTGAGGGGATGTTCGGACCGCCGAAGTTGGCCGTGTTGAAGGCCCGGCCGGCCACGACCATGAAGGCGTGACTCGAGTCGGCGTAGATCGTGATCCATTGGCCGGGTCCGGGCTCGCCATAGGACTCGAGCTGGGTCGAGTCCTCAGGCGTGGTCAGGAGCCCGCCTCCGTGAAGGGCAAAGCTGACCGAGCCCGAGCAGTCGTAGCAGGTGGAGGTGAACGATCCGTGCCCGCCGCCCAGGCAATACGAAGTGTCGATGATCTGGTTCGCGGCGGCCACGACAGCCTGGACGGTGGGCGGCGCGCCGGTCGGAGCCGTGGCCGTCCCGTCAGGGTTGATCCGGGTCTTGCCGGTGGGGGGCGCCGCCGAGACCTGGGCCACCACGGCGCGAAGCCGCTGAGACAGCGCGTAACTGACGATGCCATCGCCGTGCAGGCCCTGCTGTTCCTCGAAGCCGATCACGCTCTGCTTGGTCGCCGGTCCGAACTGCCCGTCGACCACGGTCCCGAAGCCGGCGAACGAGAGGTAGGCCTGGAGGACGCGGACATCGTGGCCACGCATGCCTTCGCGCAGCACGCGGTCGCCCAGGTGACGCGAGTCGCCCTTGCCCTTACCGTTGGCCAGCGCGGAGCCGCCGGGCAAGAACGACGTCCCGCCGCTGCCCGCCACCGCGGAGGCTCCGTTCGAGCCCGATCCGGCCGCCCTGGCCACCGCGGGCACGACGAACGCCGCGGCAACGGCCATCAAGACTATTGCGGCGTACCGTCCGGCACGGACTGCAGCGGCTGCTGACAACGCATCCCTTCTCTTTTGCGCCTACGGGGTTAGCTGTCGGGCTCGCGCTGAAAGAGATCGCGCTACGCCACAAAAATTGCGGCGATTCGCCCCATGGAAGTTCGACGTTCCAATGGGTTCCCCGCTCCCTGGCTCCTGAGGGCCTGGGATTCGGCTGGGTTATGTTGGCGCGGCAGACTACCGCACTTTCAGGACGGGTGTTACAGCCGCTGCTGCTTCGATCGCCCCGGGATGCCGCGCCAAGCACTCCTCGTGGCGGTCGCTAGGCTGCCGCCGTGCCCGATTACACGCCAGCGCAGGTGGCGGCTCTCCTGCGCGCCGGAGCGATCCAGCTGATCGATGTCCGTCAGCCCGAGGAGTATCAGGCGGGTCGCATCGCCGGGTCCCGGCTGATCGAGCTGGCCCAGCTCGCCGACCGGGCGCAGACGATCGATCCGGATCGCCCCGTCGTCTTCTATTGCCGAAGCGGCTCCCGGTCGGCGATGGCTACCGACGCGTTCGTCCGGGCTGGATTCGACGCCTCGAACATGGCCGGGGGGCTGCTTGGCTGGGTGGCGGCAGGGCTCCCGCTCGAGCCCGCCGACGGCCACGTGGCCGGGTGAGCCGGACCCGGCGGGCCGACCGCGACGCCGTCAGCGGTGCCGGATGCCGGGCTCGGCCAGCGGGGCCAGCGTCTGCCCCTTGACCGGAACCTCGCCGAGCGCCGCGTCGATGGCGGCCAGCGTGTCCTCGCTCAGCTCGATGCCGGAGGCCCGGGCGTTGGCGTGAACCTGGTCGGGGCGGGAGGCGCCGACGATGGCGGAGGCAAGCTCGGGGCGCCGGAGCACCCAGGCCAGAGCCAGCTCGGCCATCGAGAGCCCGGCGCCGTCGGCGATCGGGCGCAGTCGCTCGACCGCCTCGAGCGTCCTGTCGCTCAGGAACTCGCCGATGAACGCGCCCATATCCTCGCTGGCCGCCCGGGAGTCAGGCGGGGGCGCCTCGTCCGGGCGGTACTTGCCCGTGAGGACGCCCTGGCCGAGCGGCGACCACACGATCTGGGAGATGCCGTTGGCCTCGCACAGCGGGAAGACCTCCTCCTCCGGCGCCTGCCAGAGCATCGAGTACTGCGGCTGAGAGGAGACGAACAGTTCCGGACCGGCGATGTCGATGGCCGCCTGGATCTGCTCCGGGCTCCATTCGCTGAATCCCAGGTAGCGAGCCTTACCGTCCGCGACCACCTGCTGGAGCGCCTCCACCGTCTCCTCGATCGGGACGCTCGGATCGAAGCGATGGGCCTGGTAGAGGTCCACGTGGTCCGTCCTCAGGCGCCGCAGCGACGCGTCGATCTGCTTGGCGATCTGCGCGGCTGACAATCCCCGGTCGTCGGGGTCGTCGGACATCTGGCCCCACACCTTCGTCGCCAGCACGTATGAGTCCCGCGGCCGCGAGGAGAGGATCTCTCCCCAGGCGGTCTCGGCGGCCCCGCGGCCGTAGACGTTGGCCGTGTCGAAGAAGTTGATGCCGGCCTCGAAGGCGGCCTCGGTACACGCGCGCGTCTGCTCCGCGGCCACGCCACCGGCGTAGGTCAGCCACGATCCGAGCGAGATCTCGGACACCTCCAGATCCGAAGACCCCAGCCTGCGGTACCTCATTTCGGTTTCCTTTCTGGTGGCGGCGCGTGCTCGGCCGATGCTACGTGACGGTCCACGTATCGCCGCGCCCCAGGAGGCCCGCCAGCTCCTCGTCAGCCACCGGCTCGGTGAGAATCTTGGTCGGTCGCCCGTAGACCTGACGGCTGACCTGGCGGAAGATGCCGATCGGCGTGGGGCCGCTGGGGTCCTCGGCCAGGCGCGCCAGCGAGAAGGCGAGGCCCGGATCCGGCCGGGTGGGGTCGTGGACGATCAGCGCATCCTCGCCGACGTCGGCCACGGAGACGATCTGGAGCCCGCCGTCGGGCACTCGCGCCACCCCGCGTTCGCCCTCGGCTCCGAAGCGGATCGGGCGCCCGGCCTCGAGCCGGATCTGGTTGACGTCCTTGACCTCCTTGTCCGTGACGGCGGAGAACGCGCCGTCGTTGAACACCGGACAGTTCTGGTAGATCTCGACCAGCGCGGCGCCTTCGTGCTCGGCCGCCGCGCGCAGCACCGGCGTGAGGTGGTGGCGGTCCCGGTCGATCGTTCGGGCGACGAACGTCGCCTCGGCCCCGAGGGCCAGGGACACCGGATTGAACGGCTGATCGGCGACGCCGAACGGTGTCGACTTGGTGATCTTGCCCAGCTCGGAGGTCGGCGAGGCCTGGCCCTTGGTCAGCCCGTAGATCTGGTTGTTGAAGAGCAGGATCTTGACCGGGACGTTCCGGCGCAGAGCGTGGATCAGGTGGTTGCCGCCGATCGAGAGCGAGTCGCCGTCGCCGGTCACGACCCAGATCGAGAGATCCTCCCGGGAGGCCGCGAGGCCGGTGGCGAGCGCCGGAGCGCGGCCATGGATCCCGTGCATTCCGTAGGTATCCATGTAGTAGGCGAAGCGCCCGGCGCAGCCGATGCCGGTGATGAAGACGATCCGCTCGGGCGGGATCCCGAGCTCGGGCATGAACTGCTGCACCGCCGCCAACACGGCGTAGTCACCGCACCCCGGGCACCAGCGAGTCTCCTGATCGGATTGGAAGTCGGCCTTGGTCAGCTCGGCGGTCGCGCTGCCTTTGCCCGCGCGCACGGGCGCCTCGGGGACACCCCCGTTCCCGTTCGCCCCATGACCGTTGCGCCGCTCGCTCATTGCCGATCCGCGATCGCCATCTCGATCTCGCCTGAGAACAGCGGCTGGCCCTGGACCTTGCAGAACGATTCGATGTCGACCAGGTAGCGCCCTCTCAGGACCTGAGCCAGTTGCCCGGTGTTCATCTCCGGAACCAGGACACGGTCAAACGAGCGCAGGACCTCGCCCGTATTCGCGGGCAGCGGGTTCAGGTGGCGCAGATGGGCGCTGGCCACCTTGTGGCCGGCCTCGCGGGCTCGCCGCACGCCAGCCCGGATCGCGCCCTGGCTCGAGCCCCACCCGAGTACGAGCAGGTTGGCTTCGGGCTCCGAGTCGACTTCGAGCGGCGGGATATCGGCGGCGATCCCCGCCACCTTGGCTTCGCGCAGCTCGGTCATCCGCTCGTGGTTGGCGGCTTCGTAGGAGATGCTGCCCGTGACGTCGGCCTTCTCCAGGCCTCCGATCCGGTGCTGGAGCCCGGGAGTCCCCGGGATCGCCCACGGCCGGGCCAGGCGCTCGTCCCGCGCGTAGGGCATGAACGCCCCTTCTCCCCCGCCCCGCGGCTTGGCGAAGGCGGGATCGATCCGGGGTAGGTCAGCCACCTCTGGGATCCGCCAGGGTTCGGAGGAGGAGGCGAGGAAGGTGTCGGAGAGGATGATCACCGGCGTCCGATACCGGACTGCGATCCGCACCGCCTCAAAAGCGATCTCGAAGCATCCGGCGGCGGTGCTCGGGGCCAGGACGGGCAGCGGCGATTCGCCGTGGCGGCCGTAGAGGGCCATCAGCAGATCCGACTGCTCGGTCTTGGTAGGCATCCCGGTCGAGGGCCCGGCCCGCTGAACGTCGATGACGATCATCGGGAGCTCGAGCGCGACGGCCAGCCCGATCGTCTCGGCCTTGAGATCCATCCCCGGCCCACTGGTCGCCGTGACCCCCAGGCGGCCGCCGAAGGCGGCCCCCAACGCCATCCCCGCGGCCGCGATCTCGTCCTCCGCCTGGATCGTCGTCACCCCGAAGCTCGCGTGGCGGCTCAGCTCGTGCAAGAGCTCCGAGGCGGGGGTGATCGGGTAGCTGGCGAGCACCAGCGGCAGCTCGCTGCGCGCGCTGGCCGCGATCAGTCCGAGCGAAAGCGCGATCGTGCCGTTGACGTTGCGGTAGGTGCCGGGTTCGACCCCGGTCGCGGGCTTGACCCGATATTGCACGTCCAGCAGCTCGGTCGTTTCGCCGAACGACCAGCCGGCGGTGAACGCCGCCAGGTTGGCCTTCAGGACCGGCGGGTGGCGGGCGAACTTCTGCTCGATCCACCGCTGCGTGACGTCGGTGGGACGGCCGTAGAGCCACGACAGCACGCCCAGGGCGAAGAAGTTCTTGGCCCGCCCGGCGTCCCGAGTGGACACCTCCTCGATGCCTTCGACCGCCCGCGTCGTGAGCGTGGTCATCGGGATCCGGTGCACGCGGTAGCCGGCCAGCGACCCGTCCTCGAGCGGGTTCGCGTCGTACCCGGCCTTTTCGAGGTTGCGTTTCGAGAACGCGTCCTCGTTGACGATGATCGTCGCGCCGCGGTCGATCTCGTCCAGGTTTGCCCGGAGCGCCGCCGGGTTCATCGCCACCAGCACGTTGGGCGCGTCCCCCGGGGTGAGGATGTCCCGGGAGGCGAAGTGAATCTGGAAGGCGGAGACGCCGGCCAGGGTGCCGGCGGGAGCCCGGATCTCGGCCGGGAAGTTCGGCAGCGTCGCAAGGTCGTTGCCGAGCACCGCAGTGGCGTCGGTGAAGCGACTCCCCGCCAGCTGCATCCCGTCGCCCGAGTCGCCCGCGAACCGGACGACCACGCGCTCGCGATCCTCGATCGTCTTGCTCATACCTCAGGTCCTATCGGGCCACCCGCTCCCGATTGTAGGCAGGCCAGTGGACCGACCCAGAGGGCTCCACCGAGCCCCCGCCCCTTCTACAGCTTGGAGACGTTGACCGCCTTGGGGCCCTTGGGGCCCTCCTCCTCCTCAAAGGTGACGCGGCTGCCCTCGGCCAGCGAGCGGTAGCCGTCGGAATTGATGTTCGTGTGATGCACGAACAGATCCCGGCCGCCCTCGTCGGCAGCGATGAACCCAAACCCCTTCTCGTCGTTGAACCACTTGACGGTTCCCGTAGGCATGCAGCCTGTCCTCCTTGGTCATGTCCTGCTACCGCGGAGGACGTCCAACCGATACCCCGTGGCCTGCAGTCGCTTCCAGCCGTCCCGCGACGACCCGTTGTCGGCGCAGACCGTATCAGGGTGACACGACGTCATCCTTAGCGATATGGAGGACCCGATGCAGCTCGGGCGCGGGGTGACGCTCCCCCTCCGCGAGGTGACGATTCGCACCTCGCGCTCCTCCGGTCCGGGGGGCCAGCACGCGAACGTGACGGCCTCCCGTGTCGAGGCCATCCTCGACGTCGCGGGATCCTCGCTCGACCCCGCCGTCAAGCGCCGGGTCATGTCCCGCTACGGCCCGCGGGTCACCGCCACCGCCCAGGACTCCCGGAGCCAGTCACGCAACCGGGAGCTGGCCCTGGAGCGCCTGGAGCGGCGCCTGCGCGGCGCGCTTGTGCCCCGCCGGCAGCGCCTGGCCACGCACCCGACACGCGCGTCCGTAGACCGGAGGCTCAGAGCCAAGCAGCGCCAGGCCGAGCGCAAACGGCAACGGCGCCGACCCGCCGGGGACGAGAGCTGATGCGCTGGATCGTCGACGGGATGAACGTGATCGGCACCCGGCCGGACGCGTGGTGGAAGGATCGCGACGGCGCGATGCTGCGTCTCGTCGACCTGCTCGAGCGCTGGGCCGCGGGCGCCGGAGAGGAGGTCACAGTGGTGTTCGAGCGTCCGCCCTCGCCACCAATCCGCTCGACCGTGGTCGACGTGCGCCATGCCCCGCGCCCCAAGGCGGACGCCGCCGATGAGGAGATCATCCGGCTGCTGGCCGCCGATGCAGATCCCGCGTCGGTCCGAGTCGTCAGCTCGGATCGTTGGCTGGCGGACCAGGCTCGGGCGCACGGCGCGACCGTGGAGGGCGCGGACTCGTTTCGCCGGCGGATCGAGAACGAGTGACAGTCTCGAGACATCACCCTCAGAACGGGGTAGGCGGCTGCCAGAATCACCCCTGATGGATGAGAACCCGCGTCCCGCCGTAGAGCCCAGCCGCCGTGACAGCGGCGCGCGGGAAACCGGCCGTCGCCAACCGCCCGGCACGCAGGGCACCGGTCAGGGGTCGGCCGGGCGCTCGGGACTTCCCGGGTGGCGGGTCACCCCGGCGCCCGACGGACGCGGGGGAACCGCACCGCGCGCCGGGCCGCCACGCGGTCCCAACCCCCGATGGCTCGTCGTCCTGATCGTCCTCGGACTGCTCGCGCTCAACCTGTGGATCTCCTCGCGCGCCCTACAGCCCGCCGCGCGCGTCCAGATCCCGTACAGCCCCACCTTCTATCACCAGGTTCAGAGCGACAACGTCGCCTCGATCTCCTCCACCGGCGACTCCATCCAGGGGACCTTCAAGCGCGCGATCAGCTACCCGCCGAACGCACGCAACGCGCAGACGACGACGCTCTTCTCGACCCAGATCCCCTCGTTTGCCAACAACACCCAGCTGTTCGGGCTGCTGGCCAAGCACGGCGTGACGATCAACGCCCACCCGGTGCAGACCAATCCGTCGATCCTCTCTGAGCTGGTGTTTGGCTTCGGCCCGACGATCCTGCTCGTCCTGCTGTTCGTGTTCCTCATGCGGCGGGCCGCCGCGTCCGGCGGCGCTGGCGGCCTGATGAGCTTCGGCCGGTCGCGGGCGCGCCGGGTCGAGGGGCAGGATCAGCAGATCACCTTCGCGGATGTGGCGGGGATCGACGAGGCCAAGGAGGAGCTGACCGAGATCGTCGATTTCCTCAAGAACCCGGAGAAGTACATCCGGCTGGGCGGCAAGATCCCGCGCGGGGTCCTGCTCTCAGGCCAGCCCGGGACCGGCAAGACGCTGCTCGCGCGGGCGGTGGCGGGCGAGGCGGGGGTGCCCTTCTTCCAGATGTCGGCGTCTGAGTTCGTCGAGATGATCGTCGGCGTCGGGGCCTCGCGGGTCCGCGACCTGTTTCAGCAGGCCAAGGCGGCCGCCCCGGCGATCATCTTTATCGACGAGCTCGACGCCATCGGCCGCTCGCGCGCGTCCAATGCGGCCAACATCTCTGGCGGCCACGACGAACGGGAACAGACGCTCAACCAGATCCTGACCGAGATGGATGGCTTCGACCCGCGGACGGGCGTCATCGTGCTCGGCGCCACCAACCGGCCGGAGATCCTCGACCCGGCGCTGCTCCGTCCCGGGCGCTTCGATCGCCGCGTCTCGGTCCAGCCGCCCGACCGCGCCGGACGCGAGGCCATCCTCCGTGTGCACACGCGCTCGGTCCCGCTCGCCTCCGACGTCGACCTCGGCGCGATGGCCGCCTCGACTCCCGGGATGGTGGGGGCCGATCTGGCCAACCTGGTCAACGAGGCGGCGCTCCTGGCGGCGCGGCGTGACCACGAGCGGGTCACCACGCAGGACTTCACCGATTCGCTGGAGCGAATCGTCCTCGGCGCCGAGCGCAAGGTCATGCTCACCGAGGAGGACCGCCGGCGCACGGCGTACCACGAGGCCGGCCACGCGATCGTGGGCATGCTGATGCCGGGAGCTGATCCCGTGCGCAAGGTCTCGATCATCCCTCGCGGGCAGGCCCTCGGCGTGACCTTCTCGGCTCCCGACGCCGACCGGTTCAATTTCGACGAGGACTATCTGCTGGCCCAGATCAAGGTCGCGCTCGGCGGCCGAACCGCCGAGGAGATCGTGTTCGGCAACATCACCACCGGCGCCGAATCGGACATCCAGCAGCTGACGCAAATTGCCCGGCGCATGGTCGGTCGCTGGGGCATGAGTCGCTTGATCGGCCCGATCGCGGTGATCCCTGCGGATGGCGCGAGCCCCTTCTTCCCCGGCGCCGCGGAGACCTCCGAGTCCACCCAGCGGGTGGTTGACGAGGAGGTGCGGCGGATCGTCGAGTCGGCCCACGAGGACGTGACCGAGCTGCTGCGCCGCCACCGGTCGAACCTCGACTCGCTCGTGGCGGCGCTGCTCGAACACGAGACCCTGGACGAGGCCGACGCCTACGAGGCGGCCGGCCTCGAGCGAAACCACCTGGCTCGCGAGGAGCCGGCCACGCCGGTCATCTCCCATACCTCGGACGGAACCGCCCCCTGATCGCGGCTGAACCGCTCCCCAATTGCGCCCGACGAAGGACGCGCTCAGTCGCCCAGGCGCGTCATCCGCGCGAGCGCCTCGTGGCACTCGACGACGCGCTGCTTGACCGGGTCCGAGTCAGGCCGGTCGTGCACCAGGTCCCATGTCCGGTCGGCGATCTCACGCGCGTTGTCGGGCGTGGCGCTCTCCCATAGCCGGTCCACCAGGCGAATCTCGAAGCTCTGGATCTGATCCGCCGGATCCCCTGGAGCCAGCCGCGGCAGCGGCTCGCCCGTTGTCTCCTTCCACATGGCCGTGGCCA
>DATGFT010000017.1:0-3942 GCA_035308915.1 Solirubrobacteraceae bacterium
GACCAAGCCGACACACGTCGGCGGAGAACTGGTCAGCCACTAAGCCACGCGTTCGGGGGCGGCGACAACGCCGCCCCCGAACGTGCGCTCAACTGACGCCGATCAGCAGCCCGAGCACGACAACCGCGACGATCACTGCAAAGACGATGCGCGCCGGAGCAACATCTCCGTTACCGTGACGGAACCGCTCGGTCAGGCGTAGTCTCATTGACTGGGACATTCTGACGCTCCATGGTACGTACCGGCCGCACACTCGCGGCGTGAATGCCCAACCGGGCCGTGGGGTCAGGACGTTCCGTCAACCAAAGCGCTCTCGGTCAACGCGCCTGGATCATAGCACCTCGCAGCTCTCCTGCGGGGCCGGGTTCGACGCCACATCGAGGAGCGCACCGTGTCCTGATCTACAACGAGCGGCGCGTGCAACGCGCCTGCGTTGGTACGCGGAGTCACTACCATCCCACTGGCCTCATAGCGGCTGCGGCCCTCTCGCCACCCACCCGAGCAGACACCACCGGCCGTCCATGGCCCGCTCCAACGCGGCGCCCTGATCGCCGGCCGTCCACGAGTATCCACCGCGCCATCGAAACGCGAAGGAGCCGCAACCACCATCGAGAACTCGTATGGCCCTCATTGGCGCCCGGCGCTGTCGGGAGCTTTGGGATCAGCGTGGGTCCTGCTCGAGTACCGCTCGGAGGCGATGCAGGTCTCGCCCGGCGCGCTTGAGGTGTTCGCCGGCGCGGATGGAGGACTCGGCCCCACGCGGGAACCTGCCAGTCGGGGCGGTCGGCGTCTGTTAGTCGGATGAGCCGGCCGCCCTGGTCTCCGGGGGTTCGGGTGCTAGACTCTCGAGTACGCACCGACCCCAAGCGTCGGCCGGTGAGGATGTTCTGACCCGAACCCACGGTCAGATGTGCCGCCCGGCGAAGGCGTTGAGTCCCACTCATCGGCCAGCCAGAGGGCGCCACTCCGCTGATTGCGGGAGGCGCTTGCTCTCTGCTCGCTGATCGTGGGTCGAGGCGGCACCGGATCCAGACCGGCAACGGCCGCAGAGCGGGATTGGAAGTGAGGTTTCGGATGAAACGTGCACTCAAGCGTCTACTTCACGTGCTTATGGGTAAGGACGGGAAGAGCTAGAACCCCCGGCGGTTCGTGGGCGCCCACTCGGGCGCCCACGGCGGCAAAAACGGAAATGGAGTCGTCATGGTTGTGCAACTCGTCGTTGCGGCCATCATTGTCATCGGTCTGCTCGGAACGCTGTATCGCACCGTCCGCATCGTGCCTCAGGCTCGCGCCGGAGTCGTCGAACGGCTGGGACGATATTCGCGCACGTTGAAGCCCGGACTGGCGATGTTGGCGCCTGGGGTCGATCGCATTCGCGCGATGATCGATTTGCGAGAACAGGTGGTGTCGTTCGCTCCACAACCTGTGATCACCGAGGACAACCTCGTGCTCAGCATCGACACGGTGATCTACTTCCAGGTGACCGACGCCAGGTCGGCGACCTACGAGATTGCCAACTACATCCAGGCGATCGAGCAGTTGACGGTGACAACGCTGAGGAACCTGATCGGCGGGATGTCATTGGAGCAGACGCTGACCTCCCGAGACAGCATCAACAACGAGCTGCGGGTGGTCCTGGACGAAGCCACGGGAAAGTGGGGCATCCGGGTCAACCGCGTAGAACTGAAGGCGATCGATCCGCCGCGTACCATCCAGGAGGCGATGGAGAAGCAGATGCGAGCCGACCGCGACAAGCGGGCCGCGATCCTGACCGCCGAGGGCGTCAAGCAGTCGGAGATCCTGACCGCCGAGGGCGAGAAGCAGAGCGCGATCCTGCGAGCCGAGGGGCAGCGCCAGGCGCAGATCCTCACAGCTCAGGGGCAGGCAAAGGCCATCGAGACGGTGTTCCGGGCCGTCCACGAAGGCGATCCCGACCCAAAGCTGCTCGCATACCAGTACCTTCAGATGCTGCCCGAGCTGGCCGCCGGCGAGGGGAACACGGTGTGGATGATCCCCAGCGAGTTGACCCAGGCGCTGGCCGCGATGACCGCCGGGTGGCACCCAGACCAGCCACTCGAACCGCCCCTCACCTCCAACGGCTCGCAGGCGCGGCACCGGGCGACCGGCAGATCCGCCGACCCGCAGCGAGGCCACGATGACTGACGCCCGTTCCTGAGGTGATCCCGACGGCCCCCGATCACGATTCTGCCAGCGATTCACGCCTCGGTGACCGCGACGTTCAGGTGCGTATACGCTCGGCCGCCAACCGGCTGATCGCCACCCTCCTCGGCGCAGCCAACATCCGGCCGTCGCAATCGGCACGGGCCTTGGATCTGTCGCCTCTCTCGGACCCGAGTGTTCCATCGGTGGGCGTCCAGCGGCTCGTGGGCGCCTGTTTACGGCGAAACGCGCGGGGTAGGAAGTAGGCTCGTGCGGGTGAGGGGACAGTTGCGACTCGATGGGTCAGCTGTGGCGCGAGCGCGAGCGTCGTTGGAGCCGCTTCGTAACGAGGTCGGGACGCCCGAGGTCCTTGATGCGCTTCGCCTCGTGGCGAGTGAGCTCGTCGCGAACTGCGTCCAGCATGGCGGCACAGGCGGGCCGGTTACGGTTGAGGTTTGCCGACGTACCGACTCGGTGGAGATCGCGATTACGTCGCCGACGGGGCTGGGCCAGCCACGGCTAGCCGAGCCCGGCTCCCGCAGGAACGGAGCGGGTGGAATGGGGCTTCGGCTGGTGGACGCGCTCGCAACGGCCTGGGGGGTCAAGACGGAGGAGTCCGAGACGACGGTGTGGGCGACCATCGCAGTGCCTTCGCCGCCGGAGTCAGGCGGGTAGCGTCGCTCTGCTAGGCCCTCCGATTCTCAAGCAGCGCGGGTCACGGCGATCCCGGCGAGGTCATCAGCGACCGGGAAGGGGAGCTGCCCATGAGCGAAGAAGAGTTTCAAGGCGACGACGCGTTTCTTGACTGGCAGAGGGAACGTGCGCGGCGTGTCGAGAAGAATGAGCAGGAGTTTCGGGCGTACAATGAGCGGCGCGAGCAGTTGGAAAAGCCAACGCTTGGTGAGGATGAGCTGGCGCCGTTTGTCTGTGAGTGCGCCGACGCGGCTTGCTGGGGCGCCGTGCAGCTCAGCGTCGAGGAGTTCGAGGCGATCCACGCCTCGGACAACCACTACAGCGTGCTGCCCGGCCACGTCATGCCCGAGTTCGAACGGGTAGTGGAACGGCACAACCGCTACTGGGTCGTCGCCCAAGTTCACCCCTGCTGAGGTCAGGCAGCGACTCGTAACGCACAGCGACCAGAGTTGACGCTCACACCGAGCTCATCTGGGAACTCTTCCTGAGGGGTCTATCCGCTCGCGCGGCTTCAACCCCGCTGCACCGATCCCTCGAGGCGACGCGGGCGACGCGATAGGAGCTGTCTTCGCTGGGGCGCGTTCTGCCCGGATCTCGCGTAGGCGGTTCGCTGGCCCAAGGTAGGCAACGGAACGGATCGTCGGTGGCTCTGGCGCCTGCGCGGGGCCGCGCTGGCATATCGTCACTTGCCGTGGACGCGAGTAGGGCGCGGACGTGCGCCCATAGGAGTCGCCGCAGCGGTGACTTCGGCGAGACCGGCGCAGATAGTCCTGCGCCCGGCGCGGCGACGCTGGACATAGCCCCCCCTGACCAAGTCGCCCAGCACCATCTGCACTCGCAGACCGTACCGCGGCGACAACTAGGGCGCGACAGGATGCGCCGACGACAGTGCGGCACCGAGGCCTTGACGAGGCTCGCCGCCCCGATTTACACTCCGGTTCGGGTAGGTGCATCGGTCAGCTACTCACCACATCGCAGGGGCGGGAAGGATTCGTCCGCGCCCGGCGATTCGGCTTCTCGCCGGCTGCGGATGGCTCCCACTCGATCCGGTCATACTCGAGGAGGAGGAGATGAGCGACGAGCTGGTTG
>DATGFT010000018.1:0-8229 GCA_035308915.1 Solirubrobacteraceae bacterium
CGCCGACGCCGGTGGTCGAGATGATCCCGCTCGGCGTCGCGAGGCCGTATTCGCCGGTGGCGGCATCAACCTGCCCCCAGGTGCACCCACCACCCACGCGGACGGTGCGGGCCTCCGGGTCGACATGTATGTCGTCGAACGCGGAGAGGTCGATGACCACGCCACCCTCACAGGTGCCCAGGCCGCCGCCGTTGTGCCCACCGCCGCGGATCGCCAGGAGGAGCCCTTGATCCCGAGCGAAGCCAATCGCCCGCGCAACGTCGTCGACCGTGGCGACACGCGCGATCAACGCCGGGCGCCGGTCGATCATCCGGTTGTAGACGAGCCGCGCCTCCTCGTAGCTGGGGTCGTCGGGTCCGATCAGTTGTCCCTGGAAGTCAGACAGGGTTTGACGCGCGATCTGCGCGGGCGTGACGGTGGTGCTCATGTGCCCCTCCTTCAGGGAGCGAAGGTCCGTGTGTGCGGGCACGGTAAGGGGCGAACGGGCCGCTGTCATGACGAAAGCTGACCCACTTCTCGACGCCGATCCGGCCGCACGTATTGCGGCGATGATCAGATCTGACTATCGTGGTCAGCCGGGGCCAAGTGGCACACGAGCTACCCGCGTCGCTTCGCATCGCATCGCCCTTCCCGTTCGTCGGGCGTACCGTCGAGCTCGGGAAGCTGCGCGCGCTGCTCCCCCGAGCGGCTGGGGAGGGGCGGCGCGTTGTGCTCCTGGGCGGGGAACCCGGGTCTGGCAAGAGCCGGCTGGCGCGTGAATTCGCGGCCGAGGCGGCCGCGGAGGGAGCGCTGGTCCTCTACGGCGCCTGCGACGCGGTTGTGCACACGCCATACGGTCCGTTCGCCCAGGCCCTCAGGCACCTGACGCGGGTACTCGGAGCCGACGAGCTTCGCGAGGCGTTGGGAGCGAGCGGCGGCGAGCTCACGCGGCTACTGCCTGACCTGCCGGCCCAGATCGGCGAGCTTCCCGCGCCCGTGAAGGCCGACGCCGACACCGAGCGCCACCGGTTGCACATGATCGTGACCGATCTTCTCTCGGGCATCAGCCGCGGCCAACCTGTGGTGCTGGTGATCGAGGACGGGCACTGGGCGGACGCCTCAACCCTGCTCCTGCTGCGGCACCTGGCCCGGGCGCCGTGGAGCGGGCGGGTGATGATCTTCGCCACCTTCCGGGATACCGAGGCCGACGTGCCGGAGTCGCTCTCGACGACCCTTGCCGACCTCCGCCGCGCCGACGACGTTCTGCGCCTGAGCATCGGCGGGCTCTCCGATCAGGAGGTGAGCGAGTTCGTCCAGCGGACCTCGGAGGGGCGGCTTGGGCCCGCCTTGGAGGACCTGGCTCAGGCGATCTCGGAGCTCACGGGCGGTAACCCGTTCCTGGTCTGCGAGCTCTGGCGCTCGCTGATCGAGACCGGCGCGATCGAGCTGGTCGAGGGCGAGGTCCGCCTGGCGCGACCGCTCAGTGAGCTCGGAACGCCGGAGAGCGTCCGCGAGGTGGTCAGCGAGCGCTTGACCCGGCTGGCCCCCGCGACCACCGGCCTGCTCGAGCTCGCCGCCACCGCGGGATCGCAGTTTGAGATCGACCTCATCCGCCGCGCCTCCGGGCTGGACGAGGCCGCGCTCGTATCGGCGCTCGATGAGGCCCTGCGCAGCGGGATCGTCGAGGAGCTGGCGCGGCTGCACCGCGCGTATCGATTCACGCATGAGCTGGTTCGGCGTGCTGTCTACGACCGGATGAGCGGAGTTCGGCGGGCCGAGCTTCATCTCAGGGTGGGGGAGGCGCTCGAAGCGATCGAGAACGCCGCGGTTCTCCCGGACCTGGCGCACCATTTCTCCGCCGCCGTGCCGCTTGGGGCGGTTGATCGCGCCATCGAATATAACGTCCGTGCGGCCGAGGTGGCAACGGCCGGGCTGGCCTTCGAGGAAGCGGCGGCGATGCTGCGCACCGCGCTCGAGCTGGGCATCGAGGACTCAAGGACGCGCGCCGAGGTGCTGCTCGAGCTCGGCTCGGTGGCGCATCGGGCCGGGCGCTCGCTGGATGCGCTGAACGCGTTCCGCTCTGCGTCCGAGATCGCTCGCGAACTGAATGACGCCGAGCTCGTGGCCCGCGCGGCGATCGGATTCGAGGACGCGAGCTGGCGCCCGGGGGTACCGGAGCCCTATTCGGTGCCCCTGCTCGAGGAGGCCAGCGCCGCCCTGGGCGACGCGCCCTCGGACCTGCGGGTCCGGCTGCTCAGCGGCCTCGCGCGGGCGCTCGACATGCAGGGCAACCAGGAGCGGGCGCAGGTCGTGCGCACGAGCGCGATCTCGCTGGCCCGGCGCATGGACGACCGGGCGGGACTGGCCGGCGTGCTGACGCGGTCGTATTGGTCGCGCGGGTCGAGCTCACTCGAGGAGATCCTCGAGATGCTCGGTGAGGCGACGGCCATCGGCGAGGAGCTCGGTGACATGGAGATCCGCGCCGAGGCGATCTCGTGGACAGTGCCGGCACTGGTCGCGGTCGGGGATCTGGCCGCGGCCCGGAGCGTGACCTCCCAGCTCCGAGACATGGCCCAGATCACGGCCCAGCCGTTCTACCAGCACGTGGCCGAGCACTATGGCTCGGCGATTGCTCTGGGGGATGGTTTGTTGGCCGAGGCCGAGGCCATGGCCCGGCGCTCCGAGGAAGCGGGTCGGCTGCTGGCCGGGCGCGATGCGTCCGGGACCTACGGGATTCAGATGTTCAGCCTCCGCCGTGAGCAGGGCCGGATCGCCGAGCTGGCGCCGGTGATCAGGGTGCTCGCCGGCGGCGGTCGTGACCGGGGGTCCTGGCGTCCGGGATTCGCCTCGGTCCTGGCGGAGCTCGGGATGGACGCCGAAGCCAGGCGTGAGCTCGACCTGATCGTGGCCGACGGGCTCGAGTCGTTTCGTGAGTCGCTCTGGCTGGCCGCGCTCACCTACCTGACCGACGCCGGCGCCGCGATCGGACATGAGCGGATCGCCGAGCTCGTTTACCCGGAGCTGGCCCCGCTGACGGGCTCAAATGTGATGATCGGCCACCTGGTGGCTTGGTACGGCTCGGCCGACCGCTACCTGGGGATGCTGGCGGCGACACTTGGCGAGTGGGATCAGGCCGAGGAACACTTCGAGCGAGCGCTCGACCTCGATGAAGCCAGTGGCGCTGGGACGTGGCTCGCCCACACGATCTACGAGTACGCGCGGATGCTGTTCGGACGGGGCGGGAACGGGGAGCGGGCATCCGAGCTGCTGGCCCGTGCCGAGCACCTGGCGGCAAGCATCGGGTTGGGCGCGCTGAGCGGGCGGATCGCCGCGCTGCGGCGCGAGCATCCAAGCTCCGCGCCGGAACGCCGGGCAGCCGCGGAGCTTCCGGACGACCTCTCGGCGCGCGAGGTCCAGGTACTGCGCCTGGTCGCGCGCGGGCTGAGCAACCGTGAGATCGGCGCTGCTCTCTACATCAGCGAGCACACCGCGGCCAACCACATCCGCAGCATCCTGCGGAAGACCGGCTGCGCCAATCGCACTGAAGCGGCGTCATACGCCCATGCACATGCGCTTGCCGACGCTTGAACGACGAATTACGATCTGAGAGCACATGCCCCTCTACATGATCGAGCGGAGTTTCGCGGAGGAGCTCGACCTCTCCGGCGAGGACGTCAAGCTGATCGAGGACGTGAACGCCGACGAGGGTGTGCGCTGGCTGTTCTCGTTCCTGAGCGCCGACCGGCGGCGGACCTACTGCCTGTATGAGGCGCCGTCGCCCGACGCGATCATGGCCGCTGCTCGCCGGGCCAACACCCCGGTCGATGAGATCATCGAGGTCCAGCCCGACACGATCGGCGTGCCGGGGCGGCCGCGGGAGTGGGCGGCCACCCAGAGCTCGTCCTAGCCGGGCTCAGACGGCGAACCGAGCGGGCCGCGCGCGATCGCCTGCTCACGCCAGCGCAGCTGGGCGGGGCCGGTGACCCGCAGACGGGTAGGGAGGACGGGACCAAGCGTCCGCGAGGCGGCGCCGAGCGCCCGCAATCGAAGCTCGTCGCGCCAGCTCCAGGCGATGCCCAGCCGCGCCCGAAGCTCGGGCGCCATCGGCCCGACGCCGCCCAGCCGCAGCGCGTCCGCGGCGGGAATCCGCACCGCGCGCCAGAGCAGCTCGGGAACCGCGCCCGGGGGCGGGGGGACACGGCGGATGGCGCGCAGGACCCGGTCGACCGACTCGTTGCCCGCCAGCTCCTCGGTGCTCATCCGCTCGAAGTAGTCCCGGAAGGCGCTCCAGGTCGGGGGCAGGTCGCGCTCGCGGACGCCGATCAGGCGGCCTAGCCGCCGGTACTCGGAATAGAAGCGCTCGGTCTCCTCGGCTGTCATCGGCGTCCCGAAGTGGGCGTGGCCGGTGACGTAGGCGTCGATCAGCGTGGCGTGGACCCAGGCGTAGGCGTCCGGCTCGAGGGCGTGGTAGCGCCGGCCGTCCTCACGCACGCCGCGAAAGCCCCGGTGCAGCTCACGCAGCCGCCGCCCCGCCGGAATCGCGCGGGGGCCGCCGTAGACGAGCAGGGTCACGTAGTCGATCGTGCGCAGCAGGCGGCTCCAGGGGCGACGCTCGAAGTCCGAGTAGTCGCGCACGCCGGCGCCGACGGTGGGATGAGCGACCTGGAGCAGCAGCGCGTAGGCCATCACCAGGTAGAGGCGCACGTCGCTCGCGCGTTGCCAGGCCACAGAGTCGGGGCCAAGCAGGATCGCGTCTGCCTCGGCGCTTGACGGGAACACGGTCGTCGTCATGGCTCGCCAGGCGAAGGCTACGATGGCCGGGCGATGGGGCTTCACAACCTCAGCGACGAGCAACGGGCGTTCGTCGAGTCGATTCGGGATTTCGCGGCTCGGGAGACGGGAAGTCGCGAGCAGCGCGACCGCCTCACCGACCACAACCGCAACCCGCACAACCAGGAGGTCTATGAGCGCGTGGCCGAGCTGGGGTGGATCGGCGTCTCGATTCCGGAGGCCTATGGAGGCAGCGGCGGCGGTGCCTTCGACATGTGCCTGATGCTCGAGGAGACGACGCGTGGGCTGATCCCGATCCAGTTCGTCGGCGTCAGCATGATCACCGCCGGCGCGATCGAGCGGTTCGGATCCGAGGAGCTCAAGCGGGAGGTGCTGGGCGGCATCGCGCGCGGCCGGCCCGAGTGCATCGCCATGTCCGAGCCCGAGGCGGGCTCAGACGTCGGGGCGCTGAGCTGCCGCGCCGAGCCGGTCGACGGCCACTACGTGATCAACGGCCAGAAGACGTGGATCACCGGCGCGCATATGGCCGATCACATCCTGCTCGTATGCCGCACCAAGCGCAGCGAGGACAAGCACGATGGCCTGACCATGCTCTCGGTCCCGCGCGACACCGAAGGACTCGAGATTCGCCTGATCGAGACGATGGCCGGGCGCGAGGTGAACGATCTGTTCTTCACCGACTGCCGCGTCCCGGCCGATCGGCTGGTGGGCGTGCAGGACCAGGGGTGGCGGCAGCTGATGGCCGGGCTCAACCACGAGCGACTGATCATCGCCGCCCAGGCCCTGGGCATGGCCCAGCGCGCCTTCGACGACACGCTGGCCTATGTCAAGGAGCGCCGGCAGTTCGGGCGGCCGGTCGGATCCTTCCAGGCCTTGAAGCACCGGCTGGCCGACCTCCTGACCGAGATCGAGGCGGCGCGGCTGCTCGTCTACGACGTCGCCTCCCGTGCCGACGCGGATCCGTCGAAGACGCTGCCCCGCGAGGCCTCGATGGCCAAGCTCAAGGCGACCGAGGTGGCCAAGCACGCCACGCTCGAGGGCATTCAAATGATGGGCGGGGCCGGCTATGCCGTCGAATACGGCATGGAGCATCAGGCCCGCGTGGCCCTCGTGACGACGATCTACGGCGGCACAAGCGAGATTCAACGGGAAATCATCGCCCGCACGCTGGGGCTGTAGGCGCGGGGCGGGACACAGCCGAGGAGCGGATGCACGTTCCGGAAGCGCTCGCGCGAAACGCGCCAACGCTGACGGAACGTGTCCCGCTCCGCCCTCAGGTGGTCATGCCTGAGAACTGACCACCGGTGATGTTGAGCACCTGGCCGTGGACGAAGTTCGACCACGGCGAGCAGAGGAAGAACACGCCGCCCGCGGCCTCCTGCGGGGTGCCGGGACGGCCGATGGGGATCAGCATCGGCGCCATCTGGCGCATCTGGTCGGGGATGCCGAGCTGAACCTTTTCGCCGCCGATCTCGGCCACGTTTGACTCGTCCTTGGAGGCGGTGAGGCGGGTCTCGATGTAGCCGAAGGCGACGGCGTTCACGTTGATCTTGAACTGGCCCCATTCCTTGGCCAGCGTCTTGGTCAAGCCGACGACGCCCGCCTTGCCCGATGAGTAGTTGGCCTGGCCGGCGTTGCCCATCGTGCCGGAGATCGAGGACACGTTGACGATCTTGCGGAAGTACTCGCGGCCCTCCTCGCGCTCCTGCTTGGCCGGCTCACGCATGTGCGGCGCCACGGCCCGGCACATGCGGAAGGGAACGATCGTGTGGATGTCAAGCATCCGCTGGAACCACTCGTCGCTCATCTTGTGGATCGGGGCATCGAGCGTGTAGCCGGCGTTGTTGACCAGGATGTCGACCTTGCCCCATTCGTCGATCACCTTCTGGACGAGCTCGTCGGGAACCCCCGGCTTCGTGAGATCGCCGCCGAAGACGAGCGTGTCCCCCTGGATCTCGCCCGCCGTCTGCTCGGCCACGTCGCCATCGAGGTCGTTGATCAGCACCTTGGCGCCATGCTCGGCCAGGAGCTCCGCCGTGGCGCGGCCGATCCCCCGCGCCGAGCCGGTGACGATCGCGACCTTGTCGTCCAACACTGCCATCTGGTTTCTGCCTTTCGTCGCTTGCGAAGCGGGCATGATGTCAGGCGGGTAGAGTCG
Source organism: Solirubrobacteraceae bacterium (assembly GCA_035308915.1). GTDB lineage: Bacteria > Actinomycetota > Thermoleophilia > Solirubrobacterales > Solirubrobacteraceae > Palsa-465. Next base: position 6,929 of record DATGFT010000018.1, read on the forward strand.
GGGCGCCTGATGAACGCCCGTGAGTGGATCACCGCCTACGCCGGACACCTCGGGATCGAGCCGCCCACGAGCGAGGAATGGAGCCAGCTGCTCGACCTCGCCGCGGTGGCCGCCCATGCCTCCGAGCGAGTGGCCGCGCCGGTCTCGTGCTGGGTCGCCGCCCGAGCGGGCGTCGCTCCCCAGGCGGCGCTCGAGGCGGCCCGGGAGATCTCGCCATCCGAGAGCTAGATGGCCTCGTGAGGCGGAGTGGCTGAGCGCGAGCACGACGTCGTGCTCTTCGGGGCCACCGGGTTCACCGGGGCGCTGACCGCCGAGTACCTGTCGCAGCACGCCGATCCCGGCACTCGCTGGGCACTCGCCGGACGAAACCGCGAGAAGCTGGAGGCGGTCCGCGGCCGGCTCGGGGCAGGGCATGGCGAGCTCCCGCTGATCGAAGCCGACACGACCGATGCGGCCTCGATGCGCCGGCTCGCCGAGTCCACGCGGGTCGTGATCACGACGGTCGGCCCCTACATCAACTATGGCGAGCCTCTGGTCGCCGCGTGCGCGGCGGCGGGCACCGACTACGTCGATCTGACCGGCGAGCCCGAGTTCGTCGATTTGATGTGGCTTCGCCATCACGCCGAGGCCGAGCGGACGGGCGCTCGACTCGTCCACTCGTGCGGCTTTGACTCGATTCCCTACGACCTGGGCGCCCAGTTCACGGTCGAGCAGCTGCCCGAGGGGCAGCCGATCGAGCTGCAGGGATTCGTCCGCGTCGGTGGGACCTTCTCCGGCGGCACCTACCACTCGGCCGTCCACATCATGAGCCGGCTGCGCCAGGGGATGCAGGTGGCGCGCGAGCGCCGCCAGCAGGAGTCGCGGCCGACCGACCGCCGGGTTCGCGGCGTGCCCGGCCGCCCGCACAACGACCCGGTGGGTGGCGGATGGGTGGTGCCGTTTCCGACCATCGACCCGCAGACCGTGCTGCGTTCAGCCCGGGCGCTCGACCGTTACGGCCCCGACTTCAGCTACAGCCACTACCTCGTCGTGGGGGCGTTGCCCACCGCTGTCGGGCTGGCCGCGGGCGCAGGCGCGGTGATCGGCCTGGCCCAGCTCCCGCCGACGCGGAACCTCCTGCTCAAGCTGAAGAACCCAGGCGAAGGCCCGAGCCCCGAGCGCCGCGCCAAGTCGTGGTTCAAGGTTCGCTTCCTCGGTCAGTCCGGCGGGCGTCGCACTGTCACCGAGGTGAGCGGGGGCGACCCGGGGTACACCGAGACCTCGAAGATGCTCGCCCAGTCGGCGCTCTGCCTGGCCCACGA
>DATGFT010000019.1:0-12157 GCA_035308915.1 Solirubrobacteraceae bacterium
GGCGTCACGCTCATCCTGCGCCGCTGGATCGTCGGTGGTCTCGCCCGGGAGCGCCCAGCCGTTGGCGCCGTCGAAGGCTTCGGCCCACCACCCGTCGAGGACGCTCACCTGCAGGCCGCCGTTGAAAGCGGACTTCATCCCGCTGGTGCCGCTGGCCTCGAGCGGGGGGCGCGGCAGGTTGAGCCAGACATCGCACCCGCGGACGAGCACGCCCGCGATGGCCAGGTCGTAGTCATCGAGGTAGACAACCCGCTGCCCGACGAGCTGCGCCGCCTTCATTCCGAACAGCTGGCGCAGCGAGTGCTTGGCTTCCTCGTCGCGCGGGTGGGCCTTGCCGGCCAGCACCACCTGGACGGGTCGATCGCCGCCCAGCAGCGAGAGCGTCCATTCGGGGTCACGCGTGAGCAGCTCGAGGCGCTTGTAGGTCGCGACACGTCGGGCAAAGCCGATCGTGAGGACCTGGTCGTCGAAGGCGCGGGCCGCGGCGTCGACGTACTCCCGCACGTCGCCTCGGAGCAGGCGGTCCTGAGTGCTGCGCAGGCGAACGAACTCGACCATCTCGGCGCGCTGACGCTGGCGGACCTCCCAGAGCTCAGACGCGGGAATCTCGTCAACCGGAGCCCACGTCTGAGGGTCATCGGCTCGCTCGGTCCAATCGTCCCCGAGGTAGCGGTCGAGCAGGGTCCGCATCGGCGCGCCGATCCACGTCGGTACATGAACGCCGTTGGTGACGTGCCCGATCGGCACCTCCCCACTCGTGCGATCAGGCCAGAGGGCGGACCAAATGCGCCGTGAGACCTCGCCGTGGCGACGGCTCACTCCACCGGCGGAGCCGCTCAGGCGCAACGCGGCCTGAGTGACGCCGAAGGGCTCCGCAGAGTCGCCGGGGTGAGTCTGCCCCAGCGCGATCAGCTCAGCTTCGGAGACCGGCAGCTCGTCGATCAACCCGGCCAACGCTCCGCTGAGCTGAGCCGTGGGATAGGAGTCATTGCCGGCGGGGACGGGCGTATGCGTTGTGAACACGGTCCGGGCCCGCGCCTCCTCCAGCGAGGCGGGGCACCCCTCCCCTCCGGCGAAGCGACCATCGCCGGGTACCGGCGGCGGCGCGAAGGCGAGCGGCGCCAGCGCAGCATGCCCTTCGTTCAGATGGATCACCCCCGGCTCGATCCCGAGCGCGCGGAGCGCCCGCATGCCGCCCACGCCCAGCAGGACGTACTGGGCCAGACGAGTCGTGGCATCGGACTCATACAGGCGGCCCGTGATCCAGCGCTCGAGGGGCCCGTTGCGGGAGATGTCGGTGTCGAGGAGGTAGAGCGGGATCCGCCCGACGTCGACGCGCCACACATAGGCCAGCACCGGGCTGCCATAGATCGGAATTTCGATCGTCAACGGGGTGCCGTCGGCGGTCGAGACCCGCGCCGCCGGCAGGCGTTGCGGATCGGTGTCGATCCAGTATTCGTGTTGCCAGCCTGCGGCGTCGATCCGCTGCCGGAAGTAGCCCTTGCGATACAGAAGTCCGACGGCAACCATCGGCAGCTGCTGGTCCGAGGCCTCCTTGAGCAGATCGCCGGCGAGCGCTCCGAGCCCACCCGAGTAGACGGGCAGCGAAACATGCACGCCGTACTCGGCGCAGAAGAACGCCACCGGCCGCTCAGCGTCCGTGCCCTCGCAGGCGGGGCGGTCGAGATCGCGCTGCACCTCAACCTCGAGCGCATGAGCCCGAGCCACCAGGTCATCGTCCGCAGCGGCCCGCCGCAGGGCGCGGGTCGAGGCCTCCTGAAGCAGGCGCACCGGGTTCTGGAGGCACACGTCGAAGCGCTCGCGGTCGATCGAGGCGAACAGCTCAGGCCCGTCGGGCATCCAGGCCCAGCGGTAGTTGTAAGCCAGCCTGGCCAGGGGGGCCAGGCGGTCGGGCAACCGCTCCGCGAGTTCCGCGGCCGCGCGTCGGATGTCCTCCCGTCCGTCCGGGATCGGGTTGGCGCCTGGATCGCTCACCGCGCTGGATTATCTACCCTCGCGCGCTTGACGTCGCTTCCCAATCCCGCTGATTGCCGGCTCGGCGTTCTCGCCTTCGGTGACTCGATCACCAACGGCGGGGGCGAGTTGCAGTGGGGCGTCGCGCTTCAGTCCTGGGCGCTGTGGGTGGCCCGCGGTCTCGGTCTGCCCTTCACGAGCTTTGCCGTGGACGGCGCAACGGCGCGCGATGTGGTCCGCGAGCAGCTTCCCGCGGCCGAGCGCCAGGCCTCGGGCGCTTACGACCTTGGCTGCCTGTACATCGGCGTCAACGACGTTCGGCGCCTCGATTGGGATGCCGGCCGCTTCGAGGCCGACTTCCGGACGGCCCTTCGCTTCCTGCGGGCACGCTGCCGGCGCGTGCTGGCCGTGACGGCGCCGCTTGACCTCGGGCGGCCTCGGGCGGGCGCCAAGGTGGCCGATCTGAACGCGGTGATCGAGCGCACAGCGGCGGAAGCTGGAGTGCTGGTTCTCGATCTCCGTGACTTCGGTGCCCGCAATCTGCTCATGACCGACCACGTTCACCCCACCGCATTCGGGCAGGTCGCCATCGCTGAGCGAGCACTCGCTGTGCTCGCCGGCGACGGAATGGAGACGATCGTGCGCCCGTCGTCATTGATCCGCTACGAGACGACGTGGTGGCGCCGGCTGCGGAGGGACGCCACCTATGCCTACCGTCACCTGAAGGTGACTCTCCGCGCTGCGGCGGTGATCGCCTACTTCAGGATCCGGCGGCCCAGAAGTCTCCCGTGAGCACCTCGCCGTCGCCGGCGTGGCGCGGGCCGAAGACCAGCAACTCGAGACCATCGTCATCCGCGGCAAACGACCGGGCGACCTGGGGCGCGACTCGGATGGCGTCCAGCGGGCGCACCTCCCGTACCTCGTCGTCGAGTTTGATCCGGCCGTGGCCGGAGAGCACGACGTAGATCTCCTCCGCCTCCTGATGGCGGTGGGCAAACGCCTGGTGACAGCCGGGTTTGACCCGGTGGAAAGCCAGCCCGGTCGCCTCGGCCTCGAGGTCGGCGTGGGCGAAGCGCGCCTCCTGAACGGCATCGAAGCCGAACCGCGGCGCTACGTCCTCGATCTCCCGGAGGTTCCGGATCGTGTAGCTCATCGTCGGGCGAACGCTAGCGCTAAAGCGATGGCTCGCTCCGAACGCGGCCCGACTCCTCGGTCGCCTCGCGCAGGCGTCGACCCAGCGCGGGCGTCAGCGCTCCGGCCTTGAGCTGCCAGCGCCAGTTCCCGGACGCGCGCGCCGGGGAGTTCATCCGCGCCTCGCTGCCCAGTCCGAGCACGTCCTGGGCCTGCACAAGGGCCAGGTGAGCCGGTGAGCTGAAGGCGAGCCGGATCAGGCCCCACCAGCGCCGGCGCTCGAGGAAGCCGTGCTCACGCAGTGAGCTATCGGCCGCACCGCGCACCTCGGCCGGCAGCGAGTCATACCAGCCGCGAAGCGTGTCGTGGTCGTGGGTGCCCGTGTAAACGACCCGGTTCTCGACATGGTTCTCGAGCCGGTGGGGGCCGTGGGGGTCGTTTGGATCGAACCCGAACTGGAGCACCAGCATCCCCGGAAGCCCGAGCTCGTCCCGCAGGCGCTCAACCGGCGGGGTGATCACACCGAGGTCCTCGGCGATCAGCGGTAGCTGCCCCAGTGCCTGGGCCGCGGCCTCGAACACCGCGCGTCCCGGGCCCCGCTTCCAGCGCCCAGCGCGCGCCGTCCGAGCTGACTCCGGTACCGCCCAGTAGGCGACGAAGCCGCGGAAGTGGTCGATTCGCGCCATGTCAAATAGATCCAGGGTTCGCCGCAGCCGCTGGACCCACCAGCGATACCCGCGCCGGCGCAGCGCCGGCCAGTCATAGAGAGGGTTACCCCAGAGCTGGCCACTGGCGGAGAACGCGTCCGGTGGGGCCCCCGCGACGAGCCCGGTCTGGAAGAGCTCGGGGTGGGCGCGGTGATCGGCGCTGTTCGGCGCCACGTAGATGGCCACGTCGCCGAGAAGCCGCACCCCGCGGTCACGCGCGTAGCCCCGGAGCTCGCTCCACTCACGGTCGAAGCGGACCTGATCGTCCAACGCTGCGCGCCCGCCGAAGCGCGTCCAGTCCTCGGCCCACCAGCCACTGCGCTCGCGAAACGCCAGACGTTCGTCCTGCGTCACCGCCGCGCGCGGCGAGCCGAGCAGCGCCGGCGAGGCGGCGAAGGCCGAGCGCGCCTTGTACGGCGACCCGTAGCGGTCGGGCGGCCCGAGCGGTAGGACCTGCCACCAGGACTGGCCGGCGGCGGACAGCCAATCGACGAACCGGAAGGCCTCCCGACCCAATCGACCACCGGGGAGCGAGGTGATATGCAGAAGCACGCCGCTCGAGCGGGGCAGGTCGATCATCTCCGAGCGTTTACCCACATGCCGGCGCCGGTATGTTGAAGGCATGGCCACGCACACGACTGAGGCCCAGCCGGGTGCGGCGCGAGCGGACCGGTCGAGACGCGGACACCCAAAGCGGATCGTCATCCAGTACCCGACGCCGTCGGTCGATGACGGTCGATACCCGGTGAAGCGTTGCGTCGGCGACACGGTGCGCGTCGAGGCCGACATCTTCCGCGACGGCCACGAGCTCCTGCGCGCCGTGGTGCGCTACCGGGCGCCCGGCGGCCGCTGGCGGGAGGCCGAGATGGAGCCGATCGACGCACATCTGGCCGGCGTGCGGTGGGCGGGCTCGTTCGAGGTCGAGCGCACCGGTGTTCACCTGTACGCGATCGAAGCCTGGACCGACGTGTTCGGCACTTGGCGCGACGAGCTCGAGCGCAAACTGGCAGCCGGTCAGCATGACCTTGCCGGTGAGCTCTCCGAAGGGGATCTGCTGCTTCGCGGAGCGCTGGAGAATGCGCGCTCGGACGCGGACCGGAGGCTGATCGAGCACGCGCTCCTCACCCTCAGCGACGCCACGGCACCGGAGACGGCCAAGCATGACGTGGTGCTGGGAGGCGAGCTGTTCGACGCCGTCGAGCGGACCCAGGAACGCCACGGAAAGACCACCCTCGACCCGGTGACTGTTGAGGTCGACCGAACGCGCGCGCGCTTCGGCGCCTGGTATGAGCTGTTCCCCCGGTCGTGGGGAGGCCTCGCCGGAGTGGAAAAGCGCCTGGAGGACCTGGCCAAGTTGGGTTTCGACGTCGTCTACCTCGCCCCGATCCACCCCATCGGCCACACGAACCGCAAGGGACGAGACAACGCGCTGGTGGCGGGCCCGAAGGACCCCGGCTCGCCCTGGGCGATTGGCGACGAAACGGGCGGCCACGACGCGATCCACCCGGATCTCGGGACCCTGGATGACCTCAGGTCCCTCACCAGCGCGGCCGCCGAAGCCGGAATCGACATCGCGCTGGACTTCGCGATTCAGGCCTCGGCCGACCATCCCTGGCTGAAGGAGCATCCGGAGTGGTTCCACCGCCGCCCCGACGGCACCCTCAAGTACGCCGAGAACCCCCCCAAGCGCTATCAGGACATCTACAACTTCAACTGGGAGTCGCCCGACTGGCGGGGTCTCTGGGACGCCCTGCTCGATGTCGTGCTTCATTGGGTCGACGCCGGGGTCAAGGTGTTTCGGGTCGACAATCCGCACACCAAGCCATTCGTGTTCTGGGCCTGGTTGATCGAGGAGGTGCATCGACGTGACCGGGACGTCGTGTTCCTGGCCGAGGCGTTCACTCGTCGCTCGGTGATGCGGCATCTCGCCAAGATCGGCTTCAGCCAGTCCTACACGTACTTCACCTGGAAAAACTCGCGCTGGGAGCTCACCGAATACGTGTCCGAGCTCGCATATTCCGGCGAGCAGGAGTACTTCCGACCCAACTTCTTCACCAACACGCCGGACATCCTGCACGCCTACCTCCAGCACGGCGGCCGTCCCGCCTTCGAGGCTCGGCTCATCCTCGCCGCCACGCTGAGCCCGAGCTATGGGATCTACTCAGGTTATGAGGCACTCGAGAACGTGGCGGTCCGCGAGGGGTCCGAGGAGTACCTGCATTCGGAGAAGTACGAGATCAAGAAGCGCAAGCTGAAGGGTGAACTGCTTCCCCTGATCAAGCAGCTCAACCTCATCCGCCGCGCCAATCCGGCACTCCAGCATTTCCCAAACGTGACGTTTCTCGACACCGCCAACGACGGGCTGGTCGCGTATGCCAAGCAGTCGGGGACCAACACCGTCATCACCGTGGTCAGCATTGACCCGCATCAGCCTCAGGAAGGGCTGGCGACGGTGCCCGCCAGCCTGGGACTGCCGCCCAGCTTCACCGCGCACGACCTGCTCTCCGACGAGAGCTTCGGCTGGCGGATCGGCCCCAATTACGTTCGCCTCGAGCCCGGCGTCCGTCAGGCTCACGTACTCCGCGTCGAGAACTAGGGTCTCCGGCCCGCCGCGATGCCACGCGAGCTAGTGTCCGCGCCCGCCTGCTGATGTCGGTCGGCCCGCCAACGCTCACCCACCTCCTCGCTGCCGAACGCCCCGGACCCCGCACCGCGGGCCCGGGAGACCCCGACGCTGCGGCGCAGTCGCAAACCCGGCAGTGGTTCGAGGCCGAGCCGCTGTGGTTCAAGCGCGCCGTCTTCTACGAGGTCCACGTACGGAGCTTCTTCGACGCCAACGGCGACGGGATCGGCGACTTCCGCGGACTGACCGAGAAGCTCGACTACCTCCAGTGGCTGGGCATCGACTGCATCTGGCTGCTCCCGTTTTATCGCTCACCGCTGCGCGACGGCGGCTATGACATCTCCGACTTCACCGACATCCACCCGGATTACGGCACCGTCGACGACGTCCAGGAGCTGATCGACGCCGCCCACGCGCGGAGGATCCGAGTCATCTCAGACCTGGTGATGAACCACACGTCAAACGAACATCCGTGGTTCCAACGCGCCCGTCGCGCGCCACCGGGGTCGCCGGAGCGCAACTGGTACGTGTGGTCGGACACCGATGACGGCTATGCCGACGCCCGCATCATCTTCATCGACACCGAGTCGTCGAACTGGACCTGGGATCCGGTCGCCGGCCAGTACTACTGGCACCGCTTCTTCTACCACCAGCCTGACCTGAACTACGCGAACCCCGACGTGCGCGAGGCGATGCTCGCCGTTCTGCGGTTCTGGCTCGACCTCGGGCTCGACGGCTTCCGGCTCGATGCCGTCCCCTACCTGTTCGAGCGAGAGGGCACCAACTGCGAGAACCTGCCCGAGACGCACGAGTACCTGAAGCGCGTCAGGCGTGAAATCGACGAGCTTTACCCCGATCGGGTCCTACTCGCCGAGGCCAACCAGTGGCCCGCCGACGTCGTGCAGTATTTCGGGGCCGGGGCCGGAGACGAGTGCCACATGTGCTTCCACTTCCCGGTCATGCCGCGGATGTTCATGGCTCTGCGGCGTGAGGAGGCGATTCCGATCTACGAGGTCCTGCAGAACACCCCGGCCATCCCGGAGAGCTGCCAATGGGGCCTTTTCCTGCGCAATCACGACGAGCTCACGCTCGAGATGGTCACGGATGAGGAACGCGACTACATGTACACCGAATACGCCAAGGATCCGCGGATGAAGCTCAACCTGGGAATCCGCCGACGGCTCGCCCCGCTGCTCGACAACGGGCGCGACGAGATCGAATTGATGCACGCGATCCTCTTCTCGCTGCCCGGCTCGCCCGTGCTCTACTACGGCGACGAGATCGCGATGGGAGACAACGTCTTCCTGGGCGACCGCGACGGTGTCCGAACGCCGATGCAGTGGACCGGCGACCGCAACGGCGGATTCTCGCGCGCCGACTTCGCTCAGCTCTACGCCCCACCCTTGATGGATCCGGTCTACGGCTTCCAGGCCGTGAACATCGAGGCTCAGCTGCGCACGCCGACCTCGATGTTGCGCTGGCTGCATCGGTTCATCGGGCTGCGCAAGGAGCACCCCGTGTTTGGGTTTGGCACCTACGAGCCGATCGAGACGTCCAATCCGCGCATCTTCGCCCACCTGCGCCGCTTCGAGGACGACCTCGTGCTCTGCGTACACAATCTGTCGCGCTCTGCGCAGGCGGTCGAACTTGACCTGCGTGAGCACGAGGGTCGCTACCCGGTCGAGCTGTTCGGCCGTTCCCGGTTTCCACGCATCGGCGAGCTCCCCTACCTGCTGACGCTGGGCTCCCGTGGCTTCTACTGGTTTGCGCTGGCCGCCGAGGGGGAGGGTTCCTAGCTGTGCCTGATCCGGTGAAGCTCGAGGGAATCGACATCCCGCACGTGCTCGACGACCGGGGGTTGCGTGAATGGATCGCCGCCCAGCGGTGGTACGCGTCCAAGTCGCGGTCGATCACGAGCATCGAGATCGTCGAGAACGTCGCCCTGCGCCATGAGCCGCTGCTCCTGCTCACGCTCGTTCAGACCCGCTTCGCCACCGGCACGCACGAGCTCTATCAGCTGCTGCTCAGCCTCCAGCCGGCGACCGCGACCCAGGCGGCGGCCCCGCCGTCCGACCTGATCGCGACCGTGGATGGGTGCTCGGTCCGCGACGCGCTGGCCGATCCCGGCCAGGTCACGGAGCTGTTGCAGAGGATCCGCGTTTCGGACGAGATCGAGACGGCCGAGGGTTGCTTCAGCTTCCATTGCGCCAACGCCGACGTGGAGATCGGCGATACCGTCTCGGCCCGGCCGATGGGGGTCGAGCAGTCGAACTCATCGATCGTGTTCGACGACCGGCTCGTCCTCAAGGTGTTCCGAAAGCTCGAGCCGGGCGTGAACCCCGAGCTCGAGATGCTCCGGTTCCTCACCAGCCGCGAGTTCCCGAACATCGCGCCACTTCAGGGCTGGTACGAGTACGAGGGTCACGCCCTGAGCTCGACCCTCGGCGTCACCCAGACCTACCTCCCCGATGCGGTTGGCGGGTGGGAGCTGGCTCTGGATGAAATCGTGAGCGCGCCGGAGCGCTTCCTGGACCGGCTCGGCAGCCTCGGCGGCGTCACGGCGGAGCTCCACAACACCCTCGCCTCCGAAGCCAGCGACCCCGCCTTCACGGCGGAGGAGCCGAGCCAGGAGGCGTTGTCGCTGCTCACGGCCACGGTCGACGAGGACATCGAGCGGATCTTCGTCCGCCTCCCCGACGATGAGCGGGTGGCGCCGATCGCCGGCCGCGGCCAGGATGTGCGTGAGCGACTCGCGGCTCGGTCGCAGATCGGGGTGGGCGGGCGGGTAATTCGCACCCACGGCGACTACCACCTCGGCCAAACCCTGTGTACGCCTGAGCGGTGGGTGATCATCGACTTCGAGGGCGAGCCGGCCCGGCCGCTGCCTGAGCGCCGCCAGAAGCGCTCGCCGCTCCGGGACGTGGCGAGCATGCTGAGGTCCTTCGCCTACGTGACCTCCGCCGTCGAGATCCTCAAGGGACAGACCCCGCCCGAGGATTTCGAGCTCCGGGCGCGCGAGCGCTTCCTGGCTCAGTACTTCGGAACGATCGACCTCAGCCTGCTTCCGCCCGGCGAGGCCGCGATCTCGAACCTGCTCTCGATCTATGAGCTCGAAAAGGCTATCTACGAGCTTCAGTACGAGCTCAACAACCGCCCCGACTGGGTAGCCATACCTGTCGCCGGGATTCGGCGGCTGCTCGAAACCACCTGAGATGACCACCGTTGCCACCAGCGAACTCGAGTCCCTGGTTCGCCGCGTCCACTCCAATCCGCATGGCGTCCTTGGCGCTCACCCCGTCGACGGAGGGGTGATCGTCCGCGCGCTGCGCCCGGCCGCGTGCGCGATCACGGCTCACCTCGACGACGGCCATGCCGTCGAGCTTGAGCAGATTCACGCCGGGGGAGTCTTCGAGGGCGTGGTCGAGGGGGCCAAGCTCCCACTTCACTATCGCCTCGAGGTCGACTACGGCGAGGCCGGGACGTTCACGATCGAGGATCCCTACGGCTTCACGCCCACGGTCGGAGAGCTCGACCTCTACCTGATCGGCGAGGGTCGCCACGAGCAGATCTACGAGAAGCTCGGTGCCCATGTGCTGGAGCACGAGGGCGTCCACGGGACCGCTTTCGCCGTCTGGGCACCCTCGGCGCGGGCGGTCAGTGTGGTCGGCGACTTCAACTCCTGGGACGGCCGCCTGCACGCGATGCGCTCGATGGGATCAAGCGGCGTGTGGGAGCTGTTCCTGCCCGGCGTCGAGGAGGGGGTTCGCTACAAGTACGAGGTCCTGGGAGCTGACGACGAGCTGGTCCTCAAGGCCGACCCGTACGCGCAGGAGGCCGAGTCTCCGCCCCAGACCGCGTCGATCGTCTTCCGCTCACGGCACGAGTGGGGCGCCGATGATGCCGCGTGGCTGGCCCGGCGATCAGGCGAGCAGCCACTCGAACGCCCGATGTCGATCTACGAGGTCCACCTCGGCTCATGGCGGCTCAACACGCTCGAGGGCAACCGCTCGCTGGGCTACCTGGAGCTGGCGGACGAGCTCAGCGCCTACGTGCAGGATCTCGGGTTCACGCACATCGAGCTCCTGCCGGTCATGGCCCATCCCTTCAGCGGCTCGTGGGGCTACCAGGTGACCGGGTACTACGCGCCAACTCCGCGCTACGGCGACCCGGACGATCTGCGCGTATTCGTCGAGCGCATGCATGAGGCCGGGATCGGGGTCATTCTCGACTGGGTTCCCGCGCACTTCCCGCGCGACCAATTCGCGCTCGCCCGCTTCGACGGCACGGCGCTCTACGAGCATGCGGACCCGCGGCGCGGGGCCCATCCGGACTGGGGGACGCTCGTCTTCAACTTCGGCCGTCACGAGGTGCGGAATTTCCTGACCTCGAACGCGCTGTTCTGGTTGCGTGAGTACCACGTCGACGGGATCCGGGTCGACGCGGTGGCCTCGATGCTCTATCTCGACTACTCCCGCAAGGCGGGCGAGTGGATTCCGAATCAGTTCGGAGGGCGCGAGGACCTCGACGCCGTGACGTTCCTCCAGGAGCTCAACGAGCTGCTCTACGGACGTGAGCCGGGCATCGCTTCGGTGGCCGAGGAGTCGACGGCATGGCCCGGAGTCTCACGGCCAACCTACGTGGGTGGGCTCGGCTTCGGCTTCAAATGGAACATGGGCTGGATGCACGACACCCTGGCTTACTTCCAGCAGGATCCGATCTACCGCCGCTACCACCACCACGAGCTCACCTTCAGCCTGATGTACGCCTTCAGCGAGAACTTCATCCTCCCGCTGTCGCACGACGAGGTCGTCCACGGCAAGGGCTCGCTCTACTCAAAGATGCCGGGAGACCGCTGGCAGAAGTTGGCCAACCTGCGGACCCTGTATGCCTACATGTGGGCGCACCCGGGCAAGCAGCTCCTGTTCATGGGCGGGGAGCTCGCCCAGGAATCGGAGTGGAGCCATGAGCGTTCGCTCGACTGGCATCTCCTCGAGCGACCCGAACATGCCGGCATCCAGGCCCTCGTGCGTGACCTCAACCACCTCTACCGCTCGGAACCCGCGCTCTGGGAGGTCGACTCGGATCCGTCAGGCTTCTGGTGGATCGAGCCCAATGACGCCGATGCCAACGTCATCGCCTTCGCCCGCCAGTCACGGGATGGCGAGCGCGTCGTCGTGTTCGTGGCCAACCTGTCGCCGGTGCCGCGAGGGCCGTACCGACTCGGCCTGCCGCGCTCGTGTCGCTGGCGTGAGGCGCTGAACACGGACTCGACCTTTTACGGCGGCAGCGACATGGGCAATCTCGGGGGAGTGCAGCCTGACCCCATCCCGTGGCACGGACAGCCGTTCTCGGCGGAGGTAACCCTTCCGCCGCTCGCCGCTGTCTGGCTGGTTCCGGAAACGACCGAGTAGTGGGGGCGGACTATCCCTGGGAGCGCCCGCTCGGTGCGCGGGTCCTGAGCGACGGGCAGGCCGAGTTCCGGGTATGGGCACCGGGCGCCGACCGGATCGAGCTCCGGCTCGACGACCGCGACGTGGCGCTCGAGGACGCCGGCTACGGGGTGTACGAGGGTCTCGTAGCCGCTGGGGCGGGGACCGACTACCGGTTCGTGCTCGACGGCGATCCTCTCCCCGACCCGTGTTCGAGGTTTCAGCCCGAGGGATTGCGCGGACCCTCGCGGGTGACCTCCCCCAGCCCGCCGCCCCCCCTGCCCCAACCCACG
>DATGFT010000020.1:0-17879 GCA_035308915.1 Solirubrobacteraceae bacterium
CCGGCATCAGCTCCCGCGCCCTCTCGGTCAGCGAGTACTCCACGCGGGGTGGAACCTCGCGGTAGCGCTTCCGCGTGAGCATCTCGTCGGCGACCATGCGGTTGAGGCGCGATCTGAGTTGTTCGGTTGAAATCCCCGGGAGCACCCGCTGGAGCTCCACGAAACGCCTCGGCCCGGCGGCGAGGTCGCGGACGATCAGAAGGGTCCACTTGTCACCCACCAGGTCCAGCGCACGCGCGTCCGGTGACCACTGGTCATACGGATGCCTCTTGGGGGGTGGAACGTGTGGCATAACGCCTCCCCTGATTACCTGGATCGGTCAGTCACCGGACGCTCTCTCGCGTTCGTCCGGTTACTCGATACTTCCCCCTCAGGTGGGTTTTCAACATAAGTCGGCTTTCATCGTGTAAGAGACAATTTGGCCTGCAAAACACGCAGGTTGGGCGCGGGGCTGGTTAGGTTGACGGCCCCGGCCAGCCAGCGGGTCAATACCCCGGTTTTTGGAGGAACGAGCGCCTGCGCCCGTCTCGCCCGACGGCGCGTCGGTTGCTTTCGTCGTGGGGCCTCGGATAGGGTCGCCCGGTAGAGGCTCGTGCCAGTCGCGCCGGCAGCGCGTCGGCACGAGGGGATCGGCGACCCGAGGGGGCAGTATGGATTCTGCTTGTGCTGTGAAATCCGGCCATAGCCCGGGGTGGCGTGAGGCACGACCGGCGGGTCGGGTGTGGCGGCGCTCCGCTCTCGGCCTGGCCGCGGCGCTGGTCGTCTGCGGTGCGTTGACCACGAATGGCGCGTCCGCGGCGGCTAAGCACGGGACATCCGTCTCGCTGCAGATCGCCTCGAATGGGCACGCCGTCAGCGGTCGCGTCCGGTCTTCGAAGGCGGCCTGCGTCAAGCATCGGGCCCTGCGGCTTCAGAAGCGCGAGGGTCGGAAGTGGGTGACGGTCGCCAAGCTGAAGAGCAGCGGTTCCGGCCGATTCAAGCGATCCCTCAAGGGCACCGGTAAGTATCGAGTGCTGGCCTCCGCCAAGGGGTCGTGTGGCGGAGGGACATCTTCGCCTGTGACCGCATCGCCTGGCTCCTCGGGTTCGTCCTCAGCGCCATGTCGGATGGCGCTCACGCACGACACCTACGACGGCTTCCACATCGCCATACCGACAGGATGGGAGCTGTCCACCCTCCGAGGCGAGCTCGAGGTCCAGAAGGATGTTGCGGCGGATGAGGCAGTCCTCGTCTGGCCGGGGATCCAGACAAGCGGGCTCACGCCGAGCAGCTTCTTCCAATCCCAGCTGAGCAACTTCGAGGCGCAGTCGTCCTCCGAGGGGCGGCCGATCACGATCACGGGGAACCATTCGAAGGGCGGCGTCCCGTCGGTCACGTTCACCGCACCGGTGAACGGGCAGACCGTGCATGGATACGCCACGGTCATGACCCAGCAGTACATGACCGCGCTGTCCTCGGCGCAGGTCGCCTTTGTGGCGTATTGGGCACCGTCGGCCGCGTTCAACGCCGAGACCGCCACCCTGTCCGGAGTGGCCGCCTGCTACGGGCCGGAGCGGGCAAGCATCTACCACGTGTTCCAGGACCAGGCGTTCACCTACATGATGCCGCCGGGTTGGTCGGTCTCCAACGAGTCCCAGGATGCGCTCGACCTGATCGACGGACGGGGCGACTACGTGACCTTCGAGCTCGTCGGCGGCAACCAGTTCAATAGCCCCCAGAGCCTGATCAACGTGTTCTTGGCCGGTGATCAGATCGGTCCCGTGAACGCGCTCTGGACGGCGAGCACGCCGAGCCAGCAGGTACAGAATGGGGCGACCCAAAGCAGCGAGTACGAGGAATTCACGGCCCCGTGGCGTGGGCAGCAGGTGCATGGGCTGATCTTTGCCCTCACCGACGTCGGAATCGGGTTCAACACCGGAGTCGTGCGGATCGTGCTGTCAACGGCCGACGGCTGGAATGCCGTCAACGGCGCGCTGATCCAGATGGTCGGCGCGATCCAGCACAAGTTCACCCAGGATCTCCAGGAGATTCAGCAGCTGAACCAGCAATGGCAGAACTTCAGCAACCAGGTGGCGAACTTCGACGACATCCTCAACAACCAGCAGCTCACCCAGGATCCGACGACCGGCATCTACTACTACGCGCCCTACGACTCCTACGAGGTTGACGGTCCGAATGGGCCCGGCTACTACGAGAACGATCAGAAGCTGAACATCATCAACCGGCAGTAGTCGCACCACCGGCGGGCGTCCGACCTCCGCCGAACCGGCGGCTGGCCGGGCGCCCCGGGCATTCAGCGGTCTGCGGGCCTACGGTGTGACGAGGCCGGCCAGAATCTGGCCGTCGAGCGAGCTCTCCTCGCTTGAGGACTCAGTCTCACCGTAGTCGGCCGGCAGCGAGGGCAGCGGCTCGAACTCCTCGATCTCCAGGCAGAGCAGATCGAACTCGAGATGATCCGGCGCGGGGGTGCTCAGCGGAAGCTCCACCCCTGAACCTCCTACTCGTTTTGCGGGGTCGCCGTCATGCTAGCTCCGTAACTAAGGCCAGTGTTAGCGGGCTGGCCTCATAGCGAAGCCAAGGTCTCAGCGCGCAAACCCAGGCCCACAACGAAAACCGAGGCCCACAACGAAAACCCAGGGCCCACAACTAAAACCCAGGCCCACAACGAAAACCGCCCGCATATTTCAGCGGGCGGCTTCCGATCCAGGTTTGGCCCAATCGGGACGGGCAGGGGTACGTGCCAGAAAGGGCCGGTTAGATTGGCCCGGACGGCGGGAGGCGCCGATGTCTGCGGCTTCGCCCGAGCCTATGTAGAGGGCTCAGCGTGCCAAGCCCCGTCGGGATGATGACACTTCAACCCATCCAGGTCAAGAGGAACTTCATCTGGCCGGGCAAAAATCCGGATTTCGGATAAATCTTTAGGACGGGCGCATTCGGCGCCTTCGAGCCCATTTGGTCGTCGCGCACACCGCGCTCCTAGAAGGGAGTAAATCCGACCGGCTAAAATGGTTTTAGGCGGGATGAGCGGCATCTTCTCCTTTCCCAACCCGGTCAACGAGAAGGCGGCTCGGACGGTTGCTGCCGTTGTGCTGGGCCTGTCGATCGCGACTCTGGCGAGCGGCTTCTACTGGTTGCTCGTGCCCCTGGCCTATGGCTTCTGGGCTCGCGTCCTCACCGGCCCGACCCTCAGCCCGCTCGGCTGGACGGCGCAGAAGCTGGTCGCGCCGCGGTTGGGCGAGCGCAAGCCGGTTGCTGGCCCGCCGAAGCGCTTCGCTCAGGGCATGGGCGCGGTCATGTCGACCGCGGCCCTCGTCTTCGGCCTGATCCTCGGCGATCACCTCGTCGCCGATGTCCTGCTCGGCCTGCTCGTCATCGCCTCGGGGCTCGAGTCGATCTTCGCCTACTGCCTCGGTTGCCGGATCTTCGCGCTGCTCATGCGGGCGGGCCTGGTTCCCGCCCAGGTTTGCGCCGAGTGCGCCGACATCAGCCTCCGGCTTCGGCCCGGCGCGAACGGCCTGGCCACGGACCAGTCCGCCGGCGGCTAACTTCCCGGGGGCTCGTCGCGGGTTAAGCCCAGGGCGGCCCCACGCAGGATGTCGTGCTCTGAGACCTCGACCGCCTCGAGCCCGAACAACCGCAGGACCTCGAGCAGGATGACCACCCCCGCCACGATCGTCGGCGCGCGGTCGGGGTGAAGCCCGGCCACCTGGCGCCGCTCCTCCAGGGGAATCGATGCCAGGCGGTCGAGGATCTCCTCGCATTGGCTCCGGGTCAGGCGGTACCCATGCACCTTCTCTGGGTCATAGGGATCGAGCTCCTGGGCAATTGCGCCGAGCGAGGTTGCCGTGCCGGCGACCGCGATCGCGCGCTCGACCGCCCTGCGCTGCTCTTCCGGCACCCCCTCACGCAGGATCGCCCGGACGTCCTCTCGCGTCTCCGCCACCTCCTCCTCGGTCGGAGGATCCTCGTGAATGTGGCGTTCGGTTTGGCGCACGACGCCCGCCTGGGTCGAGACGTGAAAGCCGGCCTCCCGTCCTTCGCCGATGACGATCTCGGTCGAGCCACCCCCGATGTCGATGACCACCGTTGGCGTGCGGTCCTCGGGATCGCGTTCGCTCATCGCGCCCAGGAACGTCAGCCCCGCCTCCTCGTCGCCGGTGATGACGTGCGGCTCGAGGCCGTAGCGTTCGCGGACGCTGTCGGCGAACTCCTGCCCGTTGGCGGCATCCCTCGCGGCGCTCGTCAGGACCGCGATCGCGGCGTCGGGGTCGTGTCGGTCGATCAGCTCTCGGTAGCGGTCGAGGGTTGCGTAGACGCGGTCCATCGCCTCGTCCGAGAGGCGGCCGTCGGAGTCGACTCCGGCGCCGAGCCGGGTCACGGTCGATTCGCGTTCCAGCTCATCGGCGATCCGGTCCCCGTCGCGTTCGCAGACGAGCAGCCGGGTCGAGTTCGTCCCGATATCGACGATGGCTATCCGCACGTCAGGCGGGGTGGGGGGCTTGCGGGGCGAGGGCCGGCACCGGCACCTGGTGGGGCATGGGCCGGCCCGCCAGGGCCTCAATCAGGTTTTCGACCGCCAGGTCCGCCATCCGCTGTCGCGTGGCCGTGGTCGCTGAGCCGATGTGCGGCACCACAATCAGGTTCGGCGCCGTCAGAAGTGGATCGTCGGGCGGAAGCGGCTCGGGCTCGGTCACGTCGAGCGCGGCCCCGCCGATGACGCCGTCGTGAAGCGCCCGGCGAAGCGCCTCCTGGTCGACCACGCCGCCGCGCGAGGTGTTGATGAGGATCGCCGTGGGTTTCATCCGCGCCAGCGCCGCGGCGTCGATCAGGTGGCGGGTCTCTGGCGTGAGCGGGGTGTGAATCGAGACGAAGTCAGAGCGCTCGAGCAGATCGGCGACCTCCTCCGGGCTGCTCCTCGAGTCGGTGTGCAGCACCTCCATCGCGAACCCCTCCGCCCGACGCGCCACGGCTTGCCCGATCCGGCCAAAGCCAATGATGCCGAGCGTCGCACCGTACACGTCGGTCCCGAGGTTGTGGGCCGGCTCCCACGTGAGCGACTCGCCGGCGCGAACCTCCTCGATTCCGTCGGGGAGGCGACGCGCAGCCGCCAGCAGCAGCGCGAAAGCCAGGTCGGCTGTCGCCTCAGTGAGGACACCCGGCGTATGGCCGACGGGGATCCGACGGGCAGCCGCAGCCTTGAGGTCGATGTTGTCGTAGCCGACCGCGTAGTTGGAGATCGCGCGCAGGTGCGGAGACGCGTCGATCAGCTCTGCATCGACGCGGTCTGAGAGCAGGCTGAGGAGCCCATCGGCTTCGGCCACCCGTGCGCGGAGCTCCTCGTAGGGGGGAGGCACCCGCTCAGGCCAGACCTCAACCTGGTGAGCCTCACGCAGACGCCCCAGTGCCGGCCCCGGCAGATCGCGAGTCACGAAGCAGCGGGCCACGGCCGGGCATTCTCGCCGATACGCCGCGGCGTCGTCCTAGCCGGAGCGTCAGGCAGACTCGACAGCCACGCCGCGGCGGGCCGAGGAGCGCCGATGCGAAACGCTCGGCAGTCCGAACACCGCGATCAGGGCTCCCGCGGCGGCAAAGCCCGCCGCCACGATGAACGCGAGCTCGAAGCCGCTCGTCAGCGCCGCGTGCATGACGTGCCGGCTCGCCCGGGCGCCCGCGAGCTGCAGCTCGTGGTTCGTCCTCGCGGTGGCCAGCGCGGCGAGAATCGCCAGGCCGAGTG
Source organism: Solirubrobacteraceae bacterium (assembly GCA_035308915.1). Taxonomy (GTDB): domain Bacteria; phylum Actinomycetota; class Thermoleophilia; order Solirubrobacterales; family Solirubrobacteraceae; genus Palsa-465. The sequence goes on from DATGFT010000020.1 coordinate 5,735, forward strand.
CCCCGCCGACCATCCGGGACGTGTTCACGATCCCCGAGGCCAGGCCGGCCTCGCCGGACGCGACACCCGCCACCGCGGAGATCGTCGCCGGGACGAACGCGAGTCCGATACCAGCCGCCACCAACAGCGACGGTCCCAGCACCTCGGTCACGTAGCTGCCCCCGGCGGAGATGTTCGTGAGCAGCAGCAGCCCGATGGCTTGCAGAGCCATGCCGGCGATCAGCAGCCGCTTGGGCCCGATCCGCGTCACGACGCGGGACACCAGCGCTGAGCCCGCCGCGATGCAGAGGGTCATCGGGAGAAACGTCACCCCTGCCTTCAGCGGCGAGTAGCCCTGCACCTGCTGGAGGTAAAGCGAGAGGAAGAACCACATCGCAAACGACGCGGCGCCGGTGAGGAAGATGATCAGGTTCGCGGCGCTCAGGCTGCGTGACGCGAATATCCGCAGCGGCATCAGCGGCTCGCCCGCGAACCGCCCCTCGAAGGCCAGGAACACGCCGAGGAGAACGAGGCCGGCGGCGAGGGTTCCAATCGTTTGGGGGGAGCCCCAGCCGATCGAGTCCGTCCGGACGATGCCGAGCACCAGGACCAGCAGGCCGAGGGTGGCCGAAACCGCGCCCGCCAGGTCGAAGTTCCGCTCGTGCGCGCGCTCGCGGAGCGCGGCCACGTAGTACTGGGTGAGGAGCGCGGCGCCGAGGCCGATGGGGACGTTGATGAAGAAGATCCCGCGCCAGCTCAGGGCGTCGGTGAGGACCCCGCCGAGCAACACCCCGGCCGACCCGCCGATGCCGCCCATCGCACCCCAGATGCCGACCGCGCGGTTTCGAGCCGCCCCCTCCTTAAAGGTGTTGGTGAGGATCGACAGCGAGGCCGGGGCGATGATCGCGGCGCCGAGGCCCTGCGCGGCGCGGGCTCCGATCAGCATCTCCTCTGAGCTCGCCAGGGCGGCGAGCAGCGAGGTGAGCGCGAACAGTGCCAGGCCCGCCACGAAGACGCGACGGCGGCCGATCAGGTCCGCGGCCCGACCGCCGAGGAGCAGGAAGCCTCCGAAGGTGACGGTGTAGGCGTCGACGACCCATTGGAGGTTGGCCTCCGAGAAGTGCAACGCGTCGCGGATCGACGGCAGCGCCACGTTGACGACCGACACGTCGAGAATCACCATGAACTGCGCGAGGCAGGCGAGGATCAGTGTGGCCCGCGGATGGGCGGTCCGATCTGAAAGGCCCCGATCCGTGGCTTCGCGGTTGGCGCGATCGGTGGGTTCGGGGATGGGGCGATCGGTGGCTTCGGGGAGGTGCCGATCCGTGGTCTTGAGGAATTGCCGACCGTGCCTTCTAGGCTCATGTGTGCAATCTCTGCCTGACCGCGTTGTCGTGTTCCCCGTCGCCATGAGCCTCCTAAGCTGTAGTACGATGATCTTCGAACATCGTAGCAAAGTTCGATGGGCGTCGTACAATGGGAGGAGTGATGAACATCTTGAGGGCTGAAACCGCCATCGGGGCTGGGGCCGGTGACGCTCACGCTGCCGCGGGAGGACTTGCCGCGGCTGGGGCATTGGCTGAGGATCCAGTCCCCTCGGGCGACGAGGCTGCGGCACTCGGTCATCCGGAGACGGGCGAGCTTGACCTGGCGGCCGTGCTTCACGCCCTCAGCGACCCCATGCGGCTGCGGATCGTGGCTGAGCTGGCGGAGTCAGGCGGTGAGCGCTCCTGCAGCAGCTTCAATCTGCCTATCGTCAAGTCAACCTGCACCCATCACTTCAAGGTGCTCCGAGAGGCCGGCCTGATCCGGCAGAAGGTCCTGGGGACCAAGCGGGTCAACTCGCTGCGCCGGGACGACCTCGAGTCACGCTTCCCCGGGCTGCTCGACGCGGTTCTCCGCGGGGCGACGCCGGTCGTCTAGCCGGAGCCGGCCGTCGGGCCGGAGCCGGTCGTCTAGCGATGTCAGCGGGTCAGGAGCCCGTCACGAGCGCGGCGCTTCCAGGCGCCACGTCGATCACGTAGTAGCCCTGCGTCGGGGTGACACTTGTTGCCGTAGGCCGGAGCTGCCCGGTCGTGGTGGCGGTGCCAAAGCTCGCCCCGCCGAGCTTGATCCCGCGCTGCGCACCCAAGCTGGGAGCCTCTAGGCGTTCGACGCTTGCCGCTCCGGACCCCAGCTCGGAGGCGGGCAACGCGACCCTCTCGGATCGGCCGCTGTGCTCGTTGATCAGCATCACGCGCGTCAGCCCATCGACGCCGCGGGTGGCCCACGTTCGCACGACTGTTGTGCCCGGGCCCGAGACATGGAGGAGCCGTGAACCCGGCGGCGCCGCCTGCGCGAACAGCATCAGGCCGTAGTACTCGGGTTCGACCTTCCCCTGCCAGCTGCCCTTGACGCGGCGGAAGGAGAAGAGCGCGCACGTCGAGCCCGGGAAGCTGTGCATGTTGACTCCGTCGACGCCGACGTGAGCCATCGCGAACAGCGCGTCGACTGCCCAGAGCGCGGTCGCGAACGAGTTGCCTACCTTTGGTACGTAGCCACACGAGATGGTGTTCATCTCATCGATGCGGACCGGCAGCCCGTGGGCATGCGCCATCCGAACCTGCGACGCGATGCTCTGGGCCAGCCCGGACGTGGCGGGAGGGGAGAGCAGATGGGGGATGGTCGGGTAGGTCGGCTTCTGGGGATTGACGAAGCAGAGCTGGAGCGGATAGCGGTGCAGGGTCACGACGTTCAGACGCGCCGGCCCGCGCAGGAACGTGCCGAGCTGGCGTCGCCAGCCGGGACCGCCGATGCTCGGCCCGGCGATCGGCCCGGGCAGCCCCCGCTCGATGTTCGCGAAATCACGGGTGAACGTGGCGATGGTGTAGCTGGGCGGCCGTCCCTTCACGTGCGCGCCATCAGGCGCCACGTACCACGTGAAGCTCGGGTAGAGCTCAGGCTCGTTGCCCGGCTCCAGCGCGTCCACGTACCGCGCGCCGATCCCCGACACGAAGGCGTGGGCCTCGGCCTGCGCTATCGCCCGGCTGTCGGTCTCCAGGTTGACCCCGAGCGTCAGCCGTGCGTCAAGCGACTGAGCGAGCGCCCGCGTCACCCCTAGCCACTGGTTGTTCAACGTGATTCGCACCCCGCCCGGCCTGGCCATCCCGGTCACGGGCCACCAGGTCCGGTCGGTGGTATCTCCGCCGATCCGGATCACGGGCCGCTGACCGTTGGCGAGGTTCCGGATCAGCTGCACCAGGACCGGATTCACCGCCCGCGGGTCTGTCCCGGCGTACGGCTCGATGGCGTTGAACTCCAACGACAGCCCGAGGAAGCCCGCCTGGATGGGGTGGACGGACTGGGGCCGGCCGACGACGATCTGCGCGGCGCCAGTGGGAACCTTCGCCGCTCTGGCCTGCGCCCGCGCGGTGCCAGGACCTGTCGATCCGCAGCCGACCGTGACCCCCAGTCCCACAGCCGCCGTCAGCGCAAGCGCGCTCGCGGCGAGCCGTGGCCGGGATCGACGGGAGGGGACGGCTGGGGTTTCGGCCCTCACGGCTGGGGTTTTGGCCCCGTGGATGGGGTCTTCGGCCCCTGCGAACACGGACATGGCCTCAGATTGTCGTCGACCGGCTCCCGGCAAGCCGGTGGGCTATCTCCGAATTATCTAGGTCCCGTTCAGGCTGCCTCCTCTCCAAGGTCGCTCAGGTAGTCCCCGATGACTTCGAAACCCTCCGGAGGCTTGTCGATCTCGACCACCAGCACCACCTTCTCCTCCTCCCAGATGAGGCGGATGCACGTGTAGCCGTACTCAACGACGTCGGGCTGGGGTACGCCGTTGTCCTCGAGCATCGCGCGGGCGCGTCGTTCTGCCGCGATCTTCTGCTTGAGCGTGGCCATGCGGGGAGGATGCGGCATGGCCCTGCAACGAAACAAGACGTAGTCGTGCCAACTCTGTGACAGCTCTGACGAAAAAGAGCTGCACGGCGCCGGTGCGTCAGTAGCTTTGGGGCGCTTCAGGCCGCGGCGACGCGCTCGCGCGGCGCCGACGTCGCGAGCCTATACCGCCGAGGAGGCCGCCTCCGCCTGGCCCGCGTTCCCGTCAGCCGCGGACATCACCGCCTTGACGATCCCCTCGTAGCCGGTGCACCGGCAGAGGTTCCCGGCCAGCGCCGTGCGGATCTCGGTCTCGCTCGGGGTCGGCGAGCGCCGCAGCAGCGCCGTTGCCGACATCAGCATCCCGGGAGTGCAGAAGCCGCACTGGACACCGCCGTGCTTGAGGAACGCTTCCTGGAGTGCGCTGAGCTGCCCGGGCGGCGCGAGTCCCTCGACCGTCGTGATCTCACGGCCCTCGGCCTGGAGCGCGAGATAGGAGCACGAGTTCACCGGCTGGCCGTCGAGCAGCATCATGCAGGCGCCGCACTCCGAGTCGTCGCACCCCTCCTTGGCCCCGGTCAGCCCGACGTGCTCACGTACAGCGCGCAGAAGGCTGAGGTGCGACTCGATCTCGACCGGATAGCTGATCCCATTGACCTTCAGGGTCGCCGCGACTTTCACCTCACACCTCCATGTAGCTCTGCGTCGCCGGGACCGGCACGTCCTCGCCGCGCGCCCGGGCTGCGGCGGCCTTGATCGCGCGGCGCCCGATCACCTCGGCCATCGCGTTCCGGTACGCCGCCGAACCACGGACGTCAGAGATGGGCTCCGACGCGGCGGCAGCAGCGTGAGCCGCGGCCTCCACCGCCGAGCCGCCCGCATCGCTTCCGACCAGCGCCGCCTCGGCCTCGGGGACCCGCCGGATCGTGGGCGCCAGGGCGGTGATCGCGACCCGCGCCTCTGCCACCTGCCCGTCCTCGACCCGCAACACCGCGGTCGCCCCGACAACCGCGATCTCCATCTGGCGGCGGTACTCGAGCCGGACGTAGGCGCTGCCGGTGCCCTCCGCCGGCGCGGGGACACGCACCTCCTCGAGCAGCTCACCCGCGTCGGCGATCGTCCGCCCCGGCCCCGCGAAAAGCTCGTCCAGGCTGACGCCGCGGCTCCCCGTCGCCGAGCGAAGCGTGACCGTTGAGCCGAAGCACAGGAGCGGGCCGCCGGTCTCCATCGCGGGCGAGGCGTTCATCAGGTTGCCGCCGATCGTCCCGAAGGCGCGGGTGGCGTGCGAACCGACGATCGCCGAGGCGTCGGCCAGCGCCGTGTACCGCGAGCGCACGACCGGGTCGGCCGCGATCGCGGCATGCGAAACCAGCGCGCCCATGCGCAAGCCGTCACCGTCCTCCGCGAGCGCACGGAGCTCCTCGAGCCGATGGATCGCGACAAGGCTTTCCGGGAGGGGGGCCTTGCCCTGACGCGCCCCGACGACCAGGTCGGTGCCGCCGGCCACGGCTCGCGCCCCGCCCGCCAGCTGCTGGACGGCCTCCTCGAGGTTGCCCGCGACGACCAGCGAGCCGGTCATTGCATCGCCTCCCACAAGCGCTCGGGGGTCATCGGCAGCCGATGGATGCGCGTGCCGATGGCCTTGGCGACCGCGTTCGCGACGGCGCCCGGCGTAGGCACGCAGGGCGGCTCGCCGATCCCCTTGGACCCGTTCGGGCCGCCGTTGACCGCCGGCGTCTCGACCCATGCGACCTCGATCGAGGGCGCATCCGCCGAGGTCACGAGCTTGTAGTCGAGCAGGTGGGGGTTGAGCTGGCGCCCCTGCTCGAGCTGCATGCCCTCCGAGAGCGCTTGGCCGATGCCCATAACGACCCCGCCGCGCACCTGACCATCGGCGCCGCTCGGGTTGAGGATGACCCCCGAATCATGGGCCGCCGCCACGCGGAGGACACGGACGACGCCGGTGGCCGGGTCGACCCTGATATGCACCGCGTGGGTAATGAGCTGCGGCTCGAGGAACGATTCCAACCCCAGGCGGCCGATGCAGCCACTGTCTGGGGTGCAGGCCGGGGCCTCCGGCTGCGCGGGAACCTCGCCGGAGCCCTTGCCGAGGATCGGTGTGCCCGAACCGGCAAGCTCGGCGATCGAAACTGCCTTCTGCGGTGAGCCCTTCACCCGCGCCTCGCCATCGGCCAGCTCGAGGTCGGCCGGGTCGATCTCAAGCTGCTCGGCCGCCATCTCGAGCAGCTTCTCTCGTACCTCCCGAGCAGCTTCACCCACCGCGCGGCCGTTGTTGAACGTTGTCTGCGAGCCAGATGAGCCCATGTCCCACGGCCCGGCGTCGGTGTCCTGATAGAGGATCGAGAAGTCGTCGGGCCGCATGCCGAGAACCTCAGCGGCGATCAGCGGCAGTCCCATCACGGCGCCGCTCCCGTTCTCCTGCGCCCCGGTGATGATGGTTCCGGTGCCGTCCCCGTTGAGCTTCACGTAGGCGCCGGCCTCGCTCCCGAACGAGGGCCACCAGCCGCACGCCACGCCGATCGCTTCGTTCTCAGGCAGCTCCTGCCCGTAGCCGATCATCTCGACCGCGCGCTCGAGGGTCTCCTTCATACCGAGCTTCCCGAAGACCTGGCCGGTCGGGCTCTCCGTGCCCTCCTCGATCAGCGTGCGGCGGCGCAGCTCGACGGGATCGATGTCAAGCGCAGCGGCGATCTCGTCCATGTGCTGCTCGACCGCCCAGCATGTCTGCGGCGCGGTGGGGGCGCGGATCGAGCCGGACGGCTGGTTGTTCGTGTAGACGAGCTTCGCGGCGACGTCCACGCTCTTCATCACGTACGGGCCGCACGCGTGCATAGCGGCCAATTGGGCGAAGAACCCGCCCTCGCCGCAGTAGGCACCGCCGTCGAGCACGAGCCGCGCGCGGCGGGCGAGGATCGTGCCGTCACGCCGGACGCCCGTTTCGAGCTCGATGGCGATGCTCTCACGCCGGTGGTCGGGCGCGACGAACTCCTCCTGGCGTGTGAACACGAGCTTGACAGGGCGGCCTGCCGCGCGCGCGAGCGCGGCGACATGGGCTTCGTAGTGGAAGTCGCACTTGGAACCGAAGCCGCCCCCGAGGAGGGGAACGATGATCCGCACCTTCGATTCCGGGATCCCGAGCGTTTCGGCCACGCCGCTCCGCGCGACGAAAGGCGTCTGCGACGAGGTCCAGACGGTCACGCGGTCGCCCTGCCACTGCGCCACCACAGCCCGTGGCTCGATCGGGACGCCGTGCGATCCGTCCGCCAGGTAGCGGCTCTTGATGACCACGTCGGCTTCGGCCATGGCCGCCTCGGCGTCGCCATTGACGATCGTCGAGTGCCCGAGGACGTTGCGGTCACGCACCATCTGATCCTCGGCCTCGTAGGACTCCCAATCGGCGTGAACCAGAGGAGCGTCGGGCGCCAGCGCCAGCTCCGGGTCGGTCACGGGCTCGAGGGGCTCGTACTCGACCTCGATCAGCCCCGCCGCCTCCTGGGCGATCTCCGGAGTCAGCGCCGCAACGCCCGCGATCACCTCCGCCTCGTAGCGCACCTCCTCCTTGGCGAACAGTCGGCGGTCCTTGACGAGCTGCCCGTAGAGCACGTCCGGCACGTCCTCGTGGGTGACGACGGCAAGGACGCCCGGCAAAGCACGCGCGCGCGAGGTGTCAATCGAGAGAATTCGCGCCCGGGGATGATCGGCGTACCGAAAGCGGGCATGCAGCTGCCCGGACACGGTCAAGTCCGCGGTGTAGCGACCGGCTCCGGTCACCTTCTCATTGCCATCGGGACGAATGAACGTCCGCTCTGCTGTCGCGCTCACCCCAGCTCCTCCTACGGTTGATCCGGGCTGCATCCTAATTGAGCGCACGAGCGTCCGCGAACCCGGTGCCCTTGAGCTATCCGGCCCTCACGTGCTATCAATAAAGGTCCACCGCGGGGTGGAGCAGTCTGGTAGCTCGTCGGGCTCATAACCCGAAGGTCGCGGGTTCGAATCCCGCCCCCGCTATCCCGGCCGACAAGGCGTAGGACCCGCAAAGTCCCTGCAAACCGGCCGACCGAGACCTCAAGGGCCACCGCAAGGTGGCCTTTGTCGTTGGGGGGCGGTTTAGGCCGTGTCAAACGGATGTCAAACGGGCCCGCAACCGGGAGCCCCCGTAGGTCGATGCCGGGCTCCCAGGTCGGCAAGCAGGTCGTCGAGCTGATCGAAGACGTGGCCGCCAGATTGCTCGATGAAGCTTTCCACCTGCAGACTCACCGTTGTCCCAGCCTCTCCGGTGGTGCGGAGGTCGGTCCGGAGGCCTAGACACGTCAGCCCGAGAGCGGCTCCGAAGCCAACCTCAGCGGCAGTACCGGCATCGACCTCCTGCCCGTCGAGGATTGCGACAAGCAAGGCGCAGCTTCGGATCGCGTCGCTGTTGCGTCGGCCGGCGAGCCGAGCGAGCTCGTGTGTCCGACCCTCACGTGCGACACGGGCCCACTCGCCGCCAGAGGTCAGCGCCCAAGGATCGACAGGATGAACGACTCTGCTCAGCGCCGGGAGCAGGACGTTGGTGTAGTAGTGGCGTCCGGACGCCGTAAAGCCCAGTGGGCTCGCCACGTAGCAGCGCGGCAGAGTGGACGATGGCTTCGAGGCTGGCATCGGATGCAGTCTGTCGGTCATGGCGGTACTTTGATGTCGAGGGAGGTTGCGGTGGGGCTTAGCTGGCTGCAAAAGCTCAGAGGGAGTCGTGTTGTGCCGGTGAAGGTGTGCGCAGACTACGATTGGACGCAGGAGCGGGAGGTCGAGCGAGCCAACATCCCTGATCCGGAACAGGGCGAGGGTGACGTCAGATCGCCATTCGAGCGTGATTGGGCGCGGATCATCCACAGCGTGGCCTTCCGTCGGCTTCAAGGCAAGACGCAGATCTTTGCCCCATCGAGCGCCGACTATCTGCGCACGCGAGTCACGCACTCTATTGAGGTGGCGCAGATCGGCCGAGGGCTAGCCGATCGCTTTGGTGTTCCGACCCCTCTCGTCGAGGCGGCGTGCCTTGGTCACGATTTGGGCCATCCGCCCTTCGGCCATACCGGGGAGCAGGCTCTCGACGCGTGCATGGAGAAGCATGGCGGGTTCGAGGGCAACGCGCAGAGCCTCCATATCGTCACGCGGCTCGAGGAGAAGCATCCCGACTACAACGGACTCGATCTCTGCCGTGCGACGTTGCTCGGTCTCTTGAAATACCCCTACCAGCGGGCTGCCGAGACCGGCAAGTATCTGTATGAAGACGACGCGAAGGTATACGGGGAGTGGCTTTTCAAGGGGTCCGACCGAGCGCTCTTGAGCGCTCCGACTGATCATCCCCCGAGAACCATCGCTTGCCAGCTCATGGACTGGTCGGATGACGTTGCCTACTCGGTGCACGATCTAGAGGATGGGATCGTTAGCGGCTATCTACAGCCCGCGACGTGGGGAAGCGATGCATTCCTAAAGGAGCTGCATCGCAGCGTGACGAGCGCTCCGATCAAGTGGAAGACCGGTCCTCCGTCCGAGGAAGAAATTCTCGGCTACCTGAAGCCTCTCTACGAACGCTTTGCGCGATGGGCGCCGGACATCCCGCAGGACGTGATCCGGGAAGCGACTCGCTTCTACATCGACAAGTTCGCTAGAGCTCCGACCCTATCGACAGAAGGCGCCGTGGAGACGTCGTTCGACTTCACCCTCGAGATACCGGAAGAAATCCGGATCGAGAATCAGGTTCTCAAGTCGATTACGTTCGAGTACATCATTCGCGATCCAAGGACAGTCCAGATCTTCCACAAGGGCGAGAAGATCATCACCCGCCTCTTCGATGAGCTCTACGCCAACACCTCGCCGGGGCGGACAGACCGGTTTCTGCTGTTCCCCCGGCGACTCAGAGCCCAATTAGCGACCAAACGCGACGATGCGAGCGGGCTAGCGCGGATGGTTTGTGACTACATTGCATCAATGACAGAGGGGCAGGCACTTCGGCTCTATAGTCGCTTGTTTGAGCCGTTCTTGCCGGCTTCCGGCTCAGATTTCCCGTAGCGATTGGGATGACCGCGGGATTCTGTCCGCCGGATGTAGGAACCTCCAACTACCCGACCGAGGAGCATCTGATGACCGAGATTCGCCACGTAGTTCCGTGTCATGACGGCGGATGGGCAGTCGTCCCAGATGCTGAAGGTGCCCCTGCCACGACCGGCAATGGGAACCAGGCCGAAGTATTTGAGCGCAGGAGAGATGCGGAAGCATATGCCCGAGACGTTGTTCGCCGCAAAGGGGGCGGCGAGGTCGTACTTCACACGCCTTCAGGCGAAATCGTTGAGACGAGCGCTGTCTTCGCCGAAGAGCCGATTGGTGCTGCCTAGCTACTTCGCGCCCCTTTGTCCGGGCCGCATGTAGCCTCAGAGTGACATGCCGACGGGAACGGTCGCTCGATCGATGCCGGAGATAGCCGACGCATCGTAGTTCACGCAAGCTCCGCCACGAGGCTGATCGGCGTCGGGATCGCCATAGAGAGCGGTCGTCCAATCGTTGAGGCCGTGCTCGATGCCGCGAGCGCCGGAGAGCTGGTCACCGCGCTCGCGAAGCTTTAGACGTTCTCGGGGACCCGACACGACTGACCGACGGATACTCTGACGGACCGGGCTAGTCGATAGGCGATGGGCTGGGCACCACAATCTCTTGGTGCGGAACTGGCCAAACGGAACGCTAGGCGACGTCACTTTCGGGTTCAACCGCGCGAAGCGCAGTATGCAAAATGCGCGCGATCTGCTCACGGAGCTCGAGGCGCCGGTTACCAGGGAAGTACCGGGCGATCTCTGGACTAACGAAGATACGAGCGCGCTTAGCGAGTGCCTCGTAGTTCTTGTCAACCTCGCGTACGGGCGCAGACAAACTGGCCAGCGGTACCACTTGACCGTCACCACCCCGAACGTATACGCGGCCTCCGCTGTCGAGCTTCCGCCCTGGAACGTCGTATAGGACATCATCCGAATCCACCTCGACAGCACTACCCGACCCGCTGAGAAGATCGCTCAGACCGGATGCAACGTGTTCTCGGAATTGCCGACGCTTTTCACCGCTTAGGTGCTTCATGCCATCGAGTAATGCGTCATCACTTCCTAGCTCTCGCTCCGGGTGAGTCGTATAGAGACGCTTATACAGTCGGCGGCGATCGATCTCAAGCTCGTGGAGGGGCGAGATCTTTCCGTAGACATCGAGATACTTGCGGTCTAGGTAACGCATGGCCTCTAAATCGTCGAGCCAAATCGTATCGTGGACATAGCTGACGATTCCACCTTCTTCATCTTCGTACAGGGTCCGAGCGACGTGCATAACCATGGCCATAACAGCGCGATTAGTGTGGTGCCAGTACACGGATCGAAAGTTCCAGAACCGTGTCATGACGACGTTCTCCAGAGCTTGTACAGCGCGGTCCGCGAAAGCGAGGTGAAGGCGGCTGTTGCCCAGGGCTTCAACACTCGCAGCCTGCAGGATGTTTCCGTAGTCGATTCCGCTTCCGTATCGCACGCCAGTGAAATAGGCGTCAAGGTAAAGATACGACAGCTTGTCCAGATCCACGCCGGAATGGAGCATCGATACGATCGCTTGATCTGGCTCAGAGAGCGCCTCGCCGGCCCGGGGAAAGACGTATCGACGGAAGCGCGATGGGTCGATCTCAACCTGAGAGAGGACCTCGTAAATCGATGGAGTACCGGGATCGCCTCCTTCCGAGGTGAGGGTGCCGTCGCAGAGCGCGTCGAGAATCCGAACTTGGCTTAGCTCGGGGCCGAGCTCTTGCATGATGTGCAGGAAGGGAAAGTGGTTTATGTCGTGGAGGAGCGCAGCTAAGAGGAGCCGTTTGACATCGGCATCGTCGAAATAGAGGCGGAACGTAGGAGTCGCATAAAGGTGGAGCGCAAGCTGCCTCGCCAGCTCATAGGAAAACAAGCAGTGAACGTTGCGCTTGTATCCAGCGCCCGGATACACAATCGAAAGCATGGAGAGCTGGTTGATGAGGGAAAGGCGTCGAAAGGATCTTGTCTCGATCAAAGATTGGACGGTGTCCGTGATGGGAACACCCACCCCCGTAGGAAGGGTGATCGTGCGCTGCGTCACGCCGGGCGACGAGAGCTCGGGAACCCCAAATGGCGTCGCCCTTCCTCGATCAAGCCTCTCGACTCGGGTGACAAGGTCCTGGCTAGACCACGCTGAGACAGTCCCCCAGTCACACAGTTGGTCACAGAGGAGATCTAGGTATGCACGCTCCCGTGGTTCGAAG
>DATGFT010000021.1:0-20010 GCA_035308915.1 Solirubrobacteraceae bacterium
CACTGTGCTACCTGGTCCCCCGCTGCGCGTCGAGTACGCGCTTTCGACTATGGGCCGTGAGCTCGAGCCGGCCCTCTCGGAGCTCCAGCGCTGGGCCGCGCGGTGGCTGGGCCGCCGCGTGCCCTCTGCCGTCTGATCAGAGAAGCCTGGAGGAGCGGGTCACGTTGCCGTGACGCCAGCTCAGCTGTGATTGCCGGAGGCGAAGCGACCGAGCCCCGATCCCGCTCCCGCGGTCAAGCGTCGTCTCACCTCGCCGGTCGATCCGGTCCACCTCGACCTCGTTGTTGTGGCGGATGATCGAGCTACCGCTGGCGATCCAGGCCACGGCGCCGTCTGACTTCACGACCAATGCGTCGACCGTCTGGAAGGACTCCGGCCCCAGCGATCTGGTCGTCGCGCTTGCGGTGTGAAGCGTTCGGCCATCGTCCAGGCGTCTGACCACGACTTCCGTGCTGCCGGTATCCACGCCCATCTGGGTCGTGCTGTAGCCGGCGTCGACGCCGCCCAGCGCGACGGCTCCGACACGGCCCTGCCCGGCCGCGACCCCCAACGCGCTCCGTCCCAGCAGGTATACGCGGCGATGACCGAGGGCGCAGCCGTAGACGCTGCCGCCCTGGACGAACACGCGGGCGCGGGAATTGGCGACGAGCGTCCTGGCGAAGTGCGCTCCGCAGGACGCCGCTGTCATCGCGTCGGCGGTGGAGCCGGTGGGGGCGGCTGTCGACGATCCGCATGCCGCGGTCGCGATCACCACCGCCCCCAACGCGCATCCCATCCGCATGGCCAGAGGGTACGAGCCACGGCGTAGCCGAGCAAGTAACGTTCGGCAGACCCCGTGACCGGTACGGCGATTCCACTCAGCGTTGAGGACGTGATGGCGCTCGTCGAAGAGCGTGACATCCGCTTCATCCGGCTGTGGTTCACCGACATCCTCGGCCAGCTGAAGTCCTTCTCGATCAACGCGACCGAGCTGAGGGACGCCTTCGAAGGCGGCATGGGCTTTGACGGCTCCTCGATCACCGGCTTCAACCCGATCGAGGAATCGGACATGATCGCCATGCCGGATGCGAGCACGTTCGCGATCCTGCCCTGGCGCCCCGCTGAGCAGGGGGTGGCGAGGATGTTCTGCGACATCCACACGCCTGAGCAGACGCCGTACGAAGGCGACCCGCGATATGTCCTGCGCCGCGCGCTGGCTCGCGCGCAGGAGATGGGCTTCGACCACTTCTATGTCGGTCCGGAGCTCGAGTTCTTCTACTTCCGCGATCCCGGCGGTACCGAGGTGCTCGATGAGGGCGGCTACTTCGACTTGACCACGCTCGACGCCGGCTCGGACCTGCGCCGGGACACCGTGCTGGCGCTCGACCAGCTCGGGATTCACACCGAGTACGCCCACCACGAGGTCGGCCCTAGCCAGCACGAGATCGACATGCGCTACGCCGACGCGCTGAAGATGGCCGATGACTGCATGACCTACCGGATCACGGTCAAGGAATACGCGATGAAGCACGACCTGTACGCCACCTTCATGCCCAAGCCACTGTTCGGCAAGAACGGCAGCGGCATGCACACGCACCAGTCGCTCTTCCGGGGGGAGTCGAACGCGTTCTTCGACGACGACGACCCGTACTACCTCTCGGACGTCGGCAAGGCGTTCATCGCTGGGCAGCTCCGCCACGCGCGTGAAATCTGCTCGATCTTTGCCCAGTGGGTCAACTCATACAAGCGGCTCGTGCCGGGCTACGAGGCGCCGGTCTACGTGGCGTGGTCTCGACGTAACCGCTCGGCCCTTGTGCGCGTGCCGCTCTATCACCCGGGCAAGGAGCGGGCGACGCGGATGGAGCTTCGCTGTCCCGACCCGGCCTGTAATCCCTACCTGACCTTCGCCGCCCTGCTCCAGGCCGGGCTCGAGGGGGTCGAGCATGGTTATGAGCTGCCCGAGCCGATGGAGACGAACCTCTACCACCTCTCGCCCGACGAGCGCAGGCGTCTCGGGATCGAGCAGCTGCCGGAGACGCTTGGCGAAGCGATCGAGTTGACAGCCGAATCCGAACTCGTCCTGCGGACGCTGGGTGAGCACATGTTCAACCGCTACATCGAGATCAAGCGCCAGGAGTGGGACGAGTACCGCGTCCAGGTCACGCCCTGGGAACTCGAGCGCTACCTTCCGGTCCTGTAGTGCGGATCGAGTCGGAGATCACGGTGCAGCGCCCGGCCCACGAGGTGTTCGACTACATCGCCCACGCCGAGTATCTGCCTGAGTACGTCAGCGACTTCGAGTCCGTGCAGCAGACGAGCGACGGTGCCCCTGGCCTGGAGACGCAGTATCAGTACAAGATGAAGCGTGGGGCGGAGGGGACGTTCCGCTGGACGCGGTTTGAGCCCGCCTCGCACCTCGCGTGGGAGGGGCCGCCCGTCAAGGCCGGCCCCGGATCGATGCAGCCCGCCGGCTCGTGGAACCTCACGGAAACTGGTGGGGAGACACGGGTGAAGCTCGTGATGGCGCCGACCCCCGGCGGCGTGTTCAAGCTGCTCGCGCCGTTCATGGCCGCGGGCATGCGCCGGGGCAACGACCAGGCGCTCGAGCGGCTCAAGCAGAAGCTCGAGCAGCGCGGCGCCTGACGCGCCGGGCCGCCTCGCCCTGCGCGCGGGTTAGGACCTGACCTTCGGCGTCGCCGGGCGTTGTTGCCCTGAAACCAAGCCGCAGGAGGAAATTGATGCGAAGGATTCTCTGGATTGTGGGGGCGGCCGCCCTCGCGCTGCCGTCGATTGCGATGGCTACGAGCTCGTCGGCCCGCTCGGCCGCGGAGAAGCAGTGCCGGACCGAGCGCACGCAAATGACGTCGGCGACGTTCACGGCTACCTACGCGACCAACAAGAGCAAGTCCAATGCCTTTGGCAAGTGCGTCTCACACCGGACTTCGCAGAACACCGCGGACGAGAACTCGGCTCAGACCAGCGCGGAGGCGCAGTGCCGTTCGCAGCAGAGCGCTGACTCGACCGGCTTCAGCACCAAGTACGGAACCGGCAAGAACGGCAAGAACGCCTTCGGCAAATGCGTCTCGCAGACCGCGCACTCGATGAGCACCAAGACCGAGACCACCCAGGTCTCAGCCGAGGAGAACGCGGCCAAGCAGTGCCGCTCTGAGCAGAGCAGCGACGCTGCGGCGTTCAAGGCCAAGTACGGGACGGGCGCTCAGAAGGCGAACGCGTTTGGCAGGTGCGTCTCCCAGAAGGCGCGCGCTCAGGAGCAGCACACCAGCTCCTGATCTGCAAGCTTGGGGTCACCTGGCTCCAGATCAAGCCTTAGCCCCGGTCGCACGACGCGGCCGGGGCTAAGGCTTCTTTAGAGACTGAAGATCCGGCGGACTGCCTGCAGGCCGTGCATCAGCCGCTCGATGTCAGCCACCGAGTTGTGCACCGCGAACGAGGCCCGGGTCGTGGCCGCCACGCCGAGCTTGCGCATCAGCGGCTGGGCGCAGTGATGCCCGGCACGGACGCAGACGCCCTCACGGCCGAGGATCTCGCCGACGTCGTGCGGGTGTGCGCCCTCGAGCGAGAACGACACGAGCGCCCCGCGCTCGCCGGCCTCGAGCGGGCCGTGAATCGTCAGCCCCGGAACCTCGCCCAGACGCTCGAGCGTAGTCGCGACCAGCGACTCCTCGTGACCGCGTATCCGCTCGACGCCGATGGCGCGGATCCAGTCCACCGCGGCGCCGAGCCCGATCGCCTCCGCGATCTGCGACGTGCCCGCTTCGAACTTCCACGGCAGATCCGTCCACGTTGATTCATTAGCCGCGACGGTCCGGATCATGTGGCCACCGCCGATGAACGGCGGCATCTCCTCGAGCAGCTCCCGTCGCCCGTGGAGAACTCCGATCCCGGTGGGGCCGTAGGCCTTGTGGCCGGTCCAGGCGTAGAAGTCAGCATCGATCTCACGTAGATCCACCGGCAGCTGCGGCACCGCCTGGGTTCCGTCGATCAGCACCACCGCGCCGGCGCGATGGGCCCGCGCCGTGAGCTCGGCAACGGGGTTGATCGTGCCGACGACGTTCGAGACGTGGACGACGCCGAGGAGCTTCGGCTCCCGCTCCAGCAGCGCGTCGAGCGCGTCGAGGTCCAGGTGGCCGTCGTCACGCACCGGCACGTACGCGAGCTCGGCCTCCTTGTCCTGGCAGAGGATCTGCCAGGGGACGATGTTCGAGTGATGTTCCATCTCGGTCAGCACGACCAGGTCGCCGCGCTGGACGTTGTGGCGTCCCCACGAGTAGGCGACGAGATTGATCGCGGCGGTGGCGTTGGCGGCGAAGATGGTCTCCTGAGGAGTCGACCCCAGCCAGTCGGCGATCTTCGCGCGCGCCCCCTCATACAGGTCGGTCGCCTCGACCGCCAGTGGATAGACCCCGCGATGGATGGAGGCGCGCGACTCGGTGTAGTACCGGGTCATCGCGTCGATCACCGGGCTCGGCGTCTGGGAGGTGGCGCTCGAGTCGAGGTAGACGAGCGAGTGTCCGTCGAAGCTCCGGCGCAGGACCGGGAACTCGGCCGCGATCGCGGCCAGTGACTCGGCGGTGCTCACGCGGGCGGCCCTAGGCCGCGACCTCCTCGCCGATCCAGCCGTAGCCCTTGGCCTCGAGTTCAGTCACCAGGTCGGGGCCTCCTTCCTTCACGATCCGGCCCTGGTACATGACGTGCACGTGGCTGGGCTGAACGAGATGGAGGATGCGCTGGTAGTGGGTGATGATGAGAACGCCCATGTCGGGACCGGCCACGGCGTTGACACCGTTTGCGACGACGCTGAGCGCGTCGATGTCGAGACCCGAGTCGGTTTCGTCGAGGATCGCCATCTCCGGGCGCTGCAGGGCGAGTTGGAGGATCTCCATCCGCTTCTTCTCGCCTCCGGAGAAGCCCTCGTTTAGGTAACGGGTGGAGAACTCGCGCGGGACGTTGGTCAGCTTCATCGCGGCCTCCACCGTCTGGCGGAAGTCCTTGAGCGGGATGGGCTCCTCGCCATGCGCCTCGCGGTGGGCGTTCAGCACCGTCCGCAGGTACTTGGTCACCGTCACCCCGGGCACCGCGAACGGATACTGAAAGGCCATGAACAGCCCCATGCGGGCCCGCTCGTCAGGATCGGCGTCGGTGATGTCCTCGCCCTTGAAGAAGATCTGGCCATCGGTCACCTCGAGGTTCGGGTGGCCCATGATCACGTTGGCCAACGTCGACTTGCCGGACCCGTTGGGCCCCATCAGGGCGTGGATCTCGCCCCGGCTGACCGTGAGGTCCAGCCCGCGCAGGATCTCCTTCTCGCCCGCGCGGACGTGGAGATTGCGGATCTCGAGCTCTGACATCAGGCCACCACCGTCGGCTCGGGTGGTATGAAGCTCGGCGCGCGTTCGGTTCGGCGGGAGAACTCGACCAGCTCCCCCAGAGTCGTCGTCTGCAGCGAGCGGACGATCCCGTTCTGCACGCGCGTCCACAGGAGCTTGGTCGCGCAGCCACGGCCGGCGTCGGGTTCGTGCGAGCAGAGCACGCGCTCGGTGTGGTCGTGGACGAAGCACTCCATCGGCGCGATCGCGCCTTCCAGCGCCTGGACGATCTCGTCCATGGCGATCTCCTCGGCCGGGCGCGACAGCCAGTAGCCGCCGTGCGCGCCCCGCGCGCTCATCACCAGGCCAGCCTTCTTGAGCCGGGCCACCACCTGCTCGAGATACGCCAGCGGAAGCCCCTCGGCGTCCGCGATCGCCTTCAGGCTGGTCGGCTGCTCGGGGTTCTGGCGTCCGAGCTCGACCATCAGGCGAACGCCGTACTCGGCCTTGGAGGAGAAGATCATCGCGTCTATATCCTACCAGGGAGGTCGGTTATGGCACGGGGAGCCGTCGGATAGGGTCCGTCTATGTCGGGATGGCGGCTCGCCACCTCAGCCGAAGTGGCAGCGGTCGCCGAGATCGCTGCCAGCCGTCGGCGCCTTGGCATCGACACCGAGTTCATGTCCGAGGGGCGCTACCGGGCGCTCCTCTGCTTGGTGCAGGTCGTGGTCGAGGACGAGGACGCGCCCGACGGCGTGCGCATCATCCTCATCGACGCTCTGGAGCAGGTCGACGTCACGCCGCTCCGCGAGCTGCTGGCCGATCCCGGCGTGGGGATCGTCCTGCACGCCGGGCGCCAGGACGTGGCCATCCTGCGCCGAACCTGGGACATCGAACTCCGGAACATCTTCGACACCCAGATCGCGGCCGGATTTGCCGGTGCCAGCGCCCAGTCCGGCTACGCCAACCTGCTCACCCAGATCCTCGGGCGGCGGGTCGGCAAGAGCGCGAGTTACACGCGCTGGGACGCCCGGCCGCTCACGGCCGAGCAGCTCAGTTACGCCGCTGAGGACGTCGCCCATCTGCTCGAGCTCGCCGACGAGCTGGAACGCCGACTCAAGGCCAGCCATCGTCTCGAGTGGGCGCGTGAGGAGTGTCGTCGGCTCGAGTCGGCCACCGACGAGCGCGACCCGTATACGGCCTGGGAGCGGCTTCCCCGGATCAGCCAGCTCGACCCGCGGGCGCGGGCGGTGGCTCGTGAGCTCGCGGCCTGGCGCGAAACGACCGCCGCCCAGGAGGATCGACCGGTCGGCTCTGTGCTCGCCGACCCGACGCTCGTCGAGCTGGCCAAGCGCCAGCCGGGCGACCGCGCGGCGCTCGAGCACATCCGGGGGCTTCACCCGTCGGGGATCCGGCGTCGCGGGCCGGCGATCCTGGCCGCGATCAAGCAGGGCCGCGAGTCACCCCCGATCCCTCGGGAACGTGCCCGCGAGCGATTTGATTCCTCCGATGCGCCGCTGATCTCGCTCACCGAGGCCCTGCTGCGCGCGCGGGCCGCCGAGGCCGGATTGGCCTATGAGCTGATTGCCTCCCGGGCCGAGCTCGAGTTGATCGTCGGGGCCCTCCGGCGCTCCGAGCCCGAGCCCGAGGTGCGGACCCTGGAGGGCTGGCGGGCGGAGCTCGTCGGCGATGACCTCCGAGCGCTGCTCGGGGGCCGGGTGGCGCTCCGGGTCGGATCCGACGGACGCCTCGAGCTTACGTCGGGCCGGCCTCGAGCAAGATCGACATCGCCGGAATCCGGTTGAACAGCGTCTGGGACAGGCTGGCCCAGATCGGCCAGGGCCGCTTGATCCATTTCTCGTCGAGGCCGATCATGTCGGCGAGCGCCGTCGCGTAGGTGACGCGCAGCTTGTGACCGGGGGCATCGGCGGCGACCTCATCGCCGTCGTCGCCGGCGCTGGTCGTCCAGCCCAGGTGGTGCAGGTGCTCCTGCTCGCCCTGGACGAACGCTCCCGAGCTGTCGTAGTGCCGGTTGACGATGACGGCCTGAATGGCGCAGTAGGCGTGCTTTCCGTGGTCGCATTGGCGCGTCTGCGCGATGACCTTCGCCCCCGGGACGAGGGGGAGCTGGCTGAGCGATACCGGCCCGGAGACCCCGCCGCTGCCGCAGCCGCCGAGCACGAGGCCGGCACCGGCGAACGCGAGCGCCAGGCCGGCTCTCAGCGGCCCCGTGGGCATGCGCTTCAGCCGGCGTCCCACGGCGCCATCACCCGGGCGATTTCGGCTCGGTCGAGCTGGGCCCCGAGGCAGCAGAGCAGCGCGACCCGGGCCGCCGGCGCTGAGAGGAAGGGGGCGCACACGGCGCCGCTCTGCCGGATGTCTCGCTCTGCGCCCTCGAACCCGTAGGTATCGAACAGCATCGACGAGCGCTCGGGTCGGCATGTCACGACCACGGGGATCCGCGCCGCGGCGGCCCGGAGCTCGCCCAGCGCGCCTGCCGATAGGTGACCGGCGCCGAGCACGACGAGCACGAGCCCGTCCCACGACCCGGCCAGCTCCGCCAGTACCTCGCCGCCGTCACCCAGACAAGCCGTCACGACTGCGACCCTGTGGTCGAGATCACGCACGGCGAGCGTGGGATTACGGGCGGGGCGCGCGTGCAGCCAGATGCGTCCCTCGACCACCCGACCGATCGGGCCCGCGAGCGGTGACCCGAATGCCGCCGGGCCGGTGCTGTCGACCTTGCGCACCGTCATCGCCGCGTGAATCTCGCCCCCGAAGACCACGACCACACCGAGCCCGGCGCTCGCTGCCGCTCCCGCCGTGGCGATCGCGTCCAGGAGGTTGGCCGGGCCGTCCGCTCCGGGGCTCGACCCGGGGCGATTGGCACCCGTCAGCACGATCGGAGCCTCCCCGTCGTGGAGCATCGCGCATAGCGCCGCCAGCTCCTCCATCGTGTCGGTACCGGTGGTGATGACGACGCCCTCCCCCTGAGCCGCGGCCGCCGAGGCTCGCTGGGCCACCTCGAGTGCCTGGCCGAGGGTGAGATGCGGTCCCGGGACGGCCATCGCCGTCTCTGCCGTCAGGTCGCGCACCTCCGCCAGCTGGGGGATGTCCGCGACGAGGTCCGCGGCGTCCACGGCGGGGACAGCCCGCTCGCCCCGCATTGAGATCGTTCCCCCCAGGCCGATCAGCCTGATCGGCCGGCTCTGGTCACGGAGCGGGTGCACAGTTCGGCGACACTACATGGCAGTCGAGGCGGACCCCGGCGTCGCTGTGGTCGCGCGGAGAAGCGACACCCGGCATCGCTGTATCGTGACCGCCGCCACTAGCCTGTTTGGCCGATGTCGACGATCTCCGACCTTCTCTCCGATCCAGAGCTCCTCGAGACCGCGTGGGACCTCGACCCCCTGGTCGACGGGCAGGGCGCGGCGGGCGTCGAGCACCTGCTCGAAGAGGCGGCTCAACGGGCGACGGCGTTCTCGGAGCGCTACGCGGGGCAGGTGGCCAACCTCGACGGGCCGGGGCTCGAGGCGGCGATGCGTGAGTTGGCGGAGATTGAGGATCTCGTCGGTCGGGCGGGCTCCTACGCGTCGCTGCGTTTTTCTACCGACACCGCGGATCCGGAGCGGGGCGCCCTGCTCCAGCGCGTCCAGGAGGGCGGGACCGAGATCGAGACCAAGCTCTTGTTCTTCGAGCTCGAATGGGCGGCGCTCGAGGACGCCCGCGCCGAGGAGCTGCTCGGCACATCCGGCCTCGATTTCGCGCGCCACTACCTGCGCAGCGCCCGGCGCTACCGGCCGCACCTCCTCTCCGAGCCCGAGGAGAAGATCCTGGCCGAGAAGGCGATCGCCTCGAGCAGCTCGTGGGCTCGGCTGTTCGGCGAGCTTCTCGGGGCCCTGCGGGTCAATCTGGACGACCAGGAGATGACGCTCGATATGGCGCTCAGCCGGCTCCAATCGCCCGATCGGTCCGAGCGCCGGGCCTCGGCGGAGGCGGTCACCGAGGCGCTTGATCCGGGCCTGCGGACACGGGGGTTCATCTACAACACGTTGGTCTACGACAAGTCGGTCGAGGATCGCCTGCGTCGCTATCCGCACTGGCTGGCGAGCCGGAACCTGGCCAACGAAGCCTCTGACGAATCGGTCCGCGCCCTGATCGCGGCGGTGCGCGGTCGCTACGACATCCCGCAGCGCTGGTACGCGCTCAAGGCCCGCCTCCTCGGGGTCGACCGGCTCCACGACTACGACCGTGCGGCGCCGATCCTGGCCGAGGACGTGATCGTTTCCTACGGCGAGGCTCGAGACATGGTGCTTGAGACCTACCACGCGTTCTCGCCCGCCGCCGGCGAGGTGGTCAGACGCTTCTTCGACGGGCAATGGATTGATGCGCCGGCTCGGCCGCACAAGCGGGGCGGCGCCTTCTGCTCCTACACCGTCCCCTCCGTCCACCCCTACGTCCTCTTGAACTACACGGCGCGCCGCCGCGACGTCCTGACGATGGCGCACGAGCTGGGACATGGACTCCACGCCGCGCTCGCCCAGCCCCAGGGCATCTTCCACCAGGGCACGCCGCTGACCCTGGCTGAGACCGCGTCGGTGTTCGGCGAGACGCTCGTGTTCGAGCGGCTGCTGCGTGAGGCGCCTGATGATGAGCAGCGGCTCGGCCTGCTGGCCGAGCGCCTCGACGGCGGCGTCGCGACCGTGTTTCGCCAGATGGCCATGAACCGCTTCGAGCACCTGGTCCACACCGGCCGCCGGAGTGAGGGAGAGCTCTCGGTCGACCGCCTGAACGAACTGTGGCTGGAATCGCAGGCCGAGCTGTTTGGCGACTCGGTCGAGATGACCGACGGCTACAGGATCTGGTGGTCCTACATCCCGCACTTCATCAACACGCCGGGTTACGTCTATGCCTACGCCTACGGTCAGCTCCTGGCCCTGTCCGCGTACGGGCGCTATCGGGAGGAGGGGGAGGCATTCGTGCCGCGCTATCTCGAGCTGCTCGCCGCCGGCGGTTCTCGCAGCCCTGAGGAGCTGGCGGCCATTGTCGGGATCGACCTCGCCGATCCCGGGTTCTGGGATGCCGGGCTACAGCTGATCGAGGAGCAGCTCGAGCAGGCTGAGCAGCTGGCGGGGTAGCCGGTCCTCGCCTCGTGGCCGCCCGCGGCCCTTAGTGGCGTGTGGCGCGGCGGGTGCGGCTGCGCTCTTCCTGCCGGTCGACGACCTGGACGATCAGCCTCATCACCTGCTCGATCCCCGTCGCCTTGGCGTCGCCCTTCAGGAACGCCTCGCGCCAGTCCTTGACCTTCCCCTTGGTCGCCAGCTCGTTGAAATGTGAACGCGGGATCTCGAGGCGCACCTTGGCGTCGGCGGCAATGTCCTTCGTCACCTTGGGCCCCGGCAGCTCGACCCGATACATCTGGATGTCGCCGCGGCCACGGAGCTCGAGACCGGCGACGAGCTTGAGCGGCTGAAGCGCCGGGACTTCGTCGAGGAACCGCTTGACCGCGGTCTCGATCAGGGTCTTGGTGTCCGAGGGAGAGGCCAGGGCGATCAGTTTGACATGCCGTTCGCGGGGCGCGACGATTTCGGCGGGCAACCAAAGGAGGGACCAATGGCCAGGTTGATGGCCGATTGCCGCCGTTTCCCGAGCGAGAGCAACTGTTCGCTGGTGATCATCGGCGAGGAGGACGAGGTCGTACGCGCGGCCTCGGAGCACGCGGCCTCTGTGCACGGCCACGAGGACGGAGCTGAGCTCCGCGAGCAGATCCGCGACTTCCTCGAGCCGGCCGAGAACTACACGGCCGAGGCAAGGCCGCAGGAGTCGCTGCCGGCATAAAACACGGGGCGCGCCCCCCCAAGGGCGCGCCCTCTCAATCAATCTAAAACTCGCTTTAGATCTTGTGGCGCTGGAGCAGCTTCCGGCCGATCACCATGCGCTGAATCTCGCTCGTGCCCTCGCCGATCAGCAGCAGCGGCGCATCCCGATAGATCCGCTCGATTTCGTACTCCTTGGAATAGCCGTAGCCGCCGTGGATCCGCAGTGACTGCTCGGCGCAGAAGCGGGCGGCTTCGGATGCGAAGAGCTTCGCCATCCCGGCCTCGATGTCGGAACGCTCACCCGCGTCCTTCATCCGCGCCGCCCGCAGTGTGAGCAGCCGCGCCGCCTCCACCTGCGTGGCCATGTCGGCGAGCTTGAACTGGATCGCCTGGTGCTGGGCGATCGGCTTTCCGAAGGCCCGGCGCTCCTGGCTGTATTTGAGCGCCAGCTCGAGCGCCCGCTGCGCCAAGCCGACACCTCGCGCGGCGACGTTGACCCGCCCGAGCTCGAGCGCGTCCATCATCTGCGGAAAGCCCTTGTTCAGGCCCTGCTCTTCGCCGCCAAGGATGCTGTCGGTTGGAGTCTTGTAGCCGTCGAAGACGAGCTCGGTCGACTCGACGCCCTTGTATCCCATCTTCTTGATCTGGGGGGGGACGTTGAAGCCCTCGTAGGCGCCGGTGTTCTCCGCCACCCCGGGCTCCTTCTCGGCGATGAAGCACGTCAGGCCGCGGTGCTTCGGCTCGGCCTCGGGGTCCGTGCGTACGAGCACGAACACGAGGCCCGCCCTGAGGCCGTTGGTGACCCACATCTTGGTGCCGTTGATCTCGTAGTGGTCGTCCTTCTTGCGCGCACTCGTCTTGATCGCGGCGACGTCGGAGCCCAGCTCAGGCTCTGAGAGGGAGAAGGCGGCCCGAATCTCGCCGGTGGCCATCTTCGGCAGGTACTTCTGCTTCTGCTCGTCGGTCCCGAACTTCATCAGCAGGTAGGAGCCGATGAAGTGGGTGTTGACGATGCCACTGATTGAGATCCAGCCGCGGCTGAGCTCCTCGACGATCATGGCGTAGGTCGTCAGGTCGAGCCCCATGCCGCCGTATTCCTCGGGGATCGTCACCCCAAAGAGGCCGAGCTCCTTCATCTGCTCGACAATTGGCTCGGGGAACTCGTCCTCGTGGTCGTAATGCTCGGCGTTGGGGATGATCTGCTCGTCGGCGAACTGGCGAACCATCTCGCTGATCGCCCGCTGCTCGTCGGTGAGGTCGGTTGATGTCGTCGTCGTCGCCATTCGTCTCAACTTTGCCACTTTAGAAGCGGGGAGGGGGTGGTTAGCGCAGTCGTTGGGCTCTACCTGGTGTGGGCGGAAACTTAGAAATAGACAAAGAAATCGCCCACACCGCGGCGCGCCAGTGGGGGAATGTCACGCGCAAGCAGCTGCTGGCGATCGGCTTGGACGACGCAGGCATCAACCATCGAGTGAAGATCGGCCGTCTCTACCGAGCTCATCGCGCCGTCTACGCAGTTGGAAAGCCGCCCGTAACGCCTCACGAGCACGCCATGGCCGCCGTCCTCGCATGCGGCGACGGCGCCGTGCTGAGCCACGGCTCGGCGCTCGCCCTGTGGGGGATCTGGAGGCGGTGGGAGCGGCCTCTGAATGTCACGGTGAGGACTGATCGGCGTCCAAGAGGCGTGAGCGTCCACCGCAACAAACTTGACGCTCGAGACGTCACGCGTCACTACGGCATCCCCGTAACCACGCTGGCGAGAGCCCTCCTCGACATGGCGCCAGGAATGAGGGCGAAGTCGATCAATCGCGCCATCAACAACGGCCGCCTTGAGCATGGGCTCCAACTGAACGACGTGATCGACGTCGTCCGCGGCCATCCTCACCACCGGGGCGCCGCCAAGCTCAGGCAGGTGCTCGGCATCGCCACGAAACGCCCCACCAGGTCCGACTTCGAGAGGAGCTTTCCCGGCTTCTGCCGGCGCTACGGTCTGCCGGCGCCGGAGATGAACGTCAGCTTCGGCAAGCATGAGCTCGACGCGCTCTTCCGTGCCGAGGGGGTGATCGTCGAGCTCGACAGCTGGACGTTTCACTCCGGGCGCATCCCGTTTGAGGGCGATCGGGACAAGGACGCCGACACGCTGGCGGCAGGCCTGGTCACGGTCCGGATCACCGACGAGCGGTACGAGAAGGCACCCGAACGGGAGGCCGTTCGTCTGCACCGGGTTCTTGCGTGGCGCAGACGCCGGGCTGCGTAGACTGCCCGGCCCGATGCGCGCCAGCAACCCGGACGTCACGGTCGAAGCATCGAAGCATGCGCTCGAGGGCTCGTTTCCCGGCGATCTGGCCATCGACCTGCTCGAGATCGACGACGACAGCGTCACCGGGCGCCTGCTCGTGGACCGCCGCCACCTCCACCCGGGGGGCTACGTCCACGGCGGGGTTTGGGTCGCGTTCGCCGACACGGTCGCGGCGTGGGGGACGATGCGCAACCTGGCGCCTGGAGACAACTTCACGACGGTCGAGCTGAAGATCAACGTGTTCGCGTCGGGCCGGGTGGGGGATGAGCTCATCGCCACCGGGGCGCCGCTTCATCGCGGCCGCCGGACTCAGGTCTGGGAGGTGCGGGTGATGAACGGCGAGCGCCTCGCGGCCAACTTCGTCTGCACCCAGATGGTCCTGGCGGCCGAGCGCTGAGGGCGTCCGCGCGGTTTATCAAGACAACCTGATACGGCCTCATCAAGCCGGATGCGCGGCGTGGGGAGCAACGGCGCCCTCGACGACCCTCTTCCTCAGAACTTTTGTCTAATTTCCGGAGTATTGGGTATCTAGGGACGCACGGCACTTCGCAGCGCGTGGCCTTTGATCTCCAGGACTCACGCGGGCCGGCGAAGAATCCAGTGGCGCCGTCGGGCCGTCGCTCTCCTACGGTCCGCGCCAAGGACGGCTCGACGGCCGCCACTGCGAGAGTCGCGACGGCCTCAAGGCGAGGGCGCCGGCCTCAGACCCCTCAGGCCGCCCGCCGAGCCCGCCACGGCGACTCCGGCCGCTCCTGCGGCTCGCCGTCGAGCTCAATGTCCACCCGCTCGTTGTAGAAGCAGACGAGACCACTGATGTCGACCGCCTCGGCGAGCGGCTCCGGGTAGTACCAGACGAGATCCTCGAGCTGGCGGCCGCTCTCAAGGCGGACCGAGTAGTAGCTCGCGTGCCCCTTGTACGGGCAGATCGAGTGACTGTCGCTGGGCTCGAGCTCCGCGACCACATCCTCGCGCGGCATGTACCACCGCACCGGGAGGTTCGACTCAAACAGCGCAACCGCCCGGCTCGTCTCGGCCAGAACAACCCCGTCGAGGGAGACCTTGATCCGGCGGGAGGTCCTCAGAACGTCGATCCGGTGGTAGGGGTCACGCGCGTGCCCGATGACCTCCTGGTCCTCCTCCATCCACGTGTCGACCCGGTCCCAGTAGAACGCGATCAGACCCCGCAGCGCCGCCGGCGCGCCGGCGATCGGTTCGGGATAGAACCACGCCGCGTTCTCCACGACGCGGTCGCCCGCGACGACGCTGTAGTACGACGCGTCGCCCTTCTTCGGGCAGTGGGTGTGCTTGTCGGTGGGCCGGAGCAGATCCGAGCGCACGTCCTCGGGCGGGAAGTAGTAGATGGGCTGAAGCCCCGCCTCCTGAAGCAGGAAGGCGCGCCGGCTGTCGGCGACGAGAACCCCGTCGACGAGCGCGCGGATCCGCTTCGGCGTTGGCTCGAGGTACAGAGTCCGAGCTTCGTTCCACTCGCCCGCCGGCTGGGGGCTGAGTGGGCCGGTGCCGGTCATCATGCCCATGCCCCGAGCTTACTCGGGTGCTGCTAGCCGGCTACGACGATCCCGAGCCAGACGATCGCCAGCGATACGGCGAAGATCGCCGCGTCGAGCACGTGCCATTCGGGGCGGCGCATGTGCACGTGGATCAGCACGAAGACCAGGGCGACGAGTCCCAGCTTGACCTGAAGGGTCGAGTCGCCCCACCGGTGGTAGTGGCTCGCCATCGCGGCGCCGGTGACGACGAGAACCGCCACCGCCACCAGCGTCCCGATCCCGAAGCGTCGGGCCGCCGAACGGAGCGGCCCTCGGTCTGAGGCGCCCCGGAGCAGCGGCACGACGATCGCCGCCAGCATCAGCTGCCCGCCGACGAAGAAGGCCATCGCCAGCAGGTGAAGCCACAACACCCCGTTCCACAAGGTCACGCGCCGATCCTGGCAGACTGGCGCCCGCTGTGAACTTCGCCCGGGACGTCGTCGACGCTGCCCCACCCCGCCGCCTCGCCCTGGTCGAGCTGGCGCGTGATGGCACCCGCCGCGAATGGTCGTTTGCCGAGGTCTCTGAGCGCAGCGCCCGCCTCGCCGGCACGCTCCGATCCTACGGCGTCGGCAAGGGCGACGTGGTCCTCACCCTGATCGGCAACCGCCCCGAGTGGGTCCTCACGATGGTCGCGTGCTTCCGGATCGGAGCCGTCGTCCTGCCCTGCAACGAGCAGCTGCGGGCCAAGGACCTGCGTCTGCGCCTCGACGCGGCGCAGCCGAAGCTGATCGTCGCCGACGACCGCGACCTGTCAGAGCTCTCGGACGCCAAGGCCACGAGTCCGGTTCTCACGATCCCCGATGAGGGGCTCTTCGAGCACGATCCCGCACCCGCGGCTGAGCTTGATCCAGCCGACCCCTGTTTGATCACGTTCACGAGCGGTACGACCGGTGAGCCCAAGGGTGTCGTCCACGGCCAGCGCTACCTCCCAGGCCAGCGGCTGCAGTCCGAGCATTGGCTTGACGCGCGTGAGGGCGACCTCGTGTGGTGTACCGCGGCCAGTGGCTGGTCGAAGTCGGCCCGCAACGCGTTCATCGCGCCCTGGCTTCGCGGCGCCACCGCGCTGCTGCACGACGCGCGCTTTGACCCCGCTCAGCGGCTTGAGATCCTGGCCGCCGAGAAGGTCAACGTCCTCTGCATGGCCCCCACCGAGTACCGGGTGATTGCCAAGCGCGCCACGGTCTCGCCGCTCCCTCACATGCGAACACTGGTCGCGGCGGGCGAGGCGCTCAACCCGGAGGTGATTCGCGCGTTCAGGGAAGCCCTCGGGATCGAGATCCGCGACGGCTACGGCCAGACCGAGACCGGGCAGCTGACGGCTAACCCGGTCGGCAAGCCGGTCCGTCCCGGATCGATGGGTCTGCCCCTGCCCGGGGTGGACATGCAGGTGATCGACGGCGAACTCGTGCTCGTCGACCCCACGACCGACCCTACGTTCTTCGTGGGCGACCTGGGGGGCGCCCCGGCACCGAGCGATCGGCCCTGGCATACCGGCGACCGGGTGCGCCGGGATGAGGACGGCTATCTGTACTTCGAGGGGCGCACCGACGACGTGATCATCTCGGCCGGCTACCGGATCGGGCCTTTCGAGGTCGAATCCGCGCTCGTATCCCACGCCGCCGTGGCTGAAGCCGCGGTCGTCGCCGCGCCCGATGACGAGCGCGGCTCGGTCGTCCGCGCCATCGTCGTGCTGCGCGACGGCTTTCGGCCCAGCGATGCTCTGGCCACGGAGCTCCAGGAGCACGTCCGGGAGCAGACCGCGCCCTACAAATATCCGCGGATCGTCGAGTTCATCGCCGAACTGCCCAAGACGGCCAGCGGAAAGGTGAAGCGCGCGCTGCTTCGCGACACAGCGCGCCGCTGAGCGTGCAGGCAAATCACTAATCAATCCCGGGCGCGGATCCGATGAGGGACCATGCAGAACCCGCGCGCGAAACAGGGGCATGCGCTGGCGGTGGCCGGCGGGGCAGGGCTGGCGATCAGCCTCTGGCTGCCGTGGTACACGGTTCACATCCCTCAGGCCGCGCTCAACTCTGTGGCCGCGATGTCCAGACAGTTCGGCGCGCTCGGGGGCCTGATTCGCTCCGGGGCCCAGCTGATCAGTCAGCTCGGCCCGTTCCATCTGACGGCGTGGCAGGTCTTCAAGACCGTCCCCGCGGTGCTGCTCGTGATCGCGATCATCGGCGGAGGGCTGGCTCTGCTGGCCCTGACCGACCGCGCCGGCGACACCTCGCAGCTGACGCGACTGGCCGGCGGTGTCGGCGCGGTGCTCGTCGGCTACCGGATCGCGGTTCCGCCTGGCCAGGGCGGTTTCGTCCACCCGGCCTGGGCGATCTATCTCGCGCTCCTGTCGTCGCTGGCCATCCTGGCCGGCGGCCTGCTCGCCAGCCGCGTCGGCCTCGATGACCCCGCCGTCTCCGGGTACAGCCCGACCCCCGCCTACACGCCATCCGGGCCCTACGCGCCGGCGGTCCCGTTTGCCGGCTCCGGTCTCGCCAGCGCTCCGGCGACGATCACACCGATCGCCGATGGCGGGTCGCCGGCGACGTCGGTCCCGCCGCCGGCTGCTTAGCCGGGTCGAGCCGCGCAGCCACAGTAGCCTGCGAGTGGTGACTCGTCCGGTCATCGGAATCTGCACCGCGCTCGTCCGCGCCCGCTGGGGCCACTGGGAGCAGCCGTCTGCTCTCCTGGCCTATGGCTACATAACCGCGATCCAATCGGCGGGCGGAATGGCGGTAATGATTCCGCCCGACCCCGAGCTCGAACGCGACCCCGACGCCATGCTCGACCTGATCGACGGTCTGATCCTCGCCGGTGGTGATGACATCGATCCCGACCACTACGGCGCCGATCGGCACCCGATGACCGGCAACACCGTCCCCACCCGCGATGCCGTCGAGTTCGCGCTCACCCGCCGGGCGTGGGAGCGGGACATCCCGCTCCTGGGGATCTGCCGGGGGATGCAGCTGCTGAACGTCGCCCTGGGCGGCACGCTGATCCAGCACCTCCCGGACGCGCTGGGGCACGAGGAGCACCGGCGCTTCCTCGGCAGCTTCGACGGCGCCGACCACGATGTGCGCCTGACCCCGGGATCGCTCGCCGCCCGCGCCGCCGGCGAGGAGCTCCACGCGACGAAGTCACACCATCACCAGGGCATCGACGTGCTTGGCGACGGCCTTCAGATCACCGGCTATTCGATTCTCGACGATCTCCCCGAGGCCGTCGAGTCGCCGGACCACCGCTTCGTGCTCGGCGTCCAATGGCACCCGGAGGCCGATGAGCGCAGCCGGGTGGTGTCGGCTCTGATCGAGCAGGCGCGGGAATATCGCGACGCCCGGGCCGTTGAAGACGCCAGGGCCGCCGAAACCGCCGAGGCGACGCGCGCCTAATCCAAGCCGACGGCTGGCGGCTCGTCGTAGCCGGCGCCCCGGATGGCCTGCCTGACCTGTTCGGCATGCTCCTCGCCCCGCGTCTCGAGCACGAGCTGGACCGCCGTCTCGCGCATGTGCAGGTCAAGGCCCTCGCGAATGTGGATGACGTCGAGCAGGTTGGCGCGCTGTTCCGCGACGAGGGTCAGGAGCCGGGCCAGGGAGCCGGGCCGGTCGGAGATCCGCGCCAGCACGACGAGTCGCCGGCCGGCCTGGGTCTCGTGGCGGCGGACGACCTGGCCCAGCAGCCCGGCGTCGACGTTCCCGCCTGACAGGACCACGATCGTCGTGCCCTCGGCCGGCAACTCGATCCGCCCGGACAGGAGCGCCGCCACCCCAACCGCTCCGGCGCCCTCGACGACGAGCTTGGTGCGTTCGAGCAGGAACACCATCGCCTCGCCCACGTCGTCCTCGGCCGCCAGCACGATCTCGTCGACCCACCGCCTGACCAGCTGAAGCGTCAGCCCGCCCGGTCGCTTGACCGCGATCCCGTCCGCGATCGTGAGGGCGGACTCCGCCGCCACGGGTTCGCCCGCGGCGAGCGAGGCGGGAAACGGCGCGCAGGTCTCGACCTGGACGCCGATGATCCGAACCTCTGGTCGCTCGGACTTGATCGCCACCGCGATGCCGCTCGACAGCCCGCCCCCGCCGATCGGGATGACGACCCCGGCGAGGTCAGGGACCTGTCGCAGCAGTTCGAGCCCGATCGTCCCCTGACCGGCGACGACCGCCGGGTCGTCGAAGGGATGCACGAAGGCGAGGCCAGCGGCGTCTGCGCGCTCGTGAGCCGCGAGCAGGGTCTCATCGAGCGTCGCGCCGACCAGGTGGATCGTGGCGCCCAGCGCCCGGGTGGCGTCGACCTTGCTGATCGGCGCGGTCATCGGCATGAACACCTCGCAGGGAACCTCGCGAGCGCGAGCCGCGTACGCGAGTGCCTGCCCGTGATTGCCCGCGCTCGCCGTGATCACCCCCGGGGCGCATCCCTCACCGAGCGCGGCCAGCTTGGACAGCGCCCCGCGAATCTTGAACGATCCGGTGCGCTGCAGGTTCTCGGCCTTCAGCGCCACCGTCGCCCCGGTCCGAGCGCTGAGCGTCGCTGAGCTCAGGACCGGCGTCTCCCTGACTATCTCCGCTCCCGCTTCGGCGGCGCGACGGATCTCCTCAGCCGTCACCTCCGGCGAAGCCTGCTCGGGGAGCGTGTCAGCCAGGGACCACCACCACTGCGTCGACTTCCACCTTCGCCCCCATCGGCAGCTCGGCCACGCCGATCGCCACCCGCGCCGGCGGATCGGACTCGAAGAAAGATTCGTAGACCTCGTTGATCGCCTTGAAGGAGGCCATCTCGGTCGTGTAGATGGTGAGCCGAACCGCGTCGCCGAGCGTGGCTCCGGCGGCGTTGCACACGGCGGCCAGGTTCTCGAGGCACCGGCCGGCCTGATCGGCCACGGTTCCAGGCACCAGCTCCCCGGTGCGCGGGTCGATCGGGATCTGGCCGGAGCAGAAGAGCAGGTCCCCCGAGCGCACGGCGTGCACGTACGGGCCAACGGCCTCGGGAGCGCCGGGCGCGTTGATCAACTCGCGATGTGCTGGCAACGAAACCTCCTCCTC
>DATGFT010000022.1:0-97744 GCA_035308915.1 Solirubrobacteraceae bacterium
TCTCGAGCGGGAGCCGAACCACGAAGCGGGCGCCGGCCTGCTCGGCCGAGGACTCGAGCGTCACCGTCCCCCCATGAGACTGCGCCACCGAGTGCACGATGGCCAGCCCGAGCCCCGATCCGCGAGCGCCATCGCGCCCGCCGCGGACGAAGCGCTCGAAGACGCGCAGGCCCAGCTCCGCCGGGATCCCCGGGCCGTCGTCCTCGACGACCAGCACCGCGTCGCCGCCCTCGACCGTGGTGCACACGCGGATGTGCGTGCCGGGCGGCGTGTGCTTGACGGCGTTCTCGATCAGATTGGAGACCAGGCGATGCAGCTCATCCCGAGCCCCGGAGACGACGAGCGGCGCCGCGTCAAGGAGAAGCTCGTGGTCATCGTCGACCGTGCCAATCTCCGCCGCCGCCTCCATGACCACCTCGTCCAGCTCGGTCGGACGGTGGGGCTGCATCCTCCGGGCGTCCGCGCGAGCCAGCAGCAGCAGGTCACCCACGAGTCGCCGCATCCGTCGCGCCGAGCGCAGGGCGGCCTGAGCGGTCTCGGCCTGCTCGCCATCGAGCTCCTCGGTCAGCAGCTCCAGGCTGGCCAGGACGCTGGTCAACGGCGTTCGCAGCTCGTGGGAGGCGTCGGCGACGAATTCACGCTGGCGCTCGAGCACCGATTCGGTGGCGCTCCGCGCCGCGTCGAGGCTCTGGAGCATCCCCTCGAGCGTGCGCGCCAGCTCGGCCACCTCGTCGTCGGCCTGGGGTAGGGGGACGTGGCGGCTGGGGTCGCGTGTGCGCTCGATCTCCCGCGCGGCGCCGGTCAGCTCGACGATCGGGCGGATGGCTCGCTGGGCGGTGGCCAGCCCGGCCAGAAGCGCCAGCACGGTGCCACCCACGACCCCGAGGAACAGGAAGAGGTTGACCCGGGCCAGGGTGTGATCGAGATCGGAGAGCGGGACGGCGTACATCAGCCACACGTATCCCGTGCCCTTGGGCAGCGTGTAGACCTTGCGCGGCACGACGATCCGATAGCCGAGCTGCTGGCTGACCCCGGGCTGGGTCGGAGCGGCGAAATTCGGCCGCTCGGACGGCGGCTGCTGGCCTTTGATCCGGACCTGGTCCTGGGTGCACGCCCGCTCCCCGGTCTCGGTGAAGATCCGGATCTGAGCGTGCTCGGTGGCCACGTAGTCGCTGAGACTGACGTTCTTGTTACAGCCCAGCGACCCGTCGGGCAGCCAGCTGAGGGGCTGGATCTGGCTGCGCAGCTGAAGCGCCGCCGCATCCACCTGGTCGTTGAACTGCCCGCGCAGCTGGTGGGTCGTGAGAAAGGCGACCATGGCGGCGAACCCGGCCAGGATCACGAACGTCAGCGCCGCCGAGCCGCCGGCCAGCCGCCAGCGGACGGGCACCGTCCTATACGCGGAGAACGTAGCCCGCGCCGCGGATCGTATGTAAGAGCCGGGGCTCTCCATCCGCCTCAAGCTTTCTTCTGAGATTGGAGACGAACACCTCGATCGTGTTCGTCATCGAGAACGGGTCATAACCCCACACCTCATCGAGCAGCCGTTGTCGGGAGATCACGATCCGCTCGTTGCGCATCAGGTACTCCAGCAGCTCGAACTCTCGCTGAGTTAAATCGATCCGCCGACCGGCGCGCGTCACCTCGTGCGTGTCCGGGTTCAGCCGCAGGTCGCCAACCGTGAGCGCGGCCTGGCCCCGCGGAGGGCGGCGCCGGAGCAGCGCCCGCAGCCGGGCCAGCAGCTCCTGGCGATCGAACGGCTTGACCAGGTAATCGTCGGCGCCCGAGTCGAGCCCCTCGACCCGCGCCTCGACGGCATCGCGCGCCGTGAGCACGAGAATCGGCACATCGTCGGTCTGGCGCATCCGCCTGGCCACCTCGATGCCATCGAGCTTGGGCAGCCCGAGGTCGAGGACGACCAGATCAGGCAGGAACGCGTGGGCCTCTTCGAGCGCGGTGAGGCCGTCGCCGGCGATCTTGACGTCATAGCCCTCGAGCCGAAGCGAGCGCTGCAGGACCTGGGCTATCGCCTCGTCGTCCTCGACGACCAGAACCCGCGGGGAACGCTCGAAGTCGGCCATGTCTCAGGCAGATGGTAGGCCCGAAGCAGCTCGGCGGCAGGCGGAAGGAGCTCGGGCACGGCCGTCGAAGCCACGAGGTTGAAGATGGCGACGAAAAAGCGATCCCCGCCGCCCCGCCGAGCCCAGCGTTCGATCCTGGGTGCGTGGCCACGGCTGCGGCGTCCCGGACTCGCACTCGAACCCCACCACATCGACGTGATCGCCTTGGCGCTGATCGCGCTGGGGATCTTCCTCGCGGGGGTTGCCTACCTGGGGTGGTCAGGGGGGACGGTTGGGCACGCCATGGTCGAGGCCCTGCGGTTCCTCATCGGGGCTCTCGGCTATGCGGTTCCAGCGGCGCTGGTGGCGGGCGGCGCGATGCTGCTGCTGCGCGAGCTGCGGCCTCCGGCGCGTCCCATGCGGACGGGCACGCTGTGCCTGCTCGCCGCGCTCACCCTGGCTCTCGCCGGGGGAACCCTCGGCCTCGGGCCGGGCGCCGCCCGCGCTCAGAGCTATTGGCACCCCGACGTCTTCAAGGCCCGCGGCGGGATTCTCGGCCAGGTCGAGTTCTGGGGCGCCTCGCACCTCTTCTCGAACGTCGGAGCCGACATCCTGGCCGTGTTCCTGTTCCTTGCCGGGCTGATCCTGGTCACGGGCGCCGGAGTGGCGGGCGTGATTCGCGCCACGAGCGCGAGCATGGCCGGGACCGGGCGGGTGCTCCGGCGCACGACCGAGGAGGGGCAGCGCCTCCGGAACCGCTGGACGACCTCCGCGCCGCCCCGGCCCGCCACCGCGACGGCGGCGGCCCGCGACGTCGGCAGGACGCTCGAGGAGCCCCTGCTCGGACCGGAGCCCGACACCTCGGAGATCGTGATCGGGCCGACCCACGTCGAGGCTCCGCCGATCCCCTACCCAGAGGAGACAGAACCCGCGGCGTCCGGGTCAATCCCCCCGGTGGCCGCGGACAGGCAGGCGGAGGAGCCAGATACGCCGGTGAAGGACGCGGACCCTGCGGTCCAGGACGCAGCTCCTCCCGTCAACGACGCGGCGGGCCTGACCCCGCAAGGGCGCTTTCGCGCCAGCGTCACGGACGACCCGGACTTCGTCTGGCGCGTGCCCTCGGCGCGCTTCCTGACGCGGGCCACGGGCGAAGCCGCCAAGCCTGACACCGCGGGTCAGGAGCAGGTGGCGCGGACCCTGCTCGAGACGCTGGGGCACTTCGGAATCGAGGCCAAGGTCATCGGACGCGTGACCGGCCCGCACATCACCCGCTATGAGCTGCGCCTGGCCCCGGGGACCAAGGTGGCCAAGGTCTCGCAGCTCAAGGACGACCTCGCCTATGCCCTCGCGGCCACCGACATCCGGATCCTGGCTCCGATCCCGGGCAAGCAGGCGGTTGGGGTCGAGGTGCCCAATGCCCGCCGCCGGATCGTCCACCTGGGCGACGTCTTCCAGGAGCCGCCCGCGGAATGGTCCCCGCTCAGCGTCTGGCTCGGGAAGGACATCGCGGGGCGGGCGATCGGCGCCGATTTGGCCAAGATGCCCCACCTGCTGGTGGCGGGAACCACCGGGGCCGGGAAGTCGGCCGCTGTCAACGCGATGCTGTCCTCGATCCTGCTCCGGGCGACTCCCCACCAGGTCCGGTTCGTCCTCGTCGACCCCAAGCAGGTCGAACTCAACCACTACGAATCGATCCCGCACCTGCTGACGCCGGTCATCACCTCGCCGCGGATGGCGGCCAACGCCCTGCAGAACCTGGTCCGCGAGATGGAGCAGCGCTACGGGATCATGTCGCTGGCTCGAACCCGTTCGCTGCCCGAACTCAACCGCGTGCGGGAGCGCCGCGGCGAGCCCGCGCTCCCCTACATCCTGTGTGTGATCGACGAGCTGGCCGATCTGATGATG
The DNA here is from genome assembly GCA_035308915.1 of Solirubrobacteraceae bacterium. Taxonomy (GTDB): domain Bacteria; phylum Actinomycetota; class Thermoleophilia; order Solirubrobacterales; family Solirubrobacteraceae; genus Palsa-465. The sequence continues at coordinate 3,966 of DATGFT010000022.1, forward strand.
GTTGCCCCGGCCGACGTCGAGGATTCGATCATCCGGCTGGCTCAGAAGGCGCGAGCGGTCGGGATCCACCTCGTCCTGGCCACGCAATCTCCCCGAGTCGACGTGATCACCGGGATGATCAAGGCCAACGTCCCCTCACGAATCGCGTTTGCGGTTTCCTCACAGACTGACTCCCGCGTGATCTTGGACCAGAACGGAGCCGAGTCGCTCCTCGGCCAGGGGGACATGCTGTTCTCGCCGGTGGGCGCGTCCAAGCTCCAGCGCATCCAGGGCGCCTATATCGATGAGGAGCAGATCGCCGATTTGACCGACGCGTGGCGGCGCCAGGGTGAACCCGAGTTCCACGAGGAGCTGCTCGAGGAGGTGGCCTCGGAGGACGATGCCTCGGGCGAGGGCGACGGTGAGTTCCACCCTGACGAGGATCCCCTGCTCGAGGAGGCGATCCTGCTCGTGGCGCAGATGCAGACCGCGTCGACCTCGATGTTGCAGCGGCGGCTGCGACTCGGCTACACCCGGGCCGGGCGATTGATCGACATGCTGGAGCGCCGGGGGATCATCTCCGGATACGAAGGCTCAAAGCCTCGTCAGGTGCTGATCACCGAGGCCGACGCTCCTCGCATCGTGTCTCATCTCGCCGAAGCCGAGGGCCCGAGTCGCGCTGAACTCGTGCCGGTTCCTGACGACACGCACGGGTCGGCTGACGCGTTCTGAATCCACTCTCGGGCCCGGGCGCACTCATCTAGCCTTCGCGCCAATGGCGGACATCGGCTCGACACTGCGAGAAGCGCGGATGCGCGAGCGAATCGACATCAGCGAGGTCGAGGCGCAGACCAAGATCCGCGCCAAATACCTGCGAGCGATCGAGAACGAGGAATGGGACCTGCTCCCTGGCCCGGTTTATGCCAAGAGCTTCCTGCGTACGTACAGCGACTACCTCGGGCTTGACTCGAGAAGCCTGATCGATGAATTCAAGCGCCACTACGAGCGGCCGTCCGAGCACGAGTCACGCGCGATGGGGCGGGTGGCCGCCCGAGACCGAAACCGTGACCGCGACCGCCGGCCGGGGCGCAGAGGCGTCCCGTCGTGGGTGCCGATTCTCGTCGCGGTCCTCGTGATCGTGGGCATCCTCTACGTTGTCGGCCGCAATACCTCGGGCTCCTCGAACACGACCGCGGGCAAGCCGCCGGCCCACCACCATGTGCGCAAGCACGTCACGCGGACGCACACCGCCAAGCCGGCCGCCCCGCGTAAGGTCACGCTCCAGCTCGTGCCGACGGGCGCGATCTACGTGTGTCTGGTCAACGGGCACGGAACCAAGCTGATCAACGAGCAGACGTTCAGCGCCGGACAGACGATTCCCAGCGCGACGGCCCACCGGTTGCTGCTGACGCTGGGCAACGCCGCCGTCACGATGAAGGTCAACGGCCGACCCGTGCCGGTTGCACCGTCGGCGACGCCGATTCGGCTCCTGATCGCACCTGCCGCGCACGGGTATGCCGTGAAGCACATCCCGCTCACGCAAACCCCCACCTGCCCATGAGTGACGACGGCCGCCGCTCGACCGGGCGGCCTCGGGCCGGCGTCCTGATCACGGGAACCGAGGTCCTGACCGGGATCATCTCCGACCGCAACGGCCCCTGGCTGTCCGAGCGCCTGCTCGACCTCGGCGTCGACCCCGAGATGATCGAGATCGTGGGCGACCGAGGCGACGATCTCCTCGCCGCGCTGCGGTCGATGGCCGAGCGCGGGGTGGCGTTGATCGTGACCAGTGGCGGCCTCGGACCCACCGCGGATGACCTGACCGCCGAGATCGTGGCCCGCTTCTGCGGCCGTGAGATGGTTCTCGACCCAGCCTTGGAGTCACGGATCGAGGAGATCCTGGCCGGGATCATGCAGCGCTGGCCGAACCTCGACCGCGAAGCGATCCGGATCTCCAACCGCAAGCAGGCCATGATCCCCGAGGGCGCGACGGTGCTGGATCCGGTGGGCACCGCGCCCGGCCTGGTTGTCCCGCCCGGGGGCGCGGGCGGTTCGGGTGGTTCTAGCGGTTCGGGTGGTTCTAGCGGTGGGAGCGGTTCGAGCGGCCCAACGGTCGTCGTCCTGCCCGGGCCGCCCCGGGAGCTCCAGCCGATGTGGGAGGCGGCCTCCCAGACCGAGGCGTTTCGGGCCGCGATCGCAGGCGCGCCCGAATACCAGCAGGGGATGCTGCGCCTGTTCGGGATTCCCGAGTCGGAGATCGCCAGCACGCTGCGGGCGGCGGACGACGCCGGCCTGAGGCTCGAGGACCTGGAGATCACAACATGTCTACGCAGGGGCGAAATCGAGGTCTCGACCCGCTACGAGCCCCGCGCCGCTCCGGATTACGACGCCCTGGTCGAGTTCATCCGCGATCGGCACCGCGACACCCTCTTTTCCGAGGACGGCGCGACCGTGGACGAGCAGGTGGCCGAGCTCCTCGGGGGCGAGATGGTCGCGGTTGCCGAGTCCTGCACGGGTGGGCTGATGGCGGCGCGGCTCACCGAGCGGGCGGGCTCGTCGGCCTACTTCGCGGGTGGCGTGGTCGCGTACAGCAATGACGCCAAGATCGAGCTCGTGGGCGTGAGCGCCGAGCTAATCGAGCGCTTTGGGGCGGTCTCCGAGGAGGTCGCCGAGGCCCTGGCCGACGGCGCCGCGTCCGTCTTCGGCGCCCGCTTCGGCATCGGTATCACTGGCATCGCTGGCCCTGAGGGGGGCACCGACGAGAAGCCGGTGGGGACGGTCTGCTTCTCCGTTTCCGCCGCCTCCGGTGCACGCACCACTCGCACCACGAGATTGCCCGGCAGCCGGAGCGACGTGCGCGAGCGCTCGACCACCGTGGCGCTGCACCTCCTGCGCCGTCTCCTGCTGAAAGAGGCGGGTGGGTCGCGGGTCGCGGGTCGAGCGGGCGGGGTCACGTGAGCGATGGCCGCCTGCGGCTGTTCGTAGCCCTCGCACTCCCCGATCGCATCCGGGACGCGCTGGTTCGCTGGCGTCGACATCTCGACGCTGTGCGCGACCAGACACTCCGGCCCGTGTCGGCGGAGGCCCTCCACGTGACGCTGTGCTTCCTCGGGTGGCAACCCGAGACGGCCGTCGACGGCATCGCCGCTGCCTGCCAGGTTGTCGCCGCCGAGGCGCCGATCCTTCTCGTTCTCGGCGATGTGACTTGGCTGCCCCCGCGGCAGCCTCGCGTGCTCGCGGTCGAGTTGAGCGACGTTGAAGGCGCGCTGGCCCGCCTCCAGGGCGCACTCTCAGCCGCTCTCGCGGCGGGAGGCTGGTATCAGCCCGAGAAGCGGCCGTACCTGGCCCACGTGACCGTGGCGCGCGTAGGGGGGAGGAGCTCCGTTGCACGGACCGGGTCCGGCGGCTTGCGGCTTTCTCCTCCATCGCGGTTGGAGTTTCGCGGCACGCAGGTGGTCCTCTATCGCTCGCGGCTATCGCGCAGCGGCGCGCGGTACGACGCGCTGGCCAGAGTGCCGCTTTCGGGCGGCACCTGAGGCGCCGAGGAAGCGAGGCTCAGCCTTGCGGATGGGCTCGCGGTGGTCTGGGTGGCTGGTGGCTTCGCGGTGGTCTGGATGGCTGGGTGGGCCCTCAGTACGGCTTGACGCGCTCGAGCTTCTCCTCGCCTTCGCGAACCGCCTGCTCGTCGGCCGCGGGGCTGCTCGGGACCGGATTGTCGGTTGGTTTTACCGACCCGCGTCGGTCATCGGCGGTTGGGCGCTCGCTGGATGGCTGGTGGTCGCCTCCCGGCGGACGCTGCCCGACCGCGCCGCCGCGAGTCTCGTCGTTGGCCTGGGCTTCGACACGCTCATTGGTGGTTTCGTCTCTCTCGGTCATCCGGCGAGTCTTACCGAGGCCTGCGCGGCGAAAACGTCTTTCCGCGAAACTGAACCCGCCGGTGTTGGGCACGCAAACGTTGGAAGGAATGGTGACTTGGACCCCCGCATCGACGTCATAACCCTCGGCGTCGCCGATCTCGAACGAGCCGTGACCTTCTACCGCGACGGTCTGGGGCTCCAGACACGCGGCATCGTTGGCACTCAATGGGAGGGCGATGAAACGACGCCGGCGGGAGCTGTGGCCATGTTCGAGCTCGAGCGGGGCGGGATGCTCTCGCTCTACCCGACTACCGAGCTGGCCAAGGACGCGAATACTCCTCCTGATCGTGCGCAGACCGGGGGGTTCAGCCTCGGCCAGATCGTCGGCAGCCCGCGAGAGGTGGATGCGCTGCTCCAACGCGCCGCGGCCGCCGGGGCAACCGTGACCGACGAGCCGCACGACCGCCCGTGGGGAATCTACTCGGGGTATTTCCGAGACCCCGACGGGCACCTGTGGGAGATCATCTACAGCCCGCGCGGCGAAAATCAGAGCTCGCCGGCGGCGTAGAGCGATTCCGCGGAATCGCCTCGCGGAATCGCCTCGCGCAATCGGCTTCTGCCGGACAGCGGTTCTGTCCGGGGCGGGGCGTAGTCTCTCGAACATGTGTTCGATAGACGAATCTTCGGCGCTGCAACTCCCACATCTGAGACCGAGCGCGAGCGGCCGTTCGCGCTGCGAGGAGCTCGAGCTCGAGATCTGCGAGCTCGCCTCGCACCTCGCCGCGGCGACGTGTCGCTGGCTCTTGTTGATCGCGGAGTTCGACCAGCGCGGCGGGTGGGCGGAGTGGGGGGCAAAGTCGTGTGCACATTGGCTCTCCTACCGATGCTCGATCGGTCTCGTGGCCGCACGAGAGCACGTCCGCGTGGCTCGGCGCCTGCTGGAGCTCCCGATTGTGCTTCAAGCCTTTCGCACCGGCGAGCTGAGCTACTGCAAGGTGCGAGCGGTCAGCCGCGTGGCAACACCAGAGACCGAGCAGCACCTGGTTGACATCGGCCTCCACGCCACGGGGGCGCAGCTCGAAAAGGTCGTCCGGTTATTCCGTGGAGCCCTCCAGGCAAGCACCCAAGCCGCCCAGGACCTCCACGCGCGCCGGGAGCTCACATATATCTGGAATGACGACGGATCCCTCAGCCTGACGGCGCGGCTGGCGCCCGCCGAAGGAGCGCTTGTGGTGGCGGCCCTGAAGGCGGCTGACGTCGAACCGCCGCCCGCCAGCGGCGATTCCGCGGAATCGCCGCCGCATGAGCCGGCCGCGGCGCGACACGCGGATGCGCTCGTCTCGCTCGCACGGGGCTGGCTGGCCGACACCCAAGCTTCTCCCTCGGATGGAGACCCGTGCGAGGTCAGCGTCCATGTCGACGTCAACTCACTCGCGGCCGAAACCGTCCAGGATCGGTGTGAGCTCTCTGATGGCCCCACCATCGCCCCGGAAACCGCACGCCGTCTGAGCTGCGATGCCCCGATCGTCCGAATCGTCGAACGCGATGGACATCCTCTCTCCGTGGGCCGGCGAAAGCGGACCGTGCCGGCGGCGCTGCGCCGGGCCCTGCGCAGCCGCGACGACGGCTGCCGCTTTCCGGGCTGCACCCACAAGCGATTCCTGCACGCCCACCACATCCATCACTGGGCGCGAGGCGGCCAAACCGAGCTCGACAATCTGATCCAGCTCTGCTCATACCACCACCGCCTCGTCCACGAGGGAGGCTTCGGGGTCGAGCGCCTCGGCCGCCGCGGGGTCCGCTTCCGTCGACCTGATGGTCGGCCGATTCCAGAGGCGGCGCGCTCGGTCCGTCTCGCGAGTCCGGATCTGCGAGCCCGACATCGTCTGGACGGAGTCCGCGTCGATCCGAACGCGTGCATGCCGCGGTCGATGGGAGACCGGCTCGACTACGACCTCACGATCATGGGACTTTGTGTCGAGGCCCTGGCGCCAACCTGAGGGAGGCCCTGGCGCCAACCTGAGGGAGCTGATTTGTCACAGCGTTTTTGCAGCTCTGCGACCACTGCGTCTTGTTCCGTTGCAGGCACCGGATCTAGGGTCCTTTCTGTCCGAGGCCAGGCGTAGCGTGGCGGGTTCGAACGAAAAGCAATAAGGAGCCGAACCGAAACATGAACGATCGCGAAAATGGGGCCAACGGCGACCCAAAGGCCGATGCCAAGCGCCAGGCCGCCCTCAAGGGAGCACTGTCCCAGATCGAGAAGCAGTTCGGCAAAGGCACCGTCATGCGAATGGGAGACCCGGGGGCTCGGGTCGCGGTCGATGCCATTCCCACAGGCGCGCTGCCGCTCGATATCGCGCTGGGGATCGGCGGCGTGCCGCGGGGGCGGATCGTCGAGATCTTCGGCCCGGAGTCCTCGGGTAAGACAACGCTCGTCTACCACGTCATCGCTGAGGCGCAGAAGCTCGGCGGGGTGTGTGCGTTCGTTGACGCCGAGCACGCCATGGATCCTCTTTACGCGCAGCAGATCGGCGTGGACATCGACGAGCTGCTGGTTTCCCAGCCTGACTACGGCGAGCAGGCGCTCGAGATCGTGGACATGCTGATTCGCTCCGGGGCCGTCGATGTGATCGCCGTCGACTCGGTGGCTGCCCTGACGCCCCGGGCGGAGCTCGAGGGGCAGATGGGGGACCAGAGCGTGGGGCTTCAGGCGCGAATGATGTCCCAGGCGATGCGCAAGCTGACGGGCACGCTCAATCGAACCCAGACCATGTGCGTGTTCACCAACCAGATCCGGGAGAAGGTCGGGGTGATGTTCGGTCCGACCGAGACGCAACCCGGAGGACGCGCGCTGAAGTTCTATTCCTCAATCCGGCTCGACATCCGCCGGATCGAGACGCTCAAGGACGGCACCGAGGCGGTCGGCAACCGGGTCCGGGTCAAGGTCGTCAAGAACAAGGTGGCGGCGCCGTTCAAGCAGGCCGAGTTCGACATCGAGTTCGGAAAGGGAATCTCAAGCTCGGGCTGCCTGCTCGACTACGGAATCGAGCACAACTTCATCACCAAGTCAGGATCGTTCTTCTCCTACGGCGAGGAGCGCCTGGGGCAGGGGAGAGGAAACGCCAAGGCGTTTCTCGATGAGCATCCTGACCTGGCCAAGGAAATCGAGCTCAAGATCTACGCCGCTCTGGGAATCGGGCGTGACCTCGTCAAGCCAATCGAGGGTCGAAGCGATGGGCCTGAGATCACGGCCCGGAGATCGTCATCGCCAGGCGGAGAGAAGTCTGATTGGCCGGCGGCGGCGGTCGAGGAGCAAGCCGCATAGGCGCTGCGCCTGGGGACGGGCCCAGCGCTCGGGCGCGGGAACTCGCCTACCGCTACCTCAACCGGCGAGAGCGCACCGCCCACGAAGTTCGCGAGTACCTCCTCGGCCGAGGTCTCGGCGGCTCGATGGTGGAAGAGGCGCTGACCGAGCTCATCGACGCGGGTTACGTCGATGACGCGAGGTACGCGCGTATGTTCGCCCAGGACAAGAGAGCCCTCGAGCACTGGGGTAACGCGCGGATACGGCGCGCGCTGCTCGCTCGCGGAGTCGAGCGTGACCTGGTCGAGGAGGCACTGTACGAAGCCGACGGCCAGGCACTGTACGAAGCCGACGACCTCCCTCTTCCCGGCGCCGACGGCCTCGCTCACGCATCGGGCGAGCTTGGCCGGGCGCTGGCCCTGCTCGAGCGGCGCTTTCCCAGCCCTCCGTCTGACCGACGCGAGCGCGAGCGGGCCATGGGAGCGCTGATCCGGCGGGGTTATGACCCAGAGCTGGCCGTCGACGCCATCGCCGCCTACTCACGCCGTGGGAGCTGACGCAGGGCAAGGGCCGCTCCGCCGGGCGGTTTGCGCGCAGGAGCTCTCAGTATTACGATCCAGTCAGCGAACGAATGGCCCCCGGGCCGAAAAAGACCAGCAAACTTGCAGATTACTTGGATTCCGGATTTTGGTACTGACGGCAATCTCCACCGGGCCTCCGGCCCTGCTCGAAGCCCCCTAGAGACAAGCAGCTAGCCGCCTCCAGACAGCGCCAGGCTGCTGACAGCGCCTGGCACTGAGACCGGCATCCGTTCGCGCTACCCGCGCGGGCCACTCGGTCGCTCCAGCCAACCGAATAAGGAAGCCCGGGCACGGTGCCCGGGAGAGCCGGAGAGGACGAGTCATGGACATCATCGGTGCCGCAGCCGTGATCGCGGTGGCCGTCGTGCTCGCAGCGGCAATCTACGGCCGCACACACCGGGGCGCGGGATCGACCTCCAGCGTTGACGGCAGCCTGAGTGACCGGGAGCGCGAGCTCTCGGAGCGAGGCGCCGGCCTAGCCAAGCGAGAGGAGAGCCTGGTGCGGCGAGAGGCGTCTCTCGAGCAGGAGCGTCAGATGCTCGCCGCAACCCGCCAAGAGCTCGAGCGCGTGCTTGAGCAGGCGTCTGGAATGTCTGCGGCCAAGGCCAAGCAGGTGCTCCTGTCTCAGGTCGAGGAGCAGGCCAAGCACGATGCCGCTCGCCGCATTCGGCAGATCGAGGAGCAGACCAAGCGCGAGGCCGAGCGGCGCGTGCGCAACATCCTCTCGGTGTGCATGCAGCGCCTGGCCGCAGGCCACGCCACCGAGACCACAGTCTCCGTCGTCCAGCTGGCCGCCGATGACATGAAGGGGCGGATCATCGGCCGTGAGGGACGCAACATCCGCGCGCTGGAAAACCTGACCGGCGTCGACTTCATCATCGACGACACGCCTGGCGCCGTGGTTCTCTCCGGGTTCGACGGGGTGCGGCGGGAGGTGGCCAAGCTCACGCTCGAGAAGCTCCTACAGGACGGTCGCATCCATCCGGCGCGGATCGAGGAGACCTATTACCAGGCCAAGTCCGAGCTCGAGGATCACATCATTCAGGCCGGCGAGCAGGCTGTGCTCGAGGCCGACGTCCAGGGCCTCGATGCGGAGCTTGTCAGGCTCCTCGGTCGCCTCAAGTTCCGCACCAGCTACGGCCAGAACGTGCTTGCGCACTCGGTCGAGGTCTCACACCTGGCTGGGATGATGGCCGAGGAGCTCGGAGCCAGCCCCAAGACAGCTCGGCGCGCGGCACTGCTCCACGACATCGGCAAGGCGGTTACGCACGAGATCGAGGGACCGCACGCTCTCGTCGGCGGCGAGCTTGCGCGCAAGCACGGCGAGCCTGAGGCGGTGGCCCACGCGATGGAAGCGCACCACAACGAGGTTGAGCCTCAGACGATCGAAGCCGTCATCGTGCAGGCCGCGGACGCGCTCTCAGGCGCCCGTCCGGGAGCGCGTGGAGAGTCGCTCGAACAGTACGTCAAGCGGCTGCGCGATCTGGAGCAGATCGCCATGCGCCACGAAGGCGTCGACCGCGTCTACGCGATGCAGGCCGGCCGCGAGATTCGCGTCATGGTCGCGCCCGGAGCGATCGACGACGATGCCGCGACGCTGCTGTCCTACGAGATCGCGCGGGAGATCGAGAAGGAACTCGAGTACCCGGGCCAGATCAAGGTGACGGTCATTCGCGAGTCACGAGCCGTCGAGTACGCACGCTAGGCCGCGCCCCGGAGCTCAGTGTTCGTGGTGGTGCGGGAAGGCGCCGGGAGCCGTCCAAACTCCGAAGTGCGGAATCAGGACGACGGCGAGGACGAGGCCGGAGACGATCCCGCCGCCGATGGCAAGCCACCGGCCGATGGCGCCCGCGCGCGGGTCGCTCACCGGCTCGTGGGGCGAGGCGGCCACGATCGGAACCGCTCGCAGCGTGCGGCCGAGCGCCGGCAGATGCGCGAGGACGTGGATCCCCATGAACATGAGCCAGACGATGAAGCTCGCCTTGTGGACCACCGACAGGGTCGCGCGACCACGGGGACCGTTGAACAGCAGCACGACCCCGCTGATGAAGACCAGGAGGGTGGTGATCACGACGACAGGGCCCATCGCGCGGAGCGCCGGCATCGGTGGCCCCTTGGCGCGATAGATAGCCGCCCGGGCGTAGTAACGGAGAAATCGGTAACCCGTGCTCGCCAGCTTGAGGAAGACGGGGCCCATCAGGAGCAAGCCGAGGAACAGGTGTAGCCAGATCAGCTGTCCGATCCTCACGATCGTGAGACCGAGAGCCGCGAGCATCACGATCAGGACGGCACCGGTCATCGCCGTCAGCTGCTCGTTGCCGTCGACCCCGCCACCGAACAGGCGGCTGACCGGGCGGCGAGCCCGCGTGCCCGCGCGGGCGCCCGTTGTGGCCGGACTAACGGTCTCGTTCAACACAGCATTCAGCCTTCGTCTCCGAGCTCAAGCGCCCTTCACAGATGGGTGAGAATGCTCTTTCCACCCCTACGCGGCCGTAAGCTGACCACGGTGCCTGGTCTGATTCTGGTCATCGAGGACGAGCCGGGGATCGTCGATTTCCTGGAGCGCGGGCTCTCCGCGCAAGGGTTTGCGGTCATCTCCGCGCTCGACGGCGAAGCCGGCCTCGCGCGTGCCGTGGCGGAGCCGGTCGACCTCGTCGTCCTCGACATGATGCTGCCCGGGCTGAGCGGCCTCGATGTGCTCGAGCGGCTGCGAGACGTCAAACCGGCTCTGCCGGTGATCGTCCTCACCGCGCTGGGCGAGATCGATGACCGCGTCACGGGTCTCGACGCGGGTGCCACCGACTACCTCACGAAACCGTTCTCGCTGGCCGAGCTGGCGGCCCGGATTCGGGCCCAGCTTCGGGTGGCCTCGCAGGCCACGCAAACGTCGCTTGACCGAGGCGGCGTGCAGGTGGATCTGCTGACCCGCGAGGTGAGGCGCGGCGAGGCCCAGGTGCGGCTGTCGACGACGGAGTTTGAACTGCTCGTCTACCTGATGCGGAACGCCGGACACGTTCTGACGCGGGAGCAGATCCTGCGTGCCGTGTGGGGGTACGAGCACGACCCCGGGACCAACGTCGTCGACGTCTACGTCGGCTACCTGCGCCGGAAGCTTCGCGACGATGACGGCGAGGCGCCGATCACCACCATCCGCTCGGTGGGTTACCGGTTCGATGCGAGGGATTAGAGCCGGGCTGCCGGTTGGGTTGCGCTGGAGGCTGACCGCGTGGGTGGCGGCGGTGCTGCTGGTCTCCGCGGCCGCGGTGTTCGTGGTTGTCTACCGGGACACGGGGACTCAGATCCGGTCGGAGATCGACCGTGACATCACGGGTGATGTAAGCCAGCTTGCGCAAGCGCTGCGGCCGGCGACGGGGCTCGATGCGCGGCGTGTTCAGGCGTTGGCCAGCCACTACGTCCTGGCCCAGCCGTACACCGCGAGTTCGACGTTGCTGTTCGCCCTGATTCCGGGGACCCCTACCGTCAGCAACCATCCGGAGGTCTTTCGCTCTGCCCAGCCCGAGGTGGGGGAGAACGCGCCTGAACAGCAGGAGGAGAATCGCGCCTCTCGGGCGCTCCTCATCCCCCGGCTGGGCTACTCGGACCCGCGGATACCCGACGTCGGGCGAATGCGCATCCTGGAACGGCCCCTGACCCTCGGAGGGCTGCGGGTCGTGGTCGGCGCGGGCGAGCCGCTCGCGCTCGTGCGAAGCGCCCAGCACGGGGTCGCCCGAGCCTTCCTGCTCGCCGGGGTGGTGGTGCTCGTGTTGGCGCTGATCGCCTCGTACCTCGCGGGGGTGCGGGTTTCCGCGCCGCTGCGGCGGATGGCCGGCGTGGCGGCTCGGGTTGACGCCGGCGATCTGGGGCCGAGGATGACCGTTTCCGGCCGCCGGGGCGACGAGGTCCGGGTGCTCGGCGAGGCGTTCAACCACATGCTCGATCGGTTGGCGCAGGCATTCGCGAGCCAGCGCGAGTTCGTCGCCGATGCATCGCACGAGCTGCGGACCCCGCTGACTGTGATCCGCGGCCAGATCGAGGTACTCGCGGCCCAACCGAACCCGACCGAGGACGACGTCCGACGGGTGGAGCGGCTCGTCGTGGCCGAGATCGGGCGGATCAGCCGCCTGGTCGACGACCTGCTGGTACTCACGCAGGCCGAACGCGGCGACTTCCTGCGGCTCGAGCCGATAGATGTTGCCTCGTTCGTCGAAGAGTTGTGGGACGGGCTCAGCCTGACCGCCGACCGGTCCTTCGAGCTCGGCAGCGTCCCCGCGGGAACCCTTTCCGCCGACCCCGACCGGCTGGCCCAAGCGCTTCGCAACCTGGGCCGAAACGCCGTCGAGCACACGGCCGAGGGATCAGGGCTGGTCCGCCTCGAGGTGGCCCCGGTGGGCCGGGACAGGCTCAGCTTCGCCGTGGTCGACAACGGCCCCGGTATCCCGGCCGCAGAGCGCGAGCGCGTGTTCGAGCGCTTCCATCGGGTCGACACCGGGCGCAGCCGAAGTGCCGGCGGTGCCGGACTTGGCCTGGCCATCGTGCGAGCCATCGCAGAAGCGCACGGCGGGCAGGTGAGAGCATCGGAGCCCGCCGACGGCCACGGGGCGAGGATGGAGCTCATCCTCCCGGGATTCCGCCCAGCCTCGACCCGGGCGGCGGTCGACCACGGCCTCGGCGTCGATGAGCCGGTCAGGCACGCCTAGCTACGCGCGGGGCGCCCGGCGGCATATCAGCTCCGGTACCCGCCTGGTCGGCGTAGCTACCCTTGCCTGGCGGTGAAGACATACCACCTCACCACCTTCGGGTGTCAGATGAACGAGCACGACTCCGAGCGCATGAAGGGGATGCTCGAGTCGCTCGGCTACGGCGAAGCCGGCACTCGGGCCGAGGCCGACCTGATCCTCTTCAACACGTGTTCGATCCGCGAGAAGGCCGACGAGCGATTCATCGCCCACCTCAGCGAGGCCAGGGCGGTCAAGGGCCAGCGGCCGGAGGTCCTGATCGGCGTCGGCGGCTGCTGGGCTCAGTCGGTCAAGGAGGAGGTCTTCGCGCGGTTCCCATTCGTCGACGTGGCGTTTGGCCCCGGACAGGTCCACAAGCTGGCTGAGTTCCTGACCAGCGACTCACTGACCGCGCAGGGCTTCTTCGAGTTCGAGGGCTTCACCGGGCACCTGCCCGCCAAACGGGCGCGAGAGCACCAGGGCTGGGTCCAGATCAGTGTGGGCTGCAACTGTGTGTGCTCCTACTGCATCGTGCCCTCCACGCGGGGGCGCGAGGTCTCCCGTCCGCCGGGCGAGCTGGTGGCCGAGATCGAGCACCTCGCCGCCGACGGTGTCCGTGAGGTGACGCTCCTGGGCCAGAACGTCAACTCCTACGGCCGCGACCTGCCGCGTGAGCAGCGCGTCAGCTTCGCCGAGCTCTTGGCGATGATCGACGCCGTCGACGGGATCGAGCGGATCCGCTACACGAGCCCTCATCCCAAGGACATGCGGGAGGACGTGATCCGGGCTCACGCCGCACTGGCGGCGCTGTGCGAGCACATCCACCTGCCGCTGCAGTCCGGCTCGAGCCGCGTCCTCAAGCGGATGCGACGCACGTACACGCGCGAGCGCTACCTGGATCGGGTGGCCTTGATTCGTGAGCACGTCCCCGACTGCGCGATCACCACCGACATCATCGTCGGCTTCCCCGGCGAGACCGACGAGGACTTCGAGCAGACGCTGGAGCTGGTGGACGCGGTGGGCTACGACGGGGCGTTCACGTTCCTCTACTCGCCGCGGCGGGAGACCGAGGCCGCCGAGCTGCCCGATCAGGTCCCGCACGCGATCAAGGTCGCGCGGATGGAGCGGCTCGTCGAGGTCGTTCAGCGCCGCGCGCGCGAACGCGCCCAGCGCTTTGTCGGCCGGAGCCTCGAGGTCCTGGTCGAGGGACCTTCGCGGACCGACCCGGACCGGCTGCGTGGGCGCTCACGTCACAACAAGGTGGTCAACTTTGCCGGGCTCGCCTCACCCGGGGACCTGGTCGAGGTCGAGATCAGGAGCGCCACCAGCCAGACATTGAGCGGCGAGGCGTCGCTCCTCTCGCAGATGGCTAGCCGCTAGACGTCGCGCGGTGCCGCGCGGGCTTGGCGCGAGGCGCCGATCGAGGCACAAACAACGAGACCGATGCCGAGCAGCGCTCGGGCGCCCAACCCCTGGCCGAGCACGATGAAGCCAGCGAGCGCCGCCATCGCTGGCTCGAGGCTCATCAGCACCCCGAACACCGACGGCGCGATCCGCCGCAGCGCCTCATTCTCGAACGAGTAGGGGATCGCCGAGGAGAGCATTCCCACCACCGCGCCGAGGATCAGCGACCGCGGCTCGAGCAGATGCGTCCCGCCCTCGACCACCCCAACCGGGGCGGCGATCACCGAGGCTACGAACATGGCCAGTGCGAGCCCCGTACCTCGCTCGAATGCCCGACCGACCCGGGCGTTTACGAGAATGTAGGTGCCCCAGAACCCACCGGCGATGAGTGCGAGGATCACGCCGAGCAGATCGAGCCCGTGGGTCGCCCCATGGGTGAGGGCGAGAATCCCGACCGTCGCGAGCCCCACCCAGGCGAGGTCGATCAGGCGCCGTGACCCCGCGACGGCGACGGCCAGCGGGCCGACAAACTCGAGCGTGACCGCGGCTCCCAGCGGGATCCGATGGATCGCGTGGTAGAAGGTGAGGTTCATGGCCGCCAACACGAGGCCGAAGGCGCCGGCCAGGAGGATGTGGCGGCGGCTTCGACCGCGCACGCGAGGACGCCAGAGCGCGAGCAGCACGATGGTCGCCGAGACGAGCCGAAGCAGCACGGCCCCACCGGGCCCGATCCGGGCAAACAGCGTCGCCGCGATCCCCGACCCGAACTGAACCGAGGTAATCGCCCCGAGCACCAGCCCCCCCGACGGAGCGCGGCTGAGAAGACCACCCCGGCTGACCGGGGGAGTTGCCTCGGTCGCGGCCACGCTAGCGGGGAAGCGGCGACCCGAGCAGTTCCTGGAGCGCCCTGAGATCCTCGTCGCTGGGGGCCCAGCGCGCGGCGGCCGCGTTCGCCCGTACCTGCTCAGGGCGCGTCGCGCCCGCGATCACCGAGGACACCGTGGGGTTGGCGAGAAGCGCGCCGATCGCCACATCGATCAGCTGCGCTCCTCGTTCCTCGGCGTATGCGCTCAGTGCCTCGATCAGCTCGAACTGCTGCTCGGTGGCGATCTCGTCCTGGCCGGCCAGCCGGGTTCCCGCGGGCGCGGCTTGACCACGGCGGTACTTGCCCGTGAGAAGCCCCGAGGCCAAGGGGAAGTAGGGGACGAAACCCAGGCCGAGCCGGGCGCAGGTCGGAATCACGTCCGCCTCGGCCTCGCGGACGAGAAGGCTGTATTCGTTCTGGATCGCGGAGAAGCGGACGAGCCCTCGCTCGCGGGCCACGGCGTCGGCTTCCTCGATCTGATCGGCCGTGAAGTTGGAGGCCCCGACGGCCCGGACGGTGCCGGCGCGGACGAGCTCGTCGAGCGCCGCCAGCGTCTCTCCGATGGGCGTCACCCCGTCGGGTTCGTGGTACCAGTAGAAGTCGATGACATCGGTGCGGAGCCGCCGGAGCGAGCTCTCCACGGCGTGGCGGATGTAGTCAGGTGCGCCCCGCGGCCCACGCCCGTCGCCCATGTCCATTCCGAACTTCGTGGCCAGGACGACCTGGTCACGCCGGCCCTCCAGCAACTGGCCGAGGAACTCCTCGCTGGCGCCACCGCCATAGATGTCAGCGGTATCGAAGAACGTGGCGCCCTGCTCGATCGCCGCGTCCACGACAGCCCGAGTGCCCTCGAGGTCCAATCTCCGCCCGAAGTTGTTGCACCCGAGGCCGAGCACCGAGACGTCGAGCCCGGAGTGACCCAGGGCGCGGGTTGGGAGGTCCATCCCACCGTCTATAGCAGAGTGCGTCAGTTGAACTGAACGAGGCTGATACGCGCGCGCGCCACATCCGAACCCGAGCGCAGGGTGAGGTTGGCGCCCAGCTGGTTGCCGGCGGCGTGGTCGAGCATCTGCCGGCCCTGGCGGGTGAGCGAGAACTGGACATAGCCGGCCTCCCGCCCATTGACGATCTCCGGGTGCGTCGAGGCGATCGTCGTGCTCCCGACACTCACCGTGGCGGAGATGCGACAGGCGTACACCGCGGTGCAGGCGGCGAGCGCCCCACCGGCACCGTGTGCGTACACGAAGTCGGTGACGCCGAGGGCTCGGAAGAGCGGGTCCGGCGTCAGGGAATGAGTGGGCGCGCGGCCGCTGGTCGAGAACGGGATCAGCACGAGCTTGGCCGTGATCGAGGCCCCGCTTACGTCGCGCACCGTGATCTGCACGGGGAGGCGGTGGTTGGGCGCGGTGTTGAGGCGCTTCAGCGACCCGCCGGTGAGCTTGAAGAAGACGAGGCCGTCAGCGCCAGGCCCCACGGACTCGGTTCCGGTCTTGACCAGGGTCTGGCGTCCGGCGGAGACCGTCGTCACCACGTGGCACGTGTTCGGGAGAAAGCACCCGGTGGGCAGGCCGGCCATCCCACTCCGAGCGCTCACGAACACGCTGTGGCCGAAGACAAGGAGGTGGGAGGGTGCGGTGACGGTGGAGGAGGTGGCGAGCGGCTGCGCGGACGGACCGACCGCCTGCACCGCGAAATACGGTGCCGCGCTGCGGACGGCGATCTTCGTCGTGGCGCCGTGGGCCGAGGCGGAGGCGATACGGCCGAGCGTGGTGGGACTGGTTCCCGCCAGCACCTCCCACGAGACCAGGCCGGATCCGCCCCAGCCCGCGGTGAGGTTGGTGGTGCCGTCGGTGGTTGGCGAGACTGCGAGGGTCGGGGGCGGAATCGTCGTTGCTGCGCCGGTCGCGGTCGCCGCGTCGACGTAGTCGCTGTCGATGTTGATGGTCACTCCACCGTAGGTCTCGTTGTGGCCACCGCGGTACTGGTGAAGCCGCTGGTGATTCGGCCAGTCAGAGGTCGGCACCGCGGTGTCGGTCGTCGTCGCTTGGCCGTTCCAGTCGGCGATCCAGATCTCATCGGGCTCGGGATAGCTGGTGCCGTATTGCGCCACCAGGTCGGCGATCCCCGAGTTCGTGCTGCTGTAGACGCCGGACAGGTAGCCGGCGGCGTGGAGCTGTGTCGTCCACGCGGCGAGGAAGGCGAGGACGGCCGTCGTGTTGGCGCTCGTCCGGCTGTAAGCCTCCATGTCGTCATAGATCGGGTTGCCCGGTGACAGACCCAGCGTCTGGGCAGCCGTGACCGCGTCCTCGGCCGCGGCCGTGCCCTCCGCCGACGCCTGGCTCGGGCTGATCGCGGCGCAGCCGCAGCCGTTGCTCGGCGCCTGGAGCCCGACGTAGGTCGGAATCATGTTCCAGCCGGCGGCCGACTCGCTGGCGACCCAGCTGCTCGACAAGTTGGGCTGGGCACAGGCGGAGTTGACGCCGCCGATGTAGATGCCGAGCGCGCGGTATGGCGAGGTGCCCCACGCCGTCATCGCCTGTGCCGACGGAGCCGAGCACGCGTCGAACCCGGAGCCGGTGAAAACCGCATCCGCGGTATGGGCTCCGGGCTGGGAGGCGCGTGCGTCCGCGGCGAGATGAAGCCGTGCCGCCACCGCCAGGGTCGGCCGGGGTGGTGCCGGCGGAGGCAGCGAGCGCCGGTGCAACGCCCGGGCGATCACGTCGCGCGCCCGAGACCACGTGGCGATGATCCGCACATCGCCGCTCGAGAAGCTCGTGGCCGCGGTGTGAGGAACCGCGAGGCCGGTGGCTTGGCCGGCCCGCGCGACCGTCGCCCCGAGCGGCTCGATGAGGATTGCCTCCGAGCGACCCGCCACGTGGGCGGGACAGCTCTCAACCGCGCCGGGGACGCCAAGGTAGAGCGCATGCCGGTCGAAACGGACACATGTCCGCGGCCGTCGCGCGAGATCCAGCACCGGCCAGGAACGCGGGATGGTCACGGTATATCCGCGGTAGACAACCGCCTTCATTGCCGAGGCCATCTGGGCGTGGGCAGCACTGATCCCCGGCGCCAGCAGCGCCAGGATGCCCGACAGCATGAGCACCATGCCGATGCGTTGTCCCCGCGCGCGCATCAAAACTTCCTAACACGGGTCTCGGCGGAACGGAGCGCCGCCTTTACATAAGCCACGGCGCCGCCACGAGCCTGGCGCAAGCGGATGGACTCGAGCGCGGGGGGGAAGATTCCGTCCTCACCTCGTGCGAACATGTGTTCTGTGCGGTGGAGCAACCTAACCGTCGAGGAGGAGGAGCGCGCCCGACTTCCGGGCTACCGGGAGGAAGCGCTCGTGCGCCACTTCACCGCGCCGGGCGCGGTGCGCACGAGGTTCTATGAGATCCGCGCCAAATCCATCATCAACCGGGTGCCGGAGGCCTCACAGGTGCCGTTTCGCTTCACGATCAACCCATACCGGGGATGCACGCACGCCTGCGTCTACTGCTTCGCTCGCCCGACCCACAAGTACCTTGATTTCGACGCCGGGCGCGACTTCGAGCGGGAGATCGTCGTCAAGGTGAACGCGCCCGAGTTGCTGCGCGCCGAGCTGGCGAAGCCGTCCTGGAACGGTGAGCACATCGCGCTTGGCACCAACACCGACCCCTATCAGTGGGTCGAGGGGCGATACAGACTCATGCCCGGCATCTGGGAGGCGCTGCGTGACGCGTCCAACCCGTGCTCGATCCTCACAAAGTCGCCGCTGCTGCTGCGCGACCTCGCGCTCATGAAGCAGATCAGCGCGCGCACCGACTTCAGCGCCGCGCTCTCCGTGCCGACGCTCGACGAGAAGGCGTGGCGGGCGACCGAGCCGCATACGCCGAATCCCCGCGCGCGTCTGGAAGCGGTGGCGAGGCTGAGCCAGGCGGGTATCCGGACGGGTGTCCTGATCGCTCCGCTGCAGCCCGGGATCAACGACTCGCCCCGTCAGGTGGAGGAGGTCGTGACGCTGGCCCGCGCGGCCGGGGCCCAGTACGTCGTGGGGATCGGATTGCACCTCCGAGCAGACGTCAAGGGGCTCTGGTTCGACTGGCTGGCCGAGCAGAGACCGGAGCTGATGGAGCGCTACCGGCAGCTCTATCGTCGCGGCGCCTACCTCCCGGTGCAGGAGCGACGAAGGCTGGCAGGCGTCGTTGCACACGCGGATACCGGCCCGCGCCCGCGGCCGGGCACGCGAGAAAGGGTGCGCGGGCAGACCGAGGCAACCGGCCACATGGTCAGAAGAGACGTCGCCGAGCCAAAGGAGGTCATGCGGCGCGATCAGGGAAGCCTCTTCTAATCTGAAACGAGACACGCCGTTTGGTGGTAGGTAGATGCGATGAGACAACGCCTACAGAGAAGCCGGGACCTGCACCTGGAACGGATGTTCGAGACTCGCAGCGAGGCTTGGGAGCGGGCTGGGTTGTCGGTCGAGGTGAGCCGCGCCGAGGCGCGCCGGTCGCGCGCTGCGGTGTTGTTGCTGCTTCCGCTGCTGGTCGCGGTCCTGGTCGTCTACGCGCACCGTCAGTCGATCTTCGGGTTGCCGCAGTGCCGCCATGACTCGCACTGCTCCAAGAGCTCCGCGGACAGCGCGATCCAGTGGGGGACGGTGGCCCTCCTGTTGCTCGTCGGCTGGACCCTCGCCCGCAACGTAGGCCGTGCGGCGGGCCCGACCTTCTTCCGGCGAATGGACCCGGCGACCGCCGGCACCGTCGGCTTTGTCATTCGGCTGCTGACGATGGCGATCACGCTGCTGATCGCGCTCGGGGTGGCCGGGGTGGGGACGGGATCACTGATCGCGGGCGGCGCGTTCACCGCCATCGTCCTCGGTCTGGCCGCCCAGCAGACCCTGGGCAACCTGTTCGCCGGGCTCGTCCTGATCACGGCGCGGCCCTTCCGCGTCGGCGAACGCGTCAGGCTGCAGGCCGGGGCGATCGGCGGGATCCACGAGGGCGTGGTCAGCTCACTCGGGCTCATGTACACGACGTTGGCGCGCGGAGCGGACCGGATCATGATCCCCAACATGCAGGTCATCGCCGCCGTCGTGGTGCCGATCGTGGAGCCGAGCGCGGTTGACGTGAGAGTGCGCCTGAGCTCGGGAATCCGACCGAGTCAGGTCCAGGACATCCTCGACGAGCAGATCAAGACACCCACGCGCAGCCGGGCCACGGTGCTGCTCGAGGAGATCGACCAGGACGACCTCGTGGTTCGGGTCCAGGCCACCCCGGAGAGCGCGGCCGACGGGGCCAAGCTGGCCGACGAGATCATCGCCACGCTGGCCTCGGTCACCGGCCAGCACGAAGTGGTCCGTCCGTAGCGCGCTCCTTCTCCACCTTGGTACGCACGGTCTCCTCGGGCTGGTAGGTGCGCTCCTCGGCGTAGGCCTGGAGCACCCGGTGATCGGCCTCGGTCTGAGGCGCCTGCACGAGCGAGCGGGGATACAGCCGCTCCTTGAGGACGACGTTGAGCTGCGCTCCGAGCAGGGTCACCACGGACTGCAGGTAGAACCACCACAGGATCGTGATCACAGTCGCGAACCGGCCGTAGGTCGGCTGCGCGCTCTTCAGATGGCGCGCGATGATGAATGCCGAGAGCTCCTGGAGGATGAAGAACACGATCCCGGAGAAGACAGCGCCGGCGAGGACGTCGCGGAAGCCGACCTCTCGGTCGGTGAGGAGCCGGAAGGCGGCAACGAAGAGCCCGACATCGAGCGCGATCGAGATCACGAGACCGGCGATCCGGCCCGCGACGCCGAGGTTGACGCCGGTCGAGTTGCCGGTCACAAAGCCTGAGATCAGCGTCGTGACCACGATGCCCGCGCCGATCGTCAGAAGCACGAGCAGGCTGCGCCCGAGCTGCTCGAGCAATCCGGGCCGCTCGTGGTATGGGATCTCCCATACCGAATTGAAGGCGTTTTGCACCGCGCGGACCGCGCCCAACCCGCTCCAAAGCGCGGTCAGTGCTCCGAGGAGGAGAGCCCACCAGGACCCGGTCAGGCCCTTGATCGTCGAGGGGTCGAGCAGCGGGAACATCGCCGCCACGTGCTTGAGCACGTTCGCCTTCTCGGAGGCCGGCAGGACCCAGCCAAGGACGGTGACGAGGACCAGGAACAGGGGAAAGATCGAGAAGAAGCCCCAGAAGGCGATGGTCGCCGCCAGGGTCGTCGTCTTGTCCTCAGAGAACTTCTTGAACGTGGCGACGGCGACGCTCGTGGGCTTCAGCCGCTTCTGGGCCGCGTCCACCTTCTGCATCACGCTCATGCCGGTCAGCTACCCGACCGGACGGGCGGCTACCCGTCGTGCGGCAGTTTGTCGCGCTGAGCCGAGGCGAGCGCGGAGGCGAGTTGTTCGCCGCCGCTCAGGCGCTGGACGGTGGCGGCCAGACCGGGCGCGACGCTCCCGAGCCGGGCGCCCAACCGCAGCGCGGCCGGGGCGACATCGACCTCGGGGCGGTTGCGTTCGATCGCTCTGAGCACGGCTTCCGCCACCTGCTCGGGCGTCCGCGTGCCGACCCCGGGGGGGAGCTTCAAACCGGCGTCGGCCCACATGCCGGAGTCGCTGATGAATCCCGGGAGCACGACGGAGACTCCAATCCCGTGCCTGCGGAGGTCCTGCCTCAGACCGAGGGCGAAGCCGCGCAGGCCGAACTTGGTCGCCGCGTAGAGCGAGCCGTGGGAGGAGGCGACTCGCCCGCTGAGGGAGGAGATGAACACGACGTGGCCACTCTGGCGCTCAATCATCTCCGGCACCAGCGCGCGAGCCAGCGCAACCGGCGCGCGGAGGTTGATCTCGAGCATGTCGTCGATCTGCGCCTGGCTCAGCTGCTCGAGCAGCCCGGTGGACGGCAGGGCGGCGTTGGCCACGAGCACGTCGATCGGCCGCGCGGCAGCGGCCAGGCGCTCCAGCTCGGCGCGATCGGCCAGGTCGGCCGGGATGGCTCTTGCTCCCAGCTCGGCAGCCACTGAGTCCAACACCTCGCGGCGCCGCCCGCTCAGGACGAGCTCGGCCCCGCGGCTGGCGAACGCCCGCGCGATCGCCCGCCCGATGCCCCCGGTGGCGCCAGTGACGAGGACTCGGCCGTCGAGCAGTCCCACGCGCGCGAGTCTATTGCGCGGGGGATACTCAGCTGGTGCCGCGCGCCGAGGTCATCGCCCTCTTCGGCCCGACGGGCGTCGGCAAGACCGAGGTAGCGCTCGAGCTGGCCCGAGCCCTCCGGGCTCTCGGGGAGCGGCCGGTCGGCGTCTCGGCGGACGCGCTTCAGGTCTACCAGGGCCTCGAGATCCTGACCGGCGCCGCCACGTCTGAGCAACAGACCGTGCTCGAGCACCGGTTGATCTCACTCATCCCGATCGACGCCTCGTTCAGCGCCGGGCAGTATGCGGAGCTTGCTCACGCGGAGATCGACGCGCTCCTGGCCAATGGCCGCCGGCCTATCGTCGTCGGGGGAACGGGCCTCTACCTGCGCGCCGCACTGACGGAGTTGAGTTTCCGCTCGCCGCCGCCCGAGGGCGTCCGCGAGCGCTGGCTGGCCGAGCTCGAACAGCGGGGCTCGGCGGCGCTGCATGCCGAGCTCGCCCGGCGGGCACCGTGGGCGGCAGAGGAGATCGAGCCGGGGGACCGGCAGCGGGTCGTCCGCGCGCTTGAGTTGCTCGAGGCCGGAGAGCTTGAGCCGCCACCCGAGGAGTCCGAGCTGTGGACGGATGCGGCCCGGCTGCCGACCCTCATCGTCGGACTCGTCATGGAACGCCAGGAGCTCTACGCCAGGATCGAGGCTCGCGTGGAGGAGATGGTCGCCCTCGGCGCCGGCGAGGAGGTCCGCCGCGCCAACGCCGCGGGCGCGTCGCTGACCGCACGCAAGGCCCTCGGGTTCGAGGAGCTGCTGGTGGGCGACATCGACGCGATGAAGCGGCGCACCCGCAACTACGCGCGGCGCCAGCTGACCTGGATGCGCAAGCTGGCAGGCGTGCAGATGATCGACACGACAGGACACTCGCCGGAAGCGACCGCCGCTGAGATCGTCTCCCTGTGGACGGCTCCATAGACTGCGCGGCCGTGGAATTCGAGAAATGGCAGGCCCTGGGCAACGACTACGTGATCGTCGAGGACAAGGCGCTGGCGTTTGACCTGACGCCGGGCCGCGTCCGGGCCATGTGCGCCCACGGGACGGGGATCGGATCGGACGGGATCCTGCTCCTGTCGAGGGACACCGAGCCGGGCTGCCTGGCCCGCTTGCGGATCTTCAATCCGGATGGCTCAGAGGCAGAGGTGTCAGGCAACGGCGCCCGGCAGGCGGTGCTCTACATGCGCCGCCATGGCTGGGCGAGCAGCGACACGTTCTCGATCCTGACCGCCGCCGGCGAGCTCACACCGACGATCAACTCCGGAACGGTGGCGACCATAGATATGGGGCGTGCGCGGCTGCGAAGCGATGATTATCCAAGCGGGAGCGCGGACGGTCGCGGTGAGCTCAGCGCAGCCGGCCGGCTTTGGCGCTTTCAGCACGTCCAGGTCGGCAACCCGCAGTGCGTGATCGCCATGGAGGACCGGGCGGAGCTCGAGGCCCTAGACCTGGACGACATCGGCCCTCAATTCGAGCGCCACGAGTTGTTTCCGCATCGCACCAACGTGTCCTGGTTCACCGAGCTCGAACCCTCGCGCATCCGCGCCCGGATCTTCGAGCGGGGGGCGGGGGAGACCTCGGCCAGCGGCACCGGCGCCAGCGGGGCGGCCGTCGCCCACACGCTGGCCGGCGGACGCTCGCCGGTGACGGTGGTCCTTGACGGCGGGGAGCTCGAGGTCGAGGTGGGGGAGCAGCTGGAGATCGCGCTCACGGGCTGGGCGGCGCCGGTATACCGGGGGGCGCTCGCCGAGGACTTCCTGGAGGAGCTCCGTGCGCTCGAGTAGACGCCTCGAACGAATCCCGCCCTATCTCTTCGCCGAGCTGGAGCGAAAGGTGAGAGCCAAGCGGGCCGAGGGCATCGACGTCATCAGCCTGGGCATCGGGGATCCCGACCTGCCCACCTACGAGCCGATCGTCGCCGCCGCCCAGCGCGCGGTGGCAGACCCCTCCACCCACCGCTACCCCACCAACCGCGGACGGGCCGAGTTCCGAGAGGCTGTGGCAGCGTTTTACCGCCGCCGGTTCGGGGTCGACCTCGACCCCGAAGCCGAGGTCATTCCGGCCATCGGGGCCAAGGAATGCGTGTTCAACCTCAACCTCGCCTTCCTCGACCCCGGTGACGTCGCGCTGGCCGCGGACCCGGGCTACCCCGTTTATACGGCCGGGCCGCTTCTCGCCGGGGCCGAGCCAGTGTTGATGCCGCTGCTGCCCGAGCGAGGGTTCGCGCCCGATCTCGAGGCGATCCCACGCGACGCCCTCGCGCGGGCGCGCCTGCTCTACATCAACTACCCCAACAACCCGACCGGCGCGGTCGTCCCCGACGGGCTGTTCGAGCAGGTCATCGAGCTCGCGCGGGAGAACGACATCCTCGTCGTCCACGACAACGCCTACAGCGAGATCACCTTCGACGGCTACGTGGCACCGTCATTCCTCTCGACGCCCGGGGCCAAGGAGGTGGGCGTCGAGGTCTTCTCGCTGTCGAAGGGCTACAACATGACAGGCTGGCGGTGCGCCGCGATCGTCGGCAACGCCGAGGCGATCGCCCACTACTGGCGGCTGAAGTCGAACATCGACTCCGGGCTGTTCGACGCCGTGCAGCTCGCCGGCGCCGCCGCCCTGGGGCCCGAGCTCGACGTCCACGTGCGCGGGGTGAACGAGCTCTACACCCGCCGCCGGGACCTCGTCTGCGACGCCCTCGCCGATGCCGGGGTGAGCGTGAGCCGCCCCAAGGGGACGATCTACATCTGGGCACCCGTGCCTGAGGGGTTTGCCTCGGCGGCGGCGTACTGCGAGCACGTGCTCGAGCGGGTGGCCGTGGTGATCTCCCCCGGCGATGCCTACGGCCCCAGCGGAGCCGGGTTCTTCCGCATCTCGCTGACCACGCCCGAGGAGCGCCTGCTGGAAGCCGTCGAGCGGCTCCGCACCCTTTAGGCCGCCTCTGCCGGACGGGGTGTGGGAACGCTGACATCCGGCCTGCGCCTGCGTGTAGGGCCCCGGCGCTCGGGGTAGTCCGGCTGACGTAGCCCCTGGCAGGGGGTCAGGAAGACAACCACGCGGGAGGAACTATGCGTAAGTTCGGCACCCTTCTTGGGGTGTTAACGCTGTTGGCCGCGCCAAGCCCGGCGCTCGCCAACGGCAACCCGCACGGCAGTCCGCCCGGACAGGCATCGGCGCCCGGACAGGCGTCGGCACGGTCGCAGAGCGCGGTGTCGCCACCGTCACAGAGCACGGCAGCGACACCACCGCAAAGCACTACTCCGACGCAGTCTCAACACACCACGTCGACGCGCTCGCAGGGCAACGCATCATCCCATTCGCAGGGCAACGCGGGAACGAGCGGCAGCTATAACCAGCCGCAGCCGATCTCCCGCGCTGACTCGAATTCGGGTGGCGCGAACGGACAGTGCCCAGGCGGGCCGTATTGCTCGACGCGGGGCCAGTCGGCCACGCCGCAGAGCATGAACGGCAACGGGAATGGCCGCGCCGTGGGCAAGCCGTGTGCGGGATGTGTAGGCAAGGCGGATAACAAGAATCCGCATGGGCAATGGCCCAACGGCTCGGATCACAACGCCGGCTACGAGTGCGATCGGAACCACGGCATCGGCAGGACCAACCCGGCTCACACCGGGTGCTCCGGCACGACGCCGCCGCCATGTACGAGCACGACGACGACGAACTGCACACCGCCGCCATGCACAAGCACCATGACGACGAACTGCACGCCCCCGCCGGGGACGTGCGCCGGGACGCCGGTGCCATCCAAGTGCTCGCCGGGCACTGGTGCCACCACGTCCAGCCCGCCTGGCACCCCAGGCGGTGCGGTAAGCGGTGCCAGCGCAACCACTTCGCCCGGGACACCGAGCGGTTCGGTTGGTGTTGGCATCAGTCCGCCAGGCGGTCCTGGTTCGCGACCGCCTGAGTTCGTGTCGAACACCTCACCGGGTCAGCCGAGCTCGGGTTCGTTGCCCTTCACAGGGCTCGACCTCGGACTGCTCGCGCTGGTCGGGTCGATGATGCTCGGCCTTGGGCTGGTGCAACGTCGGATGTCCAAGCAGCGCTAGTTAGAAGCTCAGCGCCCCCGCCCGCGTCACGCGGGTGGGGGCACTGGGTGGTCCGTAGGAGGTGTCTTTGCGCCGGGTGATTCGCTTTCTCTCGTCGGTCACGATCGTTCTCGGGGTGATCGTCCTGCTCGACGTTGTCATCACGCTTGTCTGGCAGGAGCCGCTCACGGCGGTGATCGCCACGATCAAGCACGACCAGATCGACCGCCATTACCTCAGCTACCGGACCGCGCCGCTGTCGCACGCCGAGCGAGCCGAGCTCGGCAAGCTGGGCGCATCGGGTCGCATAGCCTTCCTGGCTAGGCTCGAGGAGCGCGAGCTCCGGACCGGCGACGCCGCCGGCCGAATCACGATCCCGAAGATCGGAGTGAACTTCCTCTTCGTCCAGGGAACTGACGAAGCCAGCCTGGAAAAGGGCCCCGGCCATTACCCCTCAACCGCGCTACCCGGCCTGGGTCAGACGGTCGCGATAGCGGGACACCGAACGACCTTCCTGGCTCCGTTCCGGCATCTCGACGGCCTCCACCGCGGCGACGAGATCATCCTGCAGATGCCGTACGGCCGCTTCGTGTACCGCGTGCAGTACACGCGCATCGTCACGCCGAACGCATGGTGGATAACCCACAACGTCGGCTACGACCGTCTGGTGCTCTCGGCGTGTAATCCGCTCTACTCGGCGGCGCAGCGAATCGTCGTCTTCGCGCGGCTTACCCACGCCTAGCCCGCCGCCGGCGCGGCCGTCGGGCGCGGCTACCATCAGCGAGGTGCAGCGGAGCCGGCACGGACGCACCACGGTGTCCACCTCGGCGCGGAGCGAGCGGCCCGAGGGTCGCGCCCGCCAGCGGGCATATCTGATCGCGGCGCTGCCCGACGGCGAATCCGACGAGTTGGAGGAGCTGCGTGAGCTGCTGCGTACCGCAGGAGTCGCCGACGTGGGGGAGATGGTGCAGCACCGCGAGCGCCCCCATCCCAATACGTACCTCGGCAGCGGCAAGCTCGAGGAGCTGAAGGCGGCGATCGCGGGCGCGGACGCCAACCTCGTGGCCGCCGACGACGAGCTGACCCCGCGCCAGGAGCGCAACCTCGAAAGCGCGCTGGGCGTGCCGGTGATCGACCGCACCGCGGTCATCCTCGACATCTTCGCCAGCCATGCCCACACGGCGGAGGGCAAGCTTCAGGTCGAGCTGGCCCAACTCGAGTACAACCTGGCGCGGATGCGCGGCCTGTGGTCGCACCTGGAGCGACTCGGTGGCGGGATCGGAACCCGAGGCCCGGGCGAGACGCAGATCGAGACTGACCGGCGGCTGGCCCGGGACCGAATCGCCGCGCTCAAGCGGCGGCTGGCCCGAGTGCGCTCGAGCCGATCGGTGATGCGCGCCGAGCGTGAGCGGGCACACCTCCCGCGCTTGGCCCTGGCGGGGTACACCAACGCCGGCAAATCGACGCTCCTGAATGCACTGACCGGAGCCGACGTGGGGGTGGGCGAGCGGCTCTTCCACACGCTTGACCCCACGACGCGCATCCTTCGGACCTCAGGCCGCAGCTACCTCGTGACCGACACGGTCGGGTTTATCCGCAAACTGCCCCACCAGCTGGTCGATGCCTTCGGAGCCACGCTCGAGGAGACACGGCTGGCGGACCTCATCCTGCACGTCGTCGATGCCTCGGTCGACGAGGCTGAGCTCGAGGCGATGAGCACCGCGGTACAGGACGTGTTGCAGGAGATCGGGGCCGGTGAGGTGGCCCAGCTCCTGGTTCTCTCCAAGGCCGACCTGATCGATGACGACCGTCGCTCGGAGTTGGGGCGGCGTCATCCCGGCGCCGTGCTCGTGTCGGCGCGGACTGGAGAGGGGATAGCGCTGCTCGTCGAGCGGATCGAGGCCGAGTTCGCCCGCAAGCTCCGGGATGTCGAGCTCCTGATCCCCTACGACGAGGGGCACAGTCTGGCCGAGCTCCACGAGATCACGGGCGATCTGGAGCGTGAGGAGACGCAGGACGGGGTGAAGGTGCGGGTCCGGCTGCCGCCGGCGATCGCCTCCCGCTACGAGCGCTTCGCCGTGAACGGCCACCGCAGATGAGCCGACTCAGGGTTCGGCGCCTGCATCCCGAGGCGCGTCTACCCACCCGGGCCTACGACGGTGATGCCGGGCTCGACCTCTACGCGGTCGAGGAGGCAACCCTCGCTCCCGGTGAGCGGGCATCGGTCGGCACCGGGATCGCGGTCGAGATACCGGCGGGTCAGGCGGGACTCGTTCTGCCACGCTCAGGGCTCGCGGCTCGGCATGGGATTGCGCTTGTCAACGCGCCGGGGTTGATCGACGCCGGATACCGGGGGGAGGTTCGGGTGCTGCTCTTAAACACGGATCGCCAGGCCCCGTTCAGCGTGGCCGCGGGTGAGCGAGTGGCCCAGCTGGTGCTGATAAGGGTCGAGACGCCGGAGGTGACGGAGGTCACGGAACTCGCGGCCTCGACACGAGGCTCCGGCGGTTTTGGCTCAACCGGCGGGTAGCCCGATCAGCTCACGCTGCTGCTGGGTGGCACGAGGCCGTGGTCGACGAGAAAGCGGCGCGCAGCGGTGGCCGGATCCAGCCCCGCCAGATCCACGGCGGCGTTGAGCTGGCGGATGACGGGCAGCGTGAGCAGCGCGGTGACCCGGTTGATCGTGTCGGCGAAGGCCGGCCCTTCCTGATCGAGGACCTGCGAGGAGACGACGGGGACGACGTTGCCGATCCCGAACACGCCCGCCGGGTCGGCCAAGAGCGTGTAGTTACCGGTCGTCAGCTCGGCGTCGGTCGTGTTCACGTCGGCGGCCTGGACCACGTCCTGGTCGAGCGCCTTGTACTGCGCGCCGATCTCAAGCGACTTGAAGCCGGCGGGGGTCACGCCATAGGCGTCCTCGAGCGCGGGAAGTCCCGTGGACTGCTGCTGAAATTGGGGTGGTCCACCGATCGTCAGCGTCTGCTCGACCCGGCGCAGATCTCCGATCGCTCGCAGGTGGTTCTGCTCGGCGAAGATGTCGGTGACACCGATCGCGCTCGTGTCGCTGAACGGAGTCGGATTCAGCAGCTCGAGTCCGTGGGTCAGCGCGTAGCGGTTTCCGGCCACGTAGGCCGAGCGCGCGGTCCGGTACTTACGCTTGTATCCCGCGACGTCGGCGTTCCAGGTGTCGAGGTACTCGGGATACATGCCTAGCTGACCGTGAGTCAGCGCTTGGAGCGTGACCTGGAGGGGGCCGATGTTCTGGTTGAGCTGGACGCTGAACCCCTGGGCCTGGAGGGATTGGTAGTAGAGCTGGCCGAGGACGAACTGCTCGGTGTAGTTCTTGTCGCCAATCGTCACCGGCGGCTTGCCGGCGCCCGGCAGGGGGGTGGTCTGGTTGGTGGTCGTGGCGGGAGGCGGTTTCGCCACCGTCGCCGTGGGACTCGAGGAGTCGCAGCCAGCGAGCCCGATGGCGAGGAGCGCGGCGCTGGCATACGCAGGCAGGCGAGGATTCACGAGGAGCGCAAGGCGGGGGCAGGGGGATGCTAACTAGAGTCCGGCGGCTCGGCGGGCCTCGAGGTGGGCGGCCTCCTCGAGGCCGTCGTCTAGCGGAGTCAGGGTTTGCTCCAGACCCAGCGCGGTCTCGATCAGCCAATCGGCCAGCCACACGTTCTTGGGCAGCAGCGGGCCGTGCAGGTACGTGCCGATGATCGTGCCCTCGCGCACGCCCTCGTAGCCGTCACGTCCGTTGTTGCCGTGTCCCTTGAGAACGCGCCCCAACGCGTGACTAGCCGGCCCCAGATACGTCCGCCCGCCGTGGTTCTCGAAGCCGGCCAGAATCCGCCTGAGGCCGGGAGTGAGCTCGACCTCGATGGCGACGTTGCCGATCAGCCGGGGACCGTCCTCGCGCACGGTCCTGGCGTCGACGAGCCCGAGCCCGGGGAGCGTCTCGTCGCCCAGCTCATAGGAATGGCCGAGGAGCTGGTAGCCGCCGCAGACGCCAAGAATGACCGCCCCGCGCGCGGCGGCGGCCTCGAGACCGGCCCGCTTGAACTCGACCAAGTCGTAGGCGCAGCGCTCTTGGTCACGGTCCTGGCCGCCGCCGATGTAGAACAGGTCGGCCGCCCCCGGGTCGAGCGGCTGACCGAGGTCGCTCGCGTCGAGCTGGAAGCCCAGCGAGCGCCAGCGGCAACGCCGCTCAAGCAGGAGCAGGTTGCCCCGATCGGCATAGATGTTCATCAGCTCCGGATACAGCGCACACACCCTGAGCGTTGCCTCAGGCACCGAGCATCACCACCACGCTGCCCACGTGGTCGGGCGTAGCCGGGACCGTGACGGAGCCGCGGGGCGCGAGTCCCGCCTCTTCGGCTTCGACCTCGAGCTCGGCCGCGCTCAGGCGGTCCAGGTGAATGACGTCGCGCTCGATCGCGCGCTCGCCGCGCGGCCCGATCCGCTCACGCAGGCGCTCGAGCACGAACCCGTCGGGACGCTCGCGAATCGCGGTGGGCTGACTCGAGTAGACGACGCCGTCGAGCTCGCGCATGTCGGGAAGCGGCAGCGGAAGCGAATCATCCGCTCCGAAGTACTCGAGCTCCTCGGTGATGGCCAGCGCCACCACCCCGTCGGGCCTGAGGTGACGGGCGGCGCAGGTGAGAAACCGGCGGCGTCCCCGGCTCCCGCCGAGCAGCTGGACCGTCTGCATGGGAACGATTATCGAGGCGAACCGCTCCTGAAGCTCGAACGATCGGGCATCGGCACAGACCGTCGTGATGGCCAGGCCGTTGCCGCGGCGCTCGAGCTCCGACAACAACGCCGCATCGCGATCCAGAGCGGTCACTCGGCAGCCGCGCCGGGCCAGATCGAGCGTGACCCGTCCGGTTCCCGCGCCGACGTCGAGCACGGGGGCTCCATGGTCGCGGACGAGATCACGCCACACGGGCAGGTCCGCCTGGTAGGCGCCGCATTCGAGGTCATGCCAGACGACGCTCACCCCTCAGCCTCCCAGAACGCATGCGTATGACCCGCGGATGCGAGCAGCGCCTGGAGTTCCAGCAATGCCGTGTAGGTCGGGAGCACGAACAGTCGTCCCGGCGCGGCTGAGGCCACCGCGTCATCGAGCGCACTCGCAAGCGAGGACTCGACATGGAGCCTCTCCGCCGCGACTCCGGCGTACTTCAGGCGAACCGCGAGCTCGGCCGCCCGCGTGCCCGCGCAGGTCACCCGGCGCAGACGGGAAGCCAGAAGCTCGAAGTCGGCGTCCCAGACCCATGAGATGTCGCGCCCATCCGCGGTGCGGTCGTTGAGGATCGCCAGCACGTCGAGTTCGCCGGGTTCGAGCGCGAGCGTCCGGATGATCTCGTTTGCGCCGGCGGGATTCTTGACCAACAGCAGCTTGAGCTCGACCGCGCCGATGGCCACCGACGCCGCGCGCCCGAAGGCTGCCCGGACCGCGCCGAGTCCCGCGACGACTGTCTCCAGCGGCACCGACAGCTCGAGGCAGAGCGCGGCGGCGCCGAGCGCGTTATAGATGTTGTAGAGCCCCGGAAGCGGCAACCTGACCTCGGCCGCGCCCAGCGGTGTGCGCAGGCAGAACGAGGCGCCGCGGGTCCCGTCGAGGACGATCCGCTCGGCCGCCACCGACGGGCGAGGCCGTTCCTGGCCGCAGGAGGGGCACTGGTAGCGTCCGAGGTGGCCCATGTAGATCGCGTCGTAGGCATAGGCTGCGCCGCAGCGTCGACAGTGCTTGGAGTCAGACGCGTGCTGCATCTCAGGCACGGCCACCGACTCGTCCTCGATCCCGAAGTACGTGCTCTGGCCTGAGGCTCGCCCTAGGTCGGCGATCAGCGGGTCATCCGCGTTGAGAACCAGGGCCGAGGCCGGCCCGAGCTCGGCCACCACGTCGGCCCAGCGGTCCGCGATCGTCTCCAGTTCGCCGTAGCGATCGAGCTGATCACGGAACAGGTTGCCCAGTAGCACCGCGCTCGGGCGAAGTTGGGACGCGATCCGGTCAAGCCAGAACTCGTCGACCTCAAACAGCCCGAGCGCATTCCGTGCGCTCCCGTTCGCGGGTAAGCCAAGCAGCGCCGACGCCACGCCACCGGCCATGTTGGCTCCCGCCCGGTTGTGCACGACGGGGATCTCGGCCCGCTCCAGCACCGAGGCGACCATCGCCGCCGTGGTCGTCTTGCCGTTGGTCGCCGAGACCATCACCGAGCCCCGCCCGAGCCGGCCTGCCAGCAGCGATATGGCATCAGGCTCCAGCCGGAGGAGCAGCTTGCCCGGCAGGCTTGTACCGCCCCGGCCGGCGCGGCGGCTGAGCGCCGCCACGGCCCGGGCCGCCGTGATCTTTGCCTCGAGCAGCATGGTCAGTGAGGAAGGATGGCCTGAACCGCCCGCGGGAGGACGCGAATCGTCACCGGCAGCTCGGCGATCGGGTCGCCGTCGGCGTAGAGCGTGAACGGACGGTCAGCGGCGATCGCCACCTCGGCGGCCCGCCACACCGTTACCTCGGGCTCGTTGACGTGAGTCCCCTTGAACACCTTCGGCATCAGCGAGGTGAGAAACCGCGCCTTGGGCATATCGGCGAGGGTCACTACGTCGAGCAGGCCATCGTCGAGCTCGGCGTCGGGGGCGGCGTACATCCCGCCTCCGTAGGCCTTGTTGTTCGCGGCCCCGACGCTGTAGCCCCTCACCACGTGGGTTCGCGCGCCGTCGAGGGTCACCTCGAAGGTCGCCGGGCGCCATCCCACGAGCGCGCGGACCGCACCGTAGGCGTAG
Source organism: Solirubrobacteraceae bacterium (assembly GCA_035308915.1). GTDB lineage: Bacteria > Actinomycetota > Thermoleophilia > Solirubrobacterales > Solirubrobacteraceae > Palsa-465. The sequence continues at coordinate 36,637 of DATGFT010000022.1, forward strand.
ACGAGGTTGCCCTTGACCAGGCGCGTCTGATTGGCGATGCGGTTGGCGTCGGAGTCAAACCCACAGCTGGCGATGCCGAGGAAGGTGCGTCCGGCGACCTCGCCCAGATCGAGGCGCCGGACGACGCCGCGGGCGAGAACCTCACAGGCGGCGACGGGATCGGCTGGGATGCCTAGGACGCGGGCGAGGTCGTTGCCCCGGCCGCCGGGAAGGATGCCGAGGATCCCATCGGAGTCGCGGAGTGCGCCGGCCACGGCGGCGATGAGGCCGTCGCCACCGAAGGCGGCGGCGAGCTCGCCGGCGGCGGCCGCGACCGCGGCCAGCTCGGCCGCGTGCTCCAGGCTGCGCGTCAGCTCGACGTGGTGGCTAAGGCCCCGCGCACTCAGCGCCATTCCCACCGACCCGAGCAGCCGTCCGGCCCGGCCACCCCCGGCGGACGGGTTGACAATCAGCGAGATCGGCCGGGCGGCTGCGGAGGCGACGGGAGCAGGCTGGCGCTCGGTCATCCCATGACCAGCGTATGGAGGTCCTCGGCGATGGCCACCGGGGCCGGGTCGCTCGCCGCCTCCGCCTGGTCGCGGGAGGAGGCGCCGGTGAGAACGATCGCGGCGTCGAGCCCGACCGCGTGCGCACCGGCCAGGTCGGCGTCGACGCGGTCCCCGACGACGAGCGCGCGGCCATCACGCAGACGATCGAGCACGGCGCGGAAGATCTGCGGCTCGGGCTTGCCCACGATCTGGGCGCGGGAGCCGGTGACGTACTCGACCGCGGCCACGATCCCTCCTGTCCCGGGCCAGGGGCCATCCTCGCGGGGGAAAGTCCGATCACGATCGGCGGCGATCAGCTCAGCGCCGCCCAACACGGCTCGCGCGGCGTCCCGGAGCTCGCTGTAGTTGAACTCGTCGTGGCCCGCGACGACAACGAGCTCGGCCTCCGCCGCCCGGCTCGTGCGGTTGACGATCCGGTGCCCGGCGTCGGCGACGTGGCGGTAGATGGCGGGGGACCCGATCACGTATACGGTGGTCCGTGGACGTGCCGCCAGGAGGTACTGGATCGCCGCGCCGACCGTGACGACCTCCTCGAGCGAGGCCTGAACCCCGATCGACCAGAGCTTGCGCACGTATTCCTCGGGCGAGCGGCGGCCGTCGTTGGTGAGGAAGCTGAGCTGTTTTCCGCCCGCGCGGAGCTCGGCGATCGCCTCGGGCGCGCCGGGGATCGGCGACTCGCCGATCCAGATGCAGCCGTCGAGATCCAGGACGACGCTGTCGTAAGCGGCGAGCAGAGGTGAGAGCGGCACTAGAAGAGCGTCGGCGTCAGGTCAACCGGCGCGGCCAGGCAGTCGGGCCCGTCATAGCGAGCGTCATTGACCGCTGGGCCGACGGCCCGGAGCCGAGTCGCCGCTTCAGGTAAGGGAGTGAGCAGCTCGGCCAGGGCGTCCCGGGGGGTCTGGGGATCAAGCCATGCCGCCTCGGCTCCCGGCTCGAGGATGACCGGCATCCGGTCATGCAGCGGCGCCACGGCTCGGTTTGCCGCGGTGGTGATGATCGTGCACGAGCGGAGCTCCCTCTCGTCGTCACGCCAGATCGACCACAGGCCCGCGAAGGCGAACGCCTCGCCTCCCGCGCGCGTGATGTGGAAGGCGCGCTTGGCACCTGCTCGGCCCTGCCACTCGTAGAAGCCGTCAGCCAGGATCAGACAGCGAAACCGGCCGAGCGCGTCGCGAAACGCCCCGCGGTCCTCGAGCGTCTCGGCGCGCGCGTTGATCATCTTCAGCGAAGGCTCGGGCGTGGGGGCCCAGCGAGGGATCAGGCCCCAACGCAGCTCCTCGCCCCGAGGCGCTCCGTCCCGGTCGGTGGTTACCGCCAGGACCTCGTCACCGGGGGCGATGTTGAACCGGCGGCGGATCTGCACCGCCTCGCCGACCGGGAAGCGGGCCCGGAGCTCGGCTGGGTCAGGCGCCGCCAGCGTGTAGCGACCGCACACGGCCTGGAGGCGGCGCCTACCGGGCCGCCGCCTGCTGGGACCGTTCTGCGCGGGCCCGTTTCTGGCGCCGGCGCCCCCAGAGGGCGAGGGCCGCGAAGGCGACGAGGACGAGGAGGAAGCCGTAGAAGATAGCCGTGTCGACCGAGATCCCGCCCGCGGCGGTGCCGATTCCGTACACGATGCCGAACGCGACCGCGACCACGAGAAGCACGAGGATCAGCGCCAGGACGATGCCACGCACCCGTGCCAGGGCGCCGGCGCTGGCCGGCGGCGCGATCAGCCCGAGCAGCTGAAGCCCGCGAAGCTGCCGCGTCGTGGGCGCTTCCACGCCGAGCCGCTCGGTCGCCTTCTTGAGGTCGTCGGCGCGCCGCTCGGCCAAGGCCAGCGACGCGTCAGCCATCCGCCGCAGCTGCATGCGCTCCTGGGGCCGCGCCGCAGCCATCGCGCGCTGAAAGTGCGCGCGGGCGGCCTTCGCGTCATAGCGCTCGGCGGCCCGGGCGCCCAGAATCGCCTGCGCCGCCGCCTTGTAGCGGGTCTCCGCCTCGAGCTCCTCGTCGGAGCGATTCTCGAGCTGCTGGATCGCCGCGAGCTGGCTGCGCTGCTCGACGCGCATCATTCGCTGCTGCTTGGCCATCGGACAAGGAGTCTATCTCGGGGACTTGACCGCAAATACGCGTCGATCGAGGGATCGCCGCCGGCACTGAGCAGGTCGAGGCGACCTGGGCGGACGAGCCACCTGTCAGGTGGCTTTTTCGCCCAGGTGCGTCGTTGCGCGCTTGGTGGTTCACATAAGGACGGTTATCGAGCATTGAAGCGGCGCTGATTTCAGGGGCTGAGCCCTCTTGCCCCCGCTATCGCGTGACGATGATGGTGCTGTGGAGGACGTCGGGCCACCGGAGTACGCGGCAGGGGTACCGAAGCGCGGCGCTGTTGTCGGTCTGCTGTTGCTCGCTCCGGTCTGGTACTCGGTTTGGATCCTGCTGCAGATTTGCGGGGATTCCGATCCGACCGGCTGCGCGACCAGGCGAGCTTCGGCCATCGGCGTGGCGACGGGATGCACGATCGTTGTTGCGGTTGCCCTGACCGCAGGAGTGCTGATCGCCCGACGAAGTTCAGGGGCGGGTGTCCCGATCGTTTGGCTAACGGTGCTGGTCGAGTTGATGGCGATCGCGCCGGTTGCGTACCTCTATGGCGTGTGGTTGCTCTAGAAGCCTGTGCTTGATCTGCATGAGGAACTTTCGACCCTGGCGCACCGCCGCGTGCCGGAGCCGGGGTCGGAGACAGCGGCTGGACGGCAGCATGGAGCGCCGCCGGCAAGCGAGGCGTGAGCCCGCCGCCGGCGCGCCGCGCGCCCGTTCCGGACTCTGCCGCCGCCTCTGCCCCGCCACGGTCGGCTGCAGCTGGCCCGTCTTGCTCATCGCCGCAGGCGATCCTCAGCGGGAGCGAAGCGGTCTCTGACGGGCGCTGAGCGCAGCCTCGGCCTCAGCTCCACCCCTTCCCCAGCCCGCCGTTTCATGGCGTGTCTGGTCCCCAGGCGTGGCGTCCGGAGCGATTGCCATTGTTCCCGACGTAATGTGTCGGGTCGATGGAACGTCAGGAGTTGGGCCCTGTTACACCCAACTTAGTGCCAAAACTGGCACCCCTGTTGAGGCTGGGGTCGATACGTGGCGTCTGGCCAGGTACCTCGACAGCGACCGCGACCTGGAGCGAGCCATCTCTCTCTGCCAGGCCGAGGGTCGAGGACCGCTGCTCAGCTCCGAGCGGCCACGTGGCCACGTTGTGGGAGTGCTGCCGGGTCACCGGATGCTCTGGATCGAAGGGCATCCGGCAGTCGAGGGTCTGGCGCACCCCGCGACGCTCGCTGAGGCCGCCAGGGACGTTCTCGGGGCCGTTGGGGAGCTTGGCTTTCCGTTGGGTCGGGATGCCGGGGTGGCGCGGGCTGATGGGACGGTGACGTTGGCGTTTGTGGAGGGGCACCAGGGGCTCGCCGTGCTTCAGGGAGTGGCAGCGCTGGACTTCCCCCGCTCGATGCCGGTCGTGTGGGGCCACCCGCCCCAGACGGTCTACATCGCGAACGAGAGCGGTCGGGGCATGAAGGCCAGGGTCTATGACAAAGCCGTGGAGGCGCTGTCAGGGCATCCAGGGACGCTGGTCCGCTTCGAGAACCAGGCGCGCTATGACAAGTCGCTGCGGCGGGCCGTCGAAGAGGTTGATCTGCCCCACGTCCGCGACCGCTTCCAAACCCGGTTCGGCCCGCTGGCCAAGTCGGCGGCTGGGCTAACGGTGGCTTCGCTGCCGGTGATCGCCGCGCGGGTCCACGAGCGGATCATGGCTGGCGAGGTACCTCGGCGGGAGGCCGAACGGCTGCTTGGGTTCATGGCGTTGCACCAGGCGGGCGACCGGGGCTATCCGCGGCGGACGATGTTTCGTCGACGTCGTGAGCTCCGCGACCGAGGGCTGGTCCTGGCAGACGATTTCTTCGAGCCGGTCGAGGTCAACCTGGGCGAAACCATCGAGGCGGCTCTGGCAGCGTGGGACAGCTGAGCGAGCCTCCCCTGGTCCGGGTCGTGGTCTACCTCGAGCTGCCCGCGCTCGAGGACCTGGAGCTGCTAGTCCGTTATCGCCGCGGCGGATCGACCCGCAGCGCCATCGTCAGAGAGGCAATCAGCTGGCTTCGAGCGCGGGAGGCAGCCTGGCTAATCCGAGCCAAGCGCCAGGAGCAGGTCCGGGCTCGTCGGGCAGCCGAGGACGCCAGAGCCCTGGCAAGTGCCCGAGCAGACCGTGACCGGATCGCGGTTGAGCAGCTGGTCGATCAGGCGATCGCGATTGCCAGAGAGGCCGACTGAACGTGTCGTGCGCCGAGCCTAGACTGGACGCCGTGCCCCGCTCCAAGCGACAGCAGACGCTCGCCGAGGTTGCGTACATCAATCTCCGGGGCGAATTCGGCGGCGGCCTGGGCGGGACGCTCAAAGCCAGCAAGAAAGCCTCCGAAGCCCTCACCACCGCAGCCTGCCTGGCCATCGCGGCCCACCGGGGAGCGGCAGAAGACGGAGGCTGGCCAAGTCAGGCGGAATACGCCCGCTACTGGAAGATCAGCGAGCGCCAGGCCCAGCGCGAATGGGCGGTCTTCAAGCAGGCATTCCCCAACGAGGAGAGCCCCGAGCGGATGGCCAAGTACCTGGCCACCGAATACCGCGCCCGGGTGGCCAGCGAAGACCCGAGCTTCGTCTTCTCGGTACCCGCGGCCGCCGCAGCCTGACACCCCGCGCCGACGTCCACAGGACGGTTATCGAGCATTAAGAGCCGGTGTTGCAGCCCCCACCGGGCGGGATTCGTACGTACCATCACTTGCGTGGTGAGGCAGGCATCGCACTAGGCGGGCTGGAGAGGAAGCTCTGAGCTCAGAAGTCCGCAGCTACTACGAGCGCTACTGGGGGCCATCGGGGTTCTCGCCAACCGGCGAGGGCCTGCCAGACAGCACGCTGCGAGCCCTCTTGGAGCGCTACGTTCAGCCGTCTGACCGTGTGATCGACATCGGATGTGGCGATGGCCATAGGACAGCGGGCTGGGTCGCTGAACGGTCGGCGCGCTACACGGGCTTTGACGTCTCCGAGGGGGCGGTGGGACTGGCGCGAGCCAACGGTTTGGAGGCCCAGTTGATCGCTGACGCAGCTGCCCTGCCGTTGGAGTCCGACTCGGTCGACGTGGCGCTGTCTCTGGAGGTGCTGGAGCATCTCTTTGATCCGTTCGGTGCTGTGGTCGAGGCCCGACGTGTCCTACGTCCAGGCGGGATTTTGATCGTGACCGTCCCGAACGTTGCCAACTGGCGCAGCCGCATTGACTTTGCGCTGCTTGGCAGATGGCACCCCGGCGGCGATGACCAGTCGGTGAGCATGCCTTGGCGGGATCCCCACATCCGGTTCTTCACACATCGCAGTCTGGCCAGGATGTTGAGCCAGGCTGGCTACTCGATCATTGAGGGGGGGGTATCAGCGATCTCAGCGTCGCGTACCGTATGCCTCTGGCGCGGCGGTTCGTCGGAGATCGCCCGGCCGGTCGCCCCAGCAAGCTGCTGACGCGCGCTGCTCCCGGGCTTTTTGCCGACCATCTGTACGCCGTGGCCCGCGCCTAGTCTCAGACCGCGACCGGCATGTTGCGCCTGCCCGTGCCCGGCGCCAGCGCTGGGGTCAGCGGCCGGACGGCAGCACGGAGCGCCGCCGGCGGGCGGGTGTGAGCCCGCCGCCGGCGCACCGCGCGCCGGCTGGACTCTGCCGCCGCCTTGGCCCGCCACGCCCTGCCGCAGCTGACCTGTCCCTCGCATCGAGCGCAGCGAGATCCCCAGCGAGGCGAAGCGGTCTCAGACGGGCGCTGAGCGCAGCCTCGGCCTAGGTCCACCCCCTTCCCCAGCCTGGCGTTCGCCCGCCAAATGTGACGTCTCTGTGACGGGCCTGCGGTACCTCCGAAGCTACCCGCCATATTTGGCGAGTGCTCCGCCCCGCCAGGATGCTCCTGATCGAGCAGAACGACGAGTGGCCCGTCCAGCGCCGCTACCTCTCAGACCACTCCATCCAGCTCGTTCTCTCGACGCTCGACGGTTTCGAGCAAGCTCGCTCCGACGACAACAACAAGGAGTGGATCGAGCTCAACGCCGCCTGAGAAGCCAACGTCCTAACGACGATCAGGAGCTACACCACAAAACGCGACTTGACTATCGCTGCTTGCGCTCGCGACGCACCCGGCAGAGCCCAAGTCGTCTTCGGAAACGACCGCGCGCCGGAACGGTCTATCTCCGCGGGCGATCGGGAAAAGCGGTTCTCGGCCGCTGGTACGACAAGGGAATCGAGGCGGGCGAGGGTCCACGCGGTCATCTGCTTCGGGCGAGGACCAGAGTCAGCAACCCTCCGCGCTCCGACCGCCCAGATCCCAGAAACCGCATCTAACTCGCCACGCGGCACGATCTCCGCCTGTGCGTGGCGGGTACGTTTCGAAAAACGAGCCCAACCCGCCACGCGACATCCTCCAGCGCGGTGCGTGGCGAGTGAGGCTCGCCTGCGGCCCGCTCCCACTGCGAACCGGCGCCGTCGCCGGATCCATAATGCCGCGTTCGAGCGCAACTTCAGCCCCCATCCGGAGATAGAGCAGCGATGACCGTCAAGCGGTGGGTGAACAGGCAGAGGGTCGTGGCGGTCGCGAGCGCCTTCGCGGCCATGGCCGCCGTGGCCGCCGTGGCCGCTGCGGCAAGCTCGCCGAGCGTGACCACCGGCGCGGCGCGGCTAATCACGCAGACCCACGCGTCGCTGCACGGCTCGGTGAATCCGAATGGCAGCAGTACCACCTACTACTTCCAGTGGGGGCTGACGACGAGCTACGGGGTCTCCCACTCCGCATACCCGGCGGGTTCGGGGACCAGCGGGCTCGCCGTGGCCCAGACCGCGCGTCACCTCACGCCCGGAACCACCTACCACTACCGCCTCGTCGCCACCAACCAGTTCGGCACGACGGTCGGTGCCGACCGGACGTTCAGGACCGCCGGGACTCCCCCGCCCGGTGTCTCCACCGGCAACGCCATCGACCTGAACACGAAGGGCGCCGACCTCACCGGCACCGTCAACCCAGCCGGACAGACGACAACCTGGTACTTCCAGTGGGGCGCGAACACGCAGTATGGCCAGCTCACCTCGCCGCAGACACTTGGTCCGTCGGCGTCCGCTGCGAACGTCCTCGCATCACTCCAGGGGCTGCTCGCGCCCGGCACGGTCTACCACTACCGGCTCGTGGCCGCGCACTCGGGTGCCCGCCCGATATACGGGCAGGATGCCACGTTCATGACCTATCCCTCGCATCGACCGCAGCCCCTCGTATTAGCCTCCACCCGGCCTCGCCATGCCCATCACCGGCCATATACCTTCACGACGTCGGGCCGGATCGTCGCGCCGGCCTCGATTCCGGCCCCCTGGGCCTGCCGGGGCAACGTCACGATTCGCTGGTTTCGCGGGAGCCGCCAGGTTGGCTTCACCCTGGCCGCGGTTCAGCCGACGTGCGCCTTTGGAGCCCAGACGCAGTTCAGGCGCTTCCGGCACCACAGCGGCCCGGTCCACCTTCGGGTAGTGATCAGGTTCGTATCGACGCCGTACCTGGCCACCAACCGCGCCCCCTACGAGCACGTCACCGCCGGCTAGGGCTGACGCCCGCCTCCTCTGCGAGCTCGGCGATGACCCGCGATAGCTGGCTGCCCTGCCAGGCGATCGGAGACTTTCCCGGTTCGTCGAGCACCAGCCGGGCGCCGGGGATGGCCTCGGCGTAGGCCTTCGCGAGCGCCTCGGGATGACCTGGGTCAGCCTCATCCGCGGAGCCCACGACGGTCGTCGGGACGCCGATCGCACCCAGCTCGTTCAGGTTCGCGAACGGCCGTGACCTCGGCACCACCCGCAGCGCCGCGGCGACCGCCTCCGGGTGCTCGTGCAGCGAAAGACGCTGGCGGATGACCTTCGTCACGGTCTCACGCCACCTCGGGGGTACAGCCGGTTCGCCGTAGGCGGCCAGAAAACCATCCACACCCCCACGCTCGAGGCCATCCGCCAGCGCGTCCCACCGCGCCAGGCGCCCCGGGTCGTCCTGCGAGTCCGGGTCATAGCCCGGCGTTATGACAACCAAGCCCCCCACCCGCTCCGGTGCCTTCAGCGCCAGCCACAGGATCGTGTGCGCCCCCATCGAGGCCCCGGCCAGAACCGCCCGCTCGATCCCGAGATCGTCGAGGATCGCTTCGAGATCCTGGCCGAGATCGGCGTAGGTGTAGGCGTTCGGATCCGGAGCCGGCGAGGACTTTCCATGGCCCCGCGCGTCGTAGGCGACGACGCGGTGCCCGGCGCGTTCGAGGGCGCTCGAGCCCATCACGACATAGCGGCGCGTGGCGGTCAAACCGTGGAGAAGCACCACCGCGGGCCCGTCGTCTGAATCGGAGAGAGCCAGCCGGACGCCCTCGCTCTCGATGACGCGTGAAGTTGACGTGAGCGTGAGGTTACTGCCCGATCGGCCGTCGCTACCATCGGATTGTGGACGTTTCTGAGGCAACCTTCCAGACCGCGGTTCTCGACCGCTCCCACACCGTTCCCGTGGTGGTCGACTTCTGGGCCGAGTGGTGCGGCCCGTGCCGCCAGCTCGGCCCCGTGCTGGAGCGCGCCGCTGCGGCCCGGGCGGGGAAGCTGGAGCTGGCCAAGATCGATGTGGACGCCAACCCAGAGCTGGCCCGGGCGTACCGCATTCAGAGCATCCCCGCGGTCAAGGCGTTCCGCGACGGCCACGTCGCCGCCGAGTTCATCGGCGGCCGCCCGCCCGCGGCGGTGGAGCAGTTCATGGATTCGCTGCTGCCCTCCGCCGCTGACGCTCTGGTTGCCCAGGGCGATGAGGCATCCCTCCGCGAGGCGCTCCAGCTCGAGCCAACGCGAGCCGATGCCGCGATCGCTCTGGCACGGGCGCTCGTGGCTCGCGGTGAGGACGACGAGGCGCTACAGGTTCTCCGGCGCATTCCAGGGAACTTCACCGCCGATGGCCTGGCGGCGCGAATCGCGCTCACCCAGCGGGGCGAGCCTGATCTCGGCGAGGCCTTCACGGCGCTCGATGCCGGCGAGACGGCTCGAGGGCTCGATCTACTTCTCGGAGCTTTGCCGTCCGCGGACGGTGCTCGCGATGACATCCGCCGCGTGGTCATCGGCATCCTGGACGAGCTCGGCGTGGAGGACCCGCTGGCCCGGGAGTCGCGCCGGCGGCTCGCCTCGGCGCTGTACTGAACCAGAGGCGTGTTTTTTATGGCCAACGGGGTATCCAGTGCTCAGGATGCTCATGCCAGGAGAGACATTCACGGAGTCCTTTCCGGCGGTTCCTGAAGCCGTCGCCGACGCACGCAACGCCCTGACGGGGTTTGCCCGCGATGCCGGCGCCGATCCGGAGTTGCTGGAAGCGGTCCGGCTGGCGGCCTCCGAGGCGGTGACGAACGCCGTCATGCACGCCTATCGTGACCGCGAGGCCGGGACGGTCCACGTCAGCGCCTCCTACGTCGAGAACGAGCTCTGGCTGCTCGTTGCCGATGCCGGGGACGGGCTGCGCCCGCACGCCGGGAGCACCGGGCTCGGCCTTGGACTCGCTCTGATCGCCCAGCTGGCGGACGATTTCCAGATTCTCAGCCGGGGCTCGGGGGGCACCGAGCTGCGCCTGCGCTTCAACCTCGCCCGGTCCAAGCCCCGCGGGGATCGGCGGACCCAGCCCCAGGCCGGGTCCCGGCCTCAGTCCCGCGGGTCCGCGCGGGAGCGGGGATCGGTCTCCTCCGCCCTCTCCCCGGCCTGATCGACCTTCTCGACGACCAGGTAGTTAGGGCCCCGGTCGATGACGGCCTCCACGTCGAGGCGTTCGTGCCCCGGCCGCAAGATGAAGCGGCGGGGGTTTGACCGCACTGCCTCGTAGGTCCGGACGCTCAGCTCGATGAGCTCGTTACAGCCGAGGCGGGCGCACTCACAGCGAAAGCTGACCAGGGCGTCCTCTTCGCCCGGCCACTGGCCGCGCTCGATGCCCTCATTGATCTCCCGGAACACCGACTCGTTCGCGCTGAGACGGTGCTGAACCTCGTCTGGCATCCGTGGTCCCGGGCTCAGGAGTTCTTGATCACGATTCCTTCGAGGATGTAGGCGGCTCGCTCCGTCGAGTCGATCGCGTTCTCCAGCCGCTCGAAGATGTCCTTCCAGCGGATTACAACCATCGGATCGATGCCCACATCGAACAGCGAAGCGATGGCTTCACGGACGATCCTGTCGGCTTCGTTCTCCAGCCGGTGGACCTCGACGACGTAGCTGCCGATGTCCTTGAATCCCCGCACCAGCGGGATCGCCTCCGCGATCTGGTGCGAGGCTGCACGGAGCACGCCGGCCAACGTCTGGGCCTGAACCATCGGGGCTTCGATCCGGTAGAGCCCGAGGTAGTCCGCCACCTCCTCGGTGTAGTCGACGATGTCGTCCAGGGCCGAGGTCAGCTGAAGTATGTCCTCGCGGTCGATCGGGGTTACGAAGGTCTGGTTGAGGCGCGAGAGGATCTCGTGGGTGAGTTGGTCGCCCTCGTGCTCACGCTCGCGGATCTCCTGGGCCAGGTCACGGCGTTCCGGGTACTCGGCGAGCATCTCCTCGAGCAGCCGGGCTGAGTCCTCGATGTTGGTTCCGGCCCGCTCGAACAGGTCGAAATACTCTCGGTCGCTTCCGCGCAGGAACTTGGCAATGGACGACATGAGCGAGGCCTGGCGGCAGCATACGCCTCACACGACGAGGCGTAGTTGCTCCTCGGTTCGCTCGACGGAGCTCTCGAGCCCGGCGACGCGGACCCCCAGGAGGCGAACCGGCCGGGGCGGATCAAACCGGCGTAGGAGCTCGAGCGCGACCGGGCCGACCTGGTCTGCGCCGGCGACTGCCCGAGCCAGCGTCCGCGCCCGGGTATGGGTGGAGAAATCGTCCAGGCGGACCTTGATGGCGACCGTCCGGCCACACCGGCGCTGGCGTTCGAGGGCGTCGCAGAGGCGCTGAACGAGGCCATCGAGGATGGACTCGAGCTCGCTCATCTCGGCGATATCGGCGTCGAAGGTGACCTCCCGCGACTCCGATAGGACCTTCCGCTCCTCGGTCACCGGGCTCAAATCCTCAAACCGGGCCCGGCGTACGAGCTCGGCCGCCTGCCGAGCTCCGAAGCGTCCCGCCAGCTTAGATGCGGGGGTCTCGGCGAGCTGGCCGAGGGTCAGGATCCCGCACGCGCGCAGCCGTTCGACCGTCTTGGGGCCGATTCCCGGCACAAGGCCACAGCCCGACCGGGCAAAGCGTGTGCGGGCGGCCTCGCGGCTCAGCACGACAAAGCCGCGTGGCTTCTCGGCATCCGAGGCCACCTTGGCGATCAGCTTGTTCGGCCCGACCCCCACGGAGCAGGTCAGGGCGCTCGCGGCTTCGATCTCGTCGCGGAGCGCCCGCAGCACGCCCAGCGGGCGCTCCACGCCGGTCAGCTCAAGGTAGGCCTCGTCGAGCCCCACCACCTCGACGAGCTCGATGCGGGAGCGGACGAGGCCCATGACCTCGGCCGAGGCCGAACGGTAGTAGGGGAAATCAGGCTCGAGGAAGACCCCCTGCGGGCACAGGCGGCGAGCGCGGGCGGCCGGAATGGCCGACCCGACGCCGAAGCGCCGCGCCTCATACGACGCTGTCGTGACCACGGCGCGGGGCCCGGTGCCGGCGACGATCACCGGACGCCCGCGCAGCTCAGGCCGCCGGCGCAGCTCGACCGAGACGTAGAACGCGTCCATGTCGAGATGCGCCACGCAGCGGCCCACCTGTCGGAGCGTAGGCCGCGGGTCAGACGCCTACGCGCCCGACCCTCACCTCGATGACCAGACCGTCCCGACGCCCCCGAACCCGAGCGCGGCGGCCGTGTTCTGGTTCAGGTCCCATTCGCGTCCGCCGACATATGGCCCGCGGTCATCGACAACAGCGGTGACCGTCCGGCCGCCGTAGCTCAACTGCACCCGGGCCCCGCACGGGAGGCTCAGATTGGCCACGCCGTACTGGGCGTGAAAGCCGCAGGCGGTTGTCCCGCCGTCGTAATACCACGACGCGACGGAGGGGTGAAACACGGTGACGCGGCCCGCCGGCGCTGTGACCGCGGCGTTGCTTCGGTCGCCTGGAAAGCGGACGCGCAGCCGTTCATTCCCAGCCGCGACTGCGAAGTAGCGGAGGGCAAACCTCCCGTTCGAACGCGTGTAGCCGCGCGCCAGGGTGCGCCAGCGACGCCCGCTCCGAGTCTGGAGAAGCACCCGGTGGCGCCCGCTGCGCGGCAGGAGGACTCCCTGTACCTCGATCCGCCGGGGCCCGAACAGCTCACGCGCGTGGCGGCGAACGCGCAGGGAGGCAGCCACGGCAACCCGCTGGGGCGGGCTTGAGGCCGAGGCGGCCGCCGAGGCCGCCGCTCCACCCGCTGCGCTGATGCTCACCTTGACCGATCCGGATGTCGACAGGGGCGCGCTCAAGCGAAACCCGCCGCCCGGCGCGATCTGCGTGAACGCGATCGCTTGCCAGCTCGTGCTCGCCGATGACGCAAAGGCCAGCTCGACCGTCTGCCCCGCGTCCGAGGCGGGCGCCCGACCGTCGAGAACCACGGCTTGCCCGTAGCGGAGCCGATGGGACTTCACGTGTGTCTGAAGTGGTGCTGCCGCCTGGGGTGCGTCCGCGAGCGCCGCCGACGTCGGTGCAGCGATGACCGTGACTCCGACCGCCGCCTGCATCAGCCGCGACTCGCGCAGGATCGCCCTGCGTTTCATGCAAACCTCCTTGTCGGTTTCGTCGACCGGGCGCCTACGGAGTTAGCTGTCGGGCTCGCGGCAGGCCCAGCTTCCCTCGTGCTGAGCTGTCGCTACGGCCGCCGAGTGGCTTTGGTGGCCAGGCGGCCGATTCGCCCCGTTCGAGCGGAAACCACACGCTCGATTTGGGTTCCCCGCTCGCCCTGCACCGGGCAGGGCGACTCGGCAGGTCGAATCGACGCCCTGAGGATGACACGCACCGCGCCGGATTTGTGTGATATGGGCCACACTTGTTGGTAAGTAACGAACCGCCCTACCACCGGAGGAACCTGGCCGCCCCTGCAAGAATGCGACCGTGGCCAACGCGGACCGCCTGACCGGCCTCGACAGCTCGTTCCTGCACCTCGAGCGCGACTCGGTTCACATGCACGTGGCCGGGTGCGCGATCTTCAGCGGCTCCGCGCCGACGCACCGCGAGCTTCTGGAGGCGATCCAGTCACGGCTTCACCTCGTCCCGCGCTACCGCCAGCGGCTGGCCTTTGTCCCCTTCGGGCAGGGCCGGCCCGTGTGGGTCGATGACCCCCACTTCAACCTCGCCTACCACGTCCGCCACACCGCGCTGCCGGATCCGGGCAGCGAGGAGCAGCTGATGCGGATGACGGGCCGGGTCTTCTCGCAGGCGCTCGATCGCAGCCGGCCGCTCTGGGAGGTGTGGCTCGTCGAGGGGCTGAGCGGCTCCCGCTTCGCACTGCTCTCGAAGACCCACCACGCCCTGGTCGACGGCATCTCGGGCGTCGACATCATGACCGTCCTGTTCGACACCTCGCCGGAGCCGATGCCGGTCGCGCCGCCGGATCAGGAATGGGTCGCCCGGCCCTTGCCCTCTGGAGCCCAGCTGCTGGCCGATGCCCTGCTCGAGCGCGCGACCGTCCCGGCGGAGATGGCTCGCGGCCTGAGGGCGGCTCTGCGCGGCCCCCGCGCCGTGGCCGGCCAGGCTGCCCGCTCCGTGGGTGCCCTGGGTGAGTTCGCGCTCAGCGGCCTTCAGCCGGCCCCCTCGACGCTGTTCAACGTGCCCATCGGCCCTCACCGCCGCTTCACCTGGGTGCAGGGAGATCTGGGCGAGTTCAAGGCCGTGAAGAACGCCCTCTCCGGCACCGTCAACGACGTCGTCCTGACGGTCGTCACCGGCGCGCTTCGGCGCTACATGCGCCGGCACGGCGAGCCCACCGACGGGGTCGTGCTCCGGGCCATGGTGCCCGTGTCCGTGCGGGCCGACGTCGAGCGCGGAGCCCTCGGCAACCGGGTCGCGGCGATGTGGGCACCGCTCCCGGTGGGAATCGACGACCCGGTGAAGCGGCTGCGCTCGATCAGCGCCTCGATGCGGGAGCTCAAGGCCTCAGGTCAAGCCGTCGGCGCTCAGGTGTTGACCTCGCTGTCCGGATTTGCGCCGCCGACGATCATGTCCCAGGCCGCCCGCCTGCAGGCCCGCCAGCGGCTGTTCAATCTGGTCGTGACCAACGTTCCGGGACCGCAGTTCCCCCTCTACCTCCTGGGCCGTGAGCTCGAGGCGATCTTCCCGATGGTCCCGCTGGCCAAGAACACCGCCCTCGGGATCGCGATCATGAGCTACCACGGCCAACTCAACTTCGGTCTCTCGGGCGACTATGACGCCCTGGCCGACCTCGACGTCCTGGCGGATGACCTGCGGGCCTCGGTGGATGAGATCGTGGCGGCGGCGAACGGCGGTCGGGGTGATGGCTCGGCGCGCAATGGCCGCAGCCGCGCGGCGCGGGCGCGCCACTGAGCTAGCCCATCAGGAGAGCGTCGGCGTCCTCAGGCGTCTCTGACGGCGATCGTCATTCGAGTGAGCACGCACAGACGCCCGGCGTCGTCGGACATCTCGACGTCCCACACCCAGGTGGTTCGCCCCCGGTGCTTGGCCAGCGCCACCGCATGGACCGTCCCCTCGCTCACGGGCCGGAGGAAGCTCGTCTGGTTGGAAAGACCGACCGCGCGCCGGTTATCCGCGGCCACAGCCAGGGCGGTGCCGAGCGAGGCCAGGCTTTCGGCGATGGCCGCGTAGACACCACCGTGAACCAGGCCGTATGGCTGCTTGAGCTCATCTCGGACGCGCACCTGGGCCTCGGCGCGCCCGTCGCCGACCTCCACGTTCTCCAGGCCATAGAGGCGGTCGAAACCCACCGGCTCGAGCACGTCGGACGGGCGATTCATGGCGCTCACGTTACCTTGAGTCCTCTACGCTGGAGGCTCGAATGGCCTCCTTCCAAGACCTGCCTGACGACCAGCGGGCGGTGCTCGAGCTCGTGCTGCGCCGCGGGCGGACGTATGACGAGATCGCCCAGCTGCTTTCGATCGACCGGGCCGGCGTGCGTCAGCGGGCGCTGGCGGCGCTCGACGCGCTGGGCCCGCAGAGCCGGGTGCCCTCCGAGCGGCGAGCGCTGATCACCGACTACCTCCTCGGAGCGCTGCCGGAGGCGGTCGCGTCCGATGTCCGCAGCCACCTCGCTCAGTCGGCGAGTGAACGCGCATGGGCGCGGGCCGTGAGCTCGGAGCTCCAGGAGATCGCCGGCCATCCCCTGCCCGAGGTCCCGGCGGAGCAAGGGCATGCCGGCCAGACAGCTGCCGTCCAGACACGTGCCGTCCAGACACCTGCAGACCAGGCATCCGCAGACCAGACACCTCCCGACCGAACACCCGCAGACCAGACGCCTGCGGACCCCCAGGCCGACCCGGACGAGACCGGGCCGCCCGCCCGCCCCAGCTCCCGCCGGGGCGGGGCGCTCCTGTTGGCCGCGGCGGCGGCGGTGATCGTCGCCGTCGTGCTGATCCTCGTCCTCCCCGGCGGCTCGCATAACCACACCGCTCGGCGGACCGCCGCCGCCGGGATCACCAGCGCCACCGGCGCCACCGGCGCCACCGGGGCGACGGGCTCGACCGGGGCCCGTGTGGTCGCGGCGATCGCGCTCAAGCCCCCGAGCGGAGGCAAGTCCCCGCTCGGCTTCGCCGAGGTGCTCCAACTCCAGGGTCGCTTCGGCGTCGCCATCGCCGCCGAGGGCCTGGCGGCCAACAAGAAGCATCCCCCCGATGCCTACGCCGTCTGGCTCTCCAACTCGCCGGGCGACAGCCAGATCGTGGGCTTCGTCAGCCCGGCCGTCAGCTCGAACGGGATGCTGAGGACCGCGGGCGCCCTGCCGGCCAACGCGTCGCACTTCAAGAAGCTGCTCGTCACCCTGGAGACGAGCGCATCGCCGAAGACCCCGGGGAGGATCGTGCTCACGGGGGCCTTCCGCCTCTAGCCGAGGCCAAGCAAGCCAGGCTTAGAAGAGCCCCGCGAGGGCGTCGAGGGCCTCCGAGAGCTTCGTCCTCGTGGCTCGCCGCAGCAGGAAGCCGCCGGTCCGCGAGTAGCCGCGCAGCTGCTGGCGCTGGGTGATCGTCACGCGGGTGCCCTCGCCACTGGGCGCCACGAGCACCTCGGTGACCGCCTCCCCGAGGACGCGCTCGAACGGGGTCCCCGCCACCTCCTGCTCCCAGACCCGCCGGCCGGGCTGATCCGCCCCCGTGCCGGGCGGCTCTGACGCCAGCACGCGGAAGTCAGCCCGGACCAGGCGTCCCTTGCGGGTCCGCATCACCTGTGTGAACTGCGCCTCGTCGACGCCTTCCATTCGCTCGACCAGTGGCCACCAGCGCGGCTGGTCGTGGGGATCGGCAACCACGCGCCAGACGCGCTCAGGCGCAGCCGCGACGATCCGCGAACGGCTCACGCTCGGCATCAGGCGGACGGATACTCGAGCAGGGTCAGCACGGGGCGCGGCGCCAGCCGCTCGCGGCCGCCCAGGAAGCTCAGCTCGATCAGGAAGAGACATCCCGCGACCACCCCACCGAGGCGCTCCACGAGCTCGCATACCGCCGCCGCCGTGCCCCCGGTGGCCAGGACATCGTCATGAACGAGGACGCGCGCCCCGCCGGCCAGCGCGTCGGAATGGAGCTCCAGCGTGCCCACCCCATACTCGAGTGCGTACTCGGCGCTGACGGTCTCCCAGGGCAGCTTCCCGGGCCGGCGCGCCGGCGCGAACCCGGTGCCGAGCTCCCGGCTGAGGGCACCGCCCAGAATAAAGCCGCGGGCCTCTGCCGCCACCACGTAATCGACCTCGAGGGGCGCGGCCAGCGCGGCCAGGCCCCCCACCGCCGCGCCCAAGGCTCGCGCCTCGAGCAGCAACGGTGAGATGTCCTTGAAGACGATTCCGGGGGTGGGAAAGTCCGGGATGTCGCGGATGAACGCGCGCAGGTCCACAGCCGCGTGGCCCTGTCTCAGGTGGCGATGTTGCGCAGGTCGCGGATCAACAGCAGGTGCTTGAGGTGGGTGGTCACCGAGGCCAGGTTCTCGAGTGCCTCGATGGCCTCCTTTCGCCGCTCGGGGTTGCGGGAGCGTAACGCCGGCGCCAGGATGCTCTGCAGCAGCTGCGCCTCGCGGTCAGCGGAGCTACGGAAAACGCGCAGATTTCGGCCCCCCACGCCATAGCGCGCGAGCTCGGCGACAGCACGAACGATCTCTCGCTCGGTCTCGTCGAAGTACTTGACTCCGCCGCGCTGCTCGCCCTTGATCACCCCGAATTCGACCAGCTCGCGCACCAGCGTCGGCTCGGCTCCGGTTTCCTCGCAGACGTCCTCCAGCGAGTAGAGCGCGCCGGGATCTCGCGTGCTGACCAGGGCTCGGCGGAGCACGCGGCCGTCGCTGGGCGCCGCGACGTCGCGGTCAGAGCGCCCGGCCGCGAGCTCCTGCCGGATTACCCGCAGGGGCAGGAACTCGTCGCGCTGAAGACGCAGGATCGTCCGCAGCCGCTGGACATCAGAGGCCGTGTAGAGGCGGTAGCCGCCCTGTGTGCGGCGGGGCGTAAGCAGCTTCTGATCCTCGAGGTAGCGGATCTTGGAGATCGAGATGTCGGGAAACTCCTGGCTCAGGGCCTTGCACACGGCGCCGATCGTCACCGCCTTCTGTCGCGGCCGCTCCTCGGCCCCGGGTGGCTCGGTCACCCCGGCCAGCGGAGCGCCCGGACCGTTTGTCGGAACCGTGGCCATCAGCGGCTGAAGAAGGCCAGCTTGTACTTGCCCACCTGCAGCTCGTCCCCGTCGGTCAGCCGGTGCGATTCGATCCGGCGGCGGTTGACATAGGTGCCGTTGAGCGAGCCGCAATCGTCGAGGTAGTAGTCGGGGCCCCGCCGCACGAGCAGGGCATGGTCCCGAGAGACGGTCACGTCGTCCAGGAAAATGTCGCTGTCAGGCCGGCGACCGATCGTCATCCGCTCGGCCTCGAGCGGGAAGCTCTCGCCCGAGCGTCCGCCGCCGGCGCGGATCACAAGCGCGGCACCGCCGGCCACGACGTCGTCGAGCGGAACCTCCTCGATCTCGCCCGTTTCGCCGACCTTGTAGGTCGCGGTGGTGGTGCCCGGAGGCGGCTCGGACTGGGCCAGGAAGGCCCCACAGCGCTGGCAGTAGTTGGCGCCCTCGTCGTTGAGCGCGCCGCACTCTGGGCAGTGCTGGGCCACGGCGGCTGGACTACTCGCCGCCGCTGGCCGGGACGCGCCCGGCAAGGATGTCCGTCAGCTGCTGGACATCCGCCCCCGTGATCACGAGCTCGCCGCTCTCATCCTTCTTGCGCAGGCGGTTCACGAGCTCGGCCCGCAAGATGTCGATCTTCCCGTGGAGGATGCGCCGCTTGTAGGAGATCTCCATCTCCTCATCGGTCAGCTGCTTGATCAGCTCCTTGAGCTCCTGGTCGCTCAGCGAGCCCAGGTCGGGAAACGTATCCATCGGTCGGGATCCTCCCTCCGGGTAGGGACGTCCGAGTATAGCCGCGCTCAGGCTGTAGGGTCAATCTGAGCTTGAGAGTTTGCGTGCACGGATTTCCGCCGCTCCGCTGCGGAAATAGAGAACGGTCGCCACCAGCGCCAGTGCCAGTCCGACGTAGAGCATGACCAGGGCGACCGTGTGCAGGCCGAGCATGGCGAAGAACGGCGCTCCCATCGTGGGTGCCACGCCAAGGCGCCCGGGCCAGTTGATCCGGAGCTCGACGCCGTGGCGCAGCCCGTAGCGGCTCATGGCCAGGACCAGGAGCTCCCGCGCGATAACGAGCGCGAGCGCCCACCGCGGAAGCAGCGCGAACCGCCAGGCGACGGCCATTCCGGACAGGATGAGCAGACGATCGATGACCGGGTCAAGCAGCGCGCCCAGGCGGCTGTACTGGCCTGTGAGCCGCGCCGTGAAGCCGTCCAGGTAGTCGCCCCACCCGATCGCGGCGAACAGCACCGCGGCGAGCGTGCTCTGGCCGTTGTGGCTGTTCATGGCCACGATCAGGAAGACCGGGATCCCGGCCAGGCGGAGGAATCCGATCGCGTTGGGGACTGTCCACGGGTTGAGCGGACGCCCGGCCAGCGTCGCCTCCGGAGGCGGGCCGGAGCGGTCGATCCCGAACAACCGCCGGCGATTCAGCCCACGCGCCGGCGGCGCTGTGGGCCGCTCGCTCAAGGCAGCTCCCGCCAGATATCCGCTACGGCTGGGGCCGCCCCGTTCAGGGGAACGCTGCGGGTTTCCCGGCCCCGTCGGATCTGAACCTCGACCTCGGACGCGGCGAGCGCACGGCGCCCGATCGTCAGCCGGACCGGGCACCCCAGAAGCTCTGCGTCGGCGAACTTCTCGCCCGGGTTTGCCTCCCGATCGTCGTAGAGGGTCTCCAGTCCGGCGTCGATGAGCTCGTCGTACAGGCGGTCTGCCACCGCCCGCTCCTCACTCCCCGGCTTGCCGAGAACCACGAGCTCGACGTCGAAGGGCGCGAGCGCGCGCGGCCAGGAGATGCCGTGCTCGTCCGCATACTGCTCGACCGCAGCGGCCGCGGCACGCGCCGGGCCGAAGCCGTAGGAGCCCATCCAGACCAGCTGCTCGGAGCCTGCCTCGTCGAGGTAGGTCGCGCCCAGCGGCTGGGAATACCGGGTCCCGAGCTTGAAGATGTTGCCGACCTCGATCGCCGGCTCGATTCGGATTGCCGCCCCGTTCACCGTGTCGCCGGGCACCACGCTTCGGACATCGGCCGACTCAAACCGGAAGTCGCGGCCCGGCTCCACGCCGCGCAGATGCGTGTCGGGCCGATTGGAGCCGGTCACGTAGCCGCCGGCCGCGACCCCCGCGTCGAGCAGGATCGGAAGCTCGGTGCCCACCGGGCCGATGAACCCGGGCGGGCCCAGGCGTTTGGCCACCTCGTCCGGGTGGGCGGGGCGAAAGTCGCTCCCGAGGGCGTTTCGAAGCTTGATGTCGTTGACGCGGTGATCGCCGCGGACGATCACGAGCCTCATCGCGTCCTCGTCGACAATCACCGGGAATGCCTTGAGCAGGGCGCCCTCCGGCACCTCCAGCGCTCGCGCCACCGCCTGGACGGTGGTCATCCCGGGTGTATGGACGGCCTCGGGGCGGTTCAGCGGCGGCGGAAGCGAGACCGGCTGGGGCTCGGCGCTCGCCACCTCGACGTTGGCGGCAAACCCGGCCGCCAGAGCCACCTGGTTCTCTCCCGCCGGCGAAGGCGCCATGTACTCGTGGGCGCCGTGCCCGCCCATCATGCCGACGTCGGACTCGACGCGGTACCACTCGAGCCCGCAGCGGTCCATCATCCGGTCGTAGGCCACCACGTGTTTCTCGTAGGCGGCGTCGAGGCCTTCCCGGTCGCGGTCGAACGTGTAGGCGTCCTTCATGATGAACTCACGCGTCCGCAGGACGCCGGCCCGGGGCCGCGGCTCGTCACGCTCCTTGACCTGGAAGTGGTAGAGGATCAGCGGCAGATCCCGGTAGGAGCGCACCGCCGCCGCGATGTGGGTGGTGATGATCTCCTCGTGGGTGAGGGCGAGGACGAGGTCCGCGCGGCGGCGGTCCTGGAGCTTGAACAGCTCGTCGATCCCGTAGCGGCCGGTCCGCCGCCACGGTTCGGCGGGCTGCAGCACCGGCATCAGCATCTCCTGGCCGCCGATCGCATTCATCTCCTCGCGGACGATCTGGACGACACGCTGATGCACCCGCCAGCCCGCGGGAAGCCAGCTCCAGAGGCCGGATCCGACCTGTCGGATCAGCCCGGCGCGCACCATCAGGATGTGGCTGATCGCCTCGGCGTCCGCCGGCGGCTCGCGCTGGGTGGGCAGGAGGTAGCTGGAAAGGCGCGTCATCCGGAGGCGCAAGCGTACTCAGCCGTGATAGAAGAACCTCCTCGACAAAAGGAGCTCACATGGCTTTCGACGTTCCCCCCCTCCCCTACGACTACAACGCGCTCGAGCCGCACATCGACGAGGAGACGATGCACCTGCACCACGACAAGCACCACCAGGCCTATGTCACCAACGCCAACAACGCACTCGAGGGGACGGAGTGGGCGGACAAGCCCGTGGAGGAAGTCCTTCAGAACCTGAACCAGGTTCCGGAGGACAAGCGCGGTGCCGTGCGGAACAACGCCGGCGGCCATTACAACCATTCGCTGTTCTGGGAGTGGATGACACCCGACGGCGGCGGCGAGCCGGACGGCGATCTGCGCTCAGCCATCGAGGCGGCGTTCGGCTCCTTCGATGACTTCAAAGCCAAGATGAAGGCGGCCGGCGTGGGTCAGTTCGGGTCCGGGTGGGCCTGGCTCGTGCACGACGGGTCCGGGCTCGCCGTGACCTCGACGCCGAACCAGGACAGCCCGATCTCCAGCGGCAAGACGCCGCTACTCGGCGTCGACGTCTGGGAGCACTCCTACTACCTCAAGTACCAGAACCGCCGGCCTGACTACATCGACGCCTGGTGGAATGTCGTCAACTGGAACAAGGTGGCGGAGCTGTTCGGAGCCGTGTCGGGCTAACGCCCAGCCGGAGGCGTTTACGCTCGAGTGAAGCGGCGGCCAGCCACCGGGGAGACGTCCTCATCCAGGCGGGCCGCCGCCGACTCGAGCGCGGCGAGGCGCTCAGGCGTCATCGCGGTGGCGTCCTCATTCTCGGCCAGCCACTGCTCGGCCTCGGCCGCCGCGCGCTCGTCACGGATAACCCGCTTGCCGGCGGCGTAGTACTTGTCGATCTCGGCGAACAGCTCGTCGACCAGGTTCTCCGTCCTGACCTTGCGGATCATCTTCCCCTTGGAGTAGATCGCGCCCGCATCCTTGGCGCCGGTGATCCCGAAGTCCGCGTGGCGCGCCTCGCCGATCCCGTTCACAGCGCAGCCCAGGACCGACACCTCGATCGGCTCTTCGTAGGCCTCGAGCCGGCGCTCGACCTCGGCCACCACGCTGTCCATGTCGAACTGCAGGCGCCCACAGGTCGGACAGGCGATCAGCACCGGACCGCGCTCCCGCAGCTTGAGCGCCTTGAGGATCTCCCAGCCCACCTTGACCTCCTCCTCGGCGTGGAAGGTGGACAGTGAGATGCGGATCGTGTCGCCGATGCCGTCGGCCAGCAGCGTCCCCAGCCCGACGGCCGACTTCAACGAGCCTGACCACTTGGTCCCGGCCTCAGTGATCCCGAGATGCAGCGGATAGGGAATCCGCTCGGACAGCATCCGGTTGGAGGCGATCGTGTTGGGGACGCTGGTCGACTTCATCGAGACCTTGAAGTTGGTGAAGTCAAGGCGCTCCATCAGCTCGACGAACTCAACCGCGGCGGTGACCAGCGCCTCGACGGGATTTTCGAACTCGAGCTCTCGCAGATGGGCGGGCAGCGAGCCTGAGTTGACCCCGATGCGCAGCGGCGTGCCGAGCTCCTTGGCCCGCTCGACGACGAGCGCCGCCTTGTCGAAGCCGCCGATGTTGCCGGGATTGATGCGCACGCAATGGGCGCCGGCATCCAGGGCCTTCAGCGCCAGGGTGTAGTTGAAGTGGATGTCGGCGATGACCGGGATCGGCGACTCCTGCACGATCGTCGTCAGCGCCTCCACATCCTTCTCCCGGGGTA
Source organism: Solirubrobacteraceae bacterium (assembly GCA_035308915.1). Taxonomy (GTDB): domain Bacteria; phylum Actinomycetota; class Thermoleophilia; order Solirubrobacterales; family Solirubrobacteraceae; genus Palsa-465. Next base: position 59,905 of record DATGFT010000022.1, read on the forward strand.
CCGCCACGCGGACCAGGTCGGCCCCCGCCTCGGCCACGCGCCGGATCTGCCCCATAGTGGCCGACAGGTCAGCCGTCTCGGTCTTGGTCATCGTCTGCACCGCGACCGGTGCGCCGCCGCCGATCAGCACGCCGCCCACGTTGATTTGACGCTGTGAGGCCATGCCCCGAGTGTAGAGCGGCTCCGGTTTCGCGCCGGTTGCCGGCGTGTTACGGGTGGTCGGGCTCGGTCAGGCGACGGCGGCGGTCGCGAAGCGCAACCGCCGCGAAGCCAGCCCCGGCGAGGACGAGAACCGCGAGCACGGCGATCAGCCACGCGGGAAGGAACGACCCGCCGCCCCCGGAGGAGTCACCGCCGGAGAGCTTGCCGATCTTCAGCAGCAGCGCCCTCTGCAGAACGTCGTAGCAGGCGCTGTATTCCTTGACGTCCGCCGGCATTGTCGCCAGCCCGTTCCTGAGCTGGGCGGCCGTGTAGCTGTGCGTGAGCGTCCCGTTGTGGGCATAGCAGTCCGCGACCGGCGCAGACAGTCCGGCCGCGTGCGCCGGCCACGTCAGCGCGATGGTTAGCAGCCAACCCAGGCCGAGGATCGCCGACGCTCTGCGCACCGACGCAACGTTATTGTGCGCCGCCTGTTTTCGCTCCGTCGATCGGCCCGCCTCACGGCGCTGGGCGCGCTCTGCGCGCTGGCACTCAGCGCTTGCGGAAGCTCCCCGCGCCATTTCACCATCCGGCGCGCACCCCTGATCTCGATCTTCGAGGCGCCGCTTCAGCTCGCGGCGACGCCCGGGCCCACGCTCGACCTCCTGCGTCGTCTCGGCGTGGACGACGTTCGCGTCGTCCTGCGCTGGTCTACCGTGGCGCCGGCGCCGAGTTCACGACACAAGCCGAAGCGCTTCAACGCGGCGGCGCCCGGGGCCTATCCGCCGGCTGGCTGGAGCGTTTACGACGCGATCATTCGCGCCGCCGCGGCTCGCCACGTGGGAGTGCTGCTCGACATCTCGGGGCCCGCTCCCATCTGGGCCTCCGGACGCCGCGCCCCAGCGGGGGGCGTACCCGGAGTCTGGAAGCCGTCGGCGGGCGAATTTCGGCTCTTCGCCCGCGCCGTCGGCATTCGCTACAGCGGGCACTACCGACCCGTGGGGGCGGACTCGCCGCTTCCCCGCGTCAGCTTCTGGTCGGTCTGGAACGAGCCCAATCTCGGCGAGGCCAACCTGGCCCCGCAGACGCTGCCGAAAACCCGGGTCGAGAGCTCGCCGCGGATGTACCGAGCGCTCCTCGACGCGGCCTGGACCTCGCTTCAGCAGACGGGCCACAGCCGCGACACGATCCTAATGGGTGAGCTCGCGCCGTACGGCGTCGAGGTCATGAACCCGGGGAACTTCGGCTACATGGTGCCGATGCGGTTCGTCCGCGCTCTGTATTGCGTTGACGCCTCGCTGCACCCGTTGCGGGGCAGCGCGGCGGCCCAACGCGGCTGCCCCACGACCGCCGCCGGCTCGAGTCAGTTCGCGGCTGAGAATCCCGCCCTCTTCCAGGCCAGCGGCTTCGCCGTGCACCCATACCCCTCGGTGGCGACGCCGCCCAACGTGGTCCTGCCCGACGGTCCCGACTTCGTCTACCTGGCCACGCTGCCCCGGCTCGAGCGCTTCCTGGATTCGGTGACCCGGCTCTATGGGCACGCCCGGCAGCTGGTCCTGTACTCCACCGAATACGGCTACTTCACGAACCCGCCTCTGAGCGGCGCGGCCTCCCCGCAACTCGCCGCGAGCTACCTCAACTGGGCCGAGTACCTGACCTGGCGCACACCCAGGCTTCGCTCCTTTGATCAGTACCTGCTTGTCGACCCGCAGCCGGGCGGGCCGTCAAACTTCGTGACCGGCCTCGAGTTCTTCGGGGGCGCACCCAAACCCAGCTACGCGGCGTTTCGGCTCCCGATCTACCTGCCGGCGACCCGCCAGCGCTCAGGTCAGAGCCTCGAGGTGTGGGGCTGCGTCCGTCCCGCGCACTACATCCGCCATCCCCGGGCGGTCCGGATCGAGCTCCAGGCGGAGGGACGGGGGGCCTTCAAGACCGTTGCCTCGACCCCGCTCACCGACCATGACGGATATTTCGATACCTCGGTCAAGTTCCCGGCCTCGGGAAGGGTGCGGCTAGCCTGGTCCTATCCAGGCGGGCAGACGATTCAAAGCCGCCTGGTGGCGATCCGGACGAGCGGCTGAGACCCCCGCCCGCCGGCCGCAACTTACGCTCCCGTGGCAAGTTTCATCCGCACATGCGCCTGGCCGTCCGCCTCCTGAGCCGCCTGTGCCTGCTCGCGGCGGCGCTGGCCATCCTGGCCGTGGCCCCCGGGCCCGCGATGGCCTCGCACAACCAGGTGGCGATCCTCCAGGACGATCTCCAGCTCTACGACAACCCGGATTCGACGCTGCAGGAGCTGCGCCATCTCGGGGTCCAGATGGTGCGCGTCTATGTCCGGTGGTCGTTTGTCGCGCCCAACCCGAACTCCCACCGTGTGCCGCGCTTCAACGCGAGCGACCCGAATGCCTACCCGGCTCGCAACTGGGCGCCGCTCGACGCGATCGTGCGGGGCGCGGCCGAGCGCGGCATCCAGGTGATGCTGGTGCCCACGGGGTTCGCCCCGCTGTGGGCTCAGGGACAGAACCCGGGCCACTATGGCGGGAAGTACGACTCCTATTTCGCCTGGGAGCCTTCGGCGAGCCGGTTCGGGGCCTTTGTCCACGCCGTGGGCACCCGGTACAGCGGTAGCTTTGAGCCGCCCGGTGCGACCCTGCCCCTCCCCCGGGTTGCGGTCTGGGAGATCTACAACGAGCCGAACTTCGGTGAGGACCTGGCCCCGCAGGCAATCGACGGCTCGACCGTGCTCCACGCACCGAGCATGTACCGCGCGCTCGCCGACGCGACCTGGAAGGCGCTAGCGGACACCGGCCACCGTCAAGACACCATCCTGATCGGGTCACTCGCCGCCGCGGGCGCGCAGCTCAAGGCCGGCCCCGGTCGTCCGCAGGGCCTTCCGGGGACCTACGGGGAGACCAAGCCCCTGTCCTTCGTCCGTGAGCTCTACTGCCTGGACCCGCACTACGTGCGCTACACCGGAGCCGCCGCCTCCGTCCGGGGTTGCCCCACCTCCCGGGCCGCCTACCGGAGCTTCCGGGCCCAGCACCCGGTGCTGTTCAACGCCAGCGGCTTCTCCGATCACCCGTACGTTCTCGATAAGGGGCGGCCGCCGACCCAGGGGTCCTCGTCGGATCCGAACTACGCGCAGTTCAACCAGCTGGGTCGGTTCGCGGCGACGCTGGATCGGATCCAGCGAATCTATGGCACGGGCAAGCGCTTCCCGATCTGGAACACCGAGTACGGGTACATCACCTGCCCGCCGAACTGCCGCCACGGCTACCCGTCCCCGTCGACCGCCGCCTACTACCTCAATTGGGCCGAGTATCTGTCCTGGCGCAACCCGCGGCTCGTGAGCACGATGCAGTACCTGCTCGTCGACCCCAATCCCTACGTCGGATCGCCCGAGCCGGGTGGGTTCGCGAGTGGTCTGATGTTCTACCCCACCTTCCATCACGGCGCGGCCAAGCCGACTCTGGGCGCCTATGAGCTGCCCGTCTTTCTGCCCAGCGTTCGCGCCGGCCGCGGCCATGCGCTCCAGGTGTGGGGCGATGTCCGGCCCGCCCCGTACGCGGTCGCAGACGGGGACGGGCCGCAATCCGCCGAGGTTCAGTTCGCCCCCCGATCGGGCGGTGCCTGGACCACGATCAAGACCGTCAGCCTGACCAGCGCCAGGGGTTACTTCCTCACCTCGGTGAGCCTGCCCTCCAGCGGCTCGGTGCGAATCGTCTGGGACTATCCGCCGCTCGACCCCCTGCTCGATCCCCCCGGGGCCCAGGCCGCGGCGAGCTCCGCGAGCTCGGCCGCGACCAGCCGCACCGTCAGCGTGACGATCACGTAGGCGCGCCGCGGTTAAGCTTCCGCGCGATGGAGTCCGGTGCGGAGCTCGTGGCCCGCTTGCGGGGCATTTGCGGCGCCGACCACGTGCTCACGCATCCTGACGCGCTGGCCACCTATCGCTCGGACGGGCTCGCGCAGTACCGTCAGACGCCTCTCGCCGCCGTCCTGCCGGGGGCCGCCGCGGAGGTCCAGGCCGTGGTCAGGGCGTGCTTTGAGGCTGGCGTACCGTGGGTTGCCCGCGGGTCGGGGACCGGGCTTTCGGGCGGCGCGCTCCCCGTCGCCGACGGCGTGCTGATCGTGCTCGCCCGCCTGCGCCGGATCCTGGCCGTCGAACTCGAGGACAGCCGCGTGGTCGTCGAACCGGGCGTGACCAATCTCGCGGTCTCCAAGGCCGTGGCTCCGACCCATTTCTACCCGCCCGACCCATCGAGCCAGATCGTCTGCTCGATCGGCGGCAACGTGGCCGAAAACTCCGGCGGCGCGCACTGTTTCAAGTACGGCTTCACGACCAACTACGTGACAGGCCTCGAGATCGTCCTGAGCGACGGCACCACGGTCGAGCTCGACCGGGACGCTCCCGGCTACGACCTTCTGGGCGCGTTCGTCGGCTCCGAGGGGACGCTCGGAGTGGCCACCAAGGTGGCGCTGCGGGTCGTTCCCAGGCCCGAGGACGTAAGGACCCTCGTCGCCTTCTTCGAGGACACGAGCGCGGCCGGGACGGCGGTCAGCGCGATCGTCGCGGCGGGGATGGTTCCCGGGGCCATCGAGATGATGGACCGGCTCTCGATTCAGGCCGCCGAGGCTGCCACCGGCGCCGGCTATCGGCTGGATGCCGGAGCCGCCCTCCTGGTCGAGCTCGACGGCCCGCGTGATGAGTGCCAGGCCCGCCTCGCCGAGGTTCTCGAGCTGTGCACGAACGCCAGGGCGACCCACGTCTGGAAGGCCGAGGACGCCGCACAGCGAGACCTCATCTGGAAGGCCCGCAAGGCCGCCTTCGCGGCCATGGGCCGAATCGCCCCGGCGTACTACGTCCAGGACGGAGTGATCCCCCGCACCCGGCTGCCCGAGGTGCTGCGGCGGATCGACGAGCTATCGGCGGCATACCAGCTCCAGGTGGCCAACGTGTTCCACGCCGGCGACGGCAACCTCCATCCGCTGGTCTGCTACGACGCCGCCCGTGAGGGCGAGCCCGAACGAGCCGAGGAGCTCGCCGGGCTGATCGTCAAGACGTGCGTCGACGCCGGCGGCTCGATCACCGGCGAGCACGGCGTGGGCGTGGACAAGAAGGCCTACATGCCGGCGATGTTCTCCGAGCCTGATCTCGAGGCCTTTCAGCGTCTGCGTTGCGCCTTCGACCCCCACGGACTGGCCAACCCGGGCAAGGTCATGCCGACGCCGCGGCTGTGCGGCGAGGTGCCGGGGCCCTACCGCCAGCACCCACTCGAGCGGGCCGGCACCGCCACCCGCTTCTGATGCTCACCCGCGTGCAACCGGCGAGCTTCGCGGCTGCCGCTGAGGCCCTGCGGGAGGCCGGCGCGGCGCGGAGGTCGGTCCGGATCCGCGGCGGCGCCAGCAAGGCCTGGGGAGTGCTCGGCGCCGCTCCCGAGGTGGAGATCGGGACGGCGAGGCTGAACCGCATCCTCGAGCACAACGAGGGCGACCTGACGGCCGTGCTCGAGGCGGGGGTCCCGTTGGGCTGCGCCCAGCAGCAATTCGCCGCCTCAGGCCAGATGCTCGCGCTCGACCCCTTCCTGGGCCAGAGCCACGAGGCCACAATCGGAGGGGTGATCGCGACCGCGGACGCGGGTCCGCTTCGCCACCGCTACGGGGCCCCCCGCGATCTCATCCTCGGCATGACCGTCGCCCTGAGCGACGGCACGCTCGCGCGCTCCGGCGGCAAGGTCATCAAGAACGTCGCTGGCTACGACATCGGCAAGCTGTTCTGCGGCTCCTTCGGGACGCTGGGCATGATCCTGTCGGTCAGCGTGCGGCTGCATCCGCTGCCGGCGCGGACGGTGACCGCGCTCGGCGTGGCCGACGATCCGGCTTTGGCCGCGGCCACCGCGGGCGCGCTGGCGCGCGCGCCGCTGGAACTCGAGGCCCTCGACGTGGCCTGGCGGGGCGGGCGCGGGGGACTGCTGGCCCGCTGCGGCGGCCTCCAGGCCCGCGCCCGGGCCGAGCGTGTCGGCGCGCTGATGCGGGCGTCGGGACTCCAGGGGATCGAGCTGGTCGAGCCGGACACCGAGCTGTGGGCACGCCAGCGCGCCGGGCAGCGCTCGTCGCAGCGCGCTCTGCTCCGGGTGGCGGCCCGGCCAAGCGCGCTGGCTGAGGTCCTGGCCGCGGCTGACGTGGCCGCCGCGACGGTGGTGGGGCGCGCCGGCCTCGGGCTGTGCTTCCTCGAGCTCGACCCGGAGGCCCTGAACAGGCTGACCGACGCGCTGCCCGCGGGTGCCCAGCGCGTCCTGCTCGACGCACCGGCAGCGCTCCGGGGATCGGCGGCCGTCTGGGGTGACCCCGCCGGGGGCGAGGCGCTCGAGTTGATGCGCCGCGTCAAGGCCCGGTTCGATCCGGCGCGGGTCTGCAATCCCGGCGTCTTCGTGGGCGGCATCTGAGGTGAGCGCCTTCGACAGCCACCGGCCGCCCGAGCGGGAGATCGTCGAGGACTGCGTGCATTGCGGCTTCTGCCTGGACACCTGCCCGACGTACGTCCTCTGGGCCGGCGAGGCCGACTCGCCGCGGGGACGCATCGTCCTCGTCGCCGAGGCGCTGGAGCCCGCAAGCCGGCTCTCCGAGGAGATGGTCACCCACTGGGACCGCTGCCTTGGTTGCATGGCCTGTGTCACCGCCTGCCCTTCGGGCGTGCGCTATGACCGGCTGATCGAGCGCGTGCGACCCCAGGTCGAGCGCCACCATCGGCGGGGGTGGCGGGAACGTGCGCTGCGGCGGCTGATCTTCTCAAGCCTTCCCCACCCCGCCCGCCTCCGCGCCCTGGCACCGCTGCTCGGACCCGCCCGCAGGCTCGGGGTCGGCGCCCTCCCGGGCCGTCTCGGCGCTCTGCCCCGGCTCGCCCCCCGGATTCCCCTGCGCAGGCTCTTGCGCTCGCATCTCCCCGAGCACACGGCCGCGAGCGGACGCCAGCGCGGTCGGGTCGCCCTGCTCCTCGGCTGTGTGCAACGCGTCTTCTACGCCGACGTGCAACGCGCGGCCATCGGCGCCCTGGCAGCGGAGGGATTTGAGGTTCTGGCCCCCCGGCTGCCGAGCTGCTGCGGCGCGCTCGAGTTTCACAGCGGCGAGGAGGCGGCGGCCGTGGCCCGCGCACGCCAGACCGTAGCGGCATTCTCGACCCTCGGGCGGCTCGACCATGTCCTCACCACCGCCGCCGGGTGCGGGTCGGCGATGAAGCAGTACGGCGACCTGCTCGGAACCCCTGAGGCGGAGCAGTTCGCGCGCCGGGTTCGTGACATCACCGAGGTGCTCGCCTCGGTCGAGCCGGTCGCCCCGCGCGGCCCCGTGCCGCTCCGGGTGGCCTACCACGATGCCTGTCACCTGGCCCACGCCCAGGCGGTCACCGCCGAACCGCGCCGGCTTCTGGAGGCGATTCCGGGGCTCAAGCTGCTCGAGGTGAGCTCCGAGCGTGAGGTCTGCTGCGGCTCGGCCGGGGTCTACAACCTGCTGCAGGTCGAGGCCGCCGCCGCGCTCGGCGCCCGCAAGGCGGCCAATCTCCTCGACACGGGAGCCCAGGCGATCGCCGCGGCCAATCCCGGCTGCGCGGCCCAGCTGGACTTTCACCTGCGCGCACTCCGGGCGCCGCTCCCGATCTATCACCCGGTCGAGCTCGTGTGGCGCTCGATCCGCGCCGCGCGCTAGCCGTCAGCCGGCGTACATGGCCTCGATCGCCTCCCGGTACTTCTCGGCGATCGGCTTGCGCTTGAGCTTCATCGTCGGGGTCAGCTCGTCGCCGCCCGGGGCCCAGTCGCCCTCGACGATGGTGAACTTCTTGATCTGCTCGACCCGGGCCAGGTGCCGGTTTGCCTCGTCGATCCCCAGCTCGACCGCCTCGCGCACCCGTGGGCTCGAGGCGAGCTGCTCGAGCCCGGAGGCATCCAGCCCCTGCTGGCGAGCCCACTGGGGAGCGTAATCGGCATCCAGCACGATCAGGGCGGTGTTGTATGGGCGGCCGTCGCCGATCGCCACGGCTTGGCCGATGAGCGGGCTGGCCGTCTTGATCGCCGCCTCGATATTGGCCGGAGACATGTTCTTGCCGGCCGCGTTGATAATCAGCTCCTTCTTGCGATCGATGAGACGCAGGAACCCGTCGGCATCGAGCTCGCCGATGTCGCCCGTGTGCAGCCAGCCGTCGGGGTCGATGGCCGCGGCGGTCTGCTCGGACTGGTTGCGATAGCCGCGCATCACGAACTCGGACCGGACCAGAACCTCGCCATCGTCGGCGATCCTGATCTCGCACCCCGGGCCGGGCGGCCCCACGGTGCCGATCTTGACCGCCCCGGGGCGGTTGCAGGTCCCCGCCCCGCATGTCTCCGACATTCCCCACAGCTCGGCCAGCTCGATGCCCAGAGCGTGGAAGTACTCGAGGACCTCGACCGGCGTGGGCGCCGCTCCGACGTTGACGGCGCGGATCTGATCGAGCCCCAGCATCGCGCGCAGGTTGGAGAAGTACTGCTCGTCGGCCGCGGCGACGGCCGCCTCGAGCTCCTCGGGCACCTCCCGTCCGGCCTGGCGCAGGCGCACACGCTCGAGCGCGGCGGCCAGCGCATCCTCGAGCGGCCGGCGCTGCGCCTCTGGCTGGGCGGCCAGCATCGCCTCGAGTCCCGCCTTGAGCTTCTCCCAGATCCGGGGGACGGCGAAGAACCAGTTCGGGTGAACCTGGGGCAGGTAGGACACGATCTCCCGCGGGTTGGGGCAGCAGGTGACGGTCCCGGCGTAGATGATCGGGATGTAGTGATGCGCCATGCGCTCGGCGATGTGGGCCGCGGGGAGCCACGAGATGACCTTGCTGCCGGCCTCGAAGCTGATGATCTCCTCGATCCCCTTGGCCGCGAACATCACGTTGTGGTGCGAGAGCTGGACGCCCTTGGGGGGACCGGTCGTGCCCGAGGTGTAGATCAGCGTCAGGAGATCGTCCCGCTGGACGGGTTCGAGGCTCGAGGGATCGAAATCTGGGTCCGCGCCCTCTACCTCGCTCAGGGCGAGCATGTCCGCCGGCGGCTCGCCGTCGACCACGATCACGTGCTCGAGCTGGGGGAGGTTCTCACGCGCCCGTGCGAACACCTCCACGAAAGCCTGGTCGATGATCGCCACGCGGCTGCCGGCGTCGGTGATCAGGTACTCGATCTCCTCCGCCGGGTAGGTGGTATAGATCGAGAACGGCGTGGCGCCGATGGTGACAACCGCCAGGTCCGAGATATGGAACTCGGGTCGGTTGGACAGCATCAGGGCGACGGTGTCCCCGCGGCGAACCCCGAGTTTCACGAGGCCGCCAGCCAGCGCGTCGACGCGTGCGAGAAGGCGCGACCAGGTGAGAGACACGCTGTCATCCGGGGTGCGGACGGCGACGATCTCCGGATGGTTGGCGGCGGTGCGGCGCAGCGCCTCGGTGACCGTCGGGGCGTCGACCGCGCGTGCGGACGCCGCTGTGACCGTGGTGCTCTCCATCCTCTCCTCGTCTCGTGAGCCGGGCTTTGCGAGGGGTCGTATCCTAGCCGCGGCGACTCGACCGCCCCGGGCTACGTCATAGCCCGACGGCCGCGCTCGTCGCGAGCGCCTGGCCCGAAGCCCCGAGGGCGCTCACCGCCGCATAGCCTCCCGAGGCGGCGAGCGGGATCACGGTCTCAAACCCCGTGCTCGGGACCGTGGCCACGGCGCTCAGCTGCGACGGCATGGGGCCGGCGCTCACCCGCCAGCTGCTCACCCCGGTGGACCCGTTCCAGCTCGCGTAGAGCGTGCGCGAACCCGGGCCGGCGGGTCGGGCGGCCAGCGCCGGGACCCGGGTCGGGGTGGCGCTCCAGGGAAAGCGGAAGGCCCGGTAGGTGGCGTGGCCCCAGGGCAACGCCAGGTCCATGACCAGCGACCCGTCGCTGCCAAACTGGCTGAGCGTGGGGACGTTGCCCCAGCCGACGACGACGTTGCCGTCGCTGAGCAGCTGCATGTTTCCCATCGCGTAGGCCAGCAGCGGGCGGGGATGCCGAAACACCGCCCCCAGGCTGACCCGGCGGCGAACGTGGTCGAGATCGAGCGTGACCCCGCGCGACTGGGGCTCGGTCTTTCGTGGCCCGGCCCCGTCGTCGAACAGGGTGATCCGCCCGCCCGGGTAGGAGCGGGCGTCGTGCTGCCAGGCAAACCGCGTGCCCGGGCCCATTCCGAAGTCGCTGTTTCTCCCCCCCAGCCGCCACATGATCTTGCCTGAGCGGCGGTGCACCTTGTAGAGGGCGCAGGTGTGACGCGCGGACAGGAGGAGGTGGCCGTCGGGCGTCACGTCGATCGAGTTGACGTGGAGGTAGTCGTAGATGCCACCAAGCGGGTAGTAGGACTCCGAGACCGGCACGTGGTCGAGGCTTCGCCACTCGAGCAGCACGTGCCCGGTCGCGACATCCACCTCCTGGATGATCGACTCCCGCACACGGCCGTTGCTCGGCCCGCCGAGGCGTGACAGGTCCGCGTCCACGACCTCCGGATAGCAGGTGAAAAGCGCCGTCCCCTGCGCGGTCAGGAGAAACTCATGCAGGTCGATGCTGCGCCCGTTGCCTGCGCGCACGTGCGCGAGCGGTCGATAGCGGTTGTCCAGGACGACCCCGCTGCCGTGACCGTAGCCGGTCGCGTCGTTGACCTTGCCCGCCCACCAGGTGATGACGGGGCTGCCGCGGTACTGCTGCAGGCGGACGTTGGTCACCCATTGGCCGGCCGGGACGGGGTCGAAGTAGACCAGCCGACCCGCCGGGTCGACGATCATCGCTCCCGCCTGAACGCCCGCCTTGCCCGTCGGACCGAGGAACGCGTAGCCGTCGGCTGCGGCCGCCGCACCCCCGCTGACGCTCACCGTCGGCGGCTGCAGGTCGGGCCGGGAGACAAACGTCTGAGCGGGCTTCTGAGCCGCGGCGCCAGCTCCCTCTGGCGGGACGAACATCGCCGCGGCGGCACCGCCGGCCACCCTGAGGAACTGCCCGCGGGTCAGCCGTGACTCGGCTCGGGCCATCCCCGTCGCGCTAACGCGCGTTGAACCCGGCGCCCGTCAGGGTCGAGATGTCGTTGCTCAGCCCGATCACGAACACGATCAGTATCAGGGCGAAGCCGACGGCGCCGGCGCGCTCCATCGTCTCCACCGGAATCCGCCGGCCTCGAACCTTCTCGGCCAGCGCCCAGAAGACGTGGCCGCCGTCGAGCGGAAGGAAGGGGAACAGGTTGATCACGGCCAGCGACAGCGAGATCAGCGCCAGCGTGTAGAGGGCGTCCACGGTGCTGTAGGCAAAGCGCTCCTGAGTCACGGTGAAGCCGCCGACCACCCCATGCAGCTGTTTGCGCACCTTCGGCTCGAACAGCCGCACCACGGTCGAGACCGTCGTATGTGTGACGTACCACATCTGGCTCACGCTCTGCCCGGCCGCGGTCGCCGGACCGACCGCGCGTACCGCCGGTGTGTAGGTGAAGCCGAGCCTCATCCGCCCGACCTGCGCGTCGTATCTGGGCCGGATGGCGAGCGTGATCAGCCTCCCGTGGCGTCCGACGACGAGCGTGACGGGAGTTGCGGCCTGGCAGCCGCTGCGCTGGCCGCCGGGACAGCGGTGCGAGCTCACCGCGTTCGCGAGTTGCTCGGGGGTCGGATATGCCCTCCCGTCCACCGCCCTCAGCTGATCGCCGGGCCGCAGGTAGGTCGAGGCCGGCGGCTGCAGGGGACCGACCACCTGCCACACCGGGCGGCTGCCGTGGGTCACGACCGTGCCCTGGGACCAGAAGATCCCCAGCATGAGAAAGAACGCGATCAGGAGGTTCACCGCCGGACCCGCGAGGATCACCGCGACCCGCTTCCAAACCGGTTGGTTGTAGTACGCGCGCGGGACCACCTCGGGCGGGAGCTCCTCGCGCGGGTTCATGCCGCTGATCCGGACGTAGCCTCCGAGGGGAATCGGGCCGATCCCGTAATCGGTCTCGCCCCGACGGAACTTCACCAACATCGGGCCGAAGAACAGCGAGAAGCGCTCGACCCGCATTCCCACCGCCTTGGCCACGACGAAGTGGCCGAATTCATGGAGGATGATCAGCGCGGCGAAGCCGAGGAAGGCCAGCAGATAGGACACGCTGTGAGTGTGGCAGGCCGCCCGGGGGCTCCGGTCAGGCGCGGTGCGGTCCGCGTCGCTCAGGCCGCCGCGCGCGTTGCCACGAGCTCCCCGGCCACCGCCCGAGCGCGGGCATCGGCGTCGCCGAGCGCCTCGAAGGAGTGAACACGCTCGGCCGGGAGCTGGGCCAGGGTGTCCTCGATCACCGCCGCGATCTGCAGAAAGCTCAGGCGCCCGGCGAGGAAGGCGTACACCGCGACCTCGTTGGCGGCGTTGAGCGTGCACGGCGCGGTTCCCCCCGCCAGCGCGGCCTCACGGGCCAGGCGAAGACACGCGAACGTATCCCCGTCGGCCGGTTCGAAGGTCAACGCGCCGACGCTGACCAGGTCGAGCGGCGCCACGGGAACGTCGACCCGCTCCGGGTAATGCAGGGCATAGGAGATCGGCACGTGCATGTCGGGGTAGCCGAGGTGGGCCAGGGTGGCCCCGTCGCAGAGCTGGATCAGGCTGTGGATGACCGACTGTGGGTGCACGACGACGTCGATCTGCTCGTATGGGGTTCCGAAGAGATGATGGGCCTCGATCAGCTCGAGTCCCTTGTTCATCAGGGTCGAGGAGTCGATCGTGATCTTGCCGCCCATGGCCCACGTCGGATGAGCCAGGGCCTGGTCAACCGTCACTTCCTCGAGCTGCTCACGGCGCCGCCCGCGAAACGGTCCGCCTGACGCGGTAAGGATCAGGCGATCAACGGTCCCGGCAGGCTCCCCGGCCAGGAGCTGGAACAGGGCGGAGTGCTCTGAATCCACCGGAATGATCTGCGCTCCGGTCGCCTCGGCGAGCTGGGTGACGAGCTCGCCCCCCACGACCAGCGATTCCTTGTTGGCCAGGGCGAGGTCGATCCCCTCGCCGAGGGTCGCGACCGTCGGCACGAGTCCGGCCGAGCCGACGACCGCGTTCAGCACCATCTCGCAGCCGCAGCCCGTGATCAGCTCGACGATGCCCTCGGTTCCGGCCAGAACCTCGCCGTCCGTCCACGCCTCGGCGGCGCGAGCGGCCGCATCGCGGTCGGCCAGGGCGATCCGCTTCACCCCGTGGCGCCGTGCCTGGTCGACCAGCGCCGGCCAGGCGGTATCGGCGCTGAGTGCCACCACCTCGAGCTCTCCGGGCGCCCGGGAGACGACATCGAGCGCCTGGACGCCGATCGATCCCGTCGAGCCGAGGATGGCCACTCGCCGCGCCACGGCGGCGATTGTAGGCCTGCAGGACGCCTCCGCCGTCGGCGCTCAGTGGAGCGCGGCCAGCCACACGTAGTAGCCGGCGACGACGGTGAACAGGGCCGCGTCGGCGCGATCGAGGATCCCACCGTGCGGGCCGAACAGGTGTCCGGTGTCCTTCGTGCCGGCGTCACGCTTGATCGCCGATTCGAACAGGTCGCCGAGCGGTCCGAGGATCGCCACCGCGAGACCCAGGAGCAGGGCATCTCCCTGGGTCAGCCAGGCCTGGAAGGTGGAGGCCAAAAAGACGGCGACGATCGCCGAGAGCATTCCCACGACCAGGCCCTCCCACGTCTTCCGCGGCGAGACCTCCGGTACCAGCGGCCGCCGCCCGAACAGGCGCCCGCCCAGGTAGGCGCCGGTGTCGCCGATGAAGGTGCCGAGCAGCACGTCGAACATCACCCCGTTGCCGTGCGGGAGCTGGCGCAGCAGCACTCCGTGGGTGACCGCCAGCGAGATCCAGTACACGCCAAGCAGCGTGGAGGCGATCGCCGTGGTCGGCCGCCCCTGGCCGCGCGCCAGGACAAGCAGGAAGAGCACCGGGACGGTGATCACCATCGCCTCGAGAATGTCCCGCCGGTCGCCGTAGTAGGCGGACAGGACCATGCCCGCGGTCGCGGCCAGGCCGACCACGGTGAGGGGACGCCAGCGCACGAGCATTCGGTAGAGCTCGATCTGGGCCAGCCATCCCACGGCCAGCATGAACAGCGCGAAGGCCAGGCCGCCGACGTCGATGAACACGATCACCAGCACCGCGGCCGGAATGGCCACGAGGATGCGGGTGAGCAGCTCGCCGCCGCGGCGCGGCGGGGGCTGGCGGGCCTCACGCCGCCGACTGGCCGCCATCAGCGCCCACCGAACCGGCGTTGGCGTGCGGCAAACTCCTCCAGGCTGGCCTCGAACGCCTGGCGGGAGAAATCGGGCCACAGCTCGTCGCGGAACACGAGCTCGGCGTAAGCGCCCTGCCAGAGCAGGTAATTCGACAGCCGCTGCTCACCGCTGGTTCGGATGATCAGATCGGGGTCGTGCATCTCAGGCGCGTACAGGTGGCGCCGGAACTCGTCCTCGTCGCCGTCGGCGAAGCTTCGGGCGGCATCGACGATCTCGGCCCGGCCCCCGTAATTGAACGCCACGAACAGCGTGATGCGGCGATTGGCCTCGGTCAGGGACTCGGCCCACTCCATCCGCTCGATCAGATGAGCTGGCACGGGGTCCTGACGGCGGCCGATGAATCGCATCCGCACGCCCTCGGCGTGCAGCTCGGGCGTCTCCTGATCGATCCGGCGGGCGAACATCGCCATCAGGCCCGAGACCTCCTCTCCTGAGCGATTCCAGTTCTCGGTCGAGAAGGAGTAGATCGTCAGCTCCTCGATGCCGAGATCGACGGCATCTCGAAGCCGCGCCTTGACCGTGTCCGCCCCCGCCTCGTGTCCGGCCAGCTCGGGCAGTCCGCGCTGCCTGGCCCAGCGGCCATTGCCGTCGGTGATGATCGCCACATAGCGCGCCGCCTGGCGCTCGTTCACCCAGGCCACTAGGAGTGGTCCTCGCCGAGAACCACTAGACCTCCAGGATCTCTTCTTCCTTGTGCTTCAGCAGTTCGTCGAGCTCCTTGACGCGGGCGTCGGTGACCTTCTGGAGCTCCTGCTCGGCGCGCTTCTCGTCGTCCTCGCCTGCCTCTCCCGCGGACTTCAGCTCCCGCAGGTCGTGCATCACGTCGCGGCGGATGTTGCGGATCGCCACCCGACCCTCCTCGGCGATGTGGCGGACCACCTTGACCAGCTGCTTGCGCCGCTCCTCGGTCAGCTCTGGCACGGCGAGGCGGATGAGATTGCCGTCGTTGGACGGCGTGAGGCCGACATCGGACTCCAGGATCGCCCGCTCGATCGCCTTGATCGACGTCTTGTCGTAGGGCTGGATCGTGAGCAGCCTGGCTTCGGGAGCCGAGATCGTGGCCAGCTGCCTGAGCGGGGTCGAGGTGCCGTAATAGTCGACCGCGATCCGGTCCAGGAGCGCCGGGCTCGCCCTCCCGGTGCGCACCGACCCGAACTCATGCCGGATCGACTCGACCGACTTCGACATGCGGTCACGAGCGTCGGCCAGGAACTCGTCGATGATCTCGGAGTTGCTCATGTTCTCACCAGCGTCCCCACTCGCTCACCCGACACTATCTTGTCGATGTTCTCTCCGCCTGCCATGTTGAACACGACGATCGGCAGGTTGTTGTCCATGCACAGCGCGAACGCGGTTGAGTCCATCACCTGGAGGCCGCGCGTCAGCGCCTCCTTGTGCGTGATCTCGGGGATGAACTCGGCGTCGGCCTGAAGTGCGGGGTCGGCCGTGTACACACCCTCCACCCCGTTCTTGGCCATCAGCACCACCTCAGCGTGTACTTCGGCGGCTCGAAGCGCCGCGGCGGTATCCGTGGTGAAGAATGGGTTTCCGGTGCCGGCGGCGAAGATCACGATCCGGCCCTTCTCGAGGTGGCGGATGGCCCGCCGACGGATGTAGGGCTCGGCCACTTCGGAGATCGTGATCGCCGACTGGACCCGCGTCGCCACCTGCTGCTTCTCGAGCGCGTCCTGAAGGGCGAGCGCATTGAGAACCGTGGCCAGCATCCCCATGTAGTCGCCGGTGGCGCGATCCATTCCCCGGGCCGCGGCCGCCAATCCGCGGTAGATGTTGCCTCCGCCGACGACGATCGCGATCTCGATGCCCCGCCGATGCACGCGAGCCACCTCGCCCGCGATCGCCTCGACCCGGTCAGGATCGGTGCCGTAGTCGCGATCCCCCATCAGCGCCTCGCCGGACAGCTTGAGCATGATCCGGCTGAACACCGCCCGCCGCGCCGTCGGCGCGTCAGGTTGAGCCGTCTCAGCCACCGACGGCAAACCGCGCGAAGCGACGAATCACGACGTTCTCGCCCGTCTCTGAGGCCAGCGCCGCGCGCAGTTCCTCGATCGTCTTGCCGCCGTGCTTGTCCTCGTTGACGTGCTTCTGGCGCAGCAGGACGACGTCGTCGAGCCACTTGTCGAGCTTGCCCTGGACGATCCGCTCGCGGACGTTCTCAGGTCGGTCAGCCGCCTGCTCGGTGGCGATCCGCTCCTCCCGCTCGCGGTCCTCGGCAGGCACCTCGTCGTCCGACACTGCGAGCGGAGCCGCCGCCGCGATGTGCAGGGCCAGGTCCCGGGCGAAGTCGACGAACTTCTCGTTACGAGCCACGAAATCGGTCTCGCAGTCGACCTCGACCAGCACCCCGATCCTGTTGCCGGCGTGGATGTAGCTCTGAACCACCCCCTCGCGCGCCTCCGCGCCGGCCCGCTTGGCCGCCTGCGCCTCGCCTCGGGTCCTCAGGATGTCGACGGCACGTTCGAAGTCGCCCTCAGACTCGATCAGCGCCTCACGGCAGGCGTTGATGCCGGCGCCCGTGCGCTGGCGAAGCGTCTTGACGTCCTGGGCGGTGGCTGTATAGCTCACGCTTCCTCCTGGCTGCTCGGTACATGCTCACCCTCACCCCCAGCCGAGGGGCCGGCGGGGCCGGCTTCGGGGGGCGGTGGGGCTGGGGCGGCCTCACTCGGTGCCTGGGTCCCTGTTTCGGCCTCAGCCGAAGCCGCAGCCGCCTCCGCTGCCTGAGCAGCAGCCGCCGCCTCCTCAGCCTCCCGCCGCGCCCGCTCCTCAGCCTCGCGCCGCGCCGCCTCCTCGGCCTCCCTCCGTTCCCTCTCTAGACGCGCCCGTTCCTCCTCGGCCACGAACGCGGCGTGCGACTGCGCGACCACGTCACCGATCGCGTGGGTGACCGCCGAGCATGAGCGGATGGCGTCGTCGTTACCCGGGATCACGTAGTCGATCCCGTCGGGATCGCAGTTCGTATCGACCAGGCCGATAATCGGGATGCGCAGGCGCTGGGCCTCGCGAACGGCGATCGCCTCGGTCTTCAGGTCGATCACGAAGACGGCGCTGGGAACGCGCTCCATCGCCTTGACGCCGCCGAGGTTGGCCCGCAGCTTCTCGAGGTCGGCCTGGGCCGCGATCCGCTCGCGCGTGGGCAGCAGCTGAAGCTGGCCCTCGGCCTCGTAGCGCTCGAGGTCGTGCAGACGGCGGATGCGGAGCGAGATGGTCTGAAAGTTCGTCAGCAGGCCGCCCAGCCAGCGGTGGTTGACGTACGGCATCCCAGATGCCTCGGCGACCTCCCGGATGACGTCGCGCGCCTGCTTCTTGGTGCCGACGAACAGGATCGTGCCCCCGCGCCGCGCCAGCTCGGCCGCGAACTCGCGCGCGCGGTCCAGCAGCTGTTCGGTCTGCAGAAGATCGATGATGTAGATGCCGTCCCGCTCACCGAAGATGAAGCGGCGCATCTTGGGGTTCCAACGGCGCGTCTGGTGACCGAAGTGAACGCCGGCCTCCAGCAGCTCTTTGACGCCGATCTGAGCCACTTTGCTGCTCCCTTTTGTTCGTGTCGATGCTGGCCCGCCCGGCTGACTGCACGAACCTCGTCTGGCGAGGCAGGGCGTGGCAGCGCCCGGACGGGGTCGGGGTTTACGTCCTCACCTTCAGTGTACGCAAGAAAATCCGCTAGCCGGCGGCCGCGGCCCGTCCCAGCGCCTGTTCGAGATCTGCGGGAAGCTCGGAGCGCACATCGATTGGCTCCGCCGTGACGGGATGGCGGAAGCTCAGGTGATCGGCGTGCAGGAACTGCCGCTTCAGCCCGTACTCGCCGGGCGTCCCATAGAGCGGGTCCCCGCAAACCGGATGGCCGATCGCCGCCAGGTGAGCGCGGATCTGGTGGGTTCGCCCCGTCTCGAGCGCCACCCGGAGGAGGGCTGTGCCCCGCAGCACCTGTTCGACCTCGAAATGGGTCCTCGCCGGGCGCGGATGGTCGGTGTTGATCGACACCTTGAGGCGGTCTCGCCGGTCGCGGCCCAGCGGAGCATCGATCGTGCCCGTCCGCGCCGAGGGATGACCCGCGACGAGCGCCGCATATTCGCGCCGCAGCCTCCGGCTGGCCAGCAGCGCCTTCAGCGCGCGGTGGACCTCGGCGTCCTTGGCCACCACGAGCAGACCAGACGTGTCCCGGTCGAGCCGGTGCACGATGCCGGCCCGCCCCGGCTCCCCGCCGCCGGCGCCCCGACCCTCAAGGGCCTGGGCGAGCGTTCCCGTGGGATGTCCCCGGGCCGGATGAACGACCACGCCCGCGGGTTTGTCCACCACGAGGAGATGCTCATCCTCGTAGGCGACTCGGAACGGAGCCGGCGCCGCCGTGGGCGCCTCCTGACCGCGGCCGCCCCCCACCACCTCGACCACGTCACCGGCCCGCAGGACCACCCGCTTGGGGCGCGCGCTCCCATTGACCCGGACCCGCCCGGCTTCGATCAGGCTCTGGGCTTGGGCTCGTGAGCCGATCGGCCCGGCCAGGAAGCGGTCCAGGCGCTCTCCGGCGTCGGCAGCGGAGACGCTCAGCTCAAGCCGCCCGGCGGTCATCACCGCGCTTGCCCTCCAGCACCCAGAGCAGGGCCAGGACCCCGAACGTGATCGACATGTCGGCCACGTTGAAGGCCGGCCAGTCGGGCAGCTTGATGAAGTCGATCACCGACCCGGTGCTCACCCGGTCGATCAGGTTCCCGACCGCGCCCCCGACGAGCATCCCCGTGGGCAGCCACAGCCAAGGACGCCCGGGGCGCAGCGCCAGGTAGAGCACGAGCACCGCCAGCGCCAGCAGCGTGAGGGCGAGCACGAGCGTCCCGCCCCCGGAGAAGACGCCGAACGCGACGCCGGTGTTGCGGACGTGCACGAGGTCGACCAGGGGAAGAAACTTCCGCGTGTCGCCGGGCGCCACGCTGGCGGCGATCGTGTGCTTGGTCAGCTGGTCGAGCCCCACCACGACCAGCAGCACGAGCCCCGCACGCGCAAAGGCGGCGCCGCGAAGGCGCCGTGTGGCGGGGACCGGCGCGCTCACGTCCGCCGTCAGCCCTTGATCAGGCTGCTGATCACCGCCCGCAGGATGTACAGAACGAAGATCGCCAGCACCGGAGAGAAATCGAACATCCCCACCGTCGGGATGATGCGGCGAAAGACGCGCAGGTAGGGCTCGGAGACGTCGCGTAGGAAGTTGAGGATTGCGTCGGACCACCGTGAGTAGGGAAGCCGCAGACCCATTCCGAACATCAGGTTCGTGAGCAGGTAAACGAAGATGATGAGTATGTAGACGTAGAACAGCGCATTCACGTAATCGGCGATGTTCGTCCGCGTGATGGCCAGCGCGGTCACTGGGTGCTCCAACTTCGAACGGCGTCCATCGCGTCCTGGAACGCCGTTCGCACGCCCGCTCGCTCGAGCGCGGCCAGGCCACGTGCGGTGGTGCCGCCGGGCGAGGCGACTTCGCGCCGGACGGCAAGCGTGTCGTAGTCACGCTTGACCAGCAGTGTCGCCGTCCCGGCCATCGTCTCGGCCACCAGGCGACCCGCGATGGGTGCCCCGAGCCCGGACCGGATCGCCGCGTCGACCTGGGCTTCGACCAGCAGCGCCACATACGCGGGCCCCACCGAACTCACCGCGGCGGCGGCGTCCAGCACTGGCTCAGGCAGCCGGAGGACCGACCCCAGGCGCTCGAACAGCGCGACCACCTCACCTTCGAGCTCCGCCGGGACGCTCGTCCCGGAGGCGTATAAGGAGACGCCCTGACGGACCTCGACCGGCGTATTGGGAACCACCCGGAATACCGCGGCTCCGGCGTACGCCGCCTCGAGCGCCGCGACGCCCGTGCCGGCCAGCACGGACACGACCGGCTTACGTTCGCTCGCGATCTCCTCCGCGATCGGCCGGAGCTGCGCCGGCTTATGGCATAGGACAATCAGGTCCGCGCGCCGCGCCACCTCGAGGTTGGACCCCAGGGCCTCGCCGCCGAGCTCATCGGCCAGGCTCTGAGCGCGCCCGGAGCCGGCGTCCGAGGCCAGCACCGGCTCACCCCAACCCCGCGCCAGGGCTCGCGCCATGTTGCCAGCACCGATGAGTCCGATCCGCATCTAGCGAACGTTATCCACGGGTGAGGAGACCGGAGGCGCGGCCCGTGGGCATCCGCGCATCAGGACTGGTTGAAGAAGCCCTTCTCTACGAGCCGAGCCCGCTCCTCGGCCGAGACCTCGACGTTCCGCGGGGTGAGCAGGAACACCTTGTCGGCGATCCGCTGCATGCCGCCATCCAGCGCGTACGTGAGACCACTGGAGAAGTCGATCAGCCGCTTGGAAAGATCCGTGTCGGTGCTCTGGAGGTTGAGGATGACCGGTATGTGATCCTTGAACTTGTCGGCGACGTCCTGCACGTCGTTGAAGTTCTTGGGGGCCACGAAGTGCACCCTGACGTCGCCCCCGCCGCGTCCGTTGCGCGGGCCTCCGACCGGCCGAAGCGCCGTCGTGCGGCGATCGGCATCGGCGTCGTCAGCGAAGATGTCGTCGATCTCGTCGCGGCGCCTGCGGGCGCTCAGGCGCCTGACGTTCGGCCGCTGGGAATAGGAATCCTGGAGGTCGACCTCGGGCTCGGCGTAGGGGTCGAGATCGTCCTCGTAGGCCTCGTCCTCGGCCAGCCCGAAGTAGACGAGCGCGCGGTGCCAGGTGTCACGAAAGGCCATATGCGTGTCAGGGTTCGCGGGTCCGAGCGGTTTCCCTGCCGTGATTATGACGCTTCATCGCCGCTAACCGGGCCATTTTGCGTCCGGTAGAGGGTGGTGCCCAGGCGCACGATCGTGGCGCCCTCCTGCACCGCGACCAGGTAATCCTGCGACGTGCCCATTGACAGCTCGCCCAGGCCGTGACGCTCCGCCAGCTCCCGGAGGGCGGCAAAGTGCGGTCGGCTGCTCTCCGGATCGGTGGCCAAAGGCGGCATCGTCATCAGGCCGACCACCGTAACCGGGGCGCGGGCGAGGAAGCCGGGGAGCTCGTCCGGAGTCACCCCGCTTTTGCCGGCCTCTCCCGAGACGTTCACCTCGATCAGGATCCGCGTCTCGGGCGTTCCGTGGCGGGCCAGCTGGTCCAGCGCCGAGTCGCTGGCCACGGAGTGGATGTAGCGGACGTGCGGGACGATCTGCCGTACCTTCCGGCTCTGGAGCTGCCCGATGAAATCCCAGGTGAAGCGGCCCGGATGAGCCTCCGCCTTGGCCACCAGGTCCTGGGCCCGGTTCTCGCCCAGCAGGCGCAACCCCGCCGCCGCCAGGACGTCCAGCTCCTCCATCGGGACGTACTTGACGGCAGCCAGGATCTCGACCGCGCGCCCGCCCGCCGCCTCAACGATTTCGCGCCGGACCCGAGTGAACGCCTCGCGCACACCCTCGACGGTCAATCCCCGGATCAGTTCAACCAAGCGACCCCCGCCTGTCGGCCGGTGACCCCGCCGTCGCGCCGATGGGAGAAGAAAAGCTCGGACGCCGAGCAGATCGTGCAGAGCCCGACGTCGTGGATGTCGGCGACCCCGGCCGCGCGGAGCTGGACGCGGGCGATTGCCTTGAGATCGAGATTTCGCCCGGAGCGGACTGCGGGTGGCGCACCGGCAAAGCGTTTGTGCACCTCTTCGCCGACCTCGTAGCAGCAGCCGCCCGCGCCGGGCCCGATGGCGGCCGCCAGTGGGCCCTCGCCGACCAGATCCTGGACCGCCCTCACCCCTTCGGCGATCACGCCCTCGGCCAGGCCTCGCCATCCGGCATGGAGCATGGCGACGGCACCGCCGCCCGCGAGCGCGATCGGCAGGCAGTCTGCCGTGGTCACCATCGGTGCGATTCCCGCTCGGTTGGTGGCCTGGCCGTCGGCTTCCTCGAGCGGGAGCGCAGGCGCGGGACCCGAGGCGTCGCTGACGCTCCGGCGACGCAGCACAGCAGGCCCGTGAACCTGTCTGATCATCGCCAACCTGGCCCCGATCCGGGACTGCAGCCGATCCCGGTTTCGCTCGACGGCCGCGGGATCGTCGGCCGTGAGCTTGCCGAGATTCAGAGTCGCGTAGGCCCCCGTTGAGACCCCGCCTCGGCGGGTCGTGAACACCGCACGAGCCCCGGGGAGATCGATGGCGATGTGCTCCTGCCAGGGATAGAAGGGCGCCGGGAGCTCCATCGACCGGCCAGGCTAGCCGGTACCTCTGACCGCCTCCAGCGCCGCGGCCAGCTCCGCCCCGCGATCCCGAGCTCGGCCGTCCAGCTTGGCCGCGAGCGCGGCGCTGAGCGCGGCCCCGACCGCGGGTCCTTCCGGCACACCGGCCGCGAGGAGGTCACGGCCATCGATCTCGAGCTTGACGTCGCGCAGATGCTCGAGCCACTCTCGGGCGGGCGCCTCGGCGCCCAGGGCCCCGGCGAGCGCCACTGCCTCAGGCGTCGCGCCGGCCGTGGCGGTGGCGATCTCCGACGGCCGCTGCGCGGCCGCGAGCGCGCCAGCCAGCTCGCTGGGGCGGCTCGCCGCGGCGAGGATCGCCCTGACGTCCGCGGCCTCGAAGGCCAGGCGCTCGAGCAGGTCTCGCAGCTCGAGCGCGGGGACCCCCAGCGATGCCAGAGCCAGGATCAGCACGTCGGCGCGCCCGTCCGCCGGGAGCAGCGCCAGGGCCCGGCGGGCCAGGCCTTCATCGCGTAGCCCGAACCCGGGGTGGAGCGCTTGGTCGAGTCCGAGCTCGCGCATGGCCAGGAAGGCGCTGACCGGGTCTGGCTCGGTGGCCAGCAGCCGGAGCTCATTGCCGATCCGTGGGCCGCTCAGCGTTTCCAGGGCACCCGTTCGCACGGCCTCCGAGGCGCGCGCGCGGGTCTCCTCGGCAATCGAGAATCCCAACCGGCCGCGGTAGCGGGCGAGGCGGAACAGGCGTGTCGGGTCGTCGATGAAGCTCGCCGGATGGAGGACGCGAAGGACGCGCTGGCCGAGGTCTTCGATTGCGCCCGGAAACGCAACGACCTCACCGGGATGCTCGCCGCCGAGCGCGACCGCGAGCGCGTTGATTGTGAAATCGCGGCGCCGGAGGTCCTCTGCGATCGGCGCCGGTTCGACGTCGGGGAGGGCACCCGGACGCGGATAGACCTCACGCCGCGCCCGGGCCAGGTCGTAGGAGAACCCAGCTGCGGTGACGCTCGAGGTCCCAAACCGGTCGTGGACGACCACCTCGGGGCCGATGCTCCGCGCCACGGGCACGGGGTCGCCCTCGACCACCAGGTCGAGGTCGCCCGGCGCACCCCCGAGCAGCAGGTCGCGCACGGCACCTCCGACCAGATACACCGCGGGCGCCTGCCCGAGCGCCGCCATCAGCGGACGCCCCGCCGGTAGCTCGCGGATCCGATCCAGCAGCTCGTGCGGAGTGGGCGGGTGCACCCGTCCATCTTCGCGGCTGGGCCCCACGGAGAGCGCCCTGGTTAGCATTGCCCGCCATGCCGAGTCCCGGCGCGCGGCGCCTGCCGCGGTGGGTGCTCGTCGCCGCGGCGCTCCTGGTGCTGGTGCTGGGGGGTGTCGCGGCGTTCGTCCTTTTGCACTCGCCCGGCAACGTCTCCAACCCAAATGTCGAGTTCACGGGTCCGACCTCCACGACCCCCGCCAAGCCTGCCGTCCTGTTCGCGTGGCCGCGCTACGGCTACGACGCCGCCCGGACCCGGTACCTCGCCACTGGCACCACGCTCGACCCGCCGTTTCACGTCGGGTGGAAGTACGAAGACTACGCCCTGCTCGAGTTCCCCCCGGTGATCTACGGCCACACGCTCTACCTGGTCGACGACGACGGGTCGGCGAAGGCGCTGGACGCCCAGACGGGGCGAAAGCTCTGGGAGACCAAGGTCGGCACGCTGGCCGCCGCCTCGCCGGCCCTCGGGATCCCCCAGGGCCTGCTGTTCGTCCCCGTCCTCTCGACCAACCGCAGGGCGGCGCGCAAGACGAAACCGGGCAACGGGCGACTGCTGGCGCTGGCGATTAAAACCGGACGGGTCGTGTGGTCGCGCGTCATCCCCCCGGGGACCGAATCCTCGCCGTTGGCCTGGGGCAACGCCGTGTACTTCGGCGACCAGGCCGGGGTGGTCTATTCACTTCGCGCCACCGACGGGCACGTCAACTGGACATTCCACGCCAGCGGTGCCGTGAAAGGCGGGCCGGCCCTGGCCGACGGCCGTCTCTACTTCGGCGACTACTCCGGGCGGGCCTACGCGTTGAATCCTCAGACCGGCCACAAGCTCTGGGCCGTCAACACCAACGGCGCCGACTTCGGCTTCGGGAGCGGCAACTTCTACTCCACTCCCGCCGTCGCCTTCGGCCGGGTGTACATGGGCAACACCGATGGCCGGGTGTACTCGTTCGCGGCGCGCACCGGGGCGCTGGCGTGGGCCACGACGACCGGAGCCTACGTCTACGCCTCCCCCGCCGTGGCTGACATCCCGGGGCTTGGGCCGACCGTCTACGAGGGCTCCTACGACGGGAGGTTCTACGCCTTCGATGCCCGCTCGGGAGCCATCCGCTGGCGCCATGCCGCCGGCGGGCGGATCTCCGGTTCGGCCACGATCCTCGGGAACATCGTCTACTACTCCGACCTGGGCACCAAGACCACGGTCGGGCTCGATGCCCGGACAGGCAGGCGGGTGTTCTTCTTCGGCGACGGGGCCTTCAACCCGATCGTCGCGGACCAGAGCACGGTGTTTCTCGTCGGTTACACCAAGCTCTATGAGATGATCCCGGCGCGGGCCGCGAAACCCTCATCGCCGCACCACGTTAAAACCCGCAAAACCCGGTCGTAACGTCCTACAAACGGAACGTGCGTTCGCGTTCCTGCTATCCTTGAATGTCTATGCGTTGTCGTAGTGGAAGTCACTGCCAGGCGCCTGCGCTGCCTGGCCGCCGGTTCTGCGCGGAGCACGCTGCTGAGCTCGATCGCATGCGCGAAGAGCTGAAGGATGCAGCCGCTGCCCGTATCGGTCGCGGTCGCCCCAAGCGGTCCTCGACGTGCTGCCGCCCCGGTTGCTATGAGCCCCGCGTCCCGCCCGCGGCATATTGCGATGCCTGCACCGCGGCTGGGTACGTCGAAGAGGCCGCCTAGCACCAGCGGGCCGATCGGCCCTCCAAAACAACTTAAGTCGTCGCCCCGGAGCGCTCGCGCGCAGTGCGCCGGTATCGTGAGCCGCGGATGATCGAGAGCGAAAACGATCTCCGTTCGCTGATCGGCGCCCCCAAGCCGGCTGCGCTGCTCAAGCTGGCCGACCGCCTGACCCCGCTGAGCCGCCAGTTCATCGAGCGCGCGCCGTTCGTCTGTATCGCCACGGCGCGGCCCGACGGCGGGCTCGACGTCTCGCCCCGCGGTGATCCCCCCGGCTTCGTGCGCATCCTCGACGAGCGCACGCTGCTGATCCCCGAACGGCCGGGGAATCGGATCGCCGACACCCTGACCAACCTGCTGCACGACCCCCGGATCGCGATGCTGTTCCTGATCCCGGGCATCGGCGACACCTTTCGGGTGACCGGCGAGGCCACCATCACCGAGGATCAGCAGATGCTCGCGGCCAGCGCCGTCGAGGGACGGGTGCCGAAGCTGGGCATCCTCGTGTCGATCCGTGAGGCCTACACCCAATGCCCGAAGGCGCTGATCCGCTCGGACTTGTGGAACCCGGCCCGGCAGCTGGCGCGCTCAGAGCTTCCCAGCTCCGGCCAGATTCTCCGTTCGCTGCACGGCGATGAATTTGATGCCGAGGGCTACGACCGCGACCGGGCCGCCCGTTACGCGCGGAGGGAAGGTTTCTACTGAACCCAGACCCGCCGCGATTCCGGATCTGGGCCTGTTGGCCGCCGCGGCCTCTAGCTCGAGGCCGTCACGCGGGGGGCGTAGCGGTGATGGAGCATCAGCGCGTTCCCGTCGGGATCGCTGAAGAACGCCATGTGGCAGACCCCGGTGTCGAACGTGTCGCCGTGGAACTCAACCCCCCGCTCCTCCAGGCTCTGGCGTACCGCGGCAACGTCGTCGACGTGCAGCGCGTACGCGTTGGGGTTGACCTGGTACTCGAGTCCCATCTGCTCGGGGCTGTAGACACTCAGCGTCAGGTTCCCGGTCTCGAACTCGGCGTAGCCGCGTTCCTGGTTATAGACCGAGCGCGGAAGCTCGAGCGTCTCGCCGTAGAAGGCCACGGCAGCCGCCAGGTCACGGGTAGGCAGGCCGACGAAGTCGACGCCACGGATGTAGTTGGAATCGTTGCTCATGCCCCTACGCTACCGGTCGCACCGCCACCCCGGCCCGCGCGAGCTGCGCCTTGGCCTCAGCCACAGTGTGGCGGCCGTAGTGGAAGATCGACGCGCAGAGAACGGCGTCGGCCCCGGCCCTGATCGCCGGCGCCAGGTCCTCGAGCCCGCCCGCGCCGCCCGAGGCGATCACCGGCACCCCCACCACCTCCGCCACGGCCGTGATCAGCCCCAGGTCATAGCCGGCCCCGGTCCCGTCCCGGTCCATGCTCGTGAGCAGGATCTCGCCGGCGCCCCGCTCGACCGCCTCCTGACTCCACCGGATGGCGTCGCGGCCGGTCGCCCTGCGCCCGCCGGCGAGGTACACCTCCCACCCAGCGGTCACCTGCTTGGCGTCTATCGCCAGCACGACGCACTGCGATCCGAAGGTGCGCGCCAGCTCGTCGATGAGGTCCGATCGCTCGAGCGCGGCCGAGTTGACCGACACCTTGTCGGCGCCGGCGTCGAGAACCGCCTGAGCGTCCTGCACCGAGCGGATCCCACCCCCGACAGTGAAGGGAATGAACACCTCCTCGGCCGCCTGGCGAGCCAACTCGACGACCGTCTCTCGCTTGTCCGAGGTGGCGGTGATGTCCAGGAACACGAGCTCGTCGGCACCGGCGGCGTCATACCGCGCGGCGAGCTCGACGGGATCCCCGGCGTCACGCAGATCCACGAAGCCGATGCCCTTGACCACACGGCCGGCGTCGACGTCCAGGCACGGGATCACCCGCTTGTAATGCACTGCCTCACTTCGCGGCCTCGAGCGCGGCCTGCCCGTCGGCCACGGTGAAACGCTGCTCATACAGCGCCCTGCCGACGATCACACCGTCCAGGTTCACCTGGCGTAGCCGGGCCAGCGCGCGCAGGTCGTCGAGCGAGGACACGCCGCCGGAGTAGACGAAGCTCCCTCGCACGGCCTGCGCGACGCGCCGAACGCCCTCGAGGTCAGGCCCGGCCAGGATGCCGTCGCGATCGATGCACGAATACACGAACCGCCGCACGCCCCGCATACGCAGGCCGTCGATGGCGGCCTCGATCGGCAGCTCGGTCTGCTCGACCCAGCCTGCCCCGGCGAGATGCCCGTCGCGGGCGTCGAGCGAAACCACCAGCCGCTCGCCGATTCGCGCCACCACCTCGTCCAGAAGGTCGACATCACGGTAGGCCGCGGTTCCCATCACGACACGGTGCGCTCCGGCGCTGAGGACCTCACTCACCGCGTCGAGGGTTCTAAATCCGCCGCCCACCTGGATCGGGATCCCGGCCACCCGCACTATCTTCCGAACTCGGTCGAGGTTTACCGGCGCGCCCGCCCGCGCGCCGTCGAGGTCGACGACGTGCAGGGCTCGGGCGCCCGCCCGCGCCCACCGCCGCGCCGCCTCGACCGGGTCCTCGTCATAGACCGTCGCGTCCTCGAACGATCCTCGCGCCAGCCGAACCGCCCGGCCGTCGAGGATGTCGATCGCCGGCAGCAGGATCATCCCGGCGCCGAGACGGCCGCGGGGGAGCCGTCAGGGATCGAGCGGTCGGCCCGCGCGCACGCGCGCACGAAGTTGGCCATCAGCTGGAGCCCGTGACGCGAGGATTTCTCAGGGTGAAACTGGACCCCAAATACGGTTTCCCGGGCGACGACGGTGGCAAAGCGCTCGCCGTACTCGGCGCTTGCGACTACGTCCTCGGCAGCGGCGGGCCGAGCCGCGAATGAATGCACGTGGTAGAAGGGACAGCCGCCAGGTGGCAGGCCGTGGCTCAGCGGCGATCGGCGCTCCCAGCGCACCTCGGTCCATCCGATATGGGGGACCCGGAGCCCGGCCGCCACCAGAGGCGTCACATGGCCCGGGAGCAGAGCCAGACCCCGCGTCGGCTCGAGCTCAACCGAGCTCTCGAACAGGACCTGCATGCCGAGGCAGATTCCGAGCAGCGGCACCCCGCTTGCGGCCTGCGCGCGGAGGAACTCCTCGAGCCCGAGCACTCGGAGGTTGCGCATGGCGAGCGGAAACGCCCCCACGCCGGGCAGGACAAGCCCGTGGCAGCGCCGCAGCTCAGCAAGCTCACGGGTGACGGTGGTCACGGCCCCGCTTCGCTCGAGTGCCTTCTCGACCGACCGGCGATTGCCCAGGCCGTAGTCGATCACCCCGATCCGGGGCGGCGGCGGGGTCATACGAGGGTGCCCTTGGTACTCGGTATCCCGTGCTGGGCGGGATCGAGCGCCGTGGCCATGCGCAGGCCTCGCGCGGTCGCCTTGAACATCGCCTCGATTACGTGATGCACGTTGCTTCCGGCCTCCATCACGACGTGCAGGGTCAGCCTGGCGTTGGTGGCCAGGGCTCGCAGGAATTCCTCGACCAGCTCGTGATCGAAACTCCCGATCGCCCCCGGGGCCAGCGCGGCCTCGAACACCAACAGGCCCCGCCCAGAGATATCGACGGCGCAGCTCGCTCGCGCCTCATCCATGGGCACCGTGGCGTGGCCGTAGCGAGCGATCCCAGCCCGGTCGCCCAGGGCGCCGTCAAGCGCCTGGCCGATGCAGATGCCGACGTCCTCGACCGTGTGATGTGCGCCCGTTTGGAGATCCCCCCGCGCTCTCACCTCCAGGTCGAGATGTCCGTGGCGAGCCAGCAAGTCGAGCATGTGATCGAGGAACCCGACCCCGGTATCCCGCGTCCCCCGCCCCTCGCCGTCCAGCGCGAGGCGCACGCTGACACGCGTTTCAGCCGTCTCCCGTTCGATTTCGCCGCTCCGGCTCACGGGGCTGATTGTCGCCGATGCGTGCCTCCATCGACCGGGCATGCTGCTCGAATCCCTCAGCGCGAGCCAGCGGGGCCGCCTCACGCGCGAGCTCGGAGGGCCTGGCGATCCGGACCTCGGCCATCGTGCGCAGGAAATGCTCCGGGGTTAGGCCGGAGGCGAAGCGCGCCGCGCGAGCCGTCGGGAGGATGTGGTTCGACCCCGCGATGTAGTCGCCGAACGCTGTCCCGGATCGCGATCCGATGAACAAGCACCCTGCCCGATGGACCTCTGGAGCCAGCGCCTCGGCCGCGGCGCCGATCAGTTCGAGGTGCTCGGGCGCGAACTCCTCGGCCAGGCCAAGCGCATCTTCGAGACGCTTCACGTCCACCAGGGCCGCCACGGCGCCGGTCTCAGGGGCGACCCTCATCCGCCCGGCGACGGCGTCCAGGACCGAGCCCGCGCAACCGACGGCGACGACGAGGGTTCCGCTCCCATGCTCGGCCTGGGCGAGCAGGTCCAGCGAGATCAACTCGGGATCGGCATCCGCGTCCGCGATCACCAGCAGGTCGCTCGGTCCGGCGAAGCCGTCGATGCCCACGTCGCCGAAGACCTGCCGCTTGGCCTCCTGGACATACAGGTTCCCGGGCCCGACGATCAGGTCCACCGCCGTGACCGACTCGGTGCCGTAGGCCAGCGCGGCGATTGCCTGGGCACCCCCCATCCGGTAGACCGCGGTCACGCCCGCGAGCCGGCACGCGGCGGCGATCACGGGCGGGACCTCGCCCTGGCGGTCAGGCGGGGTGCACACGGCGATCTCCCCCACTCCCGCCACCTGCGCCGGGACGACGCCCATCACCACGGTGCTCGGATAGGGAGCGCGGCCGCCGGGGGCGTACACCGCGGCGCGCGCCACGGGCTCGCGGCGCACGAGCACCGTGTGGGTGGCGAGCTCGACGGTCACGGTGTCCCGTGGGGTCGCCTCCGCCACCCTCCTGACGTTGCCGATCGCCGCCTCGAGGGCGCGCCGGAGCTCGGAGTCGAGGCGGCGCTCGGCCGCGATCAGCTCCTCCTCCTCGAGCCGGAGCGGTGGCGGCTCGCCGCCGCCCAGGTCGAGCTCCCGCGTGTAGCGGTGAACGGCCGCGTCCCCGGCCCCGCGCACCTGGGCCACGATCTCGGCCACCGTCGAGCTGACGGTCCGGCTGGCTGGGATCAGAGCCCGGAGCTCCCCCGCCAGCGCCGCGGGCTCGCCGCCCAGCGCGTAGCGCTCACACCGCATCGAGCCGATCCAGCAGGGCCTCGACGGCCTGCGCCTTCAGCTTGTGGGCCACCGGGTTGGCGATCAGACGGGCCGTGCAGATGGCGATCTCCTCCCGGGCCACGAGGCCGTTCTCCCGCAACGTCTGGCCTGAGGCGGTCAGATCGACGATGGCCTCGGCCAGGCCGGTCAGCGGCGCGAGCTCGACCGAGCCTTTCACCTCGACCACCTCGGCCTGGCGCCCGGTGTCCTGGAAATAGCGCGCCGCCACCCGTGGATACTTGGTCGCGATGCGCACTACCCCGAGGCGTCGGAGCGCCTCGGCGGCTCGATCCTCTCCGGTCCGCGTGGCCAGGACCATCGTGCACCGCCCGTAGCCAAGATCGGCCAGCTCGTAGACCTCGCGTTCGGCGTGCTCGAGCAGCACGTCCCTCCCGGTTATCCCCACGTCGGCCGCCCCCGCCTCGACGTAGGTCGGGACGTCCGAAGGACGCATGGTGACGATTCCCGCCTCTTCGAAGAGCAGCCGCCGGTGATTGCCGCGGACCTCGCCTGTATCGATGCCCAGGCGGTCGAGCAGGTTCAGGGTCTCCTCGAACAGCGTGCCCCGCGGGACGGCGATTCGGAGCCCGTTCACCGCGCCTCGCTCCCGCGCCCGCGCTCCTCTCCGGTCAACGCGATGTGAAGCCGCTCGACGTTCAGCGCAAAGCCGACCGCCGGCAGCGGTCGCCCAAACCCGGCGAGGAGCTCGTCGTAGCGACCGCCGCCGCCGAGGGGCACCCCGTAGGCCGGGTCGTAGACCTGGAACACCGCTCCGGTGTAGTACCCGAGGCTTCTCACCAGCCCCAGGTCGAAGATGATCCGCGCCGCCACCGCCGGCTCGAGCAGTTCGTGAACCGCGCGCATCCCCGCGGCCACCTCCTCGAGCTCCGTCGGAAGGTCGCGGAGGACCCCGGGGCCGCCGCGAATCCTCGGCACCCTCAACAGCAGTTCGACACTGGACGGCTCGAGGCCGAGACCCCGAATCTCGACCTCAACGTCGACGAAGTTGCCTCGGGCCAGGGCGCTGAGGATGCGTTCGCGTGCTGCGGGCGCGACCCCGAGCCCGCTCAGGAGCTCCGGGTACAGTGACGCGTCGCCCAGGCCCACGCGATAGGTCTCGAGCCCCGCCGCGTCGAGCGCCGCGCAGAGCACGTGCAGCGCCTCGGCCGTGCCCTCGGGAGCCGCCGCGCCGATCAGCTCGACGCCGGCCTGCAGAAACTCGCGGGACTGCCCTCGTTGCGGCCGCACGCTGCGGTAGGCGTGGGCGAAATAGCAGAACCGCATTGGCGGCTCGGCCTGGGCGTAGCGCGTGGCCACGACCCGCGCGATCGGGACCGTCATGTCAGGCCGCAGGACGAGCACGTGCCCTTGCTCGTCGAACAGGCGGTAGACGGGGTGCGGCGCCGTCGCGGGTCCCGCCCGGCGGTCCTCTCGGGTGAACGTCTCCTCGTACTCCAGGGCGGGCGTGTACACCTCGCCGTAGCCGGCGGCCACGAATACAGCGCGCAGCCGATCGGTCAGCGCGCGGAGCTCGCGCATCTCATCGGGCAGGACATCACGGGTTCCGCTCGGGATGCGCTCGACCATGCGCGGCCTATCCGCTCCGCGGCGACTCAGATGCGGGCGGGCACGTCTTCCACCCGCTCGATGCGGGCGCCGAGCTGGCGCAGGCGCTCGTCGATGCGCTCGTAGCCGCGGTCGATGTGGCGGACGTTGCCGATCTCGGTCACCCCGTCCGCGCACAGCGCGGCGATCAGCATCGCCATTCCGGCCCTGATGTCCGGTGAATCGACGCGCTGGCCGGTTAGGCGGCGAGGGCCGAGCACGATCGCGCGGTGAGGGTCGCAGATCGTGATGGCGGCGCCCATCAGCTGGAGCTTGTCGCAGAAGAAGAGGCGATTCTCGAACATCTTCTCGTGGATGATCACCGACCCCTCGGCCTGGGTGGCCAACGCCAGGGCGATGCTCGTGAGGTCGGCGGGGAATGCCGGCCAGGGTCCGTCCTCCACCTTCGGCATGTAGTCGCCGGCGTCGTTACGCACCACCAGATGCTGGTGGCCGGGCACGATCACGTCAGAGCCCTGAATCTCGCTGCGCAGCCCGAGCCGCTCGAAGACGAGCCGGATCATGCGGAGATCCTCGGGGACGGTGTCCTTCACGATCAGCTCGCCCCCGGTGACGCCGGCGAGCGCCATGAACGACCCAATCTCGATGTGGTCAGGGGCAATCGTGTGGGTGCATCCGCGCAGACCGCCGGTCCCGTGGACGGTCATGACGTTGGAGCCGATGCCGTCGATCGGCGCGCCCATGGCCACAAGCATTCGCGCCAGGTCCTGAACGTGAGGCTCGCAGGCGGCGTTCCGGATCACCGTCGGCCCGCGGGTGAGCGCCGCCGCCATCAGCGCGTTCTCGGTTCCCATGACCGATGGCTCATCCATCAGGAAATCGCACGGGCGCAGCCCGATCGGCGCCTCCAGGCGGATCCCCTTCGACGTGTGATCCACGGACGCGCCGAGCGCCCGGAAGGCGTCGAGGTGCGGATCCAGGCGACGCCGCCCGATCACATCGCCCCCAGGGGGCGGCATGCAGACGTGGCCGAAACGGGCCAGCAGGGGACCGGCGACCAGGAACGAGGCTCGGATCAGCTCGGCTACCTCGTGATCGACCGAGCAACCGTCGCTCACACCCGACGGGTCGATCGAGACCTCGCTCGGCCCGAGCCAGGCCACCCGCGCCCCGAGTCCCTCCAGCAGAGCCAGCATTGCTTCGACGTCACGGATGCGCGGGACGTTGCGGAGGATCACCTCGTCCTCGGTCAGCAGCGAGGCGGCGATGATCGGCAGCGCCCCGTTCTTGTTCCCGGCGGCCTGGATCGTTCCCTGGAGCGGCGTGCCGCCCTCGATGACGAGCTTCTCCATGTCGCTCCGCAGACTACTCAGACTCCCGGCGCGCTGCGGTACTCCCCGGCGGCGCGCGGCCAGCCTGGGCGGCGCGGAGCGGATCGACTCAGCTACGCGGCGCGGCTCAGCTACGGTAACGACCATGCACGACGCTGTTTCGCGCCAGGAGGCTTGGGACCTGCTTACCGAGTGGGTGAGCTCGCCCTCCCTGCGCCGGCACATGCTGGCCGTCGAGGCGGCCATGCGTGCCTATGCCCCGCGGTTCGGCGGCGACGTCGAGCTGTGGGGAGCCACCGGGCTCCTGCATGACCTCGATTACGAGCGCTACCCGAGCCTCGAGGATGGCCATCCCCGCTACGCCATCCAGGAGCTGCAGCGTCTCGGCTTCCCGCCTGAGCTCGTACGGGCGGTCGCCTCGCACGCCGACTTCATGGGCGTCGCCCGCGAGTCTGCGATGGAGAAGGCGCTCTATGCGGTGGACGAGCTCTGCGGCTTCGTGCTGGCCTGCGCGTATGTGCGCCCTGAGGGACTGGGCGGGATGACGGCCAAGTCGGTCAAGAAGAAGCTCAAGCAGCCGAGCTTCGCCGCTGCCGTGGGCCGGGAGGAGATCCGGCGGGGCGCCGAGGACCTCGGGGTCGACTTCGACGAGCACCTGACGCTGGTGATCGGCGCCCTGGCCGAGCGGGCCGACGAGTTGCTGGAGCGCGGGGAGCCGGCTGAGGGCGCGGCGGCCCCGGCGTCCTAGGCCTACTCGTACTGGAGCGCCTCCAGGACGTTGAGCCGTGAGGCCCGGCGGGCGGGCAGGATCGCCGCCACGATGCCGGCGAGGATGGCCGCAATCACGAACACCACGAGGGTGCCGACGGGGATCGTTAAGGCCGTGAAGCCGATGGCCGCCCCGATCACGATGGCGAGCACGATGCCCAGCGGAATCCCGAAGGCGGCCCCCAGCAGTGCCGTGATCACGCTCTCCTGGCGGATCATCCGGCGCACCTGACGCCGAGTCATCCCCACGGCGCGCAGCATCCCGAGCTCACGCGTGCGCTCGAACACGGTGAGCACGAGCGTGTTGACGATGCCGAACAGGCTGATCAGGATCGACAGCGACAGCAGCACGTAGAGCAGGTTCAGGAGCAGAGTGAGGCCCTGAAGCTGGTTCTTCGTGAACTGTGACTTGGTCTGGAGCTTGGCGTCGGGAAATCCGCGCAGCGCGGCGTTCAGGATGTGGGTGTTGGCCGGCTTCACGCCGCCGCTGACATTCAGGAGCACGAACAGGTTCTGCGGGTTCTGGTAGACCCGGTCGAACAGTGCCGAGGAGATCGTCACGTCTCCGAACGGGGAGGCGCCCTTGGGCGGATCGTCGATCCCCTTCAGGGTGAGGTGCACAACGATCCCCCTCGGCGTCTGCACCGAGAGCGGCGAGCCGACGTGCAGGTGCTTGGCCTGGGCGTAGGACTTGGAGACGAAAGCGCCGTCGAACCCGAGCTGGGCAGGGGTCTGCTGGCTGCCGTGGGTCCACTTGACGTAGATGACGCGGTTGACGTCCGGAGCCACGCCGGTGAGGTTGATCGTCGAGCCGAAGACCTTCGCCTCACCGGCACGGACTCCGGAGACATCCAGGACCCCGGGAACGTGGCGCAGCGCGCTCTCCGACGCGACGCTGATCGGGGTGAAGTTGTTGCTCGCGGTCACGGCGTAGTTGGCGATGAAGGCCTGATTCACGCCGTTCTCAAACCGGGTGCGCAGGCCGGCTGCGAGCACGCCGACGAGGGTCACCAGAGTGAGCCCGATCATCAGGGCCGACGCGGTGCTGGCGGTGCGGGCGGGATTGCGGGTCGCGTCGCTGCGGGCCAGCTTTCCCGCGGCCCCCCCGAACCTCGCCGCCGGCCACCCCAGCACGCGAGCCAGCCCGGGCACCACCCGCGGGGCCAACATCGACACGCCGAGGAACAGTCCTACCGCGCCCACGGCGATACCGATCAGGCGGGTGCCAGTGCTCAGGCCGCCGACGAACAGCGCGATCAGCATCACGGCAATCGAGGTGATGAGCGTCAGGGCGGACGCGAGCTGCCCGAAGCGCGCGAACCTGGACGGCGGCAGCAACGCCCCTTCCCGCACCGCGGCGATCGGCGGAACGCGCGTGGCGCGGAGCGCGGGCCTGAGCGCGGCGAGTAGCGTGATCACGCTGCCCACGATCAGCGAGACGATCACGGTCCGGGCCTTGAACACGGTGCTCGTCTGCGGCAGGTCGATGCCGAACGAGACGAGCAGGCTGTTCAGGGCCTTGGCCAGGCCGAGGCCGAGGAACAAGCCCACCACCGAGGCCAGGGTGCCGATCACCAGCGCCTCGAGCATGACCGAGCCCTGGACCTGGCGGCGCGTGGCTCCGAGCGTTCTCAGCGTGGCCAGCTCGCGGGTGCGCTGCGCGATCGTGATTGACAGCGTGTTGGCGATCACAAAGCTCCCCACGAACAGCGCCACGCCGCCGAACGCGAGCAGAAAGTCCTGGAAAATAGAGAGAAATCCACTCGTATCCTTGGTCGCCTGCTGCGCCTGCGCCTGGCCGGTCCGGACCTGGCTGTTCGGCGGGAGGATCGGGCGGATGGCCCGCACCAGCTGCTGGGGCGAGGTGCCCTTGCCGGCCGCGATGTTGATCTGGTCGAACTGGTTGGGTTTGTTGAAGATGCGCTGGGCCGTGGGCAGCGTGAAGATCGCCATCGTCGCGCCCCCGAGTGATGAGACGCCTCCGAACTTGACCGTCCCGGCGATCCGGAAACGCTCCTCCGGCCCGCGGGCAACCACGCCGATCGTCTGTCCGATCGAGTAGTGCTCTTTGCTCGAGGTCTCGGCGTCGATGTCGACGTCGTTCGGAGCGCTCGGCCAGCTTCCGCTGGCCAGCGTCAGCGGCGTGAAGTGAAGGCCGGCCGGGGTGTAGCTGAAGGCCAGCCCGGGAGCGCCGCCCCGGGCGATCACCTTCCCGTTGCGGCCGACGAGACCGGCCTGATCGGCGATCGAGCCGGACGCGAGCGACACCTGCGGCAGCGCCCGGATCCGCGCCAGCAGGCTCCCGGAGAGCGAAGGCGGTGCCGCGTCGTTGCCGTTGTTGTTGTTCGTCCCGATCGCGCTCTTGCCCGTGATCACGGCGTCGGCGTGGGCGTAGGCTCGGGTGAACACCGTCGAGAACGCCGCCTTGATGGTGTCGGTGAGGATGTAGGTGCCGCTGACCATCGCCACGCCGAGGACGATGGCCACGGCAGTCAGCCCAGCTCGGGTCTTCCGGCCCAGGAGCCCCTTCAGGGCGACGCGGGTCACGCCTGGAGCGTGCTCATCACATCGAGCACGTCAGCCGCCGTCGCCTCGGTCAGCTCCTTGACGATGAGGCCGTCGGCCAGGAAGAGGATCCGCTGGGCGATCAGCGCGGCCCGGGCCTCGTGGGTGACCATCACGATCGTCTGGCCGTAGTCCGCCGCGGAGCCACGGAGCAGCTCGAGGATCTCGCCGCCGGTCTTCGAGTCGAGGTTTCCCGTCGGCTCGTCGGCAAACAGGATCGTGGGGCGGGTGATCAGGGCACGGGCGATCGCCACCCGCTGCTGCTCGCCTCCCGAGAGCTCGGACGGTCGATGCGAGACCCGTCGCCTTAGCCCCGTCCGCTCGAGAAGCTCACCCAGCCACTCGCCGTCCGGCGTCTCCCCCGCGATGGTCAAGGGAAGCACGATGTTCTCCTCCGCGCTCAGCATCGGCAGCAGGTTGAAGAACTGAAACACGAATCCGACGTGGTCCCGGCGCAGCAGCGTGAGCTGCCGATCGTCGAGGCCGGTGATCTGCGTGTCGCCGATTGTGACCGTGCCGGTGGTTGGCTGGTCGAGCCCGGCCAACAGGTGCATCAGCGTCGACTTACCGGAGCCCGAAGGGCCCATGACCGCAACCAGATCGCCCCTCGCCACATCAAGCGACACCCCCCGGAGCGCCTCGACGGCGGTCGAGCCCTCGCCGTAGCGGCGGGTCAGCTCCACGGCGCGTACGACGTGATCGCGGACCGCACCAGCCGCGGTGGAACCTGCCCCTTGGGAGTGCGCCCTCACGCCACGGTGTATACCACCGGCCCTCGGCTGGGCGCAGTCGGTTAACCGACCATTTACAGGTTCGGCTACCTCACGCTTCGGCGGCGTCTCCGCTCATCAGACAGATC
>DATGFT010000023.1:0-10875 GCA_035308915.1 Solirubrobacteraceae bacterium
CCCCTAGACGCGCCGGTGTCAGGTCGTCGCCGTGGGCCCGAAGCACCGCCAGGTCCGAGAGCCGGTCGAGGCCGACGATGTCGAAGCTGAGCTCACGTCCGTCGACGAAGGCGACCCGACCGCTCCGGCCCGGTCCGCTGACCACGTGCGCCGAGGTCAGCAGGAAACCGTCCGGCGTCAGAGCGACGGCGCTGCCCGCGCCCGCCGGGACGCGGCCACCGCGACCACGTCGCATCACTCTCAGACTCCCGATCGAGCCCGACACCCGCTCCGCCACGCCGACGACGATCCGCGAGTAGGCATCGAGCGCCTCCGCCTCCTCATCGACCGGCACTGCCGGCTCGGGCTGCGCTGTGGTTGCGCTCATCGCTGCACCTCCTCGGGCCTAGAAGCTGACCTCGACCGTGCGCTCCTCGGTCCCGCGCACGATCCGGAGCTCGAGCGACCCGTCCTCCCGCGCGGTTTCGAGAGCCTCGTAGAGCGAGTCCATCCCGTCGATCTCGCGCTCGCCGACGCCGACAATCAGGTCGCCGCGCTCGAGCCTGGCGCGGGCGGCAGCGCTGTCGTCCTCCACCGCGCGGACGAGGATCCCGTCGCGCTCCGGCAGGCCGACGGCGCGGCGAAGACGACGGGCAACTCGCGGCGGCGCCACCGCCACCCCGAGCCGTAGGCTGCGCGGTCGTTCGCCGCGGGCCATCGCCTCGACGCGCTCCCGGATCGACGGATCGGCGGGAATGGCCAGGATCAGCCCGCCATCCACGCGCACCGTGTTGATTCCGAGCAGCCGTCCGGCAGAGTCGACCAGTGGGCCGCCGGAGGAACCTCGGGGCAGCGGCGCCGTGTGCTCGATCGCGCCGGCGATCCGGCGCCCGCGCAGCCCGCGGAAGCTCCGCGAGGTCGCGGAGACGAAACCGGGGGTGACGCGCAGCCCGCGCCCACCCGGGTTGGCGAGCGCGAGGACGACGCGGCCGGTGGGCACGCCCCCGTCCTCCGGTTCCCAGTCGATCGTCGGCGTCTCACCCGTCTCCACTTCGATCACGGCCAGATCCAGGTCGGCGTCCGAGGCGAGCACCCGGCCGGCCTCCCGCCGGCCGTCGGCAAACGTGACCGTGACGTCGTCGCCGCGGACGGCGTGTGCGTTGGTGAGGACTCGTCCCGGCGCGAACACCGCGCCTGACCCGACCCCCCACCCGCGGCCGATCCCGACCACCGACGGACCCACTCGCTCGGCGACGTCCTGCACCGAGGTCTCAAGTTCTTGCAGTACTGACATCACCCACTACTCCTTCCAGCTCCGGCCCCGGAGCCGTGTGGCGCGAGGACCGTAGCGATACTCACTTGCTAGTAGCAAGTCGCTATCGTATCAGAGGTGACGTCGCCGCTTACGATCCCCACCGAGATGGAGTCGTCGCGCATGCGCAGCTCACGCCACGCCGCGCTGGCCGAAGCCCTCGATCGCGTCGGTGATCGCTGGACGCTGCTCGTCATCGCCGCGCTGCTCGACGGCCCGCGGCGGTTTGGCGAAATCCAGGAGGAACTCCCCGGCATCGCCCCCAACGTCCTGACCCAGCGGCTGCGCGCGCTCGAGCGCGACGCGCTGGTCGTAGCACGCGCCTACTCGGATCGACCGCCGCGCTTCACCTACGAGCTCACGACCGCCGGCCAGGAGCTGGCCGGGGTTCTCCGGCTTCTCGCCGGCTGGGGCGCGCGCAGCTCAGGCCAGGAGAGCGAGATCCGCCACGCGGTCTGCGGGACGTCGTTGGAAGCCCGCTGGTGGTGCCCGACGTGTGAGCAGCCGGTGTCCGAGGACGACGGCGAGGAGCTGCACTTCGCTTGAGCTGGCGCTGCCAGCAGGAAGAATGCCCACATGCTCCGGCTGCTCGTCCTGATGATCTCGATTGGGCTCGCCGATTCCCTCAATCCCTCGACGATCGCGCCGGCGCTCTACCTCGCGGCCCGAGAGCACCCTCGCGCGCACCTGGCCCAGTTCACGCTGGCGGTGTTCGTGGTCTACCTGGCCGGCGGCTGCCTGATCGCGCTCGGCCCGGGTGAGCTGATCCGCAACGCCATCTCAAACCTTCACATTGAGGAGGAGGTCAGGTACACGGGGCAGGTCGTGGCCGGGGTGCTATTGATCACGGGGGCGTTGCTCGTCTGGAAGCGCCGCGGGCGGATGGTGGCGCGCGGCATGCCCGGCGCCAACCCGAAGCGCCGGTCAGGCGCGCTGCTCGGAGCGACCATCATGGCCTTCGAACTCCCGACCGCGTTCCCGTACTTCGCCGCGATCGCGGCCGTCGTCGGGTCAGGCCTTGGGCTGATTCGCGGCTTTCTACTCCTCCTGGTCTTCAACATCTGCTTCATCCTGCCGCTCCTCGCGATTCAGGCCGTGGTGACGTTCGGGGGCGACAAGACGGAGCGTCTCCTCATGCGGGCCCGCATCTTCCTCGAGCGGCGTTGGCCGCATGTCCTGGTCGTGATCCTCGCGCTCGTGGGGGCGATCGCGATCGTGTTCGGGGTGACCGGGTTCGGGACCGACGTCCACGGCCACGTGGGGACGTTCTTCCGCCACGTCAAGAAGCGGTTCCATCTGCACTTCTAACCGGCGCGCGGGTTACGGAGCCGCGCAGACGACGTAGACGGTGTACTGCACTGGGGGTACGGACGGCGTACTCGAGGCCTCGATCGCGGTCGCCGTCACGGCCCACCCGGTCGGCGTCCCGCTGGCCGGATCGGGCCGCGTCTCGCTCACCGTTGCCATCCCGCCGGGAGCCTGGCCGTAGCCCCCGCCCGTGGCCCGCTCGCCGGGCTGACATGACGCCCTCGTCGTCGCTAAGCCGTTGCAAAGGTAGTTGCCCGGGCTGATCGCGGCGCAGGTCATGGCGATCGATCCCGTCGTTGAGCGGGAGGTCAGATTCGTCGCCCCGTTCTGACCGTTCTGACCGTTCGCGCCGCGAGGTCCGGCGGCTCCGGGAGGCCCGATCGGCCCCTGCTGGTTCCAGCTGAGCGAGCGCGCACCCCGGCCACACTTCTTGCCCTTCAGCTCTCGTAAGGCTCCGGTCTTGCTGTTGGCACACGCGTGGATAACGGTGCCGCCGCCGCTCGATGCCGCGGCGATCGCGCCGCCCGTCGTTGCGGCCAGCGCGGCAATTGCCACGGCCGCGAGGAACTTGTTGCGCCCCATCTCCGGTCCCCTTTCCGATTGACGCC
Source organism: Solirubrobacteraceae bacterium (assembly GCA_035308915.1). Taxonomy (GTDB): domain Bacteria; phylum Actinomycetota; class Thermoleophilia; order Solirubrobacterales; family Solirubrobacteraceae; genus Palsa-465. The sequence goes on from DATGFT010000023.1 coordinate 3,208, forward strand.
GGTCGGGTCTCGGGCGTAGTGAAGCACTCGCTCGGTGAGGTGCGACCGGCGCCGGCGCAGATACCTATGATCGCGGCATGGCGACGACCGAGTCTGCCGCCACAGAGTTCGATCCGGCCGCGCTGGCCCGCCTGCTCGACGGCCGCTACGCCGAGGGTCGCGATCAGATTCGCGAGGTTCTGAAGCGCCCGGAGTTCGCCCCGCCGCTGGCGATCGAGACGGGCGAGTACCGCGAGAAGGTCCTGCGGTGGGCGCGGACGCTGGCCGAAGAGGAGATGACGGCTCCCGGCTTCCCCGAGGAGTTCGGGGGCATGGGCGACTTCGGCGCCAACGTGGTGGCCTTCGAGACCCTGGCCTACGGCGATCTCTCGCTGCTCGTCAAGTTCGGGGTCCAGTTCGGCCTGTGGGGAGGCGCGGTGCAGCAGCTCGGCACCCGAGTGCACCACGAGCGCTACCTCAAGCCCACCGCGCGCATGGAGCTCTGCGGCTGCTTCGCCATGACCGAGGCCGACCACGGTTCGAACGTCCAGGCCCTGGAGACGACCGCCACCTACGATGCCGATAGCGGCGAGTTCGTGATCAACACGCCGACCGACGGCGCGCACAAGGAGTACATCGGAAACGCCGCGTGCCACGGCCACCTGGCGGCGGTGTTCGCGCAGCTGATCGTGGCCGGGGAGTGTCACGGCGTCCATGTGTTGGTGGTCCCGATCCGCGACTCTGAGGGCAACGTCTGCGACGGGGTTCGGATCGAGGATTGCGGCGAGAAGATGGGCTTGAACGGCGTCGACAACGGCCGCCTCTGGTTCGACCACGTGCGGGTTCCGCGTGACGCGCTGCTCAACCGGTACGGCGAGGTCCGGGAGGACGGGACCTACTTCAGTTCGATCGAGAATCCCAACCGCCGCTTCTTCACCACGATCGGCGCGCTGGTCCAGGGGCGCGTCTGCATCTCCGCCGCCTCGATCAGCGCCTCGAAGACGGCGCTCACGATCGCGGTCCGCCACGGCCTTCGGCGCAAGCAGTTCGGGCCGCCCGACGAGGAGGAGGTGCCCATCCTCGACTACCGCCCGCACCAGCGGCGGCTGATACCGCTGCTCGCCAAGACGTTCGCGCTGCATTTCGCGCAGGCCGAGCTGACCGAGAACTTCCATGCCGTGTTCAGCGCCTCGGAGCCTCAGGAGCGGGAGCGCCGGCAGCTCGAGACGCTGGCCGCGGGGCTCAAGGCGACCTCCAGCTGGCACGCCACCGAGACGATCCAGACCTGCCGCGAGTGCTGTGGCGGCGCCGGCTACATGAGCGCCAACCGCTTCGCCGCGCTCAAGGCCGACACCGACATCTTCACCACCTTCGAGGGCGACAACACGGTGCTGATGATGCTCGTGGCCAAGGCGATCCTGACCGACTTCAAGGACCATTTCGCCGAGCTCGACCCGCGGGAGACAGTCGTGTTCGTCGCCGGCCAGGCGGTCGAGACCGTGCTCGAGCGCTCATTCGCCCGCAAGATCGGGCAGGTGATCGCCGACTTCGTCCCCACCTCGGATGACACCGGCGACCTCCTCGACCGCGCGCAGCAGCAGGAGATCTTCCGCTGGCGTGAAGCCCACATCACCGCCTCGGTGGCGCGCCGATTCCGGCGCGGCCTGGATGAGGACCACGATCCGTTCGAGGTGTTCCGGGCGGTTCAGAACCACGCCGTGGATGCGGCGCGGGCGCACGTCGACCGCGTGATTCTCGACTCCTTCTGCCGGGCGATCGAAGGTTGCGAGGACGAGTCGCTTTCGCGTGCACTCGGGGTCGTTTGCGACCTCTACGCCCTCTGGGTGATCGAGTCCGAGCGGGCCTTCTTCCAGGAGCACGGCCGCCTGACCGGCCCGCGCTGCAAGGCCATCACCCGTGAGGTCAACCGCCTCTGTAACGAGGTGCGAGGCGTGGCCGGCGAGCTGGTTGACGCCTTCGGAATCCCCGACGGCGTGCTGCGGGCGCCGATCGGGCTGCGGGAGGGGTAAGAGGGCGGTCGGGGGGTTGGGGGCCGTTTGCAGCCGCCGATTCCGCGATCACCGCAAAGGTGAAAATCAAGCTCGGCGGTGGAGGTTCTCTGCACATTCGCCCGCCCAGGGACCGCAAATGTGAAACGGAGATCCCGCTGGAGGTTGATTTGCGCGCTTGCGGTGAAGCACGCCCGGCGCGGCCGTCAAGTCCGGAAGTCGGGGTTGCCCGGCGCGGGACCTCGCGGGCCTCGGCTCCGGGGAGCGTTACGGGGTGAAAAAAAGCGTCCGGCTCGCGCGCGCCCCAGTTCTTGGACGCATTTTTGTTCGTGGGGACCAAAAACGTGCCCCAAACGCGGACGTCCGCGTGGAGAGCCACCTTTTTCACGCTCACAGCGCCAGCGGCCGTGGATGTTTCCTCAGTGGCCCATGTAATGAAATACCCCCTTCCGCGGATGTTGGGGTGAACTCTGCGGACGGAGGACAGCGTGAGACCAGCACCTCGCTCAGATGAAGAACTCGATCGGCTCGTGAATCAGCGGGACCCGGTCGACCGCTCGCTCCTCTCCCACGAGGACGTCGATGCCGCGCTCGAACGGCTCCACATGGCGATCGCCCGCGATACGCAACCGGAGCCAAGGGCAATCGCCCGCGATACGCAACCGGATCCGAGGGCGATCGCCCGCGATACGCAACCGGAGCCAAGGGCGATCGCCCGCGATACGCAAACGGATCCCAGGCCGAGACGCCCCCGACGGGCGGTCTTCTCGGCCGCACTCATCGGCGCGCTCGCGGCCGGGATCCTGGTCGGGAGTGCCCTCCTGCCCTCCAACGAGGCGAACAACGACCAGCTGGCCCCCACTCCCGCGACGGCCGCCGCGGTGGCGCTCGACCGGGCCGCCCGGGCCGCCGCACAGCGGCCGCAGCTCGTCCCAACGGCGCGCCAGTACCAGTACCTCGCGGTCGAGGAGGCGAGTGTTTCTGGCTTCGGGGAAGGCGCCGGCTCAGGTCCCCCCGGAGCGCTCGCCTGGGGGGTGCACGTCTGGTACTCGGACTCCAAGCGGGACTGGTTCAAGCCGAATGGGTCGGGTCGGGAGCGAATCATCGAGACGAGCCGTCGCTTTCTCACGCTGCGCGACGCGGCGATCGCCCGCGCGAACCACAAGGCGATCGACTCGATCCTCCCCAACCAGTCGGTCGACGGCCTCTATCCCGCCGGTGGGATCGCCTGGGGGTATTGGAACCCGGCCGACCTCCCGACAAGCGGGGATCTCCTCAAGGCGGTCGAGGGCAAGATGCGCGCCAACGCCGGAGGCCATCAACCGGCGGCGGCTGACGTGTTCGCCGCCATCAGCGAGCTGCTCTTCGACTCCAATTCGCCCAGCCAACGAGCTGCGCTCTATCGGGCCCTCGCGCAGCTGCCCGGCGTCCAGCTGCTCGGGTGGCGAAACGACCGGATCGGACGTCGCGGGCTGGCGGTGGCGATCACCCGGCGGGTCGTAAAGAGCGCGCCGAACCTTCGGCAGGAACTCCTCTTCGATCCGGCGACAAGCGATGTGCTCCAGACCGACGAGGTGCTGGTGGCGCCGTTCCGCCAGAGTCACACTCCGACCCTCCGAGCCGGGATGACGTGGGGCTACACCGTCTTTCTCGCCCGCGGGATCGTCAACTCCTTCGACGAGCTGCCCGGCGGTGGCCGCCTCCCCTACCACCCGTCGATCGGGCCGAGCACGCGTTGATGCGGGAAGACGACTTCAGCGCGCTGTTTCGCGCCACGAGCCGCGACATCCTGGCCTTTCTGCTGCGGCGCTGCCCAATCGCGGAGGACGCCGCCGACTGTCTGGCCGAGACCTACCTGGTGGCCTGGGAGAAGCGGCGGCAGATGCCGAACGAACCCGATACCCGGCCGTGGCTGTTCGGGGTCGCGCGCAACGTCATGCGGCGGGGCCGCGAGCGCGAGCATCGGGCCACCGAGGCCACGCGGGACCTGGCCCGGGAGGTCCTCGCGTCGGGTGCCGTGGCGCCGGCTCCCGCCATCGCCGACACCGACCCGGTCGTGACCGCCCTCGCCGAGCTGCCGGAGCTGGACCGCGAGATCGTCACGATGATCTGCTGGGACGGCCTGACCCCGCGGGAGGTCGGAAAGGCGCTCCATTGCTCGGCCAATGTCGTGCGCGTCCGCGCCCACCGCGCCAGAGCCCGACTGCGAGCGCTTCTAGCGGCCGCCGCAGAAGCCGACGCCGAACCGGACCTCAGGCAGGCAGGAAGTCCATCAGCAGCCGGTTGACCTCGTCCGGCGCCTCGAGCTGCATCCAGTGACCGACACCTTCGATCCGCTCGTAGCGCCACGGCCCGGCAACGTACTCCTCGGAGCCCTTCATCTGCGTCTCGGTGAGGGCGGAGTCCTTCGAGCTCCAGACGCCCATGGTGGGCGCGTTCACCGGCGGCAGCTCGAGCGGCTCCCCCAGGAATGACTCAGGCGGGACATTGGCTCGGTAGTAGTTGAGGCCCGCGGTCAGGGAGTCGCCGGCCTTCAGGTCCGCGACGACGGCGTCGGCGTCGGGGTGACCGCTCCAGCGGCGAAAGCCGACCCAGTCATTCGCGGTCAGGAACGTCTCGGCGACACCTTGGAACTGGAACAGGAGCATGTACCACGACCGGGCGTACTGGGGAAGGCCGGCGGCCCGGAAGGCGGCCGGGTGCCCCACCGACAGCGCCACCAGGTGATCGACCCGGTCGGCGGCTCGGACAGCCGCCGCCCATGCCACCGCCGCGCCCCAGTCATGGCCAACCACGTGGGCGGCGGAGACGCCGGCGTCGTCCAGCACCGCCACTACGTCTGCGACGAGGTGATGCATCGCGTAGGCGTCGACGTCCTCCGGCTTGTCCGAGCGGCCATAGCCGCGCATGTCAGGGACGATCACCCGCAAGCCCGCCTCGGCCAGGGCCGGCACCTGATGGCGCCAGAGACGACCTGAATCGGGAAACCCATGGAGCAGGATCACCGGCCTGCCCTCCCCCGTCGCCTCGTACTCGATCCCGACCCCGCTCGAATCAGCCCGCATGGCTAGCCCGCGGCCCCGCCCTCCCGCGCCTGGCGCACCATCCGCCGCATGCCCGTCAGCCAACGCTCGTTGTCGCCGGCCTTGTAGGCGAAGTACTTGGCCACCTGGGGATGGGGAAAGATCAGCAGCCGCTCGTCGCGCATCCCGGCCACGACGGCCTCCGCGACGTCGGAGGGTTCGAGCAGCTCGTCACGCAGAAGCGCGGCGCCGCCGACGCTGTCCTCGAGCGCTGTGTCGAGCATCGGCGTGCGCACGCCGAGCGGGCAGACACAGGAGACCCTGACCCCGCGGTCACCGTAGGTGATCGACAGCCACTCGGCCACCGAGACCGCCGCGTGCTTGGTCACCGAGTACACGAGGGCGCCGACCTGGGTGAGGATGCCGGCGGCCGAGGCGGTGCTGACCAGATAGCCCTCGCCGCGCTCGAGCATCTCCGGTAGGACCGCGCGCGCCGCCCACACGTGGGCCATCACGTTGATCCTCCAGGCGCGATCCCACTCGGGGTCGAGGGCCTCGACGGGGCCGCCGTCAGGCCCCGGTATCCCGGCGTTGGAGTAGAAGACGTCGACCTGGCCGCCGACCTCACGCGCGCGGGCCACCAGCGCGCTCACATCCTCCTCGCGCCCCACGTCCACGCGGACCGCGGTGGCCACGTCGCCGAGGCCCTCGGCGACGTCACGCACGGCCTCCTCGTTGATGTCGGCCAGGACGAGCGCCCGCGGTCCCTCGGCGGCAAAGCGTTCCGCGGCCGCCTGACCGATGCCGCTGCCTGCCCCGGTGATGACGATGGTGCGGCCGCTCAGCTCCACGTCCTCGGCACCCTATTGCAGTTCGAACCTGGGCAAGGGCTAGCCTGCCCGTCATCCAGACGGCCCAAGGATCAGTGGCCCCCGGCTTCGAGGAGGTCAGGCGCGAGTTCGAGCGCAACCTCGCCGAGCGCGGCGAGCTGGGCGCCGCCTGCGCGGCCTACGTGCGGGGCGAAAAGGTGGTTGACCTGTGGGGTGGGGTCCGAGACGCCCGCGACGGCTCACCGTGGCGGGAGGACACGCTGGTCCTCGTCTACTCGACCTCCAAGGGGCTGGCCGCGATGACCCTCGCAGTGGCCAACTCTCGCGGCTGGCTCGACTACGACGAGCGGGTCACCACCTACTGGCCCGAGTTCGGGCAGGCCGGCAAGGAGCGGGTCACGGTGCGACAGCTCCTCGGTCACGAGGCGGGACTGCCGATCATCGACGCGCCACTGAACGCGGAGATCCTGGCCGACTTCGACCGGCTGGGTGAGCTGATCGCGCGCCAACGCCCGATCTGGGAGCCCGGGACGCGTCACGGGTACCACGGCGTGAGTCTCGGGTGGTACATGGGCGAGCTGATTCGCCGCGTCGACCCGAGCCACCGCTCGCTGGGCCGCTTCTTCGCCGAGGAGATCGCCGGACGCCTGGGATCGCTGGACGTCCATTTCGGGCTGCCTGACGAGGTGCCCAAGGAGCGCCTGGCCCGAATCGAGCGCATCGGACCGTTCAAGGCCCTGCCGGGCCTCCGCCACGTCCCCCGCGGGATGCTGCTGGCGTTCATGAATCCGCGCTCCGTCTCGGCGCGTACGTTTGCCAATCCCCGGCTGCGCGGCTTCGCCGATCTCGACCGCCGTGAGTACCGCCGGCTCGAGTTCCCAGCCGGCGGCGCCATCGGGAGCGCCCGGGACATCGCGCGCGCCTACAGCGCCTTCTGCCGCCCGGGCGGCGAGCTCGAGCTGGCCTCCTCGACGCTCGAGCAGCTGACCCGGGTCCCGCTGCCCCCGCGGATGGGGTGGTTCGATGAGGTGCTGAAGGTGGAGACGGCGTTCTCGCTGGGGTTCTCCCGCCCCCACAACGAGTTCCGCTTCGGGTCAAGCGAGCGCGCGTTCGGGCATCCCGGAGCCGGGGGGTCGTTCGCGTTCGCCGACCCGGATCGGCAGATCTCCTTCGCCTACGTGATGAACCGGCTCGGGTTCTATCTCAACAACGACCCGCGGGAGAAGGCGCTGCGGGAGGCGGTCTACCGGTCGCTGAGCTGAGCTCGAGCGAGCCGGGCGAGACAGCTGAGGCGACGGCTCAGCTCAGCACCGTCTCCGGACGCTCGAGCGGCTGACCCATCCGACCCCACTTCGGCACCCCGCCCCCAACCACGTGGATGACCCGGCGGGCGCCGTGGCGCTGGAGAAGACTCGAGGCGACCGCGGCCCGCTGGCCCGAGGCGCAGATGACGGCGACGGGCCGATCCGGGTCGAGGTCGTCGGGAAGCTCGTGGAGGTCGTGCCACGGCTCGAACAGCGAGTCGGGGATGTAGCCCTCCTCACGCTCGGCCTGCTCACGCACGTCGAGGATCTGGAGCGACGGCTCGGACTCACGTCGCGCGGGGAGGTCCTCGACGTCGAGGCGCTCCACCTTGGCCACCGGCAGCCGCGCCCGCCTCCACTCGGTCATGCCCCCAGCCAGATAGCCGCCGAGCGACCGCAGCCCGATGGCCAGCGCGAGGCTGCCCGCGTGACGCGCATCCTGATCGTCGCGCCCGACGAGGACGATCTCCTGGTTGTGGTCGGCCAGCCAGGCGAGACGGGTTCCGAAACCCGATTGGAGGGC
>DATGFT010000024.1:0-1541 GCA_035308915.1 Solirubrobacteraceae bacterium
CAAGTAGGTCGTGGCGAGCGTGAGCAACAACGAAGAACCGGGCAACAGCAACACTGTGAGCAGCGGTCACCACTACGTGGTCGTCTCCTCCGACAACCATGCAGGCGCCGATCTCTACGGTTACAAGCCGTACCTCGACCAGAAGTGGCACGAGGAGTTCGACGTCTGGGCGAACCAGTACTCGAATCCATGGGACTTCGTGGAGGTCCGGGCTAACCGCGATGGGTTCGAGCTGGAGACCGAAGAGGTGCTGACGGGCGCCGCTTCCTGGCACAGCAAGCTGAACTGGGAAAGCGGCCGGCGCCTTGAGCACATGGACGCCGACGGGGTCGCCGCCGAGGTGATCTTCCCGAACACCGCGCCGCCGTTTATGCCGGGATCAGTGCTGGCCGGCCGCGAGCCCGAGAACCGAGCCGACTACGAGCGCCGCTGGGCCGGCCTCCAGGCGCACAACCGCTGGCTGGCGGATTTCTGCGCCTCGGCCCCGAACCGGCGGGCGGGCATCGCGCAGGTGATGTTGTGGGACATCGACGATGCCGTAGCCGAGGTCCGCGCGATCAAGGATCTCGGCCTGATGGGTGGCATCCTGCTGCCGATGGATAGCCCGTTCGGCCAGTCCAACCCTCTGTACGTGACTGACCTGGAGCCCTTCTGGCGGGTGTGCGCCGAGCTCGACGTCCCGATCCACAAGCACTGCTCGGCGCCGCCCGAGCTGCCGTCCGCCGACCGGGCCGGCCCAGGCGTCGTGGCCATCGGATTCGCCGAGCGCCAGTTCTATAACCACCGCGCGGTGGCTCAGCTGATCTTCTCGGGGGTCCTCGAGCGACACCCCTCCCTGAAGATCATCTTCTCCGAGAGCGGCTCGGGCTGGGTGCCGGGACACCTTAAGAACCTGGACGCCATGTATCACTCAGGGCGCGACGCCACGTCGCTCCTCGGGTTCCTAGCCCCGGTCATGACGTCGCTGTCGCTAAGCCCCAGCGAGTACTTCGCACGAAACTTCTACCTCGGCGCGAGCCTCTTCCTGCCCTCGGAGGCGGCCATGCGCTACCAGATCGGCGTCGACCGGATCATGTGGGGCGTCGATTATCCGCATTCAGAGGGGACTTTCCCCTACTCGCGCGAGGCGATCGCGCTGACCTTCGCCGACGTCCCGCCTGCAGAAATTCAGCAGATGCTCGGCGGCACAGCCGCCAGGGTCTTCGGTTTCGACGGCGCGGCCCTCCAGGCCATCGCGGACAAGGTAGGCCCGACCGTAGCCGAAGTCCGGGCCGGGGCGCGAAGCGTGCCGAAGTTCCCGCAGGAGACCCTGAGCCCCGTCTTCAGCCACACGCTGCTAGCCGACAGGTAGCCGGCGTTCATTCCCGCCAGCCGTCCGTTGCCACTCCAGTAAAGGCCAAAGTTCGTGGAGATTCTTGAGACCGAGAAAATGCCCTGGGTGGAGGCCAAGGAATCCATCCGGGCCGGCGCAGTTTCCAGGAAGTTCATCCGCGAGGCAGAGATCTCGCCCGGCGTCGGCTACATCTCGCACCTGATCAAGC
>DATGFT010000025.1:0-44151 GCA_035308915.1 Solirubrobacteraceae bacterium
CTTGAGCCCGTCTAACACTCGTAGGCTGGCGAAGTACCTGCCTTTGAACGGGCCTGTGACGTAGTCCTTCTCGAGCTCCAGCAGAGCGGTTCTCCCGACCGCGATCTGGTCGTCTATGCATGAGAGCTGCCGGAACGTCTCGCCGTAGGGCAGTCCGAACACGTCGGGAAACTGGTCGACAGCCCGCAGCTTCGTGGCCTCGAGATCGTTCAGTACGCGCCTCCAGTGCCCCGTGTCCTTGATGGTCGACCCGATCTTGGGTAGCTCGCGCTCGAGACTGGTGATCGCGCGTGAGAGCTTGTTGTTCAGCTCCCGCAGATCATCGAACCGCGCAGCTCCATTGCCGTTTGACGGCGGCTGAGCGGTAGCGCCGCCGGCGAGGACGCCTCGCGCGACCAGCGCCGCTAACGCAAGAAGCGCAGCGGCCACCACCGGCGTCATCCGCCGCAGTACCCGAGATCCGAGGATCGCCCTCATGCCCCGCGCGAAATTTGGCACGCGACGCGGGGAGTGTCAACCGCGCAAAGCTGCGACGGAGTCACACCTGCTTTCAACCGTGACCGCCCATCGCCCTGCGCCGGCTAGGCGTCCTACACAGCGCGGAACTCGGAGCGGGCTTGAGCGGAGCGCGGGACTGCTTTCGCAGCGACCATCCGGCTGGCGCAGCAGCCGGTGCGGCGGGATGTTCGCCCAACAACCGATTGGGGTTCCCGCTCCTCAGACCGAGGAGAACTCCGGTTTGTCGGCTGACACCTGGCGGCTCGCGAGGGCCGGCTCTGCCGTGCCCACGATGAGTGGTCGGATGTAGCGCGGCGCGTGCTTGAGGGTGTCGTGCTCGATCCGGGTGACTGCGAAGCCGGCGTTCTGAATTCCCTCGAGGGTGGGCCGATTGCAGTTACACCCGTGCCCGATGCGCACGTTGATCGGGGCCATCCGGTCTTGCAGGCGAGCCAGCTTCTCCTCCTCCGAGCGCACGTGCTCGATAAACAGGAGCTGTCCTCCGGGTCGCAGGACCCGGCGCATCTCACGCAGGGCGCGAGGTTGATCGTCGACGGTGCACAGAACCAGCGTCGAGACGACCGTGTCGAAGCTGCGGTCGTTGAAAGGGAGATCCTCGGCTGGCGCGCGCAGCAGCTTGGCATCCGGATGCCGCTGGGCGATGTGCTTTTCCAGGCGGCGCACCATCGGCTTTTCGGGCTCGGTGAGCGTGAGCGTCCGCACGCCGTCGCCGTAGAGGGCCAGGTTTGCTCCCGTGCCGGCGCCGACCTCCAGGACGTCCCCTGTGGCCAAAGTGAGCAGCGCCTGCCGGTGGGCTGTCAGGCCGGCCTTCTCGGTTCGGCCCATTACCGGGTCGTAGATCGCGGCGAAGATTCGGCCCCAAATGCTCATCGTCATCCTCCTGAGTGGAAGTGGTGAATAGGTGAGTTCAAGGTACGGCCGACTCCATGCGTCCGCATGAGGCATTCGACCCATCTTTGCTCGTCCACGGGCGGCAGAGCCGCGCGGGACTACGCCGTGACGGAGCTTCCTGCAGTTGCCGCGGCCGGGAAGTGCTCCTCGGGCAGCAGGCCGTGCTGCATCGCAAACAGGCCGGCGCCGGCGCGGTTCGACACGTCGATCTTGGTGTAGATGTGTTCGACGTGGTTCGCCACCGTTTTGGGTGAGATCACCAGTTGCTGCGCTATTGCCTTGTTGGGTAGGCCGCGGGCGAGAAGGCGCAGGACCTCAACCTCGCGTTGGGTGAGGCCGGCCAGGCCTTCGCGGCGGCGGGGGACACGGTGTCCGGCAGCCCCAAGCACGGCTTCGACGGTGTCAGCGTCGTAGCGGCCGGCCCGGGCGTCCGCGCGCAGCTCGCGAGCGGCGTCATCCGGGCTGCGGGCCTCGCGATGGGGACGGGGCTCGCGCATCGCCTGATAGGCGTCGGCCGCGCCGAGGATCCGCCCGGGCCGCGAGATGGTTGAGCCGGATCGCCTCCGGGGATAGCCAGACCCGTCCAGCCGCTCACGGAACTGGACGGCGATTGCCCCCAGAGGCGCCAGAGACTCGGACTGCTGGAGCATCCGCTCGGTGATGTGGGGATGCAGTCGAACCCTCTCCCACTCACCGGGGCCGAGGGGTCCTGGCTTATCCCAGATCGAGTTTGAGACCCCGAGCCGGCCAAGCCCCTGCACCAGCCCCGCCCGGTAGAGGGCTCGAGCCTCGGGGTCAGGGAGTCCAAGCTCCGTCGCGGCAGCGGCCGCCAGGTCCGCCACCGCGCCGGCATGACCCAGCGTGTACGGGGATTTGAGGTCGACGAAGTTGGCAATCGCCGCCAGGACCTGGTCAAACCGCTCGCCGGACAAGACCACCGCCAGCGCAGGCTCGGCTGCGATGACCGCGTCCCACGTGGCGACACTGTCAAGCCCAGCGAGGATGGCCTCGGCATCGCTGTCCATCGTCGTGGCCAAGGCGGGGTCGAATTGCTTGCCCGCTCGCCGGCGGGCCAGCTCTTGGACGGCCGGGACACCCCCGACTCGGTACGCCACCTCAGCGAACTCGGCCAGGGTAGAGACGCGCGCAGCCAACGGGACCTGGTCGCCTTCCAGTTCTCCAGGCCAGCCCTTGCCGTCCCACTGCTCGTAGGCGGCTCCAAGTGCCTCGCGTACCTGATCCGACAGCTCAAGCTGTTCGGCGAGCGACCGGGCCAGCGCAGCGTGGTGGTTGATCATGCCGTCCACCTCTCGGTGGCCTGAGAGTGCGAACTCCAGACCGACCCGGAACCGGTGGAATGGCGGCTGTCCGGACCCGATGCGCCGCACGCCGGCCACTGCCCCCCGGATGCTCCTGAACTCGTAGGTGTACTTGTCGGACTTCAGGGCGATGTCGTCCCCGAACCACTTCGCCTGCTCGTGCGCGTCGGAGTGGCAGCCCACGTTGATCAGCAGCGCTGTGTAGTAAACCCCGGCGCGTTGTTGCTCATCGAGCCCGTGGTGCTCAGCCAGCCGCAGTGCGATCAGGCATTGACGGAGGACGTGCTCCATCGGCTGGCCGAAGCCGAGGTCGATCCCCAGCGAAAGCGCCCCGACCAGCTCCGCCAGTCGCACGTGTGCGCGATCCGTACCGCCGCTCACGCATTCACCCTACAGCTCGCCTGAGCCGGCTCCAACTCCACCGCCAGCCGGACGCCCTCCGCCGGACCTACCGCAGGTCCTAAGGCTCCGGGGTTAGAAGAACAAAACGCCCTGGCGCCGATCCGCCCGGGGCAATTGGAGCGCGCCCCGCTTTCCTCGGTGCTGATGAAGAGCGGTCAAGCTGGTCGTAGACCTCCTATGCGCGGGACGGGAGGCCGCTGTCTCCGGATTCTTATGGACGAATGCGGAGGATCGGCTTCCCGGTGTGTCGCTCGGTCGGGTTGAGGGCGGCAACGGCATCGTCGAGGGTCGCGACGTAGCCGATGTTGGTCCGCAGTCGTCCGTCTCGGACCCGCTGGACGATCTCACCCAGTTGGGCACGATCGGACTCGACGACGAAGTCGACTGCCAGGCCGTCGGCAGGCCGCGCCTCGGGTAGCCCTACGACGGTTACCAGGGTCCCTCCGGACCGGATCAGGCCTGCGGAGCGCTTCTGGATGTCTCCGCCGATGACATCGAAGACCAGGTCGACACCGCCGACGTCTTCCAGGGCGTCGTTCTCGAGATCGACGAACTCCTGCGCGCCGAAGTCGAGCGCCTTCTGGCGGTCGGCGGCGCGCCCGGTGCCGATGACGTAGGCGCCGGCCTCACGTGCGAGTTGCGTCACCATCGTCCCGACTGCGCCGGCCGCGCCGTGCGCGAGGACGCTCTGCCCCGCCTGAAGGTGGCCATGATCGAACAGTCCCTGCCACGCGGTCAGGCCCGAGATTGGCAGGCTCGCGCCCACGGTGAACTCGACGTCGCCCGGCAGCGGCGCGAGGTTGCGTGCCTCGATCGCCACATACTCCGCCAGGGTGCCGTCGCGATACCAGTCCGCGAGGCCGAACACCCGCTGTCCCACCGACACCCCCGCCGTGCCGTACCCGAGGGCGCTAACCACTCCGGCCAGCTCGTGCCCCGGAATCGACGGCGTTCGGTCACGGCCGCGGCGATCGCTCCAGGTCGAGGGCCACGCCAGCTCAGTCGGGACGAATCCCGACGCATGAATCTCAACGATCACGTCGTTTATCGCCGCCGCCGGCTCGGGCCGCTCCACCAGCGTCATCCCGGCCGTCCCCGCAGCCTCGTCCGTCACCACAATCGCCTTCATCCCGCACCTCCAGGTATCTAGCCTCCCGACTGTTAGCAGACTGGGATCGACGATGAGCGCCACAGAACTCTTCCGCGCTGCCCCCCAGCGTCAAGCCTCAGATGACCCGTCGGGCGGCCAGCCCCGCATTCACGCCCGCACAGGCATCCTCGAGCTGGCTTTGCGCGCCCCGCAACGCGCGCGAAAGGAGCGAAGCCAGACAGGGGTTCGTCGCCGCTGGACCACGCCTTCGGCGCGCCTCGAGCATGCGCTACTCAGGCCAGAAGTCCTGGACCATTTCCCCGTCGGAGTCAACGTGCGGTCCGAAGATGAGGACCTGGAGCCCATCAGAACTGGCTTCGAAGGACCGTGCGACGCCTGGGCTGACGCGTACGGCGTCGAATGGCATCAGATCGACGAGCTCGTTGTCGAGCTTGACCCGGCCGGCACCGCCGATGACGACGTAGATCTCCTCGGCGGTGCGGTGGCGATGAGCGAAAGCCTCGCGCTGGCCGGGCTTGATGATGAGGAAGTTCATCCCCGTCTGCTCAGCCCCCAAGTCTCGCTGAGGGAAGCGAGCCTCCTGATGGGCCGAAAGCCCGTGCTCGGCCGCGGAGTCCTGGACATCGCGGAGGTTCTTTTTCGCGTAGCTCAGCATCGGTTGGTCGCCTCCTCGTCGATTATATGAGCCGCTCATATAATACCCAGCGTGGCGCTTGTGTCGCATCCTCGGCTGGAGAACCTGCTGGCGTCGCTCTCGCTAAACCTCGCTGAGGAGGCGGCGGCAGAGTTGGAGCGTGTATCCGGGCTTACCGGAAGCGCGACTGCGGGACTTCTTGCGCTCGAGGAGTTTCTGGATGAATCGCATATTGGCCGGCTGGCCGACGCGCTCGGGCTGACGCACTCGGGAGCGGTCCGGCTGGTCACTCAGCTCGAGGCGCAGGGGCTCGCGGTCCGCCGGGTCGGCGCCGACCGCCGCCGGGTGCAAGTGCGATTGACCGCCCGCGGCCGTCGCCGGGCTCGCGCTGCGCGGGCCGCTCGCGACGCCGTGGTGCGCCAGACCATGATCGGCCTTGAGGACGGCGACGCAGCGACGCTCGAGGGGTTGCTGGCGAAGCTGATCGAGGCTCGCGTTGCCGCCCGTGTCGTAGACCGCGGGGCGGGGAGATCGTTTGCCTGGTGGTGCCGGACCTGTGATTTCAGCGCGTGCGGGCGACCCGAGGGACGTTGCCCGGCCCAGGCAACGGCTGCAGCTCTAGGCGCGCCGTTAGCGCAAAGCCGCTAATGCGACACCTGCTTTCGCTCCAGGAGCAAGGTGGAATCCGCCTTGTCGTGACCCGCTTGGCGCGGAACTCGTGCATCCGCTCATCGGCGCTGCTCGCAAGCTCGCGGCTAACGACCGCGCTGAGCAGCAGTGCGCGCTGACGGCGAGTCGACCCATTGACATGGGCGGCGACTGACGCTGCCGTCGTGCCGTGGACGGGTTAGGCTCGACAGCGGCTTGAGCCAGAGGGCCGGAAGCCTGCGATTGGAGCGCCAGGGGCCCCGTGGTTCCGATTTCGTTCCGAGAATTGGCCGAAAACGAGCCTAATCTGCGGGAATCTCGCACGCTAAGCCAGTCACCTTCCGGCTCAGAAAGAGAGCTATTTGCAGGCAAAACGCGGCCCTTCGCCAGACCAGCAGTCCCGTTTGCCATGCAGAAGGTCGAGGGTTCGAGTCCCTTCAGCCGCTTCGCGTGTCGCATCCTTCTATACGTTGCGATTCGTGAGGATCACTCTCCGAGCCCTGCGCGACGACGACCTGGATGATCTGTTCCGATGGGAGAGCGATCCGAGCGCGGCCAGCATGGCTGCGTTCACGCGCGCCGACCCCGCGGATCGGGCCGCGTTCGACGCTCACTATCGACGCGTGCTCTCGGACCCGAACAACATCAACCGGGCGATCGAAGCGGATGGCGTGCTTGCCGGGATGATCGCGAGCTTCACCGTCGAGGGCGACCGCGAGCTGACGTACTGGATTGATCCTGCGCAGTGGGGGCGCGGCATCGCGTCTGAGGCCGTGAGGACCTTCGTCCGGCGTGAGACTCAGCGTCCGCTCTTCGCCCGCGCGGCGGCACGCAACATCGGCTCGAGCAAGGTGCTGTTGCACAATGGTTTCACGAAGATCGGCGAGGAGACATCGTGGGCTGCCGGCGTCGGCGAGGATGTCCTCGAGCACATCTATCGCCTGGACTGATCCCCCGCCGACCGCTTCCCGGAAGGCAGGCAAAGAGCAACGCGTCCGCGAGCTATCGGCCGTGGACGCCGTGCATCGGCTCGATGTCGCCGAGCGAGTCGACGCTTCCGAAGCGCAGGAACCTGAGCTTGGAGCGCGGGAGCCGGATCACGCCGCCCCGGACGGTGACCCGCTTCCCACGGATGGTCGCGACTGTCGCGACCACGCCGACGGGGCTGCTGGCCCGGAGGTGAACGACTGCCGTGCGGCCTGTGATCCGGACGCTCGCCTTCGTGACCGGCGGGCGAGGCGTTCCGCGGACGAAGCGTAACCGCCGGCCCTTGACCTGGACTCGCATACCCAAGCTCGTCTGGAGGGTCCGGCTGGCGGAGTAGATGTAGCCCGCGCGCGTCTTCCCGTTCACGAGTGGCGAGACGTCCAGCTCGGGGCGTGATCCCGACACCTTGATGGCGACCGGCACCGCCGGCGAGCTGAGAATCGCCGTGCCGGTGGGAAGCGGCTGAGTCGCCACGAGACCCTGGCGCACAGCAGCGGCAAGTGAGATGTAGCGCTTCGGCCTCCCGTTGGCGCCGATTCGCGCTACCCGGATGCTTATCGAGTGCCCAGCCCGGGCCAGCCGCGCGTGCGGGGCGCCGGAAGACGGATTGATGAAGCTGTGGTAGATCTTGACCGCCTGATCTGACGCGATCGAGAGCCAGTAGCCCTCGCTGCACAGGAGGCTCGGCCGACTCGGGGCGACAATGCCGGTGTCGCCGGGGCTTACCGTGTACGTGCCGTGGTTGTCCTCGTGGGTGAGGCCCCAGGCAATGAGCGTCGCGCCGCGGACCCCGAAAGCCGAGCCGAGGCAGGAGGCGTCGTTGGTGACCTGGGTCACCTGGACGGTCCCGTTCTTGGCCACCCGGAAGCCGTGCGATGGGAACAGGTCGGTGTCGTACGTGAGCGAGACCGTGTCGTCGGACGCCACCGTGCCAAACAGGGTCCCGTCGATCGCGGGTGCGCCGACGACGATCGGATGCGCCGCCGAATACGTCAGCTTGAAACCGTTCTGTCCGACTTGCTGCGCGCTCGCCGCGCTCGTGGCCTGAGCCGACTGGGCGATGCACTCGACCAGGTGGCTGTTCGTGGTTATGTAGTCGAAGACGCTGTACTCCAGGTAGCGGATCGTCTTCCCGTAGGCGGTGGAGGACCGGAAGTCCGAAATCGACGTTCCGTTCCAGTCGAAGTCGACGCTCACGATCACCTTGAAGTCGGCGTTGCTGTCCCCGTACTGAATGTGGTTGTTGCCGTTGTAGAGCGAGACAACCGAATCACGGATGAAGCGGCTGAACACACCAGGGCTGTAGCAGTCGCCGAAGTTGGCCGAGAGCAGCCACGGCACCCGTTCGGGCCGGAGGGGATCGACCACCCGGTCGAACGGGATCCATGCTTTGGCCTCGATGTGGAAGTGGTCCGCGACATTCAGCTGCTCTGCGCTGCATGGGCTCAGGCCGGGTTGGTTGTTGGTGTCTCCGCTGTAGCTCACCTGCCAGTAGTACGTACCGCGCGTAAGCGTCACGGCCCTCGACGGCCCGGCCGACCCGTTTGTCACCTGTGCGGTACCCGCGTCGGCCACCAATGAGGAGCAGCTGCTGTCCGAATAGACCGAGTAGGTGACCGTGCCTGTCGCCGGCGAGGAACCACCGCTCACCGACGCGCTGTCGGTAACCGGGCTACCCACCTGGACAGTCGTCACGCTGCCCGATCGATTGAGGACTGCCGGCGCGTTGAGCGTGCTGCTGAGCGTGGTCGGCGGCCCGGCCGAGTAGCTGTTGCCAGCGAGGGGCTCCTCGAGCGAGAAGTACGTGCTGCTCCCCGGCGCGAGCGGTGGGTTGAAGTTGACGGTGCCGAAGTTCTGGTTGGGGTCGACGTTCGAGAACCAGGTCGTTGGGCCCTCGTACCCGTTGGGCGAGTAGCCGGCCGGACCAGCGTTGAACGGCGGTGGACAGCCAGACGGCGTCGGCCCGCCGGAGGTCGGCCATCCGTCTGGCTGGCAGATCCCGTCGCCGTCGAAACCAAACACGCCCGGTGAAGACACCTCGATCTGGGTCAGCGGCTTCGAGGAATTGTTCTGAACCCCGATCAGTGAATCGTCCTGGCCCTCATACGGCCCCTGGGATGAATCCGATTGCACGGACTGGCCGCCATTGGTCACCGTGATCAGGAACTGGCAGCTGGTGTCCTGACCGACCGCCGGACACTGTCCGAACGGCTGGGCCGACGCTGTCCCACACCAGAGCGCGCACGCCACGATTGCCCCGGCGACATATCGCAGAGGCCGGCCCGTCCGCCCGGGTCCCGTCGTGCGCCCGATCTCTCCTCCTCTTCGTGGATGAACCTCTCAGGCCACCCGGCGAAAGTCAAGCCCGCCGCTGGCGAATTCCGCGGAGAAGACCGGGCGCAGACGGCTTATGACTGGTGCTTTGCCGCGACCTCGGCGAAGTGCGCGAGGTTCCAGCCGTTCGGAGATCCAACCGCGTCGCGCATTCCCTCCCAGCCCTCGCCGTGGCGGTCGAGGTCGCGGTGTTCGAGTTCGACCAGTGTCCGGTCTGCTGACTGACTGCTGAAGCGCACCTCGATGGTGCTTGTCTTGTCGTGGTCGGGCTCGAGCTCCCAGCTGGTGTTGATGTCCCAGCTGAAGACGACCCGGTGGGGCGGCTCGTACGCGAGTACGCGTGACCAGCGGCACTCGCTCCCGTCGACGCCGCGGTCGTAGATGTTTCCGCCGACGAATGGCTCGAACACCATCTCCTGTAGCTCGGCCTGGAGGATGTGGTGCGTGGGATCCCACCACGTGCCGATGTCTTCGGTGAACACCTTGAACGCGTGCTCGATCGGCGCCTCGACCGTGATCTCGGTGCGCACCGACGTGTCCAACATCTGTGGCGCGGTCATCTGACCTCCTTTGAGGATCGCTCGGCGGCCATCTTGAACGCCGCCAGGGATTGGTTCCAGAACCGGTCCAGATAGGCGCGCAGCGCGCCGATCCCTTCCGGGTCAACTTGGTAGAGGCGGCGGGTCCCGTCGGGCCGGTCGGTCACCAGCCCCGCTGCCTTGAGCACCTTGAGGTGCTGGGAGACGGCCGGCCGGCTGACTGGCAGGCCACGCGCCAGCTCCCCGACCGCGTGGGGGCCGTCCGCCAGCCGCTCGAAGATCTCCCGCCTGGTCGGATCGGCCAATGCCGCCAATCCATCCGCTTCGTAAGCCATTGCTTACGGTAAGCATAGCCTTACGCATAAGCCGCGTCAAGTTCTGCCACAGCTCCGGCGGCGGGCAGTACGCTCCGGTCGAGGCGAAGAGAGGGGTTCTGTGACCGGGTTCGAGGGTCCGGCTGGACTGACACATAACCGTGAGCTCATCACCGATCCGGCTGCATTCGCCGACGCGGTTGGCGCCGAGTCCTGGTTGTTCATGTGCGGCGAGGAGTTCGCGGCCATGGAAGGTGGGATCTCGTTTGCCGACGTCCAGTCCGCTGTGCCTGAGTCAGCGAATCTGATAGCCGACCCGCCGCGGCCGTTTGACATGGATGTCGCGCGGCGCGGAGTGGCGGCGCTGGACCGGTTGCCCCGGCCCACGCTGGTCACATGCCGCACCGGTCCCCGGTCATCCGCGCTTGTGTACCTCTATGCCGGGTTGCGCTCGGGTGCCTCGGCCGACGAGGTGTTGGCGCGCGCCGAGGCCGATGGCGCACCGTTTGTTCAAGCCGAACCTCTAAAGGCTTGGGTCGCGCAGGGGCTCGCCGAGCTCTCCTGACTGCGCCCCGGCGTGGTGGCGCGGGGTGCGCCCCGGCGCGGTGGCGCGGGGTGCGGCGCGATGGTCAGGCCCCGCGAACGTGCCCCGCGGCAAGCCGCCCGACCTCGAACACCGCGGTCCCGGTGGTCACGACCGGGTCCTGTCCGGCGAAGTCGCGCAGGGCCTGCTCGTGGTCGGTCTCGACCACCGCGAGCCCGTATGAGTCCTCATCGGTGAGCACAGGGCCGAAGACGACCATCTCCCCTCGATCGAGGTAGGGCCGCCAGTGAGCCGCGTGGCGGCTCATGATCTCCCGCTCCGAATCGGTGATGGTCTGCGCGAAGTTCGGGCGCGGAGCAATCAGGCGCAGCACGAAGGTCGCCACCGAGCGGACTCTACGCCCGAGGCGGTTGCAAACCAACTGCGGGCAAACCGATTCAGCGTGCGCGAAATCGAGCAGTAGTGAGAAAGACGCCTCGCGCGCGCGCCGGATACCCAGCTATGGCTCACCCCCCGTCCCAGCCCCATCCGCAGGAGCGCCGCCTCGTCTCGCGGATCGCGGGCGCTCGGAACTCGGCCATACCGGACCCGGTGAGGTGTCCGGCCTGGGACGCCGACCCCCGCTTTCGGATCGGCGCGTACCTGACCGACGGGACCGATCTCTTCGAAGTGATGGGCCTCAGCCGCGGCCGAGGTCAGATCGGTTCGGTCGCCAGGCGGGTGATCCTCGAGGATTGCTACACGCTGCGGAAAGTCGAGTTCCTTCTCGACAAGGTTCGGCGTCGCTTTCGGCTGGTCAGAGAGTCAGCGCAGTAGCAGCCTGACCAGAACCCTGAGGGCATACGATTCCCGTGTGCCTGAACAGCTCTTCTTCACCGACTCAGAGGAGGCGAATCGGCTGATCGCCTCCGATCCGATGGCGTTGCTCATCGGCTTTGCCCTTGATCAGCAGGTGCCGGTGCAGAAGGCATTCTCGGGTCCGCTTGTCATCAAGCAACGCGTCGGATCGCTCGACCCCGGCGCGCTCGCCGCGGCCGACCTCGACGCGGTCTTTCGAGAGAAGCCGGCCGTTCACCGCTTCCCCGGGTCCATGGCCACCCGGGTCCGAGAGCTGGCGGCTCAAGTCCGCGACCGCTACGACTCGCACGCTGAGCGGGTATGGACGGATGCTCCCGACGGCCGGACACTCCGCGCCAACATCGCCGCCCTTCCCGGCTTCGGCGAGATGAAGATCAAGGCGCTCGGTGCCGTGCTCGCCAAGCGCTTCGGCGTGGCGGCCGCCGAGGACCTCGTCCCCTCTCACCCGACGCTCGGTGACGTGGACTCTCGCGAGGCGCTCACGGCCTACCAGGCGGCAAAGCGGGCGCATAAGGCCGAGTGGATGGCGGCGCGAGCGCGCGAGTAGGTCGGAAGTCCCGCCTGGCGGGGGTGTGTGGCGGCTAAGAGGACGCATGCCGGGCGCATGACGGCACACCGGACGTTCGTTCGAAGCCACGTACCACCCGGTTTGGTCGGCCGGCCAGGGCACCCGATAGTCGGAGTAGGGCGGGATCGGTCGCCTGAAAGGACTCGCAGTGACACGCCGCTTTGCCATCTGTTGCGCCCTTCTGTCCGTGGTTGCGGCGCCCTCGTCGGCCTGGGCTGGAACCCCTCATACCATGGCCAGCGGCTCGGCGACCGGCACCGTCACCGCCGTCAGCGGATCCTCGTTCACGATCCAGACCACGGGGCCCCGGGTCGGCGTGGTGAACGCCCTCACCCAGACCGCGACATCCGTGACCCAGCGCGACTATCCGTATGTCTACGGGGGCGGTCATGCCGAGGCGGGGATAGCCAGCACCGGGGTGCGAGCCCACGGCTCCAGGCGCCACCCCGTCGGCTTCGACTGTTCCGGTTCGGTGGCGGCCGTTCTCGCCGGAGCCGGGCTGTGGCCGGCCGGAACCGGGGTTCCAAACGACGCGGGGGTGATCGCGTCGCTGCGCGCCCGGCATTTGATCGCGGCCGGCGTCGGTCGTGGGCCCGTTGAGGTCACGCTCTACGACCACGCCAACGTCCACATCTTCATGAACATCGACGGCCGCTTCTTCGGAACCTCGGACGGGGGCGGCGGCGGTAACCCGAACGGGGGCGCAGGCTGGCTCGACGATGGCGCGCCGGACGCGTCACGACATGCCTACCGTGCGTATCACTTCTTGCCCGCGGTCGTCAGATCGAGCACGACTGCCGGTCACATCATCGGCTTTGAGCTCACGGACCTGCTGGGGACGACGGCCTTCCAGGTCGGCGATGTGATCCAGGTCGGCTACCAGGAGGACCCGTCTGGCGCCTTGCTCGCGACGTCGGTCGCCTACCCCGGATCGGCCGTCATGTCTGGAACTGTGAGCGCAATCGCGCCTGATGGGAGTTCCTTCACGGTGCAAACACCGGCGGGGGCGAGCCTGACGTTCGCTGTCACCAACCCGCAGCTTCTCCAGGGCGTCACGGTCGGCGATACCACAGAGGTGACATACACGAGCAACGCGTCGGTTCAGACGGCGCGTGTGGTGACCGTGACCGCGACGGGGTCGGTTGCCGCGACCGGTGGCCCAGACACGGCCAGCTAACCAGCGTCGGCGAGTAGCTCCTCGATCGTGCGCCCGGTCTTGACCGACTCGGGCTGGGTGCTCTGGGGCCGCCGCCGGGCGTCGGCGCCTTCGTCGTGGCGCTTGAGGACGAGCCACTGCGGCTGTTTGCCGCGCTCGGTCCTCTGGAGCGTCCAGCCGCCGTGAAGCTTGTGGCCCTCCAACCACACCTTGGCGTGGCCTGCCTCCAGTCCGTCCGCGACGGTTCGCGTCTCGTCGAGGTTGCGATACGTCCCCTCGTCCCACACGATGACGCCACCCGCCCCGTAGCTGCCGCGCCCGATCACGCCTTCGAAGTCGGCGTACGCGAGCGCGTGGTCCTCCACCTGTACGGCCAGCCGCTTCTGACGCGGGTCGGTCGACAGCCCTTTCGGCACGGCCCACGACCGCAGGACGCCATCCACCTCCAGGCGGAAGTCGTAGTGGAGCGTCGAGGCGGCGTGCTTCTGGATGACAAACCGCCCCCCGTTAGGCACCTGATCCCTCCGCTGACTGCGGCCGAATTGGCGATCGAAGGAGGTTGGGCACGAGCGTGAGGCGAATATAGGGCTCGCGTCGTCGGCCGCGCGCTGCCTGGGTCGGTTCGGCCGAGGGCGCTCGGGCTGGAGGACTTGCTCTCGTTGCACCGAAATTCGGCAGAACGTTCCTCGCAAATTGCGGCAAAATCCCGGCTGGTTTATGTGATAATTAGCTCAAGTTGCTTTGACCGGCTGCTCGCCTATGGGGGCCGCAGGTCCGGTTGAGCATCGGGCGGTGGGCGCAGGTCTTGAGCGAGCACAACACCTCTAGGGCGATTCGGTACCTCCCGCAGGTGGCGGTCGCTACGTCGGCGGTCGCAGTGATGCCGGTCTTGGTCGTCTGGTGGCTACGGAGGGCGGGCGTTGTCTCCTCGCCCTGGGTATGCGTGGGGCTGGCGGTAGCGCTGTCGCTCACGGCCTCAGTCGCGGGAAGCGCGTTCTGGAAGCGCTGCAGCGGCTCCGGGGATGTGTTCTTCAGCGAGCTCCTGCTCTGGGGCTGGCTGCACCGCTTCCGGGGTGAGCGTCGGTTGGCCAAGACGGTTGGGCGGCTCGGTCTCCGCGAACCGGAAGCCGATCTGGTCTCCGACGGCGCGAGCGTCGAGCGGAAGAGTCAGCTGCTCCGGGACATGGCCGCCGCCCTGGATGCCCAGGATCCCTACACCGATGGCCATTCGCGCCGTGTCGCCTTGCACTCGGCGATGGTCGGGCGAAAGCTCGGCTTAACCCGCGCCGAGATAGCCAAGCTGAGAACCGCCGCCGCGATTCATGACATCGGCAAGCTCCGCATTCCCGCCGATCTGCTCAACAAGCCCTCCGAGCTCTCACCGGCAGAGTTCGCGATCGTCAAACGCCACGCCGACGTCGGCGCCGAGATCGTCTCCTGCATGGAGGATCCCGAGATCACGGCGATGGTCCGCCACCACCATGAGCGCTTCGACGGCGAGGGGTATCCGTCCGGCCTCGCGGGCGAAGCGACGCCGCTCGGCGCTCGGATCATCGCCGTCGCCGACACGTTCGACGCGCTGACGTCACTGCGTCCGTACCGAAAGGCGATCCCGCATAAGCGCGCGCTGGCGGCCATCCAAGCGGTCTCCGGCACTCAGCTCGACCCGGTGATCGTGCGCGCTTTCCTGCGCTGCTACTCGGCCAACCGGGCGGTGCTGTTCTGGACGCTCCTGGCAGTGTCACCGCAGCGCGCCGTCGCCTGGCTGCGCGGAAGCACTCCCGGTCATGCGAACTTCGCCTCGGCGGCAACTTTCGCCATGTCTCCGGCCCTGGCGGCTGTGGTGGCGACGTCGTTTGGGACCGCCGGGCTCGCCCCAGGCCGCCAGCCGCTTCGCCTTGCCGATCAAACGCCCGCCCCCGTCATCGCGGCGAAAGCTCCCACCGCTCACCGTCGCCATATGCGTAAACCCGCCGCGAAAGCGGCGCCCGCGCCTCGGGCGCGTAGCCGCCAACACACGGTCCTGGCCGTGAGAACCACTCGCAGCACGGCCCCCCGGCCGGCGACTCACCTCAAGCGCACGGGTGGTGGCTCCCCCACCGGGAGGAGCGTCACGACCAATCGCCCGGGCGGCCACGGCGGCAGCCCCGGAGGGGGCCCCGGCGGCAAAGCAGGCCCGACCCATACCCCGCCGCGCAAACCGCGGCCCAAGGGCAAACCGTCGCCCGGCCCGACGCCTTCTCCCCCGCCAACCAAGACCCCGACGACCCCCGGGAGCCCCGGACCTTCGTCCGGCCCACCGACTTCCGGACCGCCGGCGACGAATCCCGGCGGGGGCGGCGGCGGTGGCCCTGGGGGCGGCGGCGGTGGCCCCGGGGGCGGGGGCGGCGGTGGCGGCGGTGGAACCGGCGGGCCGACTAGCAAGGACCAGTGCAAGAACGGCGGCTACGCGGCCTACGGCTATCCGAACCAGGGCCAGTGCGTCGCCTACGTCGAGCGGGGCCCGCACCCGTCCACGCCGTAGCCGCGCGGCACCGGCTAGTAACAGTCGTGACTCAATGCTAGGCTGGCCTAGCTGTGTTGCTCCGACCGTGACCCATTAGCCGCTTCGGCCGAGCGCCGCCTCGGTCGCAGGTCCCTGGTCTCGTCGTCCCTTAGGAGCAACAGTGTTGGCAGTCGAAGTCTCTCATCTTCAGAAGTCGTTCCAGCGCCGCCGCGGCGGGCGTCGCCACGGCGCGACCGCACTTGACGACATCTGCCTGAACGTCGCACGGGGTGAATGCGTCGCCGTGCTTGGTCAGAACGGATCCGGCAAGTCGACGCTCGTGCGCGCGCTGTCCACCCTCGTCCTCCCCGACAGTGGAACTGCCCGAGTCTTTGGCCACGACATCGTGCGTGAAGCCGGCGCCGTGCGGCGCCTGGTCAATCGCGTCTCGGTCGAGGCGTCCTTCTTCAAGCGGATGTCAGCGGCCGAGAACCTTTCCTACGCTGCCCGCTTCTACGGCCTCACGCGGTCCGCGACGCGCGAACGCATTCCGGAGATCCTCGGCCGTGTCGGCTTTCCGGTTGCCCGCGCGTCGGAGCCCATGGAAGACCTCAGCCGCGGCATGCAGCAGAAGGTCGCGTTGGCGCGAGCGCTTCTGACCTCGCCCGTCGTGCTCTTGCTGGACGAGCCGACGACGGGCCTCGATCCCCGCTCTAAGCGGGAGGTTCAGGGGTTCATCCGCGAGCTGCGGCTCACCCACGACACGACGATCCTGCTCTGTACGCACGACCTCAGGGAGGCCGAGACGTTCGCCGATCGCGTGGGGATTCTCCACGCCGGGCGCCTCCTGGCCCTGGACTCGCCGGACGACCTGATCGCCGGCTACGCGGCGGACGACCTCGAGGACGCGTTCTTCACGGCCACTGGCACCGCCTTGACCGACGACGCCGCGGAGGTCGCCTCATGAGCTTTCGAGCCGATGCGCGCGTGAGTCTTCCCTCGTCGCAGGTTGGCGGCGCCCGCCGTCAATTCATCGGGCTGCTCGGGATGATCGAGCGCAACACCTACCTGATCAAACGCTACGGCTGGTGGGAGCTCGCGCTGTTCATCTGGACGGTCGCGAACACGCTGACGATCGTGTTCATCGCCAAAGGCGTTGAGGCGACCGGCGGCCATCTCAACGTCGAGCGCGCCACGACGACGCTGCTGATCGGGGCGCTGATCTGGTCCTACCTGGGGATCATCTTCGAGATCCTCACCGAGACGGTCGCCTGGGAGCGGTGGGAAGGCACGATCGAGTACACGTTCATGGCGCCGCTCGCCCGGATCGTCCACCTGGGCGGGATGGGCCTCTTCGCGGTGCTCTACGGCGTCCTGCGAACCGCCCTGCTCTTCGTCGTCATCGCGCTGTTCTTCGGACTGCATTTCCCACACGCCGACTTCCTGACCGCCCTCGTCCTCCTGGCCGTGGCGTCGGTTTCGTTCGTCGGCGTGGGGATGATCACGGCCGTTCTCCCGTTGATTTCGCCCGAGAAGGGCGCCCAGATGGGTTTCATCGCCCAGGGCTTCCTCCTGGTCGTCTCCGGGGTCTACTACCCCGTCTCGATCCTGCCCCACTGGATGCAGTGGCTGGCGACCATCTCCCCTGCTACCTACGCACTCCACGGCATCCGTGGCGCTGTGCTCGACGGCCATTCGCTGGGCGCGCAGTGGGGCGACGTGTGGCCGCTCCTGATCCTCGGGGCCGTCGCGATCCCGCTCGGCCTGCTCGTGTTCCGGTCCGGTGAGCGCTACGCCAAGCGACACGGAAAGCTCAAGCGGAGCGGCTGAGTGGCGTCAGCGGCCTGACGCGAGCGGCTGGTCGGCGCCGGCGTGGCCGCGGTCTGCCCCGGTGTAGGCTCCGGGAGCCGCTAGCCAAGGAGTCGAGATGGGCTTTGACCAATACCACGAGCCGCCCGAGGAACTCCCGGCGGTGACCCGCACCTTCGCGCGCCTGTGCGCGTCCCTGACCGAAGAGGCGGAGGCGATCGGCTGGTACGAGCAACGGATCGCCCTCGAGCGGGATCCCGAGGCGCTCGCCGTGATGCGTGATGCCCAGGGCGAGGAGTTCAAGCATTTCGCGATGGACCTCGAGTACCTGTTGCGTCGCACCCCGCCGTGGCGTGAGATCGCTCAGGGGATCTTGTTTCAGAGCGGCGACATCGTCGAGCACGGCGAGGAAGCTGAAGCCGAGGCACTCGACGGCGACGGCCCGGGAGCCGCCGGCGCGTTCGAGGACGGATCTCTCGGCATCGGCAGCCTCAAGGGCAGGTAGCGATGAACCATCTGCTCCGACCCCAGGCCCCGATCAGCGACGCCGGTTGGCAGCTGCTGGATGAGGAAGCGCGTGAACGGCTGGGCGCAGCGCTCGGGGCCAGGAAGCTGGTGGACTTCTCGGGACCCCATGGCTGGGACTACTCGGCGACGAATCTGGGCCGAACCCGGCCCCTGGGCTCGCCCCCGCGCGAGGGAGTTTCGGGGCGCCAGCGGATGGTTCTGCCGGTGGTCGAGCTCCGCGCGGATTTCGCGCTCTCACGAGAGGAGCTGCGTGATGCTGATCGGGGCGCCGAGGACGCGGATCTCGCCCCCTTGGACCAGGCTGCGCACCAGATCGCCGTGGCCGAGAACGTCGCGGTCTTCCACGGTTGGGAGGACGCGGTCGCCGGAATCACGTCGGCGTCTCCCCACGACGCTCCGTCGCTCGGCGAAACCGCGGAGCACTATCCAGGCCAGGTCGCGGGCGCGGTCGAGATGCTGCTGTGCAGCGGCATCACCGGGCCCTATGGGCTGGCGCTCGGCCGCGAGCAGTACCGACGCGTCGTCGAGACGGCCGAGCACGGTGGTTACCCACTCCTCGACCACCTCCACAAGATCCTCGAGGGCCCGATCGTCTGGTCACCGGGGGTGCAGGGCGCGGTCGTCGTCAGCCTCCGTGGCGGAGATTTCCTCTTCGAATCGGGCCAGGACCTTTCCCTGGGCTATGACTCGCACGACGCGGACGTCGTCCGCCTGTATCTGGAGGAGAGCTTCAGCTTCCGGGTCGCCACGCCCGAGGCGGCCGTAGCCCTACGGGCCTAGGGTCGCTTGGGCTAGCCGGTGGACGCGGCGGAGGCGATGCGTCCGACGGTAGCGGGGCTGCTCGGGCGATCGCCGCTACTGCCAATGAGGTCGACGAGACGGACGAACTCCTGGCTCGGAAGGGGCCGCCCGAAGTAGTACCCCTGAGCAAGGTCGCACCCCAGATTGGCCAGGCGCTTGAGTGTGATTTCGTCCTCGACCCCCTCGGCGATCACGTTCAGACGCAGGTCGTGGCCCAGGTTGATCGTTGACCCGACGATGATCAGGTCACTCTCGTCATGCGGCAGGGAAGAGATGAAGCTCCGGTCGATCTTCAACTCGCTGATCGGAAGCCGCTTGAGGTTGGCGAGCGAGGAATAGCCAGTCCCGAAGTCATCCACCGAGATCCGCACGCCAAGATCCCGCAGGTGTTGCACCGTCTCCAGAGCACGATCGGGGTCGGACATGATCATGCTCTCGGTGATTTCGAGGTGAAGCGCCTCCGCGGGCAGCCGGTGCGCCGTGAGAACGCTCGCGACCTGGCCGGGAAGGTCCAGGTCCAGCAGGTCGCGGACCGAGAGGTTGACCGCAACTGAAAGCTCCCGCCCGGACGAGCGCCAGCCCTTACATTCGGCCACGGCCCGCTCCAAGACGTAATGGGTGAGGGATCCGATGAGACCGGTCTGCTCGGCAATCGGGATGAAGTCGTTCGGCGGCACCATTCCCAGCTCAGGGTGCTCCCAGCGAACCAGCGCCTCCGCACCCCTGACACTCGAGCCGTCGATCTCCACCACCGGCTGGTAGTGCAGGACGAACTGCTCCTCCTCGAGCGCGCGCCGGAACTCGTTCAGCACCGTGAACCGGCGCAACGAGTACCGATCAAGCCGGTTCTCATAGAGCTTCCAGCCAGCGTGATCCTCTTTGGCCGAGTACATCGCCACGTCCGCTCGCCGCAGCATGTCGTGGACGTCCTCCCCATCGTCCGGGAAGCGTGAGATCCCAACGCTGGCACCGATTCCGAGTGTCAGCTCGTCAACGACCACGGGCTGCCGAACGCAGTCGAGGAGCTTCTCAGCGGCCTGCTTCAGCGCTTCGGGATCGTTCGGGTCCGCCTCCGGCAGCACCGCGAACTCATCCCCCCCGAGCCGCGCGACCAGACCATTCGGCCCCACACACTCCTTCAGCCGCGGGCTCAAGTCCCTCAACAGCACGTCGCCGTAGTGATGGCCGAGCGTGTCATTGACCTCCTTGAACCGGTCCAGGTCAAGCAACATCACCGCAAACGATTCCGCGGAATCGTTTGCGGACGCAATCTTCTCTTGGACCACGGTGGTGAACAGTTCCCTATTGGCAAGCCCGGTGAGTTCGTCCGTGGTCGCCCGGCGGCGCAGCTCCTCCGCTCGCTGTTGGGACTTGATCAGCTCGCCCATTAGGTACTGGAAGATGATCAGAACCACAGCAAGAATCGCGATTCCGATCGTTGCGGTCTTAATGACGAAGAAGACGGCGGCTGCGATGAGGATCGCCGAGAACAACTCGGCGGACAGGACGGGAAGAAGTGCCTCCCGAAACGTCTGCGCTAGGGGTATGCCATTGCGGCTCCGCTGGTAGCTAGCTGTCCCAAGGAAATTCAGCAGTAGGGCGACTACGAACGTCGGCAGGACCAGGACGTAGTAGCCGACTTCGGCGGGCCGGACATGAAGCGCGGTAGTGGCAGCATGAAAGAACAACCCGCTAGCGAGCGGAAACCAAGCGAACGTCACGAGATTATTTGCGAGGCTGCTCGGCCGTTCACGCCATTTGAACCACCCGATGGCGATGGTGAGAAGCCCTACTGATGCGGCAGGCGCGCCTCCGAGCAGCACCGCCGCGAGCATTAGCCCGAGCAGCGTCCCGGAAAGTCGCATCTTCCCGGCACCGGGCTGGACCGACGTCAGGTCGCTGACGACTGTCAGGACGGCTATCGCGATCAGTTCGCCAATGTTCCAGCGATCTGAGCTCGAGGTCGCGAAGACCGTTGCGATCGCGCCCGCAGCCGCAAGTAGTTCTGCAAATTGGAATGCAAAACTAGATCGCAGCCGCTGAGGCATCTCAGCACCAACGGCAACGTCGCCCATAGCGTTGTCTATCGGCTTTTTCTGCAAATTCCTCAAATCGAGAAACTCGAACATTCGTCGAGATCCTCAAGTCTTTTGCGCCGTTCGCCGATCAGACCGTTGGAACAAAGTGAAGGCCCCTCGTGGGGGCCTCTCAAATAGCTCGTTTACGGATTCCGCATACCCATTTTGTCCACTCCTTTAGGTGCCTAGGACGGGTTTGTCGGCCCGGTCCTATTCCCTGAACAGGCTCGCCTCGCCAATTCAGCCTGATTGAACGGCGGGAGCGTGCCTCGCCTCGCCAATGACGCGGTAAAGCGGCGGTAAAGCCGCTAGGTAAGCCCAGCCGAGCTCGCAGTAACCGCCTGATCTGCTGATGCAGCGCTGGAGTCGACCGCCTCACGACCGGCAGCCGTGCTCTGGATCCTTCGTGGTAGGCGTGACCACATCAGCGTCGCTGCCGCAAGAGATCCTGCAGCGCCGGCGGCAAGCGCAATTCGAGTGCCAGCAAGCGCAGTAATCGCGCCTCCGACGACGATGCCTAAGCCAGGCACCGCTTGCAGCATCGACTCATTCAAGCTCAAGACCAACGCGAGCCATCGCTGCTGAACAGCCTCCTGTAACGCGGTCTTGACGGCGACGATCTGGCTGCCGTTCCCCGCCCCGCCGATAGCCGCACCCACTAGCGCGACGGCAAGATTTGGCGCGACTGCCATGACTAGGAAGCCTGAACCCAGCAAACAGGTTCCAACCGTGACCATGACGCGGTAGGGCAACCTGCGCCAGCGGACGTAAATTCCGCTGCCGATGATCGTGCCGGCTCCCCAGACCGCGAGCAGCACACCGTACCCGCCGGGGCCAGCGTGCAGCGTGCGCTGAGCGAAGACCACCTCGACCGGGATGGAAATCGTGAAGAACAGCATGGCGACAGCCTGTAGAGAGAGCAGCCGCCTAATGACAGTCTCAGCGCGCGCATACGCGAATGCTGCGCGAAGTCGACCCTCCATGAAATGGCCATCGACGGATGGACGCCGAATAGACGGCGATGTCGCAACCGTCAGAGCGCTAATGCCAAACGCCGCCACGTTTACAAGAAGAGCAGCGCGCGTGCCCGCAGCCGCAACGATGGCTCCGCCAAGAGCAGGACCAACCATAAAACAGACTGAATAGCCAGCGTTGACGACAGCACTCGCCTCCGGCATCAGCCCGACCCTGGAGGTGGACGCAGTCCATGCTGCGCGGACGAGGACGCGGGCAGTGACCGCGAGCGTTCCGTCTACCAACACCAAGGCAAGCACTGCCACGAGTGAGAAGCGGCCAATGATCCACGCGAGAAGCGCGAAGATGAGCGCCTCGGCAACGTAGATGTTCGCGAGAACGATCCGTTCGGCGCGGCCATCGAAGCGGCTCACAAAGAGGGGCGAGACCAAGGCTGGCCCGAACTCCGCACAGAGGAAGAACGCCACTGCTCCGAACGCGCTTCCTGTCCGGCGATAAACGAGGACTGCTAGCGCGACGGTACCGACGGACAGCGCAAGTTCGGTCATCATCGACACCGCCAGCAGCCGCCGGAACGCTGGTAGCCCCAGAACCTTCTTCATCGCGTAAGTATTAACTCCTTGGCCAACCCGTCGGAATGAGGCGGACGAACGACAGAAGCGTCGTTGAAGCTCAGGCTCGGGCCCTTCCCACCTTGATGCGTACCACCGCTCTCCCCTCCAGATCGAGGTCCGGAAGCCCGATGTCCGACGCGGGGCTGACGCATACTACCTCGCAGGGTCCGATACTCCCTGCTGAAACGAGAGTCCGTGGCTGAGAGAGAGACAACGCTCACAAAGGTCGGTGTCGGCCAGATCGTGCTTGAGCCGGCGGCGCCGATCCTGGCGCCCGCGGAGCAGGTTCGCCACCTCTATCGGCTGAGTGACCCTGCACTCTCCGAGCTCGAGCTGGACGAGCTGCTGGACGAGCTGCTCGAGCGGATCCGCGAAGCACTCAATGTCGATACCGCGGCGATCCTCCTCCTCGACACCGAAACCGACGAGCTCGTCGCCCGGGCCGCCAAGGGCATCGAGGAGGAGGTGGAGCAAGGAGTCCGCGTCCCGCTCGGGCATGGCTTCGCCGGCCGGATCGCCGCAGGCCGGATCGCCATCTTCATGCCTGAGGTCGGCAAGGCGGACATTCACAACCCGATCCTTCGTCAGAAGGGGATCCGCTCGATGCTCGGCGTACCGCTGATTGTCGAGTCGGAGCTGATCGGCGTCCTCCATGTCGGGAGCCTGACGCCGAGGCAGTTCGGCCAGCGTGAGCTGGCCGTGCTTCAGCTCGCGGCCGCCCGGGCGGCGCCTGGGATCGAGCGCGCCCGCCTGTTCTCGGCGCTTGAGCACGAGCACCGGATGGCGATGCTCCTCCAGCGCAGTCTGCTTCCGCGGGCACTCCCCGAGGTGGTCGGGGTCAAGGTCGCCGCCAGGTATCTGCCCGCCCGCGACGAGGTCGGAGGCGATTGGTACGACGTCGTCGAGCTGCCGCGAGGGCTGATCGGCCTGGCGATCGGAGACGTCGTCGGGCACGGCGTCCGGGCCGCGGCCCTGATGGGCCAGCTCCGAACTGCGCTTCACGCGTACGCCGAGGAGGGGCACGGACCGTCGCTCACACTCGAGCTGGTCGATCGATTCGTGCAGTCGATGGGCGAGTACGCCATGGCGACCGCCTCCTACGCAATCTTTGATCCGGAGACCGGACGACTGCGGATCGCCACCGCTGGCCACCCTCCCCCGGTCATCATCTCGCCGCGCGGCGCCCGAGTGGTTGACGTCGCCCCCGGGGCCCCACTCGGTGGATTCCCCTACGGCACGTGTCCTGAGCAGGAGGTTTCGCTGGAGACCGACGAGATCGTCGTGCTCTACACCGACGGCCTGGTGGAGAGGCGGGGCGTCCCCCTGACCGAGTCGATCGAGAAACTCGTGGTGGCACTGACCGGGGCGGGGACGGCCGAGCGCGCCTGCCAGGTCGCTGTCTCTGACCTGGTCCCCGAGGAGGGGCTGGCCGACGATGTGGCGATCGTGGCCATGCAGAGCACCCGGATCCCCGAGGCCCTGGAGCTGGAGCTTCCGGCCGATCCTTCGGTGCTCTCAGGGACGCGGCGCTTGTTGCGGCGCTGGCTGCGGGAGCGCGGTGCCGACGAGCCGTTGGTCAGCGAGCTGGCCCTCGCGGCCAACGAGGCCTGCGCCAACGCCATCGAGCACGCGTACGCACCAGGGCCGGCCTCCTTCCAGCTGAACGCGCGGGTCGAACACAAGAACGGGTCAGATCACGCGACCGTCGTGATCCGCGTCGCCGACAACGGCCAATGGCGGGCACCCCGAGGGGAGAACCGAGGCCGCGGCCTGACGATCATCGAGACGGCCGTCGACGACTTCGACGTCAACACATCGTCGGAAGGAACCGAGGTCGTCATGCGCCGGAGGCTC
Source organism: Solirubrobacteraceae bacterium (assembly GCA_035308915.1). Classification (GTDB taxonomy): domain Bacteria; phylum Actinomycetota; class Thermoleophilia; order Solirubrobacterales; family Solirubrobacteraceae; genus Palsa-465. Next base: position 23,969 of record DATGFT010000025.1, read on the forward strand.
GAGGCTCGATGAACCTCGCCGATCTTCACATCAACCGCCACGACGGCGTCGTCGTTGTCCGCGTTCTCGGAGAGATCGACATGTCGAATGCCTCCGACCTGCGGGGCGCGATCATCGAGGCAACGCCCAATGACGCGCTTGGGCTGGTCCTCGACCTAGCCGCGGTCGACTACATCGACAGCGCCGGGATCCACCTGCTCTACCGGCTCGGCGACAACCTGCGCTCGCGCGGCCAAACGCTCCGGGTCGTCATCCCGCCCAACTCGCCCGCCAGCGACACGCTGCGGCTGGCAGGCGTAAGGCGCCACGTGGATGTGGTGGACGAGCTCGAGGAGGGCGTCCGCGCGGTCGCGGCGGGGACAGCAGGCGGCAGCTGAGCACCCGACCAGGTGGCAATCCTTGTCACTGAACTCGGTAGGTTCCGAACGTGCCTGATCGTGAACGCTTTGATGTGGTGATCGTCGGAGCCGGCATCGCCGGCCTCGTGGTCACGCTCGAGCTGCTCGAGCAGCTCGAGCCGACGAAGCGCCTGCTGCTGCTCGATCGCTGCCGCCCCGAGGAGGTGGGCGGTCTGGCGCGTGAGGCGTTTGGCGGAATGTTCATGGTCGACACGCCTGAGCAACGTCGCTCGGGAATCAAGGACAGCGTGGAGCTAGCGCTCGAGGACTGGCAGCGAGTCGCCGAATTCACCCCCGAGGATGAGTGGCCCCGCCGCTGGGCCGAGGAATATGTGGCGAACGCACGCGATGAGGTGGGTGGCTGGCTCAAGCGTTACGGGGTTCGCTTCTTCCCCGTCGTCAACTGGGCCGAGCGCGGGGTGTACGGCGACGGCAACTCCGTGCCGCGCTTTCATCTGACCTGGGGGACCGGCAAGGCCGCGGTCGACGCGCTGTGGGCGGCGATCAACGACCATGCCACGAGAAACCGCCTCGATGTCCGCTTCGACACGCGCGTGAGCGAACTTCTAGCCGAGGGAGAGGCCGTGATCGGCTGCCAGCTCGAGTCCGGCGCGGAGATCGAGGCGGCTCAGGTCGTGATCAGCGCCGGGGGCATCGGTGGAAACCTCGACCTGATCCGTCGCGAGTGGCCGCGTGAGCTGGGACAGCCACCGGAGGAGATCCTCATGGGCTCGCACTACTACGCCGACGGGGCGATGCACGAAGCCGTCAAGCGAATCGGCGGCAACATCACGCACATCTCCCGCATGTGGAACTACGCGGACGCAGTCCGCCATCCGAGACCCCGCCGGCCCCGCCACGGTCTCAAGCTGATTCCCCCCCGCTCGGGCCTGGTCCTTGATCCCACCGGCAAGCGGTACGGCCCGATCCCGCTGATCCCGACCTTCGACGCCTATTACGCACTCGAGCGGATGCTCGAAGACCGGCGCGGCTACTACTGGATGGTCTGCAACTGGAAGATCGCCCGCCGTGAGCTCGACGTCTCCGGAGCCGAACACAATCCCCAGATCCGTGAGAAGCGCCTGATCCGCTTCCTGCTCTCGGTGCTCCTCGGCAAGCCGACCCTGGTTCGCTACTTCGTCGAGCACTGCCCTGACTTCGTCACCGCGACCTCGCTGGCCGAGCTGGGCCGGAAAATGCAGGACGTGACCGGCGACAACGCGCTCGACGTCGCGCAGATGGAGCGCGAGGTCAGTCGCTACGACGCCACCATCGGACGTGGTCGCTCGCTGTTCAACGACGACCAGCTGCGCCGGATCCAGTCGCTTCGAAATTGGCGTGGCGATCGCCTTCGCACCGCGGCGTTCCAGAAGATCGTCGACCCCAAGGCGATGCCGTTGATCGCGATCCGCATGACCGTGATGGCACGCAAGAGCTTGGGCGGGATTCAGACCAATCTCGATTCACAGGTCCTTCGCCCTGACGGCGACCGGGTGCGGGGTCTCTATGCCGCGGGAGAGGCCGCCGGCTTCGGTGGCGGCGGGATGCACGGCAAGCGCTCGCTGGAAGGGACGTTCCTCGGCGGTTGCGTGTTCAGCGGCCGGCGCGCGGCGCGCGCGATCGCGGCGGAGCACGCCAGCGCCGGCAGCGCCAGCCGGCCACTCAGCCGCGCCTAACCCGCCTCCCGGGCCGGGCGAGGCTCACCTGAAGGAGCCGGAGCGGGCGGGTCCGGTTGGAGGGGGGGATTGCCGACGCTGCCCGCGCGCAGCTCCTCCAGCACGGTTCCAAGGATTCCGTTCACGAACCCGGGCGCATCGGCGCCGCAGAACTGCTTGGCGGTCTCGACCGCCTCGTTGATCGCGCCCTCGGGCGCGATCGGTTCTTCACCGGGGATCTCGTCGGCGTGGAGCATCTCGGCCAAGGCGACGCGGAGAATCGACCGCTCGAGCGGGGCGATCCGCTCAAGCGTCCAGCCGCTGGCATGGCTTGAGATCAGGCCGTCGAGCTCCGCCTGTCGCTCTCGCACGACGTGAGCCAGAGCGCGAGTGAAGGCGTGGGTGTCCGGCGAGAACAGCTGCTCGAGCGGCCTGCCCAGAAGATCGCTCTGATAGAGCGCCCACACAGCGGCTCGGCGCTGATCGGTCCGGCGCATGCCCCCGCTCAGGCGCGGGAGACGTACTCGCCTGAGCGAGTGTCGACGCGCACGACGTCGCCGACGTCGATGAACAGCGGGACCTGGATCTTGGCCCCGGTCTCCAGCACGGCCGGCTTCGTGCCGCCGCCTGAGGCGGTATCGCCGCGCAGCCCCGGATCGGTCTCGGCGACCTCGAGGTCAGTCGCGCTGGGTAGTTGGACGTCGGCCGGCTGATCGTCGATGTACAGGAGCTCGACCTCGGAGGATTCCTTCATCCAGCGCAGGGCATCGGCAAGGGTCGGGACCGGTATCGGCACCTGTTCGTAGGTCTCGGAGTCCATGAAGTGCGCGTCGGTTCCGTCCTGGTAGAGGTACTGCATCCGACGAGTCTCGGTGCGGACGGGACGGAACTTCTCCCCAGCGCGGAAGGTGCGGTCGATCACCGCACCATCGCTGGCCCGGCGCAGCTTCGTGCGCACGAAGGCGCCGCCTTTCCCCGGCTTCACGTGCTGGAAATCGACAATCTTGTAGACGGTCCCGTCCACGTCGATATGTGCCCCGTTTCGAAACTGGTTGGTCGAGATCACGAAGGGTGAGGGTAGCGGCGGGGCGGAGCCCGGAACCGGGCGTCCCGGAGCGCGGGCGCGCCGGTGCTAGCGTGACGAGCCCTTGATGAGGTGCGGGTGACTCTGAAGAGGCCGAGGCTCGTGATGGTTGCGGGAGTGATCGGCCTGGTCTGGATGGTGGTCGCTGTCACCGCCCGCCCGGCGCGCGCCGCCTTCAGCGAGGGTCGGGTGAGGGATCTCAGTGCTCGATGCGCCGGCCAGAACGCCGAGGTCGAACAGGCGGTCGATCCGGGCGGTCAGGATGTCTACGAGGTCTGGATTGGGTGCGGCGGGATCGGGTTTGCGCGCTCCACCGACGGCGGCCGGCGATTCAGCAAACCGGTGAGGCTCCGCGACTCAGGCCCTGGCTCCTGGGACCCTGCGGTGGCGGTCGGGCCCGGCGGGACGGTATACGCCGCGTTCATGGTCATGAAGCACACCAAGGCCATGCCGGTCGTTCTCGCCTCGTTTGATCACGGCGTTAGCTTTCCCCAGCGGACCGTGCTTGCCCCTCGCAGCGAGAACAACTGGGGCGACCGCGATTTCATCGTGGCAGGACCGGCGAACAGGGTGTATCTGACCTGGGACTACGGGCCGTCCCAGCGGCAGATGCGGCTTCAGTGCTTCGCCTTCGGGAGCTGCGCGCTCCGCGGCGGAGACGTGAACATCGTCCTTCAGGTTTCGACCGACGGCGGAAGGAGGTTCGGCCGGATGATCCGCCTGAGCCCCGGGTTCCCGACCGGTGGTGCGGACAGCGCGCCGCTGCTGATCGACCCCACCGGCCGGATCGACGTGCTCTACCAGTCGTTCTCCGTGGCCCGTCGGAAAGGGCTGAGATTCGGGCCCGGGCACAACTACTTCATCTCCTCGGCCGACGGGGGACGGACGTGGAGCGCTCCGGTCAGTGTCGGGAAGTCGTCCGGTTCGATCGTGTCAAGCGAGTGGTGGATCGACGGCGACGTTGCCGCCGACGCGGCCGGAAACCTCTACGCGAGCTGGGACACCCAGGGCCGAGCGGGAGACACAGGCTGGCTTTCCTACTCAATCGACCATGGTGTCACGTGGTCGCGGCCGCTCCGCGTCGCGCATACCCTCAAGGGACCGAACATCGTCGAGGTGGCCGGCGGACCAGCGAACACAGCGTACGTGGCCTGGCTCTCGCGCCACCGCGACGGCTACAGCACCTACGTGTCGGCGTTCTCGATTCTCGGCGGCTTATCAGCGCCGCACAGGGTCTCTCGCCAGCTCGGGCGACTGCGCATCTGGCCCGGCGACACCTTCGGCGTCTCCGCGCTGGGGGCGAACCAGGTGATGCTGAGCTGGGGCAGCGCCACCTCCTCGACCCGAGGTGGGAACGCCGAGATCTTCGCCGCTTACGCCACGCTTCCCTAGCGCTGGCGGCGGCGCGGGTCCAAAGCCCGATCAGTCGACGACCATGAGCTCCTTGGAGACGGCGGTGAGCACTGCGGGCGCGCCGTCGGTCACGACCACCAGGTCCTCGATCCGGACACCGAACTCCCCGGGCAGGTAGACGCCGGGTTCGACCGTCACGACGTTTCCCGGCGCCAGCGTCGAGTCGGAGCGTGGCGAGACCCGCGGAGCTTCGTGGATATCGAGCCCGACGCCATGCCCCAGGCCGTGCCCGAAGTGCTCGCCGTAGTCCGCCGCGTCGATCACAGCCCGGGCGCTGGCGTCAGCCTCCCGAGTGCTCGCGCCCGGCACCATTGCCTCAAGTCCCGCCAGCTGTGCCAGCAGCACGAGCTCGTAGACCTCACGTTCGTGAGCGCTGGGCTCACCACCCCCCACGTAAACAGTCCGTGTGCAGTCCGAGCAGTACCCCCCGAAGACCGCGCCCCAATCAATCACCACCAGCTGGCCGGCTCTGACCTCCACGTCGCGCGGGGTGGCATGCGGCAGCGCGCCATGAGGACCGGCAGCGACGATCACCTCGAAGCTCGGACCCTCAGCGCCCTGACGGTGCATGGCCACGGACAGGTTGAACGCGAGCTCTCGCTCCGTCCGGCCCGCCAAGCCGTCCCGGAGAAGATCCTCAAAGGCGGCATCGGCCAGCTTGGCCGCCTCCTGGATCCGCGCCACCTCGTCGGCGTCCTTGACCGCGCGCAGCCGCTCCACGAGGCCCTCGACGGCAACCAGCTCGACCCTCTCGGGGAGCTGTGAGCGGATGCGGGCGTGGTCACGGACGGTGAGGTGCTCCTCCTCGAACCCGAGCCGCAGGCGGCCATCGGGGAGCAGCGCCTCGATCAGGTCGGTCAGCTCGTGCTCGGCCTTGCGGCGTTCGAACGTGGGATCGACCTGCTCGGCCGCCTGCTGGACATAGCGAAAATCGGTGACAAAGGCGCGCGTCTCGTCGCCCACGAGGGCAAGCCCGTTGCTACCGGTGTAGCCGGTGAGGTAGCGGACGTTGACCAGATCGGTTACGAGCAGCACGTCGACCTCGGCCTCCGGGAGCAGCGTGCTCAGCTCCTGCGCTCGATTCGTCTGCTGGGCGAGACTCATTCCGAGAGCTCCTTCTGTAGTCGCTCGAGGGCCTCACGGTACCCTGCCGGCCCCTTGCCCGTGATGCGAGCCAGGCAAAGCTCGCCGATGACCGATCGCCGTCGCCACTCCTCGCGGTGATCGACGTCGGACAGGTGGACCTCGATGGCGGGGACCTTGGCTAGCTCAAGGGCGTCGCGGATCGCATACGAGTAGTGACTCCACGCCCCGGGATTGAGCACGACGCCGTCCGCCAGCCCCTCCAGCCGATGCAGCCGCTCGATGAACTCGCCCTCGTGGTTGGAGCGAAAGAAACGCGTGACCAGGCCGAGCTCGCGCGCGTCCGCGGCGATCCGGAATTCGAGCTCGTCGAGGGTCAGCGTGCCGTAGACGGCCGGGTCACGGCGCCCGAGCTGGTCGAGATTGACCCCGTGCATGATCTCGACGCGGTTGCGGACGGGCATCAGGCCACCAACTCTCGCACGGCGGCCACCAGCTCGCGTGGCGGGACGGGCACACCGGCACGGGCCGACCCCGGGCGGTCGAGGAGGACGAACGGGACGGGACCGTCCCCGAGGCGCTTCTTGTCCCGCGCCGTCGCCATCACCACCGCGTCGGGATCCACGCCATCGAGCGCCGTGGGTAGCCCGTGCGCGGAGAGCAGGGCCGCGACCTCACGGCGCAGCTCGGACTGGTCAGACAGGCGCAGCGCGGCCAGGAGCCCCAGGGCCACCGCCTCGCCGTGGCGGTAGCGGGCATAACCGGTGACCGCCTCGATGGCATGGCCCACGGTATGGCCGAGGTTCAGGACCTGTCGCGCACCGGCGTCCCGCTCGTCCCGGGCCACGATGCGGAGCTTGGCCCGCGCGCAGGCCGACACGACCTCAGGCGAGGTGGGATCAACCCCGGCCCGCACGGCCTGCCACAACTCACCGCCGGCGATCAGGGCCGTCTTCAGGACCTCGGCATAGCCCGCGGCGAGCTCGGGGGCGGGAAGCGTGGACAGCGTGTCCGTATCGGCCAGCACGGCGACCGGCTGGTGATAGGCGCCGACATAGTTCTTGGCCTCGGCCAGGTCGACCCCCGTCTTGCCGCCGTAGGCTGAGTCGACCTGGGCGACCAGCGTGGTCGGGACCTGGACATAGCGAACGCCCCGCTGATAGGTGGCCGCGCAGAACCCGGCCAGGTCGCCGACGACGCCACCTCCCAGGGCGACGACGATGTCCTCGCGGGTCATGCCCGCCCGCGCGAGCTCGGTCCACACGATGTCGGCGTGCGCGACGGTCTTCGACTGCTCGCCGGGCATCACCGCGACCCGCGCCGCCACCGGATCCACCATCTCGCCGTATAGCCGCGCGACGTTGCCGTCGCTGACCAAGAAGCGGCGCCCGTCAATCGCCTTGGGCCAGAAGCCGGCCTGGGTGAGCAACCCAGCTCCGATGTAGGCCGGGTAATCCCCGGACTCCGTAGCCGCCCAGAGGAGCTTGACCCCAGCGGGGAGCCCGTCGAGCGCCTCGATCACCGGCGCGATCGAACCTGCACGGTCGGCGGGGACTGTCACGTCGGCGAGGGCCGCGTACACGGGATCACGCTCCGCGTGGAGCCGTTCGAACGTAGCCCGTTCACGAGCCAGCGGCCGCCCACTCCCCCCGGCGCGGGCCCACGCCGTCTCGAGGCCGACGTCGAGCCAGATCACCAGATGCTGGGCGAGCGCGCGGCGCACGGCCTCATTCATGACCGCGCCGCCCCCAAGCGCCACCACGGCGGGTCGCTCGCCGGCCAGCGCCTCGAGCGTCACCCGCTCTTCAAGTGCCCGAAACGCCGGTTCGCCGTCCTCGACGAAGATCCGCTCGATCGGCTTTCCGGCCTGCTCCTCGATCCGCCGGTCGACGTCCACCGCCTCGGCGTCGAGCAACTGGGCAAGGCTCTCGGCGGCGGTCGACTTCCCCGCCCCCATGAAGCCGATGCAGACAATCGGGTGCCCGTACGACCACGGCATGGGCCCTAGGATCGCAAGTCCCGGAGCGGAGCGGGATCAGCGCTAAGCGGTGGCGGGCACGGCGGGCGACCTGGTGGCGCCCCCGCGCAGGCGACGCGCCAGTCGCGGCGCATACAGGGCCACGCCCATCGCGGCCAGGGCCGGCAGCGCCCAGGTAAGAAACAGGACCGATTGCGCGTCGGGCGAGAAGCCGCGGGCCGGGACCGCCCACTGAAAGACAAACCAGCCGCCGAACGACGCCACCAGCGCCGCTGCCGGCGGCCGCTCAGCGCCGAGCACCTCCCAGGCGAGGATCGCAAGCAGGTAGGGCAGCGGGTAGTACCAGTTATCCCAGGGGTCAAGCGCACAGCGCACGAGCAGGACGAGCGCGAGTAGGAGCAGCGGCTCGTAGGCCGGGCGGGCCGCCACGCGCCGGCGCAACCACAGACAGCCCAGCGACAGCAGCGCGGCGACGACCACGATCAGCGGGTGGGCGAGCTGGGTCAGCCAGGCCGGGTCAAACCTCGTGTTCCATGGTTGCCCCGCCGGAGGGACGTGTCGATGGGGACCGACGAACCACCAGAGCTGCCAGGGCGTGAAGATCGACGATCCGCCCGGACGGGCAGCGGCGCTGACCTGGCCGAGGAACCGGCCGCCCACCGCCAACGGCACCAGGATGAGCGCGGCCGTGGTTCCTGCGGCGAGGACCGCTCGGACGCGCGCCCGCGGCAGCGCCAGCAGCACCGGGCCGATCGCCACCAGCGCCCACTCCTGATTGGCCACGGCCAGCCCCAGGAGCACGCCGGCCCACAGTGCCCGGCCGCGCATCGCGACCAGGACGGCGGCGATGCACAGAACGCCGCCGAGGAGCTCCTCGGGATGACCGCTCTCGAGCGTCGAGAGCGTCATCGGGTTGGCGACGCAGAGCATCAGGGCAGCGCCGCGCGCGATGCGGGTTGCCCCGCCGGCGCGCATCTGCGAGACGAGCCACACGCCGAGAACGGCGCTGGCGAGCAGGCAAGGCGCCGCAGCGGCGCGGTACACCGCCAGCTCACCGCCCCCCCAGAGCTTGGGCACGAACAGGAACGGCGCACGCAACACGAGCGAGCCGCCGTACGACGGTGCCAGCTGCGCAAAGCGCAGCACGTGACCCTGGAGAAGGGCGTCGATGGCCGGTCGGGCCTCGTTGTCGTAGTCGGTCCAGAGCCAGTCGGTGAGGCCCAACCAACCCACGGCCAGGATCCCGATCGCCGCCGCGGCCGACGCCGGCAGGTTCTGACGCACGCGCAAGCGCATGCTTTGGTATCGACCTGGCTCGGGCGGCGCTTGAGGACTCAGCCGGCGCGCCGACGCCAGCCAATCCGCCGCTCGTAGGTCTCGAGCGCTTGGCGGACGTCGTCGAGGTGATCGCCGCCGAATTTTTGCCGGTAGGCGTCGGCGAGCACGAACGCGACCATCGCCTCCCCCACCACGCCGGCGGCCGGGACGGTCGTGGAATCGGTGCGCTCCCGCAGCGCCTCCGCGGGCTGATGGGTGGCGATGTCGACCGAGCGCAGCGGCTTGGTGAGGGTCGGGAGGGGCTTCATCCAGGCTCTCACCACGAGCGGCTCACCGGTCGTCATGCCCCCCTCGAGCCCGCCGGCGCGGTTCGTCTCCCGGTAGTAACCCCGCTTCTCCTCCCAGAAGATCTCGTCGTGCGCCCGCGAACCCGGCCCGCCCGCGACCTCTGCGGCGTCGCCGATCGACACCCCCTTGATGGCCTGGATCGAGAGCAGCGCCTGACCGAGCCGCCCGTCCAACCGATCCTCCCACGAGACGTACGAGCCGAGCCCCGGGGCAAGACCGAACCCCAAGACCTCGAAGGCGCCCCCGAGCGATTCATTGGCCTTGCGCAGGCGGTTGATCTCCTCGACCATGGCCGCGCCCGCTGCCGGGTCGAGCGAGCGCACCGGCGACTCATCGACATGGTGGAAGTCGGCCGGAGTGAGCACCCGGGCGACATTCGCGCGAACGGACCCGATCTGCACCACGTGCGAGAAGACCTCGACGCCCACCGCAGACAGGAACGCCCGCGCCAGGGCGCCCCCGGCGACGCGGGCCGCCGTCTCACGGGCGCTCGCCCGCTCGAGGACGTTGCGGACATCGCTCAAGCCGTACTTCTGCGTGCCCACGAGGTCGGCATGGCCCGGGCGCGGGAGGTGAACCTCCGGAATTTCCGCCTCCACCGGCCACGGATTCATCCGCTCCTCCCAATTGGCGTAGTCCCGGTTGGCGACCTGAATGGCCACCGGGCTTCCCAGCGTGCGCCCGTGTCGAACCCCGGCGGTGATCTCCACCTGATCGCGTTCGATCTTCATCCGCCCGCCGCGCCCGTGCCCGAGCTGCCGGCGGGCGAGGTCACGGTTCAGGGTGTCCCGATCGAGCACGAGTCCCGCAGGCAAGCCCTCCACGATGCAGGTCAACCCGGGGCCGTGCGACTCTCCCGCAGTGGTGAGACGCAGCGCAGCCATGAGGCGCGCAAGCTTACGCAGCACAGACACGCACCGCCGCTGAGAGGATCCCAGCGACGGTGCGCGGAGGGGGCTTAGTAGCGGCCGGCTGCGTCGACGGCGAGGTGATCGCCACCGGCGCCGACGAGGGCAAGCCGGACGGTCAATGTGACGTGCTTGAGGTGACGCAGCTTCTTCGTCGTCGCCCGGGACAGATAGAGATGCAGGACCGCCGTGCCCGGCTTGACCTGCGAGAGCGTCCCGCGGCCGATCACGACCTGGCGGCCATGGCCCTTGATATGCAGGCGCCTGGCCGTGGCCCGTGAGATCGAGACGTAGGCAATCCCGTTGGCCACGCCGTTCGACGACACCTGGACGCTGATCCCGGAGCGCAGCACCTGGCGCAGGCCCTGGGGCATCAGCTGCATCCGCACCTGGAGGGCGCCATTGGAGCCAACGTTGCTCGGTACGGTGCTCGGCGGGTTGCTCGGCGGTGCGGGGAGCCCGGTCGAGCCGAGCACGCTGACCAGCTCGCTCAGCGTGGCCTGGTTGGCGCCACGGTCGGTCACGGTCAAGGTGACCGTGTAGTTGCCGGCTGCGCCGTAGGTGTGCTCGACGCTCGGCCCGTTGCCGGTTGCGCCGTCACCGAAGTTCCAGCTGTAGTTGGCGTTCGGGATGGCCAGCGAGCTTGCCGTCGCCGATCCGTCCAGGTCGAGCGTGTCGCCGAGGTTGATGGCGCTCGGGGCGGCGAACGCCGGCTGCAGCACATCCGCGGGCAGGCAGCCGTTATAGGTCCACGGGTCGCTGTCGACCACGGTGGCGTTGTTGGACTCACGCTGGAGGAAGTACGGTGCCTGGCCGCTGGTCCCGAAGGTGAACGAGTCAAGCCCATGGCCTTCGGGCTGGCAGCCGTTCTGATCGTCGATCTCGAGACCGTTGTTCCCGAACCACCCGCTGGTGAGCTGGGGGTTGACCATCGCGGCCATCGAGGACTGGCTGAGGGGGCTGAGAAGTCGCTGTCCGGCGCTCTTTTCGACAACCGCCGGCGACGAATACGGCGGAACCGGCGGGATATCGGGCTCATCGCAGATCGAGAAGGCGCTCCACGGCTGCACCACGTAGCTCACCGGCTGGCCGCTCTGCGGATCGACGAGCTGCGAGTGGTAGGAGCAGAACGACGCGTTTCCGGGGGGCGCGGAGCCAGAGGTGTCGGGCGGCGCACTGAGTGTCAGATCCGTGCCGATCGCCTGCTCGCCGCCCTGCTGGTAGTAGGTGACCCCGTTGGGCGCGGTGATGTACGCGTACCAGCCGGACACGCCGGTCTGGGCGGGCGGCGAAGGAATCGTGATCGTGGACGTGCCGCCCGTGGTGGTCACGCTGCTGGGGGCGCTCGGCAGGTTCTGGCCGGTCGTTGTCTGATAGGTCTCGACGACCTGATATGTCCCTGCGCCAACCGTTCCTCCCGTCGTCGCGCTGGCGAGCACGGGCGGCGGCGGGACGAGCTGGGCGTTGACCGAGCACAGGTGCCCGGCGGCGTCGAGACAGACAACCACGCCAGGCGGAGTCAGCACCGTCACGTACGGTGTGTGCCCCGGCTGAGTCCGTGAGATCAACCCGTCGTTGGCGATCAGGTCCTTGACCTCGGTCTGGATCTCGGCGTCGGTCACGCAGTTGTTGTTGGGGGTCGTGGTCGGACCACCGGCGTCATTTCCGCCGAAGATGTTGTTGCCGGTGATCGGGCAGCTTGGGGTGCTCGAGCTGGGAAGCGGGTTGCCGGGCCCCGAGCCGTTCGTGCTGCCGAAGCGGCACTTCGCCGTCCCGTTGTCGTCGCAGCCGCCCCCGAAGAGCGAGTTGTAGGCGGCGCGGCTCGAGGCACTTCCGCCGTCCCAATACTGCGTCGTGTCGGAGTACGGATTGACGAGCTGACCGGAGGCGGCCGCGACGTCGCCGAGGAAGTTCTGGACGTAACCCTTGGTGGTTGACCAGTACGTGTTCGGCGCCTGCCCCTCCCACTCCAGGGTGAACGCCTCGCTGGCGTGCATCACCGGACCGCTGTGCCAGCACAGCGGCTGCGCGGGGGCGTTCAGCGGCCACGACCCGGCTGTGAGGATGTCCGGCTCGGTCGCCGCCGCCGGATCCGAGCAGAGCCCACCCGAGGTCACGATCGAGACGCCGGCGGGGGTCAGGTAGCTGCTCTCGGCCCCGCGCGCCGTCGGCACGAGCGACACGCCGGCGATGTGCCCGCTGTCGTTGACGACCACGGCCTGCGCGCCACTCGTGACCACGAACAGAGCGCCGGCGAGGGTCGTGGCAGCCGCTAGGAAAGCCCAGCGAATGCGGCCAGCGATCGTTGGATTACGGCGCATTTGCTAACCCCCCACTTTCAGGTTGCGCAGGTCGACGACTGAGCCGACGCTCGGCTCATACTGGAAGAGGGACAGCGAGGGATAGGACGACTTCTTGAGCAGCGCCTCTCCCGCAGCCGAGGAGTCGCGGCGGGCTCTGTCCGCGGCGGCCTTCGACGGGTAGTCCTTGGCGCTGATGCTGGTGACGGCGAACAGCGCTACCTCGGCCGCGCCGACCGAGCCCTGCTGAGTCGAGAGCTCCTCGGTCTGGTCCTGGCCAAGCGACAGGATCTCGCAGTCAATCGGGCCCGGGGTGCAGGTGCCGGGACCGGTCGGGATCGCGCCGGGCTGGACGGCGAAGAGGATGTGGTTACCGTCGCGGGCCACGCCGAGCTCCACGAGCAGGGGCTGCTGAGCGCTCGGGATCACGCTCAGGCGCTGCAGCGGATCTGTCGTGTTGATGCCGCCGCTCGAGTTGGTGATGGCCAGCGACACGTCGTAGGCCTGCGTTGCCTTGAGGCCGCTCGGAGCGGGCTTGGGCTTGGCTCCCGGCGTGATCGAGGGCGGGTTGTTGGTCGGCGCGCTGCCGCTGGTCACCGGCGAACTGCCCGACGAGCCGCTGTTGGAGGTCGCGGTCGAGACCGTACTCCCCCCTGACGTGCTGCCCGTGCCCGTGGACGTCGCGGTCGCCGTGCTGACGATCGGCACCGAGCCCGTCGTGGCGGGTCCTGACGCCACTGTCGTGCGGGTGCTCGCACCGCTCGCGAACGGGTCGTGACCCGAGCCGGTGAGGTGCGAATGCGACGGCGTCGTCTGCACGTTGAGCGTCGGAATCGATGCGCCCGCCGGGGGTGGCGGCGTCGGAACCTGGGCCTGGGTGGCCGGAGCCGGCGCAGCGGACTTGGAGAGCAGGAACGGCACCGCGACGATCGCCACCAGAAGAAGCGCGGCCACGGGCCACAGGCGCTTCTGCCGCAGCTCGGTAACGACCCCGCGGAAGAATCGCGTTACGACGGAGAGATCGAAGTCGAGGTTCATCGCACGGGTGGGGTCACGACCGCCGGCGGCGCCGAGCTCGAGGGGCTCGGGTTTGAGACAGTCTGGGTGGAGGAGGACGCCGGGCCGGCTGGCGTGGCGCCGTTCACGAGCCCCTCTGAAGCCGGGAGCAGATAGGTCGTGGCCGCGATCGTCGCCGTGATCTCCGGGAATCCGGTCGAGCTCGGGGCCAGGGTTATCCCGTTGAGGGACATCAGCCGGCCGCTCACCGAGAGCTTCTTGTTGGTCGCGGTGACGAAGCGCTGCAGGCGCCCGACGAAGTTGGCCAGGTGGAAGAAGTTGCCGGCGAACGTGAACGTGAACGGCTCAACCGGGAAGCCGGCCGGGCCCACGGTGGCGCCGGGCGGGAGCGTCGGCGTGGCACCGCTACCGCTGGGCGTGGGCGAGCTGCCGCCCTGGCCGGCATTGAAGGTCAGGCTCTGGAAGTCGACGTGCGACTGCTGTGCCGCTGACTGAAGCTGGTAGATCAGCGAGGGCGTGTTGTCATCGGTCGGCACCGCCTCACCGAGCCGCACCATCGTCGTGTAGCTCGACGCGAATGCCGCGCGCGCCCGCTCGCCCTGCGCCAGCTGGGTCTGGATGGTGCTGAGCTGTGACTGCACGGCGGCGATCTGGTTCTGAAGCTTGGTCGCCTGGGCCCGTTTGGGCGAGATCACGAGCAGCCACGGGGCGACCACGGCCACGATCAGGCAGACGACGCCGAGGATGGTCCGGTCTCGGGTGCTCATTTGGCGACTCCTGGCGTAGAGGGGGCGGCGGCGGGCGCCGGCGCCACGCCCGCGAGCGTCGCCGCGTTGCCCGTGAGCGGCTGGAAGAAGACCACCATGTCGAAGGTCGGGCCGGAGCAGCCGTTACTCGACCCGCTTGGAGCCACCGAAGTGTCCTCCAGCGTGACCCGGCTCACCCCGTTGACGACCCGAAGCCGTGACATCAACTGGGCGACCTCGTCCTGGCTGCCGGTGCAGCCCTTCAGGGACAGGGCCGGAGCGTTGACGTCCCCGCGCACCGTGCCGGAGGCTCCTCCCCCACCGGTGTTGGTGCTGGTCGAGACGGTGGCGACGAGTGACTGAAGGGTCGTCTTGGCGGGGACCACCTTGGAGAGATCCGAGAGCGCGGCGTGCCAGTCAAAGCGGCTCGACGCGATCTCCTTGACGGTCGCCTCGCGCGCCTGAGCCAGCTTCTCGAACTGGTTGTACTTCTGCAGCTGCGCGACCGCCGCCTTCATGCGGGTCATCTGCTGGTTGAGACTGGCCAGCTGAGCCTGGCGCTGGCTGACCGTGTTGTTGCTCAACACGTAGAGCGTGACCATCGCGACTGCGACCGTGAGCAGGCCAATCAGCAGGTGAGACGCGCCGAGCCGGCCGAGCGAGGGGCTGACACCGCCGCGCCGAGCATCGCGCGGGATCAGGTTTACGGCCTTCATGCCGAGATCTCCTCAACCGTCAGCCCAGCGGCCACCGCGAGGCGTCCCGCGTCGATGCCGCCGAACCCACCGGCCTTGGCCTCGGACACGAGTCCGACCTCGACCGTCAGCCCGATCTGCTGGCCGATGTGCTCGGCGAAGCCCGGGATGGCGATCGCCGGGCCGGTGAGGACGACGCGTTCGATCGCGCTTGAGCCTTCCTGCATGACATGGAAGTCGAGCGAGTTGCGGACCTCGTCGCCGATCCGGCGAACGCCCTCGGTGAGGACGCTGCGCGCCTCGACGACGATCTCGCTGTCGCCTTCGACGTCTTCGACCGGGGACACCATCCCTACGTGCTTGAGCCACCCATGAGAATGTTCCAGCGTGAGCCCGCGGCGCTCGGCGAGCTCCCCGGCGACCGATTCGATCCCGTAGGGGATCACCCGAGTGAACACACAGGTGGTGGCCTCGGCGATGGCCAGGTTGGTGATGCCGCCGACATTCACATAGACCGAGGTGCCCGCCACCTCGGGGCGATGCAGGGCGCGGATCATCGCGAAGGCGGAGAGGTCGATCGCCTGCGGACGGAGGCCGGCGCGGGTGATGGCCTCGAGTAGCCGATCAATCATGTCGCGGCGGGCCGCTACGAGCACCACGCGGGTCCGCGGGCCGTCGCTCGTCTCCACCGGCCCGAGCGTGTGGTGCTCCAGCACAGCCTGCTCGAGCGGCATCGGAATGTGCTCCTGGGCCTGGAACTGCACCGCCGAGCTGATCTGCTTCTCGTCGGTCAGCGGCGGCAGGTCGATCGTGCGCATCACGATCCGCTGATTGGCGACCCCAAGACGCACGCGCTTACCGAGCTTGTGCTCGGCGAACATGTCCCGCAGCACGTTGGCCAGCGTCTCCACATCGGCGACCTCGCCGTCGCGGACGACGCCCGGCGGGAGCGGCGCGTACGCGGCGCGCTCCACCGCAACACGGCCTCCTGTCGTCTGGACAGCGGCCACGTACCCCGGCTCAATATCAAGCCCAACTACTGTCTTGTTTGCGGGACCCATAACGAGTTCTAGGCGGGTATCGGCGAACCGGGCGGAGGAGTTGAGACCTGGCCGCCGACCTGGACACCCGGCCCGACAAACGTCCAGCGTCCAGACGTCGGATCCCACTAAAGCGTCGGCGTCCCCACGACCTGCCAGTTGGCGAACTGGGCGGTGCACACGATCAGCAGGAGCGCGAACCCGGCCAGGAGCGCGCGTGACCGCCGGTGCTCGAGCGCCCACGCGGCCGCGAACATGAAGAGCGGAAAGCGCAGGCTCGCGTAGCGGGCGAAGCCCGCGAGCGGATCGCCGATCGTGGGCGCAGACAGGCTGAGGAGCACCGACCCGAGGCCCGCGTAGACCCCGTAGGCAAGCGGCAGGCGGCGAAGCGTGCCGACCACCGCGGCGCACGTGAGGACCAGGACGACGAACTGGAACAGCGCCTGGCTCGGCCGAGCGGTGAGCGGCGTTCCGCTGAGGATGTACATCACCTGGTGCCATGCCGCCACGACGCCCTGCCACAGGCCGACCAGCGGAAGCACGAGCTGGTGATGCTGGTAGAGCTCCTGGGCGTGAAGCGGGGCCGCCGAGCCGAACCCGTGAGCGATGAAATAGAGGTTGACCGCCTCACCGCCCAGCGGGATCAGTAACAGCCAGAGTAGCGACCAGCGCATCGCATAACGGGGCTTCCACCACGCCGTGTTCGTTTGCGCCGGCGAGTCCGCGCGGGGCCCCCACAGATACATGATCAGCAGGGGTGCCAGGAGAAGGATCCCGCCGCTCCGGGCGGTCGCCGCCAGGCCACCTAGCACCCCCGCGAGGGCCCATCGACCGCGCCGCGCGGCATAGAACGTCCCGGTTGAGAGGGCCAGGAACAGAGACTCGGTATAGACCGCCGAGAGGAACAGCGCCATCGGCCCAAAGGCGAGCAGACGGACGGCCAGGTCGGCGGTTCTCTCGTCGAACTCGAGTGCGGTGAGCCGGCGGAGGATGACCAGGGTCGCCGCCATCGCGGTCAGCGAGATCAGCACGCCGGCGATCACGAACGACCTGGTGAACACCGCCACCCCCCGGATCAGCAGCGGATACAGCGGGAAGAAGCCCGCGTCGTGGAAATTCCGGTATCCGTGCTCCGCGATCGCCAGGTAGTACACCGAGTCCCAGCGCACAAACGACGCGGCGAGAAGGTTCCCCACGCGGCCGAACGAGATGGTCAGGTCGGTGGGGTCAAAGCCCCATTGCGCCGCGCCTGATCCAACCAGTCCCATGGTCAGCATCCCCACGACCAGGACGAGAAGGCGGGAGGCGATGAACGGCTGCGCGACGGCGACCAGGTCCCTGCGGAGCTCGGCTGTGAGCATCCACAGCCGCGACCCCCGCGGCCGCCTCGGGACGTCCACCTGGCGCGGTAGTGCGAGCTCGCCCGCCAGCGGTCCCTCGATCACCGCCACGTCTGCGATCGGCGGGTTCACGGTGCCTCCGCGGCTGGCGGGGTCCACTCGACGGAGGGTGGGAACAGCGCCAGGACAAGAAACGGGAGGGCCCAGATGAGATACATGTAGTTCCAGTAGCTGGCCGCGATCTGGACCCCGAGCAATGCGGCACCGAATAGCGCCGCAACCCGGTTTCGGTCCGCCGCCAGCCTCGGGTCGCGGCGCAGCTTCACGGCCGCGCCCGCGACCAGGGCCAGAGTCATCGCTTCGGCCAGCGGCTGAAACGGCACAGCGCCCACGAACGCCCACAGCGTGTGCGGCGAGCTGCGCTCGAATTGAAAGGCGATCGCGCTCAGCATGCGGGCCGGTGCCCCGAGGCCGCCCACACCGACCAGGACGCCGAGCAGGGCCAGGCTCACGGCTAGGAGCGCAGCCAAGGCTCGCACCAGTCCCCGTCCCCGCAGCCGAACGAGCAAGAGGGGGAGCAGCAGCGCCGGCGCAGCTTTGAACCAGGCCGCCGCGGACAGCGTCGCTGAGGCCCACGTGGGCCGGTGCCAGAGCACGAGCACCGCGATCAGCATCGCCGCGAGAACCACGTCGGTGGTGCCGGTCGAGACCGTGACGAGCAGCGGCGGGAAGGCCAGGAGTGCCACCGCCGCGCGCAGGCCGCCGGTGCTGCAGGACAACCGGCCGGCCAGCCGCCACACGCCCCAGGCCGCAACTAGAGCCGCCGCGACGGCTAGAAACAGCGTCGCGTCGGCGTTGTCCCAGGCGCTGTAGACAGGCCCGAGCGCCGCAAAGGGCAGGTACAGAAGGTAGGACGCGAGCGGGTAGGTGTCACCGTGCAGGATGTCGGGAATGTGGCCGTAGGGCAGGACCCCGTGAGCGAGGTCGGTAGCCCCCTCCATGACCGCGTATCCGACGTCGACCACATGCAACGAGGTGACGCCGACCATGAACGTGATCAGCGCCAGGGCAGCCGCCAGCAGGCGCAGCACCCGGTGCCTTGACTCGGGTGTCCATCGTCGCGTCAGTTGCTCATACAGGGGCGTGGCTGGCAGGCGTGACCCGGGGGGCGCCAGCGCCTGCCAAGCGCACCGCAGGGCCAGGTAGATCATGGCCGGATAGCTGACGAGGACCATGCGGCTGAGCGTCCAGTGGTTGAAGAGGATCACGGACGCGGCGGTCCCGGCCGCGACCACGGCGTCGAGGTTGCGCAATCGCCACAGCGGCCAGACCGCGGTCATCAGAACGAACACGACCGCGAGACCAGCCAGGACTCGCGGGTCGTTACCGATGTTGCTGCCGTAGGCGTATTTCTCGTGGGCCAGATCCGTGGCGTCGGTAAACAGGCCGCGGGGGGTGCGCCCAACTGTGACCGTGGCCACCATGCGGCCCCCCCGGTAGAAGCCGAGCTCCTCGTCGCGATTGTCCAAGGTGGTGATGACGACGCGCCGCCAGTGGTCGCGCGCGAGCATTCGGGCCAGCCCTGGGTCGCTGAGGATGAGGTGGAGCGCAGCCGCTCGGGGCACGGCCGGGCGGGGCGAGACGTGCGTGAGCAGGAGCCCAGCCCAGGCGAGCACCAGCGTCGCGGCCGCGACGACCATCGGCAGCCGGCCCCAGGGTCCGGTGGCCCGGCGAGCCAGCGGGCTCGCAGGTGCGGACGGAGAGATGGCGATCGAGGTGGTGGACATCACGTCGGGTGGGGCTGGTTACTGAACTGTCGGCAGGCGGCCCGGGCCGCTTGAGACTCAGACCAGCGAGTGGAGGTACCAGTGGACGAGCGTTGAACCGAAAAGCAGTGCAACGGCTCCGCCAAGGGCGAGAAACGGCCCAAACGGCACCGCGGTCTTGCGCCCCCGCTCGACTCCGCGCCGAGCCATGATCACTAGCCCGACGATCGTCCCGGCCACCACGCCGACCATGAGCGCGACGCCCACGGACCGTCCGAGGAAGAGGCCCAGGACGGCGGCCAGCTTGACGTCGCCCATCCCCATCCCGCGGGGATACGCCAGCGCGAACAGGAGCAGAAACCCGCCCGCGGCGGCGCCCGCGATCAGCTGTTCCGGAACGCCGCTCGGCCGCGTGACGAGCCCGATCCCGAGCGCGGCCAACGCCGCTGGAAGGATGATCTTGTTCGGGATGACGCGGTGCTCGAAATCGATCAGCGCCACTGGCACCAGAACTGTCACCAGCACCAACCCGAGCGCGATGTCGTGAACCGAGTGCCTGAGGAGCACCACCGCGACGGCCAGGGCGGCCGTGAGAGCCTCGACGCTGGGATAGCGCGGCGAGATCCTGGCTGCGCAGGCGCGGCAGCGCCCACGCAGGAGCAGCCAGCCGAGCACGGGCACGTTGTCGTAGGGCTTGATCGGCACCTCACAGCTCGGGCAGCGCGAGCCCGGCGACACGAGAGACTCGTGGCGAGGCAGCCGATAGGCGACCACGTTCAGGAACGAGCCGATCACGGCACCGAACACCGCGGCGATCGCGACCGGCATCACGCACCCGCCATGGCGGGCCCGTGCTCGCTCGGCTCGATCACCCACTCCCGCCGTGCTTCCTCGAGCGCCGGCTCCGAGGCCGGAACCGCGCGGGCCACGAACGCGACGAGCGCGAACGGCAGGAACCACATGATGTAGTAGTAATACCAGTGAACGGCGGGGAGCTGAACCGCGATCGTGACCGCCCCGGCCAGCGCGCAGACCGCCGACAGGGACCGCTCGCGCGGCACGAACGCCACCCCGACGACGAGCACGACCGCCAGCACCTCTAGTGCCGTCTGAAGCGGGTGGAGACTCGGGTGA
>DATGFT010000026.1:0-11509 GCA_035308915.1 Solirubrobacteraceae bacterium
GGGATCTGCCAGCCTTGCCAGGACCGCGCTTCGACTCCGACTTCCTGGAGCGCGATCGCCAGCAACCCTGACGTGACCTGCTCGCCGGTGGCCACAACCGCATCATATTCGCGGGCGTCGTGCAGCGGCGAGAGCGCCTGACACCAACTGACCAGCTGATTGGTGACGCCGGCCATGGCGGACACCACCACGGCGACCTCATGGCCGGCGTCGACTTCGCGCTTCACGCGGGCGGCGACGTTGCGGATGCGTTCGAGGTCGGCGACCGAGGTGCCGCCGAACTTCATGACGATGGTTCCAGGCACGCCGGGCAAGGGTACGGAGGATCAGCCGGAAACGACCAGGTCCCAGACCAGCACGGCGGGAAATCCCAGCAGGGCACCCTCGGCCGCCTCCGGGTAGAGCTCGGCGGCGGGAACCTGGAGCGCGACCTCGGCAGGCCCGAAGCGGACCTCGCGACAGTCCCGCATCGTCAGCCCGACCGCCGCGAAGGCCCGGAGATAGTCGCCGTGAAGGTGCGGGAACGTGCGAACCACCCCGCTGGCCCCCGAGGAGTCGCGGAAGAACGGCGCCCCGCCGATGGCCCGCAGCGCAGGGTGACTCTCGGAGAGCACCACCGGGCCGCCCGGGCGCACCACGCGGGCAAGCTCGCCGAGCGCGTCCGCCAGCTCACGGAAATGCTCAAGCGCCAGAGCGCAGACCGCGAGATCGAAGCTGTCCTCATCGAATGGCAGCTCCCGAAGGTCCGCCTGGAGGAAGTGAGCCTCGGGCGCACGCGCGCGCGCCCGCGTGAGCATCGCCTCACTTTGGTCAACGCCAGTGACCTCATGACCATGCTTGACCAGATGCGCGGTATGCCGTCCCGTCCCGCAGGCGGCGTCGAGCGCGCGGCCGGGCATCGCTCGGTCGAGCAGCTCCCAGACGGCCGGCTCCTCGGCCGCGATCAGCGGGTTGCCGGGATCGTCATAGGTCGAGGCCCAGCGACCGTAGCCCTCGCCGACGTCCACGATCGGCATGGCTCGGGGTTCGCTCTCCTCGATCTCGAGGATCTCTCGCAGTTCCTCGAGGCGGGCCTGCGCGGCCTCATCAGTCGCCCCGTATAGCCCCCGGAACAGCGCCAAGCCCTCGAACGCGGCAAGCACCTCCGGGAGCCGAATATGCCGAGTCACGCCGAGGTTCAGAGCGCCCGGCGCCCGGCGAGCGCCCGGCCCAGAGTCAGCTCATCGGCGTACTCGAGGTCGGCCCCGACGGGGAGCCCGCTGGCCAGACGGGTCACCGACACCTCGGGCGAGGTGCCTCGCAGCCCCTCCGCGATGTGAAGCGCGGTCGCCTCGCCGGTCGTGGTGGGGTTGGTGGCAAGCACCACCTCGCGGACGCCGCTGCTGCGCACCCGCTCGTAGAGCTCGGCGATCTTGAGATCCTCCGGGTCGACACCGTCGATCGGCGAGAGCGCTCCCCCGAGGACGTGGTAGCGGCCGGCGAACTCGTGCGTCCGCTCGATCGAGATGACATCCGAGGGCTCCTCGACCACGCAGATGACCGTGGGGTCACGCCGCTCGTCCGAGCAGATCCGGCAGCGAGGACCATCGGCCAGGTTGAAGCAAACCTCGCAGAGGCCGATCCGCGCCTTGACCTCCCGGATCGCCTCGGCGAGCGCCAGCGCGTCGTCATTACTCGCGCGGAGCAGGTGGAAGGCGAGCCGTTGTGCCGTGCGCCCGCCCACCCCGGGCAGCTTCGAGAGCTCCGTGATCAGTCGCTGGACGGGCGGGGCATAGACGGTCATCTAGCGGGCGGGCGGGCCGGACGGGCGCGAGCCGCCCGCCGGTCACATTCCGGGAAGACCCAGGCTACCCAGGCCACCGGCGATTCCGCCGAGCCGCGAGGACGCGAGCTCCTGGGCCGAGCGAAGCGCCTCATTGACGGCGGCCAGCACCATGTCCTGGAGCAGTTCGACGTCTTCGGGGTCAACCGCCTGGGGGTCGATCTCGATCGACTTCACTGTCAGGTCACCGGAGACCTTCACGGTCACCATCCCGCCTCCGGCCGAGGCCTCGACGACCTCCTCCTTGAGCGCTTCTTGCGCAGCCAGCATCTCCTGCTGCATCTTCTGCGCCTGCTTGAGCAATTGCTGCATGTTCGGTTGTTGCGGCATCACGCCCTCCTTGGCTTGGAGGTGGTATCGGCGAGGATCGGCTTGAACACTAGTTCGTGGGGGTCTTGTCGGACTCGTCTTCGAGGATCTCCTCGGCGTCGAACTCCTCGACGAAGCGGCGGACGAGCTCCTCGCCCGAGAGCTCGCTCCCGCTGGACTCCTCGGTCTGATCAAGATCCTGCAGCTCGTAGCGGAGCGCGAGCCGCTGGCCGGTGACCGAGCTGACCGCCTCGGCGGCGGCGCGGCGGTAATCGTCCTGCTCGGCCTTGCGCTTGAGAAATGACGCTCCGGACGGGAAGGCCAGCGTCAGCGACCCCTCATCGACGGCGACCGGCCGCGCCGCCTCAAGCGCGCCGGCGAGCATGGCGTTGTCAGTCCGGACCAGATCAACCACCGCGGGCCAGGAAGCGCGCGCGGCATCAAGATTTGGGGCGGGTGGAGCGCTCGGCGGGCTAGGCGCCGGGACCTCCTGCGTGGCGACCGCTCGGACCGGATCGGCGCTCGCTGGAACGGCCGGAGTCCCACCTTCAAGCCTTTCGAGCCGCGCCAGCACCGCAGCCATCGACGGATCCACCTCGGGGGCGGCGGCCTTCACAAGCACGAGCTCGAGCTGAATCCGCGCCTGGGCGCCGTTCGCGGTCGCCTGGAGGGCGGCTGAGATCAGATCGAGCAGGCGAATCGCGTCGTTCCGGCCGAGGGCTGCGGCCTGCTCCGCCAGACGTCGGTCGCGCTCGGGAGTCAGCCGCAGCTCGGCTGGCACCTCGCCGAGCACCTGCACCGCGAGGAGCTCACGGGCGTGAATCTCGAGGTCACGCAGCACCTGACCAGGATCCCGGCCTGTCTCACCGAGGGTGGCCGCGGCCCGGATCGCCGCCGCAGGATCGCGCGCGACAACGGCGGCGATGGCCTCGAACAGCTGCTCTGAGTCGGTCACCCCCAGCACCGCCAGGACGTCGGCGGCGGAGATCCCGGCCCCGCCGGAATAGGTCACGAGCTGTTCGAGGGTGCCGAGGGCGTCGCGGAAGCTACCGGTGGCATGGCGCGCGATGAGCGCGATGGCGCCGGGCTCGATCTCGATCTCCTCGGCGGCGACGACCCGTTCCAGGACGGTTGTCACCTCTGCCACCGAGGGCCGGGAGAAGTCGAAGCGGTGACAGCGGTCGACGACGGTCGGGAGCACCTTCTGAGCCTCGGTCGTGGCGAGGACGAAGATCGTCCGCGGGGGCGGCTCCTCGAGCGTCTTCAGAAACGCGTTCCAGGCCTGGGAGGAGAGCATGTGGGCCTCGTCGAGGATGTAGACCTTGTGGCGGCCCGAGACGGGCGCATAGGCCACCTTCTCCCGTAGGTCACGGATGTCGTCCACGGAGTTGTTGGAGGCTGCGTCCATCTCGATCACGTCCAGCGACGTGGCGTTGGCGATGGCGATGCAGGCATCGCACGTGCCGCACGGGGTCGTCGTCGGTCCCCGCTCGCAGTTCAGGCAGGCGGCGAGGATCTTGGCCATGCTCGTCTTGCCCGTCCCCCGGGAGCCGACGAACAGGTACGCATGGTGGACCTTGTTCTGCTCAACCGCGTTCTGAAGCGTGCGGACGACGTGCTCCTGCCCGACGACATCGGCGAACGTCCGGGGGCGGTGGCGGCGGTACAGAGAGGGTCCGGTGGACACCGATTCGAGTCTATAAGTGGACCGTGCACCCTTCTTCGAAGCCGGTACCCGGGGCGCTGCCGCCGTCTCGCTGCTCCGGCCCGGCGTCCCCGCAACGCCTGGAGGTGACCGCTTAAGGCTGCTTCCTTCCGGACCTGACCTGGTTCACGGGCCTTCACCGCTGCGGGACCGAACCATCAACGCCACGAGACAGGGCGCTGACCCTGGGGCCTGTGCCCCTCGGAGGGGAATTCAGCCCCGCTAGAGCGGATTGCGGGTACAGGGCACCGCTAGCACCCCGCCTAGCACGGTCCGCAGCGAATCCTAAAGGGTTTTCAGGAGCTGCCGAGTATCTTTGCTGACTGTGTCTGTAGGGGTTATCGGACTCGGGTACGTGGGGCTTCCCCTCGTCGTGGCGTTCGCGGAGGCGGGCGAGGACGTCGTCGCGGTCGATGTCGACCCGCGCAAAGTCGCCGCGATCAAGGCCGGCGAGTCCTACGTCGAGGACATCTCCGACGAGCGCCTTCAGGCGGTCCTGCCGCGGATCCTGGCCACCTCCCACTACCAGCCGCTGGCGCGCACGGACGCCGTGCTCATCTGCGTCCCGACCCCGCTGACGCCCAACCGCGAACCTGATCTCGGCGCCCTCATGTCGGCCGGGCGTGGGCTCGGGCAGGTGCTCCAGCGCGGCCAGCTGGTCGTGCTCGAGTCGACCACCTATCCGGGGACGACCCGGGATTGCCTGATCCCCTTGCTCGAGCAGGAGTCCGAGCTGAGCGTCGGCGAGGAGGTCAACGTCGCCTTCTCGCCCGAACGGGTCGACCCCGGCCGCACCGACCACACGCTCCGGACGACCCCGAAGGTCGTGGGCGGCATCACGCCCGCCTGCACCGAGCGCGCGGCCGAGCTCTACGGACGGATCTGCGATCACATCGTCCGCGTGTCCACGCCTGAAGCGGCCGAGCTGACCAAGCTGCTGGAGAACATCTTCCGCTCCGTCAACATCGCGCTCGTCAACGAGATGGCGATCCTGGCCGACCGCATGGGCATCGACATCTGGGAGGTGGTCGACGCCGCGGCCACCAAGCCCTACGGGTTCATGCGCTTCGATCCCGGCCCGGGGATGGGCGGCCACTGCCTCCCCGTCGATCCCTTCTATCTGACCTGGCGCGCGCGGGAATTCCAAATGTCGACCGAGTTCATCGAGCTGGCCGGGAAGATCAACCAGCAGATGCCCTACCACTGCGTCACGCGGGTGGAGCACGCGCTGAACGACGTGGCCAAGCCGGTCCGCGGCTCGCGCATCCTGATCCTCGGCGTCAGCTACAAGGGCGGCACCGGCGACATACGTGAGTCGCCGGCGATCCGCGTCATCGAGGTCCTGGCCCAGCGCGGAGCCGACGTCTCCTACCACGACCCGTTCGTGCCCTCACTGCCCGAATTCGGGCTCGAGAGCGTGGCCATCGATCCGGGCCTCGAGGAGGCCGACGCCGTCGTCCTGGTCACCGCCCACCCGGGAATTGACTACGCGGATCTGGCCGAGCGAGCCAGGCTGTTCATCGACCTGCGGGGCGTCACCCGCGGTCTCCAGATAGAGCATCTGGTTCGGCTGTAGGCGCGGCAACGGCCAACGGCGTGAGGTCGCCGTTGCGCAGTCGGGCCAGCAGCGGCTGGACGTGCGCGTGCGCCGCCACGGCATCGAAGACCGGCCCCGCCTCAGGCCACGTGCCGAACACCTCTGCACCCACAAGTTCGCCGTGGCGGACCAGCAGCTTCCAGTAGCGCAGCTCGTCGCCAGTCGGCTGGAAGTGGATGTCCTCGTCGCCGGGTTCCCCCTCGACCTCGCCCGCAGACTGCACGTTCAGTCCCACGCCCTTGAGGATCCTCCGCCGCGGCTGGCGATCGTAGACACGGGAATCGCCCACGGCGTTGGCCGCCGCCACCTCGGCCTGGGCCACCGCGACAGGCCAGAGCCCGTCGGTCACTCCCCGATGTTCGGCCACATCTCCGGCCGCGAAGATCGCGGGATCGCTCGTCCGCATGTGGTCGTCCACCACCACCCCACGCCGGACCTCCAGTCCCGCCTCGGCGGCCAATCCAGCGCAGGGCCGGATGCCGGCGCAGACGACGACGACATCGGCCGTGATCGTGTCGCCGTCGCTGAGCCTCAGCGCGAGGGGTGAAGCGTCCAGGATGGCTTGGGGCGCGTTTCCCAGCATGAGGTCGATCCCGAGCCCGACGAAGTAATGCTCGAGCAGCTCGCTCCCGTGCGCGTCAAGCTGCCCTCTGAGCAATGACCGCGAGCGGTGGACGACGGTGGTACGTAGCCCGAAGCGGTGCAGGGCGTACGCCACCTCGAGCCCGAGCAGGCCTCCGCCGATCACGAGCGCCCGGCGCGCGTCGTGGCGCTGGGCATACGTCCGCACGGCCATCGCGTCATCCGCACGCCGCATGACGAACACGCCTGGCTGCTCGATCCCGGCAACCGGCGGCAGGAACGCGGTGGCGCCCATGGCCAGGATCAGTCGGTCATAGCTGAGCCGCTCGCCGGTGCCGAGGACCACCTCACGCTGGTTGCGATCGACGCGAGTGGCGAGCGTATTGAGCCAGGCCGTGACGCCATGCCGCTCATACCATTCCGCCTCCACCAGATGCAGCCCGGCCATTGCCGAGCGGCCGTACACGAGTCGGGAGATTCCCATCCGGTTGTAGGTCGGATGGAGTTCCTCCCCGATCAGATCGATGCTGCAGTCCGGGTGCCGGCGCCGAACGTGGTCCGCGGCCGTGGTCCCCGCGATCCCGTTCCCGACCACGACAACGTGTTCGACCGTCCGGTCGTAGACGACCTCGACGCGCGGCAGCGCGAGGGTCGGGATCGATGTCAGATCGAAGGAGACGTCCACCTGACCGAGTACGCGAGCGCAGCAGGCCATCCGGCAGCCCTCGCTCAGACCGAGCCGCTCGAGCGTCGAGCGCTCGTCGGCCCCGAGCGGCGATAGGCGTTGGCCCCCGTCGAGAACCGCCACCGGGTCGGCGCCGCATACTCCCATCCGGCACCCTGCCTCGACGGGCAGCTCGGCGCGCTCCGCGGCTTCGAGCAGGGTGGTCGCGGTGGGCACGACAACTCGTGGCCCGGTGGGCGCGAAACGGACCTCGGAGGTCTTGTCGGCCGGACTTCGCCGAACGTCGCTTGGCACGTCAGCCCGCCCCAGGGTGGAGGCCTCCTTGAGCGCCGCAACCCTGTGCTCATGGCGGTAGGTGCGGACCACGAACGTCGCGGTGATGCTCGCGACGAACAGCCCCTCGACGACGCGGAGCCAGACCGGCTTCGCCACGTGGAATGCCGTGGTGAAGCGCAGGACGTTGTGGAGGTTCAAGGCAAGCGCCCCGAAGACCGCCATCAACACGAGCGCTGACACCGGCAGGAGCAAGTCGAGGAGCGCGAACACGCCCAGGCTCACCAGCATGTAGAGGCCCGCCATCAGGTAGAAGGTCCCTGTCGCCACGCCCAGGTGCGCGGGTGCCCCCACGATCGAGTTGGGAACGGTGAAGAAGGCGAGGACAAAGCCAGGAAAGACGCCTGCGAACACCTTCAGCTGACCGACCCGGTAGGCGCTGCTCTCCTGGACGTCGGCGATCACGGCCAGGCGCGGGTTGAAGTCCAGGCAATTCGCTGTGCAGCCGACGCAGGTCGAGCAGTGCGAGTTCGGCACCACGACCGCCGGCGTCTGGCCGTACAGCCGCTGCACCGGCATCAGCGGACAGAACGTCCCGCACCACCCGCTCTTGCCGCGGAAGATGACGCCGCCGACGAACGCCGCCCCCAAGGCCACGAGCATCAAGGCCCCGACCGCGCGCCCATTGTGGTCAAACACGGGGGCCCGAGTGCTGATCAAGGCAAAGTAGAACGCCACCTGGATCAGAATCGCGTTGCGGGCCAGCCACCTTGGCACCCGGAGGCTGCGAGAGAAACCGAGTAGACGGGGGACCTGGTTCAGCGATGCCATTGGACAGACGTTGCGCCAGAGACCGGGGGCGAGCATCAGCAAGAGAGGGACGCAGGGCAAGATGAACAACCACCATGCGATGAGCCCGGTCGGCGGCGCCGCGAACAGGACGGCGATGAGGGCAAAGGCGGCGGTAAGCGTCACCCCGCGCAGGATGTGCCAGGCCGTCACGGGCAGCCGCTGGTGCATCTCGAGATAGCTCGGGTACTCCGCTGCCAGCATGATCACTCCGCCAGGAGCTCGGTCGTCCGTCGAAGTCGCTGAGCCACCACCCGGCCGGCATCGAGCGCGATCCTGCGCGCCAGCGCCGGAGACGACGCGGCCAGCGCCTCGAACTGCGCGAACGAGATTTGCAGGAGCTCGCCTGCGGTGCGGGCGCGGAGCGTTCCGGAGCGCGGGCCCGGGTCAAAGAACGCGACCTCGCCGACGATCGATGGCGCGTCGATCAGGTTCAGGACCTGCTCGGCGCCGTCGCCACGCCTGACCACAAACTCGACGCTCCCGGTTAGGAGGACGATCAGCGAACGGTCCACCTCGCCCTGGCGGACTATGTCCTCGCCGCGACTGAAGCGCCGGCGCAGGCCGAAGCGCTCGATGCGCTCCCAGTCCGCCGGGTCGCTGCCCGCCAGGAACGCGGCCCCGGGTTCGGGTGCGAACTCGAGGTCCAGGCCGTCGGCGGAAGGCAGGTTCGCGACGGCGCTGAGCAGCCG
Organism: Solirubrobacteraceae bacterium; assembly: GCA_035308915.1. GTDB lineage: Bacteria > Actinomycetota > Thermoleophilia > Solirubrobacterales > Solirubrobacteraceae > Palsa-465. The sequence continues at coordinate 8,515 of DATGFT010000026.1, forward strand.
CGGCGGTCGCCCTTTGAGGCCGACGCGCTCGTTTCTTCCCTCCACTCCGGCTCCCCAGACTGTCCGGTCCCAGCTCGGAGCGCGATCGTACATCTGGGGGTGCCGGTGTCAAGGCTCCCACAGCCTCCGTGCTGCGACCGGTCCATGCCAGAATGGGCGAGCCCGGGCGCGTAGCTCAGTGGGAGAGCGCTCGCTTCACACGCGAGAGGTCGCTGGTTCGAGCCCAGCCGTGCCCATCTAGTCCTGGACTGTCGCGGGCGATCGACGGTGTCAGGTCAGGCAGCCCGGCGCGCGAGGTCGTCGATCAATGCGCCGCAGCGCTCGGGGTCGTCGAGGAAGGGGGCGTGGCGGCCTGGGATCACCTCGAGGCGTGCGTTGGGCATCAGGGCACAGGCGCGCCTGCCGATCTCTGCGCTGCCGTAGGGATCCTCGTCGCCCCAGATCATCAGCACGGGCATGGTGAGCTGTCGCAGTTCGGTGTCTGAGAGGAAGTTCTCCGGGCGGGGCCGGCCGAACCGCAGGGCGAGCTGCATGTGGGAGAGCATCGCGGTTCGAAAACCGGGCTGGCGGAAGCCCTCGTGGACGACCTCGAAGAATCCTTCGGGCGCATTCTCGGCGGCCCGAGGACCCATGACGCCACCAGCCATCGTCCGGCGCGTCATCGCCACAGTGGGCGAGCCGATCCGCGCGACGATCTGGCGCACCACGGGGGTGGACAGCGCGGTGAAGGCAGGATCGGCGCGCATGCCGGGCAGCGCGACCGCCGGGACACCGAGAGACGCCACGCCGGCGACACGGTTCGGCGCCTCGACGGCCAGGCTGAGCGCCCACATCCCGCCAAGCGAGGTGCCGACGATCGGGACGCGCTCGAGCTCGAGCGCGTCGAGCAATGAGGTGAGCTGGGCGACCGCGTGTGAGCGCAGCGACCGACCGCTGTAATCAAACTCGCCATTAAGACCGAACCCGGGGAGGTCGAATGCGATCAGGCGATGGCGCTCGAGGTGGGGCATCAGGGGTGCCCACGTCGACGCGCTCATGCCGCTTCCGTGCACGAGCACGATCGGCGGCCCCTCGCCGGACTCGATAACGCGCACAGCAACCGGCGGATCCGCCAGGTGCACCCGCCGGGACTCGACCTCTACACCACAGGCGGCAAACAGCCGACGCTCAGCTTGCTCGAACGCCAGTGCCGGGCCCTCACGTACGCGTCTGGTCATTGGCTGGGTTCCGTTTGCGAGCGGGCGATCCGGCGTGCTCTAGCCAACCGCCGGCCGACGCAGCGACCGCCTCGCGCGGCAAGCAGCAGAATCCGCCGCAAGTGGAAATGATGCGCGGGATGCCCTGCACTCGGGCACTCCCGCTTCGGTCTAGAGCTGGTCCAGCCGGCCGCGAGGAAAATCAGGGTCCTCTGAGCTGTACGGATCGTCTTCGCCGCGGACGTCCCGGTAGCGGCGATCGAACAGCTCGAGCACAGCGGTCACGTCGCTGGGCCCTCGGAGGTCGTGACTCACGCCGGGTGAGTCCGTCGCGAGCTCGGCCGGCTCAGCTTCGCCATGTTCAACCAGCTCGTCGTGCTCGGCACCTAGGAATGGCAGCTCGGCCAGGCCGTCGTCCGGGTAAAGCACGCCAAGCTCAGAGTGCTCGTAGCGGACGAGCGCCGCGCCGTCTTCACGCCGCTCGACGTGAACGCCCGGCCACGTCGCCAGTTCGTTGGCGACCTCGTCCACGAATGCGTCGGCCCGGGCCACCGCGTGATCGTATCCGCTGGCTGTGCCCCTAGGCGGGCGCGATTGGCGGTTGTGAGCGGCCCCACCTTGACCGCCATAGCCAACCCGAAAAGGCGAGTCCGGCGAGGGCGAGGAACAGGAGAATCCATTCGATCGGCGCGGCGGCGCTTGCCTGCACTCGACCGGGTGGTGGCGCGAACAAGGCGTTTGTCCCGCCGAGGCGCGCTGCCCGGACCGTCATCAGTGCCACCTTCGGCTCCCCGGTGACGAGCAGCAGCAGGGCAATGATCAGCATGATCGCCGTCACGCCGGTGAAGGCCACCAGCGCGAGTCGCCCACGGCGGCTGCTCGGTTGGCCGCGGCGCATACCCACGACGCCTCGCTCGGTCGCCCAGGCGGCAGCGAACGCGCGCGGATCAGACGCACTGCTACCGAGCAGCTCTCCGACGGAGATCCCGTCGGCCTCGGCTTCCCGGATATCGGTGGCGAGATCGCCCGCCATTTCGTCCGCGACCGGTTCAGGCACGCCGAGGCGCTTCCATTCCGCGCGGCACTGCTCGACGAAGTCACTCATGAGGCCACCTCTATCTTCACCGGGGCGAGCACGGCATTGATTTCATCGCGCGCGGCTCGCCATTCGGACACCCCCAGCGCGAGTGCCAGCCGCCCAGTGCTCGAGGGTCGGTAGTACTTCCGCGGCGGACCGCCATTGCTGGCGGCCCGATAGGTGTCAACCAGACCCTCGCGCTCCAGCCGTCCCAACAGCGGATAGATCGAGCCCTCGCCGACACTTCCGAGACCGCGGTCACGCAGCCGTCTGGTCATCTCGTAGCCGTACGCCGGCCCTTCGTCCAACACCGCCAGCAGGCACAGGTCGAGCACCCCACGGAGCATCTGACTGCGCCGGCTCTCGTTTGCCATGCACCGCATGATAGCTCCGTAACCCTTGCAATGCAAGAGTCTCACGCGATGGCCTGCCGACGGCGGGGCGAGACACGTCAGGCGCGTCCCTGCGGCGGATTACGGATGACGCCCGGGCTCGCGCCTGATCTTCTCTGGCGGGATGGCGTCGGAGAAGGTTGGCCGCTTCTGTGCGGTGTGTGGGGAACGGGTCGGAACCTACGAGCCCGTCGTTGTGCTGTCAGAGCGCGTGTTGTGGCACACGTCATTGGCGCAGGACCCTGAGCTGATGCCCGCCGACGTTCTCATGCACGCGACCTGCGCCACGTTCCCGCTCGATGAAAAGACCAACCCGGATTACTGAAACG